>NZ_AMGM01000019.1 GCF_000298295.1 Cecembia lonarensis LW9
AGGCAGAATTGGTTGATGGCGTGATTCTGATTAATCCGGATTACAATGTGGAAATTTACAATATCGTCAAAGCCAAAATCCATGACCTTTCAAGAGGTCAATTGATGATCCGAATTCAGCAAAAAGGAAAACCCCAAAACACAGGCAACCCTAATAGATAAAACCACCCCGCTCCTGCAGCCTTGATTTCTTTTCTAATGACTGATTAATTATTTTTCATTTTTTTGAAAAGAAAAGCAGGAGCGGATTTTTTACTTTTTGGAGGTGACATTTAACAACACACCTGCCAACACCAGGAACATGCCGGAAAATGCCAACAAAGTAAAGGTTTCATCAAAAATAAAATATCCAAAGCCTAAAGCATATACAATACCCAGGTAACTCAGGCTGGCTACTTTAGAAAGCTGTGCATTCTGATAAGCCATGGTCATAAAATATTGGGCAAACTGAGTAAGTAATCCAACAGCCAGAAGGATAAGCCAGTCCCATCCAATTGGCATCACCCATACAAAACTGGACCAAATACTCGCAATTGGCACCGTTATCAATGGAAAATAGAACATGATTACCAAAGGATGTTCTCTATTGCTGATTTTCCGAATCAGATTATAAGCAAAACCCATGGCCAATGCCGCTATTAACCCCACCCCGAGATCAAAAAAAGAGATTCTTGGATCAAAACCCTCTATGATAACTACTCCCACGAAAGATATGCCGAAGTATAAAAACTGTATGGGCCTGACCCGCTCTTTAACAATAAAAATACCTAGAATGGTTGTAAATACAGGCGCTAGGTAATTGATGGTCACCGCCGAAGCCAAGGGGATAGACTGGAGATTGTAAAAAAATGCAATAAGGCCGATGGAGCCTACTATACCTCTTAATACCAGGAGGAGCCTATTGCTACCTAAAACTGGCACCTTTGCCCTTTTCAACAAAAAATAAGTAAAAACCAAACTGAAGACTGAACGAAAGAGAATGATTTCAATGGCGGGGATATGTGCAACCAGTTTCACGGAAACATTCATCAGGGAAAAGAGTAACCCTGCCGTGATCATGTGTTGTATACTTTTATTTCCCAAAATATTGTCTTTTACCGGAGAAGTTAATGGTAAATAGAAAATCCAACCTAAAAGGAAATCCAAAGATTGGAACTCTATATGTTATCTTTTAAATACAAATTAAAGTTTAATATTTTTTTCCAGAGATAAGATTTTTCCGTCCTGCATGGTCAGGGTTCTGTCCGCCATTTTAGCCAACCCTTGATTATGGGTGACGATCACAAAGGTCTGCCCAAAATTATCCCTTAAAGTAAAGAAAAGCTTGTGTAGCGCTTCAGCATTTTGAGAGTCCAGGTTGCCACTGGGCTCATCTGCAAATACAATTTTGGGATCATTGATCAAGGCCCTAGCAACAGCTACCCTTTGCTGTTCCCCTCCGGAAAGTTCAGAAGGTTTATGGGATAACCTTCCTGAGAAACCTAAAAGCTTCGCCAGTTCAGAAGCTCTTTTTCTAAGTTCTTGTTCAGGTCTTTGGGCTATTAAGCCTGGAATAAGGATGTTTTCTTCGGCTGTAAATTCAGGGAGAAGGTTATGAAATTGAAAAATAAATCCGATCTGACTATTCCTAAAATCAGCCATTTTATCTCCTTTTAATTTAGTGACAAGGGTATCTCCTATCCAAACATCACCTTGGTCTGCTTGGTCTAAAGTTCCCAAAATATGCAGCAAGGTACTTTTCCCAGCACCCGAAGCACCCACAATAGAAACCACTTCAGTGTCAAATATTTCCACATCTACACCTTTAAGTACATGTAGGTCTCCATAGTATTTTTGAATTCCTTTTGCCTTCAGCATTTGCCAGTCAAATTATATGGTAAGATAATTGCCGTCTAAGTAATAAGGTTCAAAAATGCTACTTATTTCCTAAAAAGAGGAATGCTTGACTTGAAAAATCAAACAGTAGCGCTTAACTTCGGGCAAAAATTTCACAAGGATGAACATACACGAATATCAAGCGAAAGAACTTTTGAAAGGCTATGGTGTTAGAATTCAGGAAGGTATCGTTGCTGATACCCCGGAAGGAGCACTGGAAGCAGCCAAAAAACTGAATGCAGAAACAGGAACTTCTTGGTATGTGATCAAAGCACAGATCCATGCGGGAGGTAGAGGAAAAGGGAAAGTCAAAGAAACCGATTCCAATGGTGTTGTTTTGGCAAAAAAGCTTGAAGATGTTTCTGAAAAGGCAAAAAATATCCTTGGAGGAACTTTAGTGACCATTCAGACAGGTGCCGAAGGTAAAAAAGTGAACAAAATTTTGGTAGCTGAAGACGTGTACTATCCTGGTGCATCAGAACCCAAAGAATATTATCTCTCCATTTTGTTGGACAGGGCAAAAGGCTGCAATGTTATCATGGCCTCTACTGAGGGTGGAATGGACATAGAAGAAGTTGCGGAAAAGCACCCCGAAAAAATCATTAAGGAATGGGTGGATCCTAAGGTAGGACTTCAAGGCTTCCAAGC
Source organism: Cecembia lonarensis LW9 (assembly GCF_000298295.1). Lineage (GTDB taxonomy): Bacteria > Bacteroidota > Bacteroidia > Cytophagales > Cyclobacteriaceae > Cecembia > Cecembia lonarensis. The sequence goes on from NZ_AMGM01000019.1 coordinate 2,523, forward strand.
CCGAAAAGTAGCCTTCAAATTGGGATTAGAAGGCAATGCCTTCAAAGAGATGGTTAAATTCATTACTTCTCTTTATAGTGCTTACATTGGGTCCGATGCTTCTCAATTTGAAATCAACCCAGTTTTAAAAACTTCTGATGATAAAATCCTTGCAGTAGATGCCAAGGTGAACCTGGATGACAATTCCCTATTCAGACATAAAAACTTGGCTGAATTACGAGATTTGGCTGAGGAAGATCCTTTGGAAGTTGAGGCGGGTAAATCAGGGTTGAACTACGTAAAACTTGACGGAAATGTGGGATGTATGGTAAATGGAGCTGGTTTGGCAATGGCTACTATGGACATGATTAAGCTTTCTGGCGGTGAGCCTGCTAACTTCCTTGATGTAGGAGGTGGTGCCAATGCCACTACTGTAGAGGCCGGTTTTAGGATTATTCTACAGGATCCCAATGTTAAAGCCATCTTGATCAATGTTTTTGGTGGGATTGTAAGATGTGATCGAATTGCCAACGGCGTAGTGGAAGCTTACAAGTCTATTGGAGACATTCCAGTACCGATTATCGTAAGACTTCAGGGAACCAATGCAGAGGAAGGAGCCAGAATAATTGACGAGTCTGGACTAAAAGTATCTTCAGCCATCACCCTGAAAGAAGCGGCACAAAAAGTAAGGGCAGCGATTGCCTAATGATATTTGGCGGTTCAGTTAGAATCGCCTCAACAGCACCTGTAGTTCAACTGGATAGAATATCGGATTTCGGCTCCGAGGGTTGAGGGTTCGAATCCTTCCGGGTGCACATAAGCCTTTTGCATAGCAAAGGGCTTTTTGTTTTTGGGTTTAATATGATTTTTATCATATTTTTCAATGATTAGGGATAGCAAATAGTTTTTCAAACAAACCTAACTTTATGCAAATCATAAAACCAAACCCAAGTAGTCATGAAAAAGATACTGATCCCCACAGATTTTTCCACTTGTGCCAATGCGGCGGAAAACTACGGATTACAATTGGCTGAAAAGATGCAAGCAGAAATCATTTTTCTGCACATTGTTATCACACCGGTCGATTGGACAAAACTTACTAAGGACCAGGAAAACTTATTTCCAGAAACAAAGGCCTCCATTGCAAGCGCTAAGGAAAAATTAAAAGATTTGATCCATCAGGCTGAGGAAAAGGGATTGACTGCCAGAAAGATCCTCGTATTTAATGATGGGAATGAAAAAATCCATAAGTATGTAGAATCCGAACACATTGACCTGGTCGTGATGGGTTCCCACGGTACATATGGATTCAGAGAGCATATTTTAGGAAGCAATACGTACGGTATGCTTAGAAGGTCTTCTGTTCCAGTATTTGTTGTAAAGGAAAACAACCCCAAACATAAATTAGACACATTGGTATTTGCAACCAATTTTAGGGAGGAAACAGGTGAATCCTTTAAAGCTGCAGAGGCAATTGCTGAAACCTTAGGGGCAAAGCTTAAGGTATTGTTTGTCAATACCCCGACTTATTTCATGGAAACAAATGACATTATCAACATAGGCAATTCCTACTTGGAAGAATTTGGAAATTATACCTACGATATTGAGATTATCAATGCTTTTAAAGAAGAACGGGGCATCATACAGTTTGCAGAAAAAATAGATGCTGACGGTATTGCAGTAATCACTTCCGGTAAATCTGACCTGATGCAATATTTCTCTCCAAGTATTACCGAAAATCTGATTGCTATGACAGAGTTACCGGTTATCAGTATTAGGAAACCGAAGAAATAAATTGTATTTCGCCCAGTTTCATGGAAAGCAGCCCTTTTGGCTGCTTTTTTTTGCATAAAAAAGGATAAGACCAAAAGAAATGCATTAAATAAAAAAGCAGGAGAAAGTCCCCTGCCCTTTATATGAAAACTAAACCAACTATTATTTAACTACCACAATTGAAACAAAAATAATACATAAATGTAAATTTCAAAATTATTTAAAAAAAACCTAGAAAATCACCTTCTTTTAATTACCTACTTTATACAAAATACCTAAAGCTAAGCCTTGGCTAAATTGAATACCTGAGGTCATATCTATATCATACACATTGATACTGGTAAAGGTTACATCTACAAATTTGGTGATTTTGGCAATCAAGGTGACATCAAGTCGGTGGTCAATGGTTCTGAAAGCCAGTGTTTCCAAATTGGAAAACATTTGATACCTGGAGTTGATGGTGAAATTATCATTAAAGGTTTTGTTGTAGGTCATGAATATTTGAAAGGCCAACCATTCCTGACGAAGGGTCTGACCAGCCGGAACTCCATAATTTTCCGGTACATTATTGATGATACTCCGATCTGTAACAAAAGTAAATCTAGGTGAGAATGGTGCAAACCTCAAAGCAAATTCATCATTTGGCTTATATTCCATACCAAATCCTGTAGTGATGAAGGCAGGTGCGAAAAAATTTGATATCAAAACAGGTTCGTCCTGAGAAAAATCAAAGCCCTGTGCAAATTGGGTAATGAAGTTCAATGATGCAAAATAGCCCCATTTACTGGAGATTTGCCTACCTAACTTGGAGTCAAAAAAGATCCTGTCATTTGATTTTCGGAAATCCTGTCCTTCATTTTTGACCAAACCATAAATCAATTCCAACTGATTGTCCCAAGACCATTTGCCTTTGGCATAATTTGCCTTTCCGTTAATTATGGAACCAAGAGCAATGGAGTTGACGCCTCCAGCCTTCCAGTTTCCCGAAAAAGAAGCTTGATTAAAATTTAAACCTATGGATAATCCGGAATTCCAATAAGTAGTGTCTTTTTTTGAAGATTGCAGGGTATCGATCAAACCCACTTCTGCTTCTTGAGCTAAAGTTAAAAAAGGCACACAAAACAAATAAAGAATAAACATTTTTTTCATATAAATATTATTTTAAATGTAAAATCACGCTAAATTATATGATAATTCTGAAATAACATCAAAATGTAAAACTTTAAAGTAGATAATCTGAAGTTATCAAAAACATTTTTTCATTAGTATTACGTTAATAATTTTGAAATATTAATCCATTACCCAATGCATCCATTTATAAGAAAAATATTGCTTAGCTTCGGTTTATTCATTCTATTTTCATCCTGTAGTTCCATTGAGATCTTCAAAGAAAAAATAGAAATCAAGCCCTACAAGGAATATGGTAGTTTTGTTATATTAAACCGGGAGGTGGGTTTTAAGGGCTTCAATGATGATTTAATTGACGCATTGGTATCAGATGGACTTTACCAGCTTTTCATAGATCAAGGTTTGGTTTATGAAAGAGATAACCCTGATCTTATTATCCGGTATTCATCCAATGAGGACTTAAGAGAAAGGGAAGTAATGAACAATATGTATCCGATGTGGGGATGGAGGGTATGGGATCCTTTCTTTTTTGACCCAAGGTTTAATAATAACCGGGGCATGTATTCCACCAAAAATTATGAACTTATGCAACTTATAGTGGATTTTATAGATACCAAAAACGATAAGATGCTTATGCAAATCACTGCTGTTTCGGAAATCCACAACCCAAAAGATAAAAAAAGAAAAGTCAGAAAGTCAGTAGAAAAAGTAGCAGAAACCTATATAACACATATTCAGAGCTTTAAACGTTAAACACCTATGGAAACAAAATATAAAAGTTTAAAAGAATTCTATCCTTACTACCTATCAGAACATCAGGATCCAACATGTAGAAAATTACATTTCATTGGAACAGGTCTTTTGTTCTTAATACTTGGCACAGCAATATTCTATGGTAATTTTTGGCTACTCTTATTGATACCTGTCGTGGGGTATGGCTTTGCTTGGGTAGGCCATTTCTTTTATGAAAAAAATAAGCCGGCAACATTTAAATACCCATTTTACAGTTTGGCCTCTGATTTTGTAATGTTTTTCCATTTACTGATTGGCAAAGAACGCTTTTCTCCAAAAAAGTAAGTGTAAAATACAAAATTTATGGTTTGAAATGTTGCAATTAATGAATTTGTTCTTATCTTTGTTAAGATTTAAGCCAAAATAATTAATCACCAAGCTGTATAATGGTAAGGATAGTTTTAATAGATGATGATCCGATAAGTACCTTTGTTACTGAAAAATTGATTTCAAAAAACATAAAGGTGCCTTATGAGATTTTTAAATACGACAACGCCATCAATGCTTTAAAGGAAATTCCTAGAATAGACCCAAACTACTTGTTTTTGGACCTCAATATGCCGGAAATGACAGGCTGGGACTTTCTTGAGGAATACCATCCTACTCAAGGCAATCCTGAAGTCTATATCCTCAGCAGTTCAGTAGATGAAAGGGACATAGACAAAGCCAGTAATTATAGTCTTGTCAAGCAGTATTTATCGAAACCTTTGGTAAAAAAGTATATCAAGACCATCTTCAACTGATGGTCTTTTTTTTTAACTTTTAATATTTCTTTCAAAACACCAGCGCTATACAAACTGTTAAATGTTAAAATAAAACATTGATATTATGGCAAGAGTATCTGCAAACCTGATAGCTGCTTTTAGAAGAACAATCCATAAACTCAAACATAATGCCCCTTATCAATGGGGGCATATGGGAGCTTGTAACTGTGGTAATTTAGCGCAGGAGCTTACACAGTTGACCAAAGGAGAAATCCATCAATATGCCTTGGAAAAATCAGGTGATTGGAATGACCAACTTATTGATTATTGTCCTACAAGTGGATATCCCATGGATTTGATGATTTCAAAAATGATAGAATCGGGATTGACTATTGATGAATTAAAACATCTTGAGAGACTTTCAGATCAGAAAATATTGGCAAATATACCCTTAGCTAGAAGGCACCATTTAAAGAAAAATGTCAAAGAAGATGTTATTCTTTACCTAGAGACTTGGGTCTCAATGCTTGAGCATGAATGGTTGAATAAGCATGATAGCGAATTAATCATCAGCAAAGAAAAAAATATCCCACATCAGGTATTTGTATAAATCCTGATTTTATCGTACTTAGCAATACAATCCAATTTAATATTGCACCATTAACTTAACAGTACGCTATGGAGGATTTTGACGATGATTTCGATGAATTCGACGATTTAGAAGAAGAGGATGAATTCGCTGAAGAGTTTCAGGATGAAGTATATGACATCGACGAAGAAAGTGAATTGATGGATGATAGCTTCATCGACTTTGAAGACGATGATTTAGATGACGACTTCGAGGATGATGATGACTTCGATGACGATCTTGATTGATTCTTAAGGATGGAAAGCAGGTGCATCATGGATTAACCTGCTTTTTTTGTTTTCCCATTTTGTAGCAAAACTCTTCTGTCCTATATTGCGTGAAAATTAAGTAGAACCTATAATTTCAATCATATGACTTTACTAGAGATATTCAGTTCTCCCATAGCATCAGGTGCACAATTGTTCCTCCTGATCGTTTGTATTCTAGCCGGTTTAGGTGCAGGTTTATCTGCAATGGATTTCAAAAACACCTCAGCACCAAAAGAATCTGAAGACAAATAAAAAAGGTCCGAAAGGACCTTTTTTAATGGACATTACCCATCAGTTTTTTAATAGGCTTGCTTAATAGCAGCAATATCACCCCGGCACCCACAGCAGTATAAACAATCAACATATACTGATCCGGCATTCGGGCTAAAGCCTCTTCCGTTCCACCGCTGGCTTCCCCGGCAATCAATCCGGCAAACAAATTACCTAAGGAAACAGAAAGGAACCAAATTCCCATCATTTGTCCTCCATATTTAGCAGGTGCCAACTTAGTGACCAAGCTCAATCCAACAGGGCTGAGGCTCAACTCACCAAATGTATGCAACATATACGTAAAGATTAACCAAGTTGGGGCAGCCAAATCCCCCGATGCCGCAATTTTAGCAGCAAAATACATCACTAAAAAGCCTATACCCAAAAGAAGCAGGCCCATGGCAAATTTAAGTGGTGAACTGGGCTCTAACTGCTGACGGCCAAGCCATACCCATAGAGCCCCAAAAAATGGCGCAAAAATAATGATAAACATAGAATTGATGGATTGAAAATACCCGGCAGGTATTTCCCAGCCTAAAAAGCTCCTGTCTGTAAACCTTTCAGCAAATAGATTAAGTGTAGACCCAGCTTGTTCGAAGCCAGACCAAAACAAAGCCGAGAAAATAAAGAGAATGGCGATTACTCCTACCTTTCTCCTTTCATCTTCATTCAATCCACCAAATAAAATCACATATCCCAAGTAGACGAAAGCCACTACGGCAATGATAGTCCCAGAAGCTCCTGCTATGGCAGAAACATTAATAGGAACATATCCCAAAAACAATACAGCTAGGAAAAGTAAACTCATTGTTCCAATTCCTATTAAAATCTTTTTGATTTTTTCACGTTCCCTGATCTCGTCTTCTGTGACCAATGAAACTTCTTCCCCATATCCTTCCAAACTGCTACCGGTTAGCCGGTACTGAATTAGACCAAAGACCATTCCTAAACCGGCAAGACCAAATCCCAAATGCCAATCAAAAGTAGCCAAAGTACTACAGGCAATAGGAGCAATCAATGCCCCTATGTTGATACCCATATAAAATATTGAAAAGCCTGCATCCCTTTTAGAGCTTCCTACCGGATAGAGCTGGCCGACTATAGAACTGATATTGGGCTTAAGCAAGCCTGTTCCGATAACAATAAGGATGAGTCCCAGAAAAAATGAATTGGTATCTAAAGTGGATAATTGTACGCTTGGAGAAGTTGAACCAACAGCAAGAAGATTCGCTAAGCCTGGTAAAGCCATTGTGAAGTGGCCTATGGCGATGATGATTCCACCGTACCAAACAGATTTCTTGAGCCCAAACAACCGGTCAGCAAACCAACCACCGGGTAAAGCAAAAAGATAAACACCCATTGTGTAAAGCCCATAAATCGCACCTGATGTCTTGTCATCAAATCCTAAACCACCATCTACAATAGCGGTCGTCATGAAAAGAATTAGAAGTGCACGCATGCCATAATAGCTGAACCTTTCCCACATTTCGGTAAAGAACAGGGTCATCAGGCCTTTGGGGTGCCCAAATAAGGTAGGTCCAGGAAATAAATCTGTCCCTGAGAGACTATCAGGTGTTTTCTGTTGATTATTCAAAATTCTTTTAAGTTAATATTTCTGAAATAACAAAGGAATGCAATGATAAGAGAATTTTCTAAAATTCTCTTATCATGCTATCAATCAAACAATTTAAATATCAAATCTTAAGTTATTCAATTTCAGGTTTTACGCCCACTTTAAGCACGGATTTACCCTATCCTTTATATGCCAAATTTTATTTTCGTAATCGATTGAAAACGTAAAAAAAGGCATTTTTTTATTGTTTTTACTTTTTTTAAATCCCTATATTTGAATCGGTAATTTAAAACCAAATAGAAACTTCATTCTTATGTTAGCACTGGAAGTAAAATCAGAAAAAAAGCATTTATCTGATTTAGGAATTAGTACTAAAGGCACTATTTTTTGGAACCTCAGCCCTGCGGAACTGGTAGAACAAGCCATTCTTTCCAAAGAAGGACAACTTACGGATACCGGTGCCCTAATGGCAGATACTGGAGCATTCACTGGCCGGTCTCCAAAAGATCGATTCATAGTAAAAGATGACATGACCACTGATACCATTTGGTGGGGAGACATCAACATTCCTTTTGATGAAGAAAAGTTCGATCATTTACATTCAAAAATGATGGCTTTTCTGAAGGATAAAAATCTCTACGTGAGAGAAGCATTTGCCGGTGCTGATTCTCAATACCGCCTGAATCTCAAAATAGTTAATACATTAGCTTGGCATAATCTTTTTTGTTACAACATGTTTCTTCGTCCCACCCCTGAGGACTTGGAAAACTTTACAGCAGATTTTACCATAATTTGCGCTCCTGAGTTTGAGGCCGATCCTGCTACAGATGGTACACGGCAGTCCAATTTTGCCATCATAAACCTGAGCAAAAGGATCTTGCTTATCGGTGGAACAGCTTATGCAGGTGAGATGAAAAAAGGTATTTTTTCTGTTTTAAATTACCTCTTACCTTATCAGCACAAGGTACTATCCATGCACTGCTCTGCCAATGTTGGAGCAAATGGAGACACTGCGGTTTTCTTTGGATTATCGGGAACAGGGAAAACCACTTTATCTGCAGATCCCAATAGGGCACTTATTGGTGACGATGAACACGGATGGAACGAAGATTCAGTGTTCAATTTTGAGGGTGGCTGCTATGCAAAAGTAATAGACTTGAGTAGGGAAAAGGAGCCTGAAATATGGGATGCCATTAATTTTGGTGCCATTGTCGAAAATACCAGATTTGTTCCTGGCAGTAGAACAGTTGACTATAGCAACAAAGAGGTGACCGAAAACACCCGTACCTCTTATCCAATCCATCACATTAAAAATGCTCAGGTTCCATCCAAGGCAGGTATTCCTAAACACATTTTTTTCCTTACAGCGGATGCTTTTGGCGTTATCCCTCCCATTTCGAAACTGAATAAAAGTCAGGCGATGTACCACTTTATTTCTGGCTACACGGCAAAAGTTGCAGGTACCGAAGTGGGCGTAACAGAACCCAAAACAACCTTTTCTGCATGTTTTGGTGCTGCATTCTTACCCCTCCATCCTACCCTATACGCCAAGTTATTTGGTGAAAAAATGGAAAGACACCAAGTCAATGTTTGGTTGGTCAATACAGGCTGGACAGGAGGTCCTTATGGCGTAGGCAGCAGGATGAAACTTAAATATACCAGGGCTATGATTACTGCAGCACTGGAGGGCAGATTGGATCATGTAAATTACAGAACCCACAGCGTTTTTGGTGTGCAGATTCCTGAAAATTGTCCAAATGTACCGGATGAAGTATTAAGTCCAAGAGCTACATGGGAGGATAAAGAGGCTTATGATAAAAAAGCGAGAGAACTGGGAGCTGCCTTTATTGAAAACTTTGAAAAATATAAAGAATTTGCCACAGAGGATATCCTTGCCGGAGCACCAAAGTGGTAACCTGATCCCTTTAGAGGAAAAATAAACCCAAATTAAAAGGAGTGCTTGGCACTCCTTTTTCATTACTATCCTTGGAAGGATAAGCGAGTATTTATTAATTTTGATCAAAATTATTCTTATGAAAACTGCAGAAATACATACCCCAAAGGGCATCATGAAAGTTGAATTTTATGAAAAAGATGCTCCAAAAACTGTTGAAAACTTCATTTCATTAGCTCAAAAAGGATTTTACGACGGGCTAACTTTTCACCGGGTCATTCCTAACTTTGTGATTCAGGGAGGCTGTCCCATAGGAAATGGTACTGGTGGACCTGGTTACAAAATTGATTGTGAATTAGATGGAGACAATCAATATCACGAAAAAGGAGTGCTGTCCATGGCACATGCTGGCCGAAATACCGGTGGATCTCAGTTTTTCATTTGCCATAACAGAGACAACACCCAACACCTAGACAGAAGACATACATGCTTCGGAAAAGTAATAGAAGGCCTGGACATTATTGACCAGATCAAACAAGGTGATAAGATTGATAAAATCACAGTAATAGAGGAATAATTACCTGATTAAAACTAAAAAAGCCCATGATTGAGATTCAATTCATGGGCTTTTTTTATAAAATTTTATTTATTATCCCACTAAGGCACCTGCAATGGTTGCTGTCATCAAACATGCCAAAGTTGCTGCCAATAAGGCCCTCATGCCCAGTTTGGATAAATTACCCTGCTGATTGGGAGCAATGCTTCCAATGCCTCCTACCTGAATGGCGATAGAACTGAAATTAGAGAATCCACAAAGTGCATAAGTTGCAATAACAATAGATTTGGAAGAAAGAGTTTCGGCAGTTTTCATATCTGCCAGACTCAAATAAGCCACAAACTCATTGATTACGGTTTTTTGTCCAAGAAGAGAACCCACTTGCAGTGTCTCACTCCATTCAACGCCTATCACCCAAGCAAATACCCTGAAAACCTGTCCCAAAATATACTCTAATGAAAAGCCTGAAAATTGACCTCCCGTACTGGACAATACCCAGGCATTCAAACCTGTATATTCACCTATTAGCCCTGAAAGAATAAAGTTCAAGGCTGCAATTACTGCAATGAAAGCCAATAACATACCTCCCACATTGAGCGCCAACTTCAAGCCTTCTGATGCTCCAATCGACATGGCATCAATTAGGTTTACACCCATATTTTCTTCATTAACTTCCAACTTGTCATTGATGATTTCCTTGTCCTGCTCGGGGATCATAATCTTCGACATGACGATCGCTGCCGGAGCATTCATGATGCTAGCGCCCAAAAGATAAGCGGCAAACCTACTCTGTTCCTCCAAACTGTCCCCTCCTAAAAATGCCACATATCCTGCCAAGACTCCTCCTGCTATGGTTGCCATGCCACCTGTCATCAAACACATCAATTCTGACCTGGACATGGTAGGTATAAAAGGCCTTACTAGAAGTGGAGCTTCCGTTTGTCCAAGGAAGATATTACCTGCTGCCGAAAGACTTTCCGGCCCAGACAAACGCATAGTCCTAGACATAATCCAAGCTATTCCAAATACTATTTTCTGGAGAACGCCCAAATAATACAATCCGGCAGATACTGTAGAGAAGAATATAATCGTAGGTAGGACCTTAAACGCAAAAATGAACCCAAAGGTATCTGTTGCTAAATCGCCAAAAATGAACATCGCTCCATCCTCGGAAAAACTTAAAAGTTTCACAAATGCCCTGCTGACCGTAGCAAATATATCGGCAACAAAATCTACTTTGGTGATCAAAATTCCAAATAAGGCCTGTAGTATCACGCCAATACCTACTAATCTCCAATCGACTGCTCTTTTATTGGCTGAAAAAATCAATGCAAAAGCCAGAAGTACTATGATTCCTATTAAACCTCTGAAATAATCCATTTAGAATGCGTGTAGTCTTAAATTATGCTAATTTTAGTGGGGCAACTCAATTACAACAAAAAAAGCCTGGCTAAATACCAGGCTTTTTTCAATTTCTCCTGTTGATTTCATCCCTTATCCTGGCGGCTTTTTCATAATCTTCATTATTGATGGCCTTTTCCAGTAATTGATTCAATTTATCAAGACTATAGTCTTTTAAGGTATCCGTCGATTTGGAAGAACTACTCGCTGCAGGCCGCTTGCTTGGGGCCGGTTTTTCATATTCTTTCCTTTCATCCTCTTCAATGTATTCCGAAGCAAAATCTTCCATAACCTTCGCTGCACAGAAAATAGGCGCATCAAATCTCACCGCAATTGCAATTGCATCAGAAGGTCTAGCATCGATTTCAACTTTCTTTCCTCCGGACTTGCAAATGATATTGGCATAATATACGCCTTCCCTCATGTCAGATATCAAAATGTGATCTATCGAATAATTGAAGCTTGATGCAAAAGACTTGAACAGATCATGCGTCATCGGCCTGTTAGGAACTATCTTTTCTATTTCTATGGCAATGGCCTGTGCTTCAAACATACCGATGACAATGGGTAGCCTTCTATTGCTACCTACCTCACCCATTACCAAGGTAAACGACCCTGATTGTGAATGATTGGAAGACAATCCTAGAATTTCTAACTCAACAGTTTGATCCACAGGTTAATTTTTATTTTAATGCTTTAACAGCTTCGGTTAATTTTGGTAATACTTCAAAAGCGTCACCAACAATACCGTAATCAGCGGCCTTGAAAAATGGCGCCTCTGCATCTTTATTGATAACAACAATGCATTTTGAAGAATTTACACCCGCAAGATGTTGAATAGCTCCCGAAATTCCAACAGCTACATACAAAGAAGGCGCAACTTTTACTCCTGTTTGCCCTACGTGTTCGTGGTGAGGTCTCCAACCGATATCTGATACTGGTTTAGAACAACCAGTTCCAGCGCCAAGTTCTTTGGCAAGATCTTCAATCAAATTCCAATTTTCAGGGCCTTTCATTCCACGACCACCTGAAACCACTATATCTGCTTCTGGAAGCAATACCTCTCCTGTAGCTTTATCTGTAGATGTAATTTCCGTTACAAAGTTAGCAGGGGCAATGTCCAAGTCCACTTTTTCTACCGGAGCAGCAGAACCATTCATCTTAAGGTCCACAGCATTTTTCTTTACAGCAAGGATTTTGTGTTCCTTATTAACTGAAGTTTCTGCAAAAGCTTTTCCTGTATAAATGCTTCTTTTCACTTTATAACCATTACTGGTATCTGGAAGATCCACTACATTTGACACTAAAGCCGCACCAAGTTTTACTGCTAATCTGGCTGCAACAGCATCTCCCATAGAACTTTTGGCCAAAACAAGCGTGCTGGATCCTGACTGTTGGTATACTTTTGCCACAGCTTCTGCGTGGGCCTGAATTACACCTGCATTCAACTTTTCATCATCTACATGAATGACTTTATCCGCTCCCGCTTGTCCCACATTGGCCAATTCACCTGAATCCAATCGTCCTAAAGCAACTGCGATAACCTCTCCAGCTGAAAGTTTTTCTGAAAGGGCCTTTCCATAAGACACGGCCTCTAAACTGGTTTTTTTAACGGAACCTTCCGCGTGTTCTATATATACTAATACTGACATAACTTATTTAATTTCAGGATTTTAACAAGATAAGATTAAAGCACTTTTGCTTCATTTTTCAATAATTTCACCAACTCTTCAACATTGTCTTTATCTACTAGTTTCACTGTACCTTTTGCTGGAGGTAATTGGTATGTGGTGACTTCCGTTGCTATTTCTTCTCCCGCAGGATCTACTACTTGCAGTGGTTTGGTTCGGGCTGACATGATGCCGCGCATGTTTGGAATTTTCCACTCAGCAATTGGCTCCTGACAACCTGCTACCAAAGGCAATTTAGCCTCCAAATGTTCCTTGCCTCCTTCAATTTCTCTCGCCATTTTTACAGTATCACCTTCAATCTCTAGTTTCATTACAGGTGAAACAGATGGTATTCCCAGCATCTCTCCAACCATGCCATGCACCATCCCACCATTAAAATCAATCGACTCCCTGCCCATCATGATCAGATCATAATTATTCTCTTTGGCAATGGCTGCTATTTGTTTAGCTACAAATAGAGAATCAGATGGAAAAGCATTGACCCGGATGGCATCATCAGCTCCTATGGCAAGAGCTTTTCTTAATGTTGGTTCCGTTTCAGCTTCACCCACATTTATTACTGTCAGCGTTGCGCCCAACTGTTCTTTGAGTTCCACTGCTCTGGCCAAAGCATAATCATCATATGGCCCGATTATAAACTGTACACCGTTTTTATCAAACTTAGTATTGTTATCTGTAAACTGGATTTTTGAAGTCGTGTCTGGCACGTGCGTTATACAAACAAGTATTTTCATTTATAAATCTTTAAGTTATTTATATTTAAATTGCGTGAATTTAGTAATTGAATCATAATTAAAAAAAGAATTCATGAGCAAATTGTCCCGCATAAATATGTTACAATCGTTTGCAGAGCAAGAACCCGAAAACCCCTTCAATTGGTACGCCTTGGCACTCGAATTCCAGGACTCAGAGCCCGATAAAGCATCCATACTCTATCATAAACTACTGGGAGAGCATAAAGGTTACCTTCCTACCTATTACCATGCTGCCGCTTTTTTTTCAGAAAACGGGTCAATTGATTTGGCGAAAAAGACTTATGAAGATGGAATTGCCTTAGCGCTTGAAAAAAACGAAAACAATACTTTGCGGGAACTGAAAAACAGCTACCAAAATTTTCTTTTTGAAAATGATATGGAGGACTGAATTTAAAGCAAAAAGTCTTTCAATTTAGACCTTAATGACAATTTTCCCCAACTGCTGACCATTTTTCATGCGGTCAAAAGCTTTCTCGGCTTCCTCCAAGGTAAATACTTGATCGACAACTGGATTTATTTGGTGGGAATTAACAAAAGACAACATGGCCTCAAAATCCCGGTCACTTCCCATCGTACATCCCATAATTTTAATCTGGTTCCAGAATACTTTCCTGGCATTAAACCCGCTGGGATTACCCTTGGTGGCTCCATAAAAAACAATTCTTCCTCCAGGTCTCACCACATTGATTAAATTATTGAGGGTATCTCCCATAGCACTGTCCACAATAAGGTCAAAACCTCCAGTTTCTTCCAATGCCTGTTTTACCCATTTCTCATCACTGTATTTGTATCCACCACGTATTCCAAGTTGCAATGCAGCTGAAATTTTGTCCTCACTGCTGCTGCTAACATAAACCTCCGCCTCCTGGGCAACTGCAAACTGTGCCGCAAATTGGGCGACACCTCCACCAAAACCGGTAACTAAGACCTTTTCTCCTTTTTTAACCCTTCCTTGCACCATCAATGCCCTATATGCTGTCAATCCTGCCAATGGTAGGGCAGCAGCAGCTTCCCAACTCATGAATGACGGTTTTTCATGAATTCTATCCGCTGTGACATGAACAGATGCCGCCAGGGTACCATGGCTCGGCATACCCAATATCTGGAAATCATGACTTTGCACGTTTTCATCCTGTCCCCAATACATGGCAGGATTAATGATCACTTCTTTATCTATCCATTTCTCTAAATCCTTACTTCCTGCCTCAATGACTGTACCTGCCCCGTCAGAGCCAAGTACCACGCCATCCTGTAAATTAGGATAAAGTCCCTGCCTGCACCACTCATCCCTATGATTGAGTGCAGCTGCCTTAATTCCAACATTTACCTGATTCTTTTCAAGTACAGGCAGGTTTATATCAACAAGCTCTATTTTACTTGATGTCTTTCTATTTAAAACAATGGCTTTCAATGATTTTTAATTTATAATTTAAAGATAATTAGAATGGGGCAGGCTCATTACTTCCAGGTCCACCTGGGAAAGGATCATCAAGGTCACCACCATTGGCTTTACTTTGCATGCGTATCATATTCCCCGACTCAAAATCCTGCGAGCCTGTTCCACTGGGGAATTTACTCCCGTACAACACATCCTGAGGTTTATAAGGCACATTCAATTCCAAATCAGTGAATTTGGTATATTTACCTATAAATCTCAATTTCACATTTTCAAGAGAACCATTTCTGTGCTTGGCGATAATTACTTCGCCTACACCCATGGTAGAATTGCCGTCCTCATCCTCAGTAATTCCATAATACTCCGGTCTGTAAAGGAACATTACCATATCAGCATCCTGTTCAATGGCGCCTGATTCCCTTAAGTCAGACAATTGAGGTCTCTTATCTCCTCCTCTTGTTTCCACAGCCCTTGACAACTGGGATAATGCAATCACAGGTATACTGAGTTCTTTTGCTATTTTCTTCAGGGCCCTGGAAATACTGGCAATCTCCTGTTCCCTGTTCCCTCCTCCTCCTGATTTGGAGTCTCCAGACATCAATTGGAGGTAATCAATCACAATCATCTGTATATCATGCTGCGCTTTTAACTTACGGCACTTGGCACGAAGTTCCAGAATGGAAAGTGCGGGTGTATCATCTACAAATAAAGGAGCTTTGGAAAGCTTGGCAGTTTTATGTACCAATTGTTCCCACTCATAATCTGCCAGGTTTCCTTTTTTATTTTTTCAGAATCCAATTCTGCCTCTGAGGATATCAGACGGTTGACCAGCTGTACAGAGGACATTTCCAGAGAAAAAATGGCCACAGGCCTATTGTGATCCACCGCTGCATTTCTTAAAACAGAAAGTACGAAAGCTGTTTTACCCATCGCCGGACGGGCAGCAATGATCACAAGGTCAGATTTCTGCCAGCCTGACGTCACCCTATCCAATGCTGTAAATCCACTTGGAACACCGGTCAGTCCATCCTTTTGCCCTTTTTTGGACTCCAGCTCCAAAATGGCCTCCTTCATGATAGAGCGCATGTCAGCATAATTTTTTCGGATATTTTTTTCCGAAATTTCAAAAAGAGACTGCTCCATTTTATCCAAAAGCTCAAAAACATCTGTGGTATCCTCATAAGCATCCTTCTGGATTTCAGAGGCAATACTGATCATCTCCCTTTTCATAGCCTGCTCAGTAACAATCCTGGCATGGTATTCAATATTGGCCGCAGAAGATACTTTGGAAGTCAATTCAGTAATGAAAAATGCTCCACCTGCCAACTCAAGCTGTCCTTTTTTCCTCAATTGGTTGGTAACAGTCAAAAGGTCTATAGGCTGTGAATCAGAAAAAAGATCCAATATGGCGGAATAAATAACTTTATGGGCCTCTTTATAAAAACTTTCAGGTTTTAAGATATCCACAACGGTCGTCAGGGCATCCTTTTCTAACATCAAAGCACCTAAAACAGCTTCTTCCAAATCTACTGCTTGGGGAGGTAGTTTCCCCATTCCTGCACCTATGTTGAGGTCCGGTTTTTTCCTTCCCAGGTTCCTACCTGTATTGCTTGGTTTGTTATCTGCCATATAAACAAATGTAAGGGCTTTGATCAAATGTTTTTGAACAATTTATACACGCGATATCCACATTAGCCGCTAGGACCTCAATTTCAAACATTTAATAAAAAACGAAGGTCAAAAAATAGTATTGCCTCATTTTTTTAAAAAGAAAAATGTTTTTCCATCGACCTAAAAGCTAAGATTCCCTTAATTTGGTTGGTCAAATAAAAAACCTTACACCTTGAGCAGATTTGTCAGGTTGCTTTGGTGAATTCTTGATTTCTTATGTCTAAACAATACCATTTTATCGCCATTGGAGGAGCAGTAATGCATAACCTCGCATTGGCACTTTTATCCAAAGGATATGAAGTTACTGGATCAGATGATGAAATATATGAACCATCACGGTCTAGGTTGAAGGAGGCCGGAATTCTCCCTGAACAAAAAGGTTGGTTTCCCGAAAAAATACATCAAGGACTTGAAGGAATTATTCTGGGCATGCATGCGAAGGTTGATAACCCGGAACTGATTCGGGCTAAAGAACTAAAAATCCCTATTTATTCTTTTCCGGAATTCATCTATGAGCAAAGCAAAAATAAAAAGAGGGTAGTAATCTCAGGAAGTCACGGCAAAACTACCATCACCTCAATGATACTTCATGTGCTAAAAACCTCAGGTATGGATTTTGATTATCTGGTTGGCGCACAAATTGAAGGTTTTGACTTGATGGTGGGGCTTTCAGATGCAAAACTTATTCTTATTGAAGGAGATGAATACCTGACTTCTCCGCTTGATAGAAGGCCAAAATTCTTCCATTACCACCATGATATATTATTAATGAGCGGTATTGCATGGGACCATTTCAATGTTTTCCCCAGTTTTAAAAATTATGCAGATCAATTTTCCCAACTGGCACAGATGACTCCTGAAAATGGCACTTTCATATTCTTTGAAGGTGATCCCTATGTCAAAACAATAGCTGAGTCATTACCCGTCAATAAAACCGAAAAAATACCATATGCAGAACACCCTGCCATCATAAAGGAGGGGCAGACCTTTCTTTTAACAGAGGAAGGGGAGCTGCCTATTAATGTTTTTGGGAAACACAACCTTCAGAACCTTCAGGGTGCTTTGGAGATTTGTAAAAGCCTTGGCATAAAGACAAAACAATTTTATCAGGGCATACAAAGCTTCAAAGGAGCTGCCAAAAGACAACAAGTACTTGCTAAGGCCTCCGACAGTATTCTATTCAGGGATTTTGCCCATGCGCCTTCCAAATTAAAGGCAACTGTAGAAGCTGTTAAAATGCAATATCCCAAACGAAGGCTTATCGCCGTGCAGGAACTCCATACCTACAGTTCTTTAAACAAAGACTTTATCCATAATTACGCCAACTCTTTTGATGCTGCTGATACAGCGATTATCTATTTAAATCCAAAAGCCGTATCTTTGAAAAAACTGGAGCTGATGGATGAAGCCACACTGAGAGCAGCTTTCAAAAGGAAAGACCTCCAACTGTTTACAGTTATCGAAAAATTAAAAAAATATCTTGAAGAACAGGATTATCATCACTGCAACCTGCTCCTGATGAGTTCGGGCAATTATGATGATATGGATTTGACAACATTACAATCAATTATCAATAAAAAACATCTCTGATGAATTTAAATCTTAAAACTCCCATAGCTTTTTTTGATCTGGAATCAACCGGAACCAATATTTCAACAGATAGAATTGTTGAAGTTTCAATTTTAAAAGTTCATCCTAACGGGAAAGAGGAAATAAAAACAGCTTTAATAAACCCAACCATTCCGATCCCAAGGGAAGTTTCACTCATTCATGGGATTTATGATGAAGATGTGAAGGACTCCCCCACCTTCAAAGCACTTTCCAAAGATTTACATCAATTTTTGGCTGGTGCAGATCTTGCAGGATTTAATGTGTTAAAATTTGACATTCCCTTATTGGTGGAAGAATTCCTTAGATCAGGTATAGACTTTGACATAGAAAAAAGGAATATCCTGGATGCACAGAAGATTTTCCACATGATGGAGAAAAGAAACCTAGCTGCAGCCTACAAGTTTTATTGCGGAAAAACCCTGGAAAATGCACATAGTGCAGAAGCTGATACAATAGCTACTTATGAAGTATTCAAAGCACAGGTGGAGCGTTATAATGGTGAAGAAGCTGAAGATTTGCTTGGTAATAAACTGGGGGTATTTGAAAATGACATGAAGAAAATCCACAGTATCTTAAACGAAAAAATGGTTGATCTTGCGGGTAGGTTTATATTTAATCAGAGCGGGGAAGAATGCTTTAACTTTGGCAAACATAAGGGAAAAACCATTGAACAGGTACTTAAAGAAGAACCTTCTTACTACGATTGGATGATGAAGGGGGATTTTCCTTTGGATACCAAAAGAAAATTTACTCAGGTAAAACTCAGAGCCTTTAATCAACACTAAATAAAAATGAGGATGTCTCATAAATAAATGCCTCACAACATTGCCCAAATTTTATATGGTGTTTATTTAGTAAAACTTTGTGTCTTAGAGCATTCGTGGCATTTTTAGCCAAAAAGCCACTAAATCACAAAGGGATTGTTTCTTAAACAGAATTTTGTTTGGGTAACAAATGTGAAGATCTATTTATAAGACAGCCTCTTTTTGTTTCATTCAAATACCGAAATCCATTAAGGCCAAGTTTCTATTTGTATTCACTATTTTCGTAATAATCCATGGCTTTCGGCATTTGTTTTTCAAGTTGTTCTTTTCTTTTTCCCGGACCGGGGTGTGTTGACAAAAACTCTGGTGGAGCCCCATTTTTCCCTTCGCTCATCCTGTCCCAGAAACCTGGTGCTACCCTAGGGTCATAGCCTGCCATTGCCATAAAATTGAGACCAAGTTGATCGGCTTCCAATTCATGCCTTCTGGAGAATTTCAACATGCCCAATTGTCCACCCACGCCAAATGCCTGTAAGAAAATATTTTGGGTCAAGGTGGGATTTTGTCCCATTGCGGCCTGAGCTCCTCCTAAAAGACCGTTAAGCAAAAGACCATTAGACATCCTTTCCCTACCATGATTGGCAATAGCATGCGCTACTTCATGCCCCATGACAACTGCCACCCCAGCCTCATCTTGACAAATAGGCATGATGCCTGTGTAAAAAGCCACTTTTCCTCCTGGCATACACCAGGCATTTACGATATCATCTTCAATCAAATTGAATTCCCAAGCAAATCCTTCCAGTTGTTTTTCGTAGCCCTGCTCCCTCATATACTTTTCCACAGATTCTGCAATCCTTCTCCCCACTTTTACAATCATTTGCCCCTGGGGGGTATTGGTAACTATTTTATTCTCTTTCAAAACTTGGGCATACTGCTCATAAGCCAATGGTAACAGCTCTTCATTACTCACCAAAGCCAATTGACTTCTACCACTCATGGGTACTTTCGCACAGGAATAAATGAATAACCCCAATGCCATTAAAAAGATAATTTTCTTCCACATACTGTTTAAGTTTACTACGAAATTAGCCCAAAAAGAGTGCCATTTCAAAGTATATATTTACTTTTTTCTTATTTTCATCACATAAAACCAATTGCTAATGAATACTGCTGCAAAAAAATACCTAAGTAGAATGAATAATCCACTGATATTCTGGTGGGCAATGCTTTTTAAACTTCCTTCAGCCGTTTTTTGGAGGTTAAAAGTTACTAAACTCGACATGGATCAATGCGAAGTGACTATTCCCTATTTTTGGAGGTCACAAAACCCATTCAATTCAATTTATTTTGCAGCATTGGCCGGGGCTGCTGAACTGAGCACAGGTGCACTCTGTCAATTGTCTTTGGCAGGTAAAGGAAAGTTTAGCATGTTGGTGGTCGATTTCAGAGCAGAATACCATAAAAAAGCAAACCAAAAGATAACATTCAGGTGTGACCAAGGGAAGGTATTAAATGAGTTGATTGATGGACTCAAACCCAATGAAACAGGGAAACTGACCATGATTTCAACGGGAACTAACCCATCAGGAGAAGTTGTAGCCAAATTTTTTGTCACTTGGTCATTTAAACGAAAATCATAAACAAATTTTTATAAAAGCATAAATTCTATTAATAGAAATGAGGTAACCTTTCTTTGAAATAAAGGGTATAAACTTTTTGTATATAGACAGATAATCATGCCGTTATTCATAATTAAGACCTGGTTCCTGAAAAAATTGTGTTCTCTCCATATTCACACTTCGCTCTTCAGTGATACCAGGCACCATTTACCTGAAAAACTTCATTCAGGTTTAATTTTGGCTTATGCCAAATGTTAAGTTGAGTTCAATCTGTTCGTGTTAATTTTTTTAAGTTGCTTAACACCTTATTTTGCTGGTTGCCTTTTGTATAGGTTGAAGGCCATCTGGACTCCGGATGGCTTTACTTTTATCCATGGGGATACCATGGTCAAATCATCAATCCTTTCTTCTATTAGAAGTTTTTGTTTCCGGATAGATTTCATTTTCCTCTCGATACCTTGTCCTTTGATTTAAAAAATTGATCAATAGATTTTCAACCCGCTGCCAATCCATATCCAAAAACTGGTGAGTAAGGTTTTGGATGTTAAACTCGATGATTAGGTCGTCCAAGTCTTTATCGGTTAGGTTATAAATTACTTTCAATTCCTGCATCACAGAGTCTGACTGAATAAGTTCAAGGTAATCCTTTTGACGAGCCATAAAGGCCAGTTTTCTTGCATATTCGCGCTTCTGCCTTTCCGACCTCATGAAATAGGAAATGGGACCATCCAATGTAATTCCCGGAACCATCCCACCTTGCTCTGAAGTTCCAAGGTACATTTTACCCGGTCCAGTAGGCCGATCACCTAAAGAACGCATATTTGAAAGATTACCGGCATTAAATGGAATCACCAATTGGTCAGCATACAGGTCAAACCTAGGTAAGGTCCTCGCGTCCAGGTAAACTTCTGTCAGGATATGCCTGTCTTTTCCAACCACTATTCTCTTTTGCAGGTAATAATTTCTTGAAAACAATAGACTATCACCTTCATTGGCCAATACCCTGAAATAGCCCCTTTCATTGGTAAGGCTACTGTCCATATTTTGAAGGTTTACCACCCATACCTTATCTAAAAAATTCCGGTCAAGGCCATCTATTACATTGCCTGTAACCACTTGGGCTATAGCGATTCTGCCATAACACAGGAGAAAAACAATAATTAGACCTTTTACATGCTTCACTTCCCGAAATTACATACTGGGTTCAATCAGAAAAAATTATAGGCGTTAAAAATTATTAAGTTGAACTGCTCTTTTTATTTCAATTTAATCAATTTGAGTATTTTGCATAACGTAAAAATGAAGGTTTTGCAGGAGCAGCTTAAATTCAAATTGACCAGATATGCACCTACCCCCAGTGGCTTCTTGCACCTGGGCAATATATTTTCTTTTATTTTTACCTATCATATAGCAAAAAGATTTGATGCAAAGATCCAACTTCGAATTGATGACCTGGATAGTGAAAGGGTTAAAAATAAATACCTGCAGGACATTTTTGATACCTTAGATTTTCTCGGACTCCCTTATCATTTGGGACCAAAAAACATAAAAGAGTTCAAGGAGGAATATTCTCAACAAAATAGGCGTTCATTATACGATAAAGCAGTAGAAACTTTAAAAGACTCAGGCCAATTATTTGCCTGCGATTGTAGCAGAAAAAAAATCCGGAACTTACATCCCAAAGGGTACTATACTGGATATTGCCATCAAAGAAACCTTGAATTTGAATCACCTGATGTGGCATGGAGAATGCGGCTTGATGGATCAAGTAAAATCATTTTAAATGATCTTTTGAAGGGAAGGGTGGAAAGTAAAGTCCCTCAAGAAATTGCATTTTGCATCATCAGAAGGAAAGACGGTTTACCTGCTTACCAACTTGCCTCATTAGTAGATGATCTTCATTATGGCACAGATCTCATTGTAAGGGGTAGGGACCTCTGGGCTTCAAGCTTGGTTCAGGTTTCAATAGCCTCACAACTTCCTTCCAATAATTTTTCAAAATCACTTTTTTTACATCATCCCTTGTTCAAAGGCCCCGACAATAAAAAACTTTCCAAATCATTTGGCGCTACTTCCATACGCAATCTCAGAAAATCCGGAAATAAAAAAGAAGCAATTTTTAGATTAATCGGAGCATACCTAAAGCTCGAGAAACCTCTGAATTGTCTGGAAGACTTCGAATTCTTATCTCAATTAACTAATCAAAGTCCCCAGCGTAAAAAATAAACCAAACAAAAGGGCCTACCCTCCATAATACTTGGTAAGCCCTTTTTATTGATAAAAGAATTTCAGGATGAAAATAAATAGGCAATTATTCATCAAAACCTAAACCTGCAGCATTAAGCATTTTGGCATAGGCTGTCTTCCTTCTTGCAGCAAGATTGTTGAGCGTTACCTGAGCATTGAATAAGCTTACCTCCCGTGCATTTACCAAGAAAAGGGAACTTTCCCCCATCTCAAAGCGCATTACTTCACCTTCAAGTAACCTTTCTAGTCCACTGACATTATTGGTAAAGACCACCAACTGTTCATCCACAGTTTCAAAGTTAAATATCTCACCTTCCAATTTTGTTTTCAATTGGAACAGTTTCAGTTCCCTTTCATAATTTTTGAAGTCTAACTTCGCCTTTGTAAAACCCAAACTTCCTCTTTCCTTCCTCAGAAATAAGGGCATGGCAAAAGTCAGCCCCATTTTATAATCATTCTCCAGGAAGGGCGAGGTTTGTATGGGATTGATCGTTTCGGTCAGGAAATTATAATTCACCCTGACCACAGGTTTCAGCAAATCTGCTTTAAACCTCCTCTCTACCTCTGTTGTAGCAATATCAAAATCCTTTAGTTGCAATTCAGGGTGTGAAAGCACATACTGCCTTAAAGACTCCTTACTATAATCATAAAGCATCGGATCCAATACGTTTTCTGGAAAAATAGTCTCCACCAGATCTATTGGTTCTTCATTTTCATCCCAAAGAAAAGTATTGATCAACTGTGTAGTCCTAAAGAAGTTGATTTGCGCTGTCTGCAGGCTGAACTTTCTATCCATAACCTGGGTATAGGCCTCGACCGTATCAATAGCTGGGAAATCACCTTGAATAAAGCTTTCCTTTACCATTTCGAAACGTTCTTCCGCCAACCTTAATCCTTCCTCGAAAACATTAAGGTTATTGTAATCTGCTGCCCATTTCCAGTAGGCGTCAGTGGCATCCAAATACAGGTCATTCAGTATTTGCTGTCGTTCCGCTTTGGTTGCTTCTTGGAAGATTTGAGCCTGTCTTAATGCCGCCCTTCGATTATCTATGAATAAGCCTTGTCCAAGGTTTACAGAAGCTCCTAAGGCAAACAGTCCATCAGAAGGGACAGTTTGCTCGGGATTAAGGAAAGCACCGGAGTTTTGTTCAAGTATCCCTTTTAACTCCACACCGCCCCAAGTGGGGATCCCAACACCCCCTACCCTAGTATCGTAGTATTCTGTATTTTTAAACCTTTTAGTACTGTAATCTGCAAAGATTTTAGGATCAAAACCACCCCTTGCGGCACGAAGCTCCTGCTCGCCAAACCGGAGATTTATATCAGCCAATTTAGCAACAGGATGATATGACCTAACCCAGTCCATATACATTTCAAAGGAAAGCTCCTCCTGTGCATGCAATGCATGAGTACCTAGCAATAAAATGATTATCAATAGTTTACGCATGGATTATTTCGCCTTTCTATTGTCAGCCTTTTCCCTATTTGTATAATAGTCTGGTGGGAAACCATTGAGTTGTCGCCATATCTCATACCAGAGCGGTACATCATTCAGCAAGGCGATACCATCTGCGCCGGAGCCAATTCTCAAAGCATCTGGCCAAGGTTTATCCTCGGGATCCTCTACCACAAGTATTCGGTATTGGCCGTTTAGTCCTGCAAAATTATCTATGGCATGTACGACCCCCCCAAAAGTTCCATTGGTGATCTGAGGCCAGCCTGAGAATACTATGGCAGGCCAACCATCGAATATGAATCTCACTTTATTTCCAATCCTTATCAATGGAAAATCTACAGGCTGAACAAACATTTCTACAGCCAACTGTGCATTTCCTGGAAGTATACTGATAATTTCTGCACCTTCTTTGATTGTCTCACCTATACCTACCTGAATGGCCCTCGTGATATAACCCTCCTGTGGAGCAAGGATATACCTAAATCCGGTTCTTACCTCATAATTGGTATATTGATTCTCCAATTTAGTAGCGGTCGCCTCAGCATCAAATTGCGCGGACATGGCTTCATACATATCTGCCGTGGCTTTAGCCATTCTGTCCCTAAAATCATTATCAATGGCATTAAGTTCTATCTGCGCCGCAATTCTTGCATTGATACTTTTAAGCAGGTCATTCTCTGAAGCGATAAGACCAGCTTGAACCTCTTGAAAACGTAATTGTCTTTGTTCAAAGTCAGTCAGAGAACGTAAACCCTCTTCAAACAACTTCTCAGCCCGCTTCAACTGTTCTTCACCTATTTTAAAATTCACTTTAGCCTGCTCAAATTTGATACTATCTGAAGTAACCTGTAACTCGGCCATTTTCAAACGGTTTTCAGCCTGCTCCCTCCTAAGGACATTGTTTTCACGAAGTGCTCCAATTTGAACATCCAATGATTTTACTTTCTCAGCATAAGACCTTGCCGCCATGGACTTGGCGTCTACCTGTAGCCTTGTCCTGTCCAAAAGCATAGGATCAAAATAATCGTCTTTTATCTCAGAAATAAGTAAAACCGTATCTCCTTTTTGAACATAATCACCTTCACCGACATGCCATTGTTCAATCCTCCCTGCAATAATAGAATGTACAGTTTGAGGCCTTTGATCCGGTCTCAATGCTGTCACAAATCCTTGAGATCGGATATTTTGTGTCCATGGAAGAAAAAGGAACAAAAAAGCACCAACAAGTGACCAAACCAGAATTTGTATTCTTTTTCTACTTTCTCCAGTGGGGAAGCTCATTCCAAGGCTTTTATAGCCATCAACTTTGATCTTATCCCCAATTTTATTTTTTGATATATCTAACATAACGTATGGGGTTATATTTTTTTACTCTTTAAATACACCTCAGAGGATCCATCAAAAGATAGCTTACCTTGATCAAGTACTAAAACCCTTGGAAATTTCTTTATAATTTCAGGATCTTCTGACACCATAATTAGGGTCCAATTACCATCGAGGAGATACTTAATAAAGGCTTCCTGTTCTTCTTTGTTGAAGCAAGAAATGATATCTTCCAACAACAAAGCTTTAGGGTAATTGACCAAACACCTAGCCAAAATCAGTTTACTGATAATATGCTTGCTAAGATTTTTACCTTCTGGCAATAAAATGGTATCCCAATCCTCGGGAAGTTTGTAGATATACTCCTTCAAACCCACCAAATCAATGATTTCCCGTACATGCTTTTCACCGACATCTTTGTGTAAAGTGATATTATCATAAATAGAACCATTGAAAATAGACTGGTGAGACAAACTATCACCTATATAACTTCTCAATCGGTCAAGATTCATGGTGTCTATTGGCAGGTCATTGACAATGACTCTGCCATCATGTTCTCCAAAAAGTCCTGCCATAAGGTATAATAAAGTACTCTTTCCACTACCGCTTCCTCCTGTAAGGATTACTTTTTCACCAGGATTGATGGAAAAATTGATATTCTTGAGAATATCAAAACTGGTGTCCTTCGATTTATAACCTAAATCCCTGACTTCAAACTTTAGACTTTGGCTGTTTGTGGAAAGGGATTTTTCCGTTCCTTCCTGTCTTTCAAGCGGCAAGTCCAAAACCTGACCGATTTTTTCAGCAGCAGTCAATGTATCGTAAACCGTATCCAAAGAAAGGATTACCTTTTCAACAGAACTTACTATTAGAATGATAACCACTTCAGCTGCAATAAACTGACCTATACTGATTTGATTGTCAATCAAAAGCAAACTACCTACAACCAATAATACTGTTACAATTAATGCTTTAAAGACAATCATAACCTTATATTGTAAGACAAGGACAGCAAAATGCTTGTTCCTGAAATCCACATAAGAGGCCAGCAGCTTGTCAATGGTATTGAAGGGGAGTTTTGAATTTCCGGCCAGTTTGAAAGTAGCCATCGTCCTGCCTATCTCTTCTAACCAATAGGCTGTTTTATATTTTTGTGTGGAAACTTTAAGATTTGTTTCCATACCTTTTGGACTGGTATAATAAAATACCAGCACAACCAATGCAATCAGGATTACGCTGAAAATAACAAAGAATATATTGTACAAGGCCAAAAGTATCATACCAAAAAATATCTGAACCGTCGCAAAAGAAACGTCAATCAAGATTTTAGCCATTCCTTTTTGCAGATTTACTGCATCAAAAAACCTGTTTACAATTTCTGGCGTAAATTTATCCTGAAGCGCATCCAACTTCATTCTTGGTAACCTGTATGCAAAACTAAAGCCTGTTTTTGTAAAAACGCGCTGCTCAAGTTTTTCCGTAAGGTAGAGCTGGGAAATTTGTAAAAACCCACCAAAGGTGATACCTACTGCTACTACCAGTACCATCAAAAGCCAAGCAGTACTGACTCTTCCTCCCAACACAAAGTTGACGATGGCCTGAATACCTAATGGATAGATCAAGGAAACAGCACCATTCAGAATGGAGTAGAAATATATGGCGTATACCTCCTTCTTTTCTTCAGCGATGAGTTTGAAAAACCTCCTCAAAGGGGTTACTGCTAAATCAATTTTCATTTGCTATCGTTTTAAAAACTAATTGATTGAAAAAATCAACCCTTCTCTCATCACCTGGTTGGTGCTCAGTCATATCAGGCAAATGTCTTGAATAATAAGACTGCATCAAACTGGATTCCATGACCGTGGACACCAAGGTCTTGGGATATTGAAAACAGGGGTTGATTTCTTTGATAATTTCGGCTATGATTTCACCCAATTTGAAGTAGTGGTTGAAAAAGCCTTTTTGATATTCTTCATCTACCTCTTTGGTCATAATGGCCTTAGCTGCTTCGTCTGTCAATAGCCTTCTAAGAGACAAAGGATCTATAAAATCATTTTTAGTGAATATGGGTCCTTTAACTAGAATTTTTATGGCAATTTCTAATTTGCGCCTGGGGTCTTCCATATTGGCTGTTCCGAAAATAAAATTCTGTCTCACATAACCCCAATACCAAGAAGTAAGATACAAAAGTAATTTATGCTTATTTTCAAAATACCTGTAAATTGCTGACTCTGTGCAACCAATCTGCAATGAAAGTTTTTTGAATGAAAAATTTTCAAATCCCAAATCCATCATCATATGAATGGAATTACGGATTATTTCTTTTCCTAAATCAGAACTGAAAGGATCTTTGAGGTAAATATCCTCATTGACATCCACTCGGATTTTTTGTAAAATGCTCTCCATATTTTACTGTTGCAAACACAGCACTAACGGATCACCCTCACAAAAAGTTTACTCTATTGTATAAAAAGTTTGCACCACTCACAAAAAAATACAACCTCTTATATTAAGTGCCTGATTATCATTTATATAAATCATTGAATTATATGAACACGCAATAGTTTTTATTAATTTTTATTAAAAAACAACCCAAATTAAGTCTGACAGTACGATAAATAAGAATAAAAAACAGGCTATCCCATTAATAGGGACAGCCTGTTTTTTTTATTCAAGAAGGTATCTGAATCAAATTTCATCCAGCCAAATTTAAGGGCCTTCATTTGACTTATGATACAACTTCATGTGGTTAATTGGAACTTTAAATAGGGTCTGCTGAAAAAACTTGCACTTTGATCTATTAAGGTTTTCCAGTAAACTATAATTTAAAACACCTTAGCTGTTTTCACCATACCCTAAATAGTCACCTTTTCATATATGCTTCTCTTATGGACCTGAATTCTGAGCCATCTTTCCATTGAGGCCAAGCGTTGCTATTGGCTATTCTTAGGCCTACCTGGTAGTAGAGCTTAATTTCATCTAAAGCAGCTTCCAAGTCCCACTCACCAGGAATATATTTATCTGATGGCTTATGATAATGGTTTAATGTAAAATCCATCTGTCTTTCTAGTCCATATGCTTTCCCCAATTCTACGTGATCTATTCCTGTACCAAAATAAAGCGCTGGAATACCGATTTTAGCAAAATTAAAATGATCTGATCTATAGTAATAACCCGCGGAAGGAGTAGGCTCAGGGGCACTGTATCTGCCAAGTTTTTGAAGTTCATCATCCAAAAGATCTTCAAGATCAGATTGCCCTACACCGATAACAGACACATCCCTCATTTTACCAATGTGATTTACACCGTCAATATTGATATTGGCCACGGTTTTTTCTTTTGGAAAAATAGGGTTTTCTGCATAATAGGCAGAGCCCCACAAACCCTGTTCTTCAGCAGTTACCATCAATAGGACAACTGATCTTTCCGGTGGATCAGACTGGAATCCCTTACCCAAAGCCAAGAGTGCTGCTACCCCACTGGCATTATCCAGCGCACCGTTATAAATACTATCACCGGTTTCATCTGCCTTTCCTATGCCCAAATGATCCCAATGAGCAGTATAAATCAAATATTCATCAGGTCTTTTTGAACCTTCAATCAATGCTATCGCATTTTTTGACTGATCGTAGTTAACCTCTACAGATATCTCACTACTTGCTTTAATTTCCAATGGAATAGGTTGAAAATCCGGTAAACTGGCTTTTTCCATCCAGGCATCCCCATCTAAACCTGCCAAAGTGAAAAGATGCTTGGCTATTGGTAAGGTCACCCAGCCTTCGAAAACAGGATTATACTTTTCCTTACCTCTTGAGTCTAAGTAAAGCTTTGGAGAGTTCCAACCATTTTGCACCACGTTAAAACCATAACCTGCAGGACCTGTATCGTGGATAATTAGTGTGCCTAAAGCCCCTTGTCTGGCAGCTTCTTCAAATTTATAAGTCCATCTTCCATAATAAGTCATGGTATTTCCCCTAAAAAGATCCGTTTCGTCTTTGCCAAAGCCTGGGTCATTGACCATTACCATGACGATTTTTCCTTCCACATCAAGATTTTCATAATCATTCCACCCATACTCTGGAGCAACAATGCCGTATCCGGCAAACACTATTTCAGCATCTTCGAAGCTGACCTTTTGATCAGTACGCTGAGTCCAGATGACATAATCACGGAATCCTTGAAGACTTAATTCACCGTCTTGGTGACGGATGCGCATATTTTCTTCAGGCCTTGAAGTAATAGACATCATGGGAACTTCCTGAAAGTAACTGTCCCCATTCCCCGGTTGAAAACCCAAATTTCTGAATTGTTCCTCCAAATAATTTAAGGTTAAAGTCTCCCCTTCTGAAAAAGGCATTCTCCCCATAAATTCGTCAGAGGAAAGGGCAATCACATGGGGTTCAAAATCTTCCACTTTGAAGGAAAATTCTTGGCTTTCTTTTTCGGCACAGGCCAAAAAAAACAAGTATGCTGAAAATATCAGCGGTACTTTAGTGAATTTACTATTGAACATATTGATTGAGATGATTTTTCCAAAAATAACAAAATTTCAATTCCTAAGATTTCCATCCAATCATATCAGATATTTGAACCTTTTTATTTTTTAATCCTATTTTTACCAACAATTTAAACCATTCTATGAAAACCGTACTAAAAGTCTTGCTTTTTCTGGCCATAGCCTTGGCAGTCACCTATATGCTGGGACCAAAAGCTTCCATAGAACCACTTTCCGGCGATTACCCAGAAGTACCTACGAGAATGTATGATTTGGAAGCCTATGTAACAAGTAAAGAGG
Source organism: Cecembia lonarensis LW9 (assembly GCF_000298295.1). Classification (GTDB taxonomy): domain Bacteria; phylum Bacteroidota; class Bacteroidia; order Cytophagales; family Cyclobacteriaceae; genus Cecembia; species Cecembia lonarensis. Next base: position 32,821 of record NZ_AMGM01000019.1, read on the forward strand.
ATACGGTAAAAGGATTAAAACCCGGCAACAAGGCAAAAATTGTCTGGGCGGATAGCGTTAATAAAAGCAAAACTTCCTATTCAATCGTCTATATACACGGTTTTGGGGCCAGTGAAATGGAAGGTTCACCCGTGCACAGGGAAGTCGCCAAGCATTTTGGTTCCAATCTTTATCTGGTACGGCTACCGGAACATGGTATCGATCGGGAAGATGCTATGAAGCACCTTACTGCACAGAAATTGGTGGATGATGTGCGCGAGGCCTATATGATAGGAAAAAGTTTGGGGGATTCTGTCATTGTGATCGGCACCTCCATGGGCGGGGCATTGTCTTTGGTCCTTGCCTCTGAAAGAGCGGATATGAAAGCGCTTGTGCTTTATTCCCCTGCCATCCGTGAAGGAGGAGATGCGCTGGAACAATTTTTCCGACCATGGACCAAGTTTTTGGCTGAAAGGTTTGTGTATGAAAATGGGGTAAGAATAACCCCAAGGGAGGGTGATAAAGCTAAATACTGGTCTGAACAGTATCATGTTAATGGCTTTGAAAGTTTAGCTGTACTTTTAAGGAGTAAAATGGTGGGTGATACATTTTTAAAAATAGAGCTCCCTGTTTTCATGGGATATTATTATAAAAGTGATCAAGAACAGGATTTTGTGGTTTCTGTTCCAAAAATGCTGGAAATGTTTGACAGGTTAAAAACACCGGACAGGATGAAAAGAAGGGTTTCCTTTCCTGATACAGGTGACCATGTCATTGCATCAAGTATCACATCGGAAGACTGGGAATCAGTTTTAAATGAAACAATACTGTTTTTGGAAAATGTTGCAAAAGTCAAGCCTCCTAAATACGAGGAAACTGAATTAGAGGCCGCTTCTTAGTGGTGCCCATAATTTTTATGACCCGATCTGATGGCAAGGTTTAAAATGTTTTGTCTTGGGGGCAGCGGACAGGTTGCATAAGGCGTGTACACACAGGGTGGATTGTACGCCTTATTGAAGTCCAAAATAATTTTACCGGAAGCATCAGGCCGCTTAACATACATATAGCGACCACCACCATATGTTTCTACCCCGCTCGTCTCATCTGCAAAGATCAAAAACAGTTCCTTATCCCCTTCATTTCCTAGGGCATCTATTCGATAAGACTCCCCCTCCCATTGAAATTCAATATATCCAGGGGACAAATTTGGGCTTGTTTGGCCAATCACATTGGTAATGGGGATTTCCTTAGCTGGTAGATAAGGGACAAAATCAGCGATAAGTCTCCATTGAAGGGCTACAGGAAAGCGATCCACGCCTGTGAAAGATGTTACAATTTCTGCTTCATAATCTCTGAGACGAACCCCATACGCATCGGATCTTTTGATAATGGTCCAATGAAGGCTTCCAAAGGATATAGCTTGGGAAACACTGGCATTAGCATCAAAAATCAAGGTTTTTTCCTGAATTTCAACATCTTCCGCCATTACTCCCTGGACTTCTGGAATGAAAAACACCCTGTCTTCAACCCATTCAAATTTCCCTATTTCCTCTGGAAAATGTGGAGCTTCCAATTTGAAATCCATATTGTCCCCTGACCCAAAGGAAGTAAATCCTTCTTCCAACCAATGCAGACCTATCAAATTCAGCCAACCGGTCTCTGAGGTTAATGAAGCCATTTGCTTTTCATGCCAGTCATTGATTTCTTCCAAATGCGCTTCTTTAGAAATCTGATGGTTTTGGCCACAGGCCGCCACAATCAACCAGATCAAACCTGAAATCAAAGCTTTTATCTTCATCTAAATTTTAAATTAACAGCGGAAAATTAAGCAGTTTTCCAATCAATTAATGAAAAATTCCATGAATGACATAAAAACAAGTTAATTTATTTGCTTATTTGGGCCAATTCAAACTTTGAACAAACCTATGAAAACCCAGGTACTAACCTTATTATGTTTCCTCATATACTGGAATCTGCCAGCACAAATTGGGGTAAATGCAAAAAAACCAGATGGTGCCATCCAATTGTTCGATGGCAGCAGGGAGATGTTAGATGAGAAATGGACTTATTGGGAGGGGCCAAGGCTAAAAGCAGAACTTCCCATAAAATGGCAAATTGTTGAGGATCCGGTCGATGAAGGTTTTGCCATGAACAGCAATGACCCTGCAGCAGCCGGAGGCCTGTATGGTGCAGCCGATATTGTCACCAAGCAGGAGTTCAAAGATTTCAGATTACATGTGGAATTTTTAGTACAGCAAGAAGGTGGCAATTCAGGTGTTTACCTACAAAACAGGTATGAGATACAGATTTTAGATGGAGATTATGGCCTTCATGGCATGGCTGCCATTATCAATGAGCACTTACCAACGGTTCAGGCATACCATGGGGTAGGCAAATGGAATGCCTATGATATCCAATTTAGGGCAGCCCGGTTTGAAAATGGTAAGTTGACCGAAAAAGCCCGGGTAACGGTTTACTTTAACGGTCAAAAAATCCACGAGGATAGGGAGATACAGCAGGTATGGGGAGGTCCCAATTCTGGATTGGATGGAGGAAATGATGGCGGGAAAGGAATTACTGACCGACCCGGGGGAATTAAGCTACAGGCAGAGGGCCACAATGTACTTTACCGTAATATTTGGATACAGGAGTTAGATTTAGAAAAGAAATCTACTAATTTCTAATCAGTATCTATCAATTTTACCCTGCTCTTTGTAATCAAAATGTCTATCTTTGCCCCTCTAAAAATAATAGCCATTCATGATTTCAGTAGATAATCTCTCCTTAAAGTTCGGTAAAAGAACCTTATTTGAAGACGTTAATTTAAAATTCACTCCAGGTAACTGCTATGGTGTCATAGGTGCCAATGGAGCCGGAAAATCAACCTTTTTGAAAATCCTTTCCGGTGAACAGGACAGTACCACAGGAACAATCAATATTACTCCTGGACAACGTATGGCTGTTTTAAAACAGAATCACTTTGAATTTGACGAAGTGGATGTTTTAAAAACTGTTATCATGGGTCACAAAAAGCTGTTTTCCATCATGGAAGAAAAAGATGCTATTTACATGAAAGCAGATTTTTCAGAGGAGGATGGAATAAAGGCTTCCGAATTAGAAGCTGAATTCGCTGAGATGGATGGTTGGAACGCCGAGTCTGATGCAGCAGCCTTGCTGTCAGGCCTTGGTATTTCAGAAGACTTACACTATCTGCAAATGAAAGAGTTGGCCGGTAACCAAAAAGTGCGGGTACTTTTGGCCCAAGCCTTGTTTGGTAATCCGGACATCCTTATCCTGGACGAACCTACCAATGACCTGGATACTGAGACCATCAATTGGTTGGAAGATTTCTTGGTTAATTTTAAAAACTTGGTCATCGTGGTTTCCCATGATCGTCACTTCCTGGATGCTGTTTCTACCCATATTGTCGATATTGATTTTGGAAAAATCCGTATCTATTCCGGTAACTATACCTTCTGGTACGAGTCTTCGCAGTTGGCAGCTAAGCAAAAATCCGATCAGAATAAGAAGATTGAAGAAAAGCGAAAAGAGCTTCAGGAATTCATTGCCCGTTTCTCTGCCAATGTGGCGAAATCCAAGCAGGCTACTGCCAGGAAAAAAATGCTGGAAAAATTGAACGTGGACGACATCCAACCTTCTACCAGAAAATACCCTGGGATCATTTTCAAACCGGAAAGAGAAGCAGGCGACCAGATTTTCATGACGGAGGGATTGGAGTTGAAAGATGAAAATGCCATCTATTTCACCGACGTCAACCTGATGGTGGATAAGGGAGACAAAATTGCTTTTATCTCTAAAACCAAACAGGCGGTCACGAAATTCTTCCAAACCATTATGGAAGATATCCCGGTACAAAAAGGCAGTTTCAAGTGGGGAGTTACTATCAACAAAGCCTATTTGCCCAATGATAACTCCAAGTATTTCCAAACAGAATTGAATTTGATTGATTGGCTACGACAATATTCAAGCAATCAGGAAGAAGCTTATGTGAGGACATTCTTGGGAAGAATGCTTTTTACAGGAGAAGAAACCTTGAAAAAAGCATCAGTACTTTCCGGTGGTGAAAAGGTACGTTGTATGATTTCAAGAATGATGCTTCAGAACCCAAATTTGTTGCTGATGGATGAGCCTACCAACCATTTGGACTTGGAGTCCATTACCGCCTTCAACAATGCGATCATTGAATTCAACGGAACAGTTTTGCTGACTTCTTATGACCATGCTTTTGTACAATCCACTGCCAATAGGATCATTGAATTTACACCGAAAGGCACGATTGACAGAAGAATGCCTTATGATGATTACCTTGAATCTGAAGAAATCAAGGCTTTGAGGGACAAGATGTATAGTTAGTAGACACAAGACTTAAGAATTAAGACTCAAGATTGATGTACCAAGTACCAAGTTCATGGTACTTAGTACATGGTACTTGATACCTGGTACATTTGATTCTCGCTTCTAGTCTCTAGCTTCTTATGTCTTATGTCTTGTGTCTTGTGTCTTATGTCTTGTGTCTTATGCCTTATGTTTCGCCTCTAACCTAAACACAATACAGCTTGCTCTTAACAGCAATCATCATTTACATTCTGATTACAGTCGGAATAGGTGCCTGGTCGTCCAAACTGATCAAAAATTCGAATGATTTTGTTTTGGCGGGCAGGCAGCTTCCTCTTTTTTTGTCTGCTTCCGCCCTTTTTGCTACTTGGTTTGGTTCTGAGACCATCTTTGGTGCTTCTTCCGAATACTTGGACCATGGTCTCCAAGGTGTCATTGAAGATCCCTTTGGAGGTGCCTTATGCTTGATTTTGTTCGGGATGTTCTATCTCAGACCCATGTATAGAATGAATGTGCTGACCATTGGTGATGTTTACAAACAATTATTCGGAAAGCGGGTAGAATTTTTTGCTTCTATATTTATGATTCCGCCCTACTTTGGTTATGTTGCCGCCCAATTAGTGGCCCTTTCCTTGATATTTACTACCGTAGCCGACATCAGTATTTCCACAGGTATCATAATCAGTGCGGGAATTGTGGTTTTCTACACTTTTTTAGGTGGCATGTGGGCTATTTCTATCACAGATTTTATTCAGACAACCTTGATCGTGGTGGGTTTGATTTGGGTTGCCATTTTGGTAGCCCAAAAAGCCGGAGGGGTAATGCCAATTTTAGATGCTGCACCAGAAGGTAGTTTTCAGTTCTTCCCTGATGCCAATCCCATTTCTTGGATGAATTACTTGGGTGCATGGATAATTCTTGGCTTGGGAAGTATTCCCAGCCAGGATATCTACCAAAGGGTAATGTCTGCAAAATCTGAAAAAGTGGCCATCCGATCTACCTATCTTGCCGGAGGATTTTATGTAACCATAGGTCTTCTTCCATTGTTCATAGCTTTAGGCGCAAAATACCTGTACCCTGAAATCTATCTTGAAAACAAGCAATTATTACTTCCAGAAATGGTATTAAGACACAGCGGCATGCATGTACAGATATTATTTTTCGGCGCATTAATGTCGGCAATTATGAGCACGACAAGCTCAGGTTTATTGGCACCTTCTGCCATCATATCCGAAAACCTTATCCGTCCCTATTTTGGAAGTAGGTTAAAAGACAAACATTTCCTTTGGATTCTACGAATCAATATCATCTCAGTGGCCATCATTGCTACCCTTATGGCACAATGGAAAACAAATATTTATGAACTGGTAGCTAGTGCTTCTATTTTAATGTTAGTTTCCTTATTTATTCCACTGACAGCAGGTCTGTACTGGAAAAGAGCTTCCGAAATGGGTGCCATCATGTCCATTGTTTTTGGAATGATTGCCTATTTGGGATTATCAGCTATAGATCTCCCTTTTTACCCCCATTTACCAGCGCTCGGTATCAGTGCCTTTGCTATGGTAATGGGTTCTATAATTTTCCCCGAAAAAACAAATCATGATGTTAATCTATCCAAAAATAAAGCTGCTTAAAGGCAAAGAGATTTCTATCCAACGGAAGCATCACTGGGTATTCTCAGGAGCCATAGCCCAAAAAGACGAGGACCTTCAGAATGGACAATTGGTACAAGTGGTTGACCATAAAGACAATTTCCTTGCAGTAGGCCACTTTCAATATGGTTCCATTATGGTCCGTTTGATCAGTTTTGAATCAGCAACCATCAATACGGATTTTTGGATAAAAAAAATAAATACGGCTTTTAGGTTAAGGGAAACTTTGGGCCTAATCCATAACCCGGAAACCAATGTGTACCGTCTGATCCATGGGGAGGGCGATGGACTCCCCGGTCTCATTATAGATTTGTACCATGGTACAGCAGTAATACAGACCCACCATATTGGCATGTACCGACAGGTAAAGGAAATAGCCCAAGCTTTGAAAGCGGTATATGGAGAAAAATTAGATGCGGTGTACGATAAAAGCGCTGAGACCCTTCCTAAAAATTACGGGGTGGAAAACCGTTTGGTTTTTGGACAACCTAAAACCCAAACAGTCTTGGAATATGGCTGTCAGTATGAAATCGACTGGGAAAAAGGGCAAAAAACCGGATTCTTTGTTGACCAGCGAGAAAACAGGCACTTATTGGCCCAATATAGTAAAGACCGCAAAGTGTTGAACACCTTTTGTTATTCCGGTGGTTTTTCGGTGGCTGCACTCAAAGCAGGTGCAAAAGAAGTCCATTCTGTAGACATCTCTGCAAAAGCCATAGCCCTTACAGAGGCCAATGTCGCCTTAAACGGAAAATTCAAAAGCAGGCATACCGCCATTGTGGCTGATGTGGTCAAATACATTCGGGAAATAACCGATGACTTTGATATCATTGTGTTGGACCCCCCTGCATTTGCTAAAAACATCAAAGCAAGACATAACGCTGTACAGGCTTACAAAAGACTCAATGGAGAAGCCTTGAAAAAAATTAAAAGCGGAGGTCTACTCTTTACATTTTCCTGTTCTCAGGTAGTTGACAAACAATTATTTGCCCACACTGTAACAGCCGCTGCTTTGGAATCTGGCAGGAAAGTAAAAATATTGCATTACCTTTCACAACCCCCTGATCATCCGATAAATATATTCCATACGGAAACTGAGTATTTGAAAGGCCTAGTGTTATACGTTGAATAAATAGAAAATTAATTGAGCCTCAAAGCAACCTTTTTTTGAATTCGAAGGTTGAAGTTTGGTAATTATTGGACTTTATCTTTTACTTTAAATAAAAAAACAATCGATCATGTACATAGGATTAAAACATTTGCATTCAGGTTTAGCCTATCTGGCCTTACTCACCTTGGCCATAGTAGTCATTTATGCGCTAATTGGAGCACTAAGTAATAGGCCTTTTACAGAAAGAGACCGAAAAATAGCCATGGTGGCATTTATACTTGCGCACGTGCAACTGTTAGTAGGCCTGATTCTTTATTTCGTAAGCCCTTTGGGTTTTTCCTTATTGACAGGAGGTGGTGCCATGTCAGATAGTGCAGCAAGATTAACTGCACTGGAACACCCTGTTATCAATATTCTTGCCATTGTAGTGATTACCATTGGATATACAAGAGCCAAAAAATTTGCCGAGGATAGGGCGAAGTTCAGGTCAATTTACATGCTTTATGCCATTGGTTTGGTTTTGATTCTCAGCAGAATTCCTTGGGAAAATTGGTTGGGCTAATACTGACATTTAAAAAACCGCTAAAGCTTAGCGGTTTTTTAATTTAGTTTCCCCGATCTCTTCCAAGTCCTACTTCATAATCATCAGGCGTTCCCCGCATGGTGACATTTACAAACCTTACCCTTCTGTTTTGATCTCTGAAAACTATGGAATCTTCTTGTTCAGGATCAATTTCTTCTCTACCCTTTCCTTCAAACAAGGACCTAAAACCTACCTGCGTAACCAGGCCAAGCGGGATTCTTAAAAAATATTCCATTTTCATGTCCAAACTTTGCTTACCGGAAACTTCTATGAAACCAAGACTTGAATTGATATTCATCTTGGGGATATTGAGTATACCCTCCTTAAGTTCAAAAGTGTTGGAAAGGGTATCAAAGCGGACATTTCTCAAGTTTCGGTCTTTAAAGTAATCACTCATCGCCTGCAAGGGACCAAAATTCACCAATCTCCCTTGGTAAACCGTCAGATCCATTTTGGCTTCGGATCGGTCAATAATAGGCGTCAGGTCAGGGTATACCAAAAATTTACTGACGATGGTTCCTGACACCAATCCTTGTAGGTTTTCATTGACCATATAATCCTGTCCAAAGTTCTCGAATTTGAACAACAGTTTATCAAGATCCAGTTTATCAGCAACCAGAGTGCTGTGAAAATAAATTTCATTGGGATCAGAACCATTAAAATAACCCTTGATTCCCAGTGTACCATCTGCTGCTTTTAGTCCCAAGGTATCTAAATACACATAGTGGTTTGTATTGGTCCTACCTTTTAAAAGAAAATCATCCAGCCAAAAGGTATGGTAATTGAATTTCTTTATAGAGGCGGAGAAATCCAATTCTGTAAAGGGGATTTCAAAAATATTGAAGGCATCTTCATGCTTATTTTCTTTATCGAGTCCATCAAAGCCCATCAAGGCATCCAAATCAAGGCGGTCAGAAGTCAAATGAAAGTAATTCTTAGGCTGATTGATCTCACTTTCTTCTCCCATCGCATAACCCAATTGAATCTCGAAATCAGATATACCCATGCTTCCCTGGAAGTTTTCCAATGTGAGGTAATCTTTTTCATAATGGATTCTGCCTTTGAATTTTTCCAGTTTTAGCGGGTGAATCTTCATTTGTCCTTCCAAATGGGTCAGCCAAAGATCAGCCGATTGAAAAGCACTATCAAAAACCAGTTCCAAGTTTCCTTTCAGCTTTAACTTATCTACCTCTTCATTCTGATAATCAGCAGGTAAATAATTTTCTCCAGCATAAGTCAGCAAGTCACTAACGGCCAAATGATTGGAGAGGAGGTCAAATTCAAATATACTTTTTCCACGGGGATGGTCCTGAAACCATTTCGAATAATTCTGAAGCTTACCCGTAAAATGAAAATCAGTTTTATCTATTTCCCCCGTAAAATCAATCACGGCAAGATCATTGTCTCCAATGATGACATCTGCATGAAAATCATGAAAAGCATGGGGGTAATTCTTCAATTTGGCGTGGAAGTCATCAATAAAAAACTCTCCTTTAGGTAAATGCACATAATCCTTAAGTTCTTTTCCGGTTGACTCAAATGCGAGTTTGATTTCAAAATCTGAAATTACATCTTTCCACATGGTACTGTCATGACTGAACATCCCCTCCAGATCAATCTGTTTGGAGCTGGCTTTAAGGTCTGCCTTTACACGCAAGTCCTCTCCATGAAAAATGGAGGGGAAATTTTGGACCTTCCCGGAAAATAAAAAGTCGGAATCCAAAATTCCGAAGGCTGCTTTTTCGAGAAAAAGGTCCCCTTTTTCCAAAGCAGCCGTGATATTGGCATTTTTTACCTGATGAGGGAAATCCGGAAGGGAGAAATTTAGGTTTTTGACGATCAGCTCACTCCTTATGCTGTTCTCAAATCCAGAAACCCCCGGCACCTCAAGATCTATCAGTTCATTAAAGTCCATATTGACCAAAACCTGACCGCTTATTCCCTGAAGTCCTTCTATTTCAAAAAAACTCTCCTAAAAAGTCTAAGTCCAGATCCGCATTCAAATTGATATCTATGTAAGGATTGGTGAAATCTCTTACAATAAGTTTTCCCTGAAAGATTCCTTGTTCGGGTTTGGCATTGAAATTTAAAAGCTGAAACTCTGATGTTTTCAAATTCCTTTCCTCCCCATTGGTATAGAAAGCAGCAAACCTCAAATCATCCACTTTTTTATCTCTGGAAGGGTTGAGAAAATAGGCATTATCACAGCCAAATTCCAACGCGATAGAAGGCATCTGACCAGCAGCAGATTTCCCTTTGATTCTCCCTTGGAAATAAACCTCTCCCTCATTTTTATACCTCCTGACAAAGTCACCTGTCTCCTGTGGCAAAAAGGCTGCAATAAGATTAAAATCAGGTTTTTCCCCTTGGATACGAACATCCAAATCCATGTCATTTTCCAAATCCAATTCACCTGATACCCCTAGCAAAGCGCCCTCCAAATAAAGATCTGAACGCTTTAGGGTAATTTTCTGTATTGCTTGATCATACAATAAGTCAAAGTTTAGACTGACATGTTTATTGGAAAAAAAAGTAGGTTCCTTTTCCACCTCCAAATCAAAAATCAATTTACTGATCAGCTTGGCCTTGATCTGATCTTGATCAATTTTGAGTCCTGCCTCTGCTTTTCCTATATGAAAAAACAGGGTGGTCAAATTACCCAAGTCTTCAAACTTGATTTCTACATCTGAAAAAATAATGGAGGCCAAATCTAAATTAAATCCTTCTGAACTTTCATCATTATCCTCAGTTTGGATTCCTTTTGCTGTCAGTATATTGAGTTGTCCTGCTTCATTTTTCACTAAATTGATATCTCCTTGACTTAATTTGATGGACTTGACGATGAAATCTCCTTTGATCAGGTCCCAGATGCCAAATCCTGCATAAAAATCTTTGGCGTAATAAATGGTATCTGACTGGCTGACCTTATCCGCATAAAACACCAAGTCTTCCAAATCAATGGAGATATACGGGAATTGAGCAAAGGGGGCTATATGCGAGTCCCTTACTTTTAATTCCCCTACAAATTGCTCATTCAATGTCCTTACCAATTTCTGTGTGAGACTCTTCTGATTGAAATAAGCAATACTTATGGCTATTGAAGGTAGGATAAGCAAAAAAAGTATGGCAATAAAACCTGTAATGACCAGTATTTTCCGTTTCATAAATGACATTTGTAACTCCTAATTGAACGCAAATTTCAGGCCTGTTTTTGTGACTATTCTAAAATTTGTCCCGGCAATCTGATATTTTGGCCTTTGATTTCTTTTAACTCATCGCCTATATCTTGCCTGACCTTATCAGCAAATTGAAGCATGCTTTCCAGCACTTCAGGTTGCTCTGAAATTACATTATTTACTTCAGAAGGATCAGAAGGAATATGATACAGTTCCATTTCTTCAAGGCCTATCATGGTATAATCCAAAGGAAAACCGTCAGCACGTGGTTCCTGATCAGGGGCTAAACTTCTGTAAAGATGGGGAAAATAAAGTTTCCACTCTTCCATAACAATTGCCTGCAGTTCATTCCTATTATAATAAATTGCATAGCCTTCTTGAGGCGATTTGGCATCAGCATCTTTCATCATTTGATGTATGCTTTGTCCATCAATTTTTTTAACAGGTAATTCAGCTCCGGTCAGATGCGCAAGCATGGGCAAAATATCGATGGTCATTGCCGGGTTTTTCTGAACCAAGCCAGAAGGCCAAGTACCTTTCCAACGCATGATGGCAGGGACTTTTACCCCTCCATCCCAAGATGTACCTTTTCCTTCTCTAAGGGGATAAGCCGACCCTGAATGCTCTGAATAGGAAAGCCACGGACCATTATCAGACAAAAAAATGATAATTGTATTTTCATCGAGATCATTTTGTTTTAAGGTTTGCATAATTTGACCCACCGACCAGTCAATTTCCATGATCACATCCCCATATAGTCCTCTATTGGATTTCCCTTTGAATTTATCGGACACAAATAACGGAACATGGGGCATGGGGTGCGCCAGGTAAAGAAAAAATGGCCTATCCTTATTTCTTTCAATAAAATCAATTGACTTTTCAGTAAACCAAGTGGTAAACATGCTTTGGTCATTCCAAATGGTATCCACGACCTTATCATTTTGATAAATTGGAAGGGGCGGATAGTAATCTTTAGTCTGCGGATGATTTGGCCACATATCATTGGAATACGGAATTCCAAAGTATTCATCAAAACCCTGATTGGTTGGAAGAAATTCGGGGTGATGCCCTAAATGCCATTTACCAAATACCGCAGTGGCATAACCCAAAGGCTTTAAAAGATCTGCAATAGTTGCTTCCTCAGGATGAAGACCATGTTTACTACTATGATCCAAAGCCCCGTGTATCCCCAATCTATTGGGGTATGTACCAGTAAGTAATGCAGCCCGTGAAGCAGAACATACCGCCTGCGCCACATAAAAATTGGTGAATTGTAACCCTTCACTTGCCAATTGATCCAAATGAGGGGTTTCAATATCAGAAGCACCATAAACTCCTACATCATGATACCCCTGGTCATCTGTAAAAATGAGGATGATGTTTGGAATGATTGATGTTTCATTATTTCCCTGAGGGTTACTGCAGGAAAAAAGAATCACAGTGAAAAACAACAGCAAAAGATTATTTCTTTTCATACAATTGAATTTACGTCTTACTCCGGACTATCCGTCAATAGACGCCGATGATAATTGATTTGTCCTAAATGGTAATTAAGGTGCCCTACCAAATGGGTCATGAAGTATTCATAGGTCATGGGATAACCAAATTCCTCTAAAGGGTATTTCCTACTGAACCAGTCTTCAGGGAACTCCAACAGTGCTTTGGTTACCACATGTCGGGTTTCTTCAATTTCTTCCAATATTTCTTTCAATGGCACCGGTTTACCCGAAAATTCTTCCTCTCTATCCCTTTCATAACCTGTATTGCCCATATTGGCTCCGATATAGTGGTTGAGGTTCCCAATCAAATGGACAGCAAGGGTACCGGCGGAATTAGAAATTCCCTCTTTTACTTTCCAAATGTCCTCCTCATTTTTATAGGCTTTGAGTTCATTCTTTAGTTTGCTCAAATCCCTATCAAAATAAAATATCAATGAATCCTTCATAACACTTAATCTTAGATACCAAATGAAATTCCCAACCCCTTTGCAGCCTGCACCAAAAAGCCCTCAGGATTGACGACTTTATTTTCTTTAGTAGCTGCATCTAAAGGTACTTCTACAAAATCATTGTTGACAAATGCTACCATTTTACCGAATGCACCGTCCATGACCATTTCAAAAGCCCTCACGCCAAAGGCAGAAGCCAAAACCCTATCGAATGCTGAAGGAGTGCCACCACGCTGCACATGCCCTAATACAGTCTCCCTGATCTCAGCCCTCACACCCACTTCTTTCAATTGACTGGAAAGTTCAAAAGCTACACCTCCTAATTTGACATGCTTGGAACCCACTTCACCCTCTCTGGATACTACCGTTCCGTCTTTAGGTTTTGCTCCTTCTGCAATCACTATATTGACAAAACCACGCCCTTTTTCATATCGGGATTCGATTCTTTTTACAAGTTTATTGATATCATAAGGAATTTCCGGAATAAGGCAGATTTCTGCACCTCCAGCAATAGCTGTATGTAAAGCTATCCACCCGGCATCTCTACCCATGACCTCCATAATCATCACTCGGTGGTGGCTTTCTGCTGTAGTAACCAGCTTATCAAAGCTGTCAGTGGCTATCTGAACAGCCGTCTGAAAACCAAATGTCATATCAGTTCCTGCCAAATCATTATCGATGGTTTTGGGAACACCTACCACAGGCAAACCATGATCATAAAGTGCTTTTGATATCCGCTGAGAACCATCGCCTCCAATATTAATAACCGCATCAAAACCCAGGTCTTTAATACGCTCCACTAGTTCTTTTGTCCTATCTTCAAACTTTACGTTTCCGGATTCATCTTTTACAGGATAGTGCAAAGGATCTGCCTTGTTGGTAGTCTTTAAAATCGTCCCGCCTTTTACATGGATACCTGCTGTCCTTTTTGAGGTTAAGGGTATGATATAAGGAGGTTCAGACCATACCCCATTGAAAGCTTCTTTACTTCCATAAACATCCCATTCTTTGGATTTTTTAGCCCTTTTACAGATTCCTCTGATAACTGCATTTAAACCAGGACAATCGCCACCACCGGTAGCAATTAAAAGTTTCTTTTTACTCATAGTTGAAATAGGTTACATTGCAACTTACAAAAAAAATGTCCAAAAATCAGGATTAGATCTGCTTTTGGATTCCCTTTTGATTTAAAAAGCTTAAAAACGATTATTAATCATTAACTTGAAACTTTTAATGAATTTTTAAATGGAAAAAGACCTCAAAATTGCCGTATTGATCGACGCAGACAATGTTTCTGCTCATCCTATCAAAGAAATGATGGAAGAAATCGCCAAATACGGGAATCCAACAATCAAAAGAATTTATGGCGACTGGACCAAACCCCAGCTTGGCAAATGGAAAAATGTGCTTTTGGAAAATGCCATCAATCCTATTCAACAATACAGTTATACCAGTGGTAAAAACGCTACGGATTCTGCTATGATCATTGACGCTATGGATATTCTATATTCCGAGAAAGTGGATGGCTTTTGCCTGGTGTCCAGTGACAGTGATTTCACCAAATTGGCAACCAGACTGAGAGAGGCAGGGATGTTGGTCATAGGTATGGGGGAGAAAAAAACACCTGAACCCTTTATCGTGGCCTGTGATAAATTTATTTATGTGGAGATCCTTCAAAATGAAGAGCCTTATAGCCAAGGCGATAAATCCAAGACTAAAACTAAACCTCAAGTAGATAAAATTACACCGAAACTTATCCGTTTGATCCATAACACCATTTCTGATTTAGCAGATGATGATGGTTGGGCATTTATGGGAGATGTGGGTAACCTGATTCAGAAAAAACAGCCAAACTTTGATTCCCGAAATTATGGATTTCAGAAACTTACGCCTCTTATCAGTGCCATTCCGGTTTTTGAAATTGAACAAAGGGAAAGTTCAAAGGGAAGGCACAAATTGATTTATGTAAGAAATAAAGATTGATTGCTACCTTTGTGAACCAATAGGATAATTCAAACTGTTTTGACCTAGTGAAACCTCATGGACCTTTACTCCATGACTAATTTCAAAACAATGGAAAACAAAAAAAGGGTAGTCGTAGGACTATCAGGAGGAGTGGACTCCTCGGTTGCAGCTTACCTTCTCAAGGAACAAGGATTTGAAGTCATCGGCATGTTTATGAAAAACTGGCATGATGAATCCGTTACCATCTCCAATGAATGCCCTTGGATGGAGGATAGTACCGATGCTATGCTGGTAGCTGAAAAATTAGGCATTCCTTTTCAGGCCATTGATCTCAGCGAAGAATATAGAGAAAGGATTGTGGATTATATGTTTGCCGAATACGAATCAGGCCGAACGCCAAATCCTGACATTCTTTGCAATAGAGAAATCAAATTCGATATTTTTCTAAAAGCAGCCCAAAAGCTAAAAGCTGACTTTGTGGCTACAGGTCATTATTGTCAAAAAGGTGAATTGGAAAAAGATGGAAAAACCATTTACCAATTGTTGGCTGGGGCAGACCCCAATAAAGATCAGAGTTATTTTTTATGTCAGTTGAATCAAGAGCAACTGACCCAGGCACTTTTTCCGATTGGACACCTCCAAAAATCAGAGGTTAGACAAATTGCGAAAGAGCAGGATTTGATTACGGCTGACAAAAAAGACAGCCAGGGGCTATGTTTTATTGGGAAAGTCCGACTTCCTGATTTTTTACAGCAGCAGCTTAAACCCAAAAAGGGCAAAATCTTGGTTGTACCTGAAAATTTATCGGTATATGATAAACAAAAGATACCAGCTGGACTCGATATAGAAGATTTTGATAATGAAACTTTAGATGCCTTGTGTTTGCCTATTCAATACCATGCAGATCAGGGTAAAGTCATTGGTGAACACAATGGAGCACATTATTTTACCATTGGACAAAGAAAAGGCCTCCAAGTAGGTGGGACAGGTAAGCCTTTGTTTGTCATTGCAACGGATACAAGGGAAAACCTGATCTACACTGGATTAGGAGAACATCATCCCGGATTGAACAGGCATGGACTATTCGTGCCCAATAAAGATATTCATTGGATCAGGGAAGACCTTTCTCTTCAAGTGGGGAGCTCAGCGAGATACCAGGCCCGAATCAGGTACAGGCAACCATTAACTTGGGCCACTTTAATCATGCGGGAAAATGGACTTTATGTGATATTTGATGAAACCCAGCGTGGGATTGCCTCAGGTCAGTTTGTGGCTTGGTACAGTGGGTCGGAAAGCATTGGTTCAGGCGTTATTTGTTAAATATTGCGATTTTGAGTCAAAAGCTAGAGATTATCTTCGAAGATGACCATTTGATTGCTATCAATAAACCTGCAGGTGTTTTGGTACACAGAACCAGCCTGGCCAAAGAGGAAGAGGAATTACTGGCAGTTCAAATGCTGAGAAATCAAATCCAAAAGAAGGTTTATCCTCTCCATCGAATTGATAGGCCTACAAGCGGTGTATTATTATTTGGAAAAGATTCGGAAACCACCTCCATGTTGCAACCGCTTTTCCCAACCGATAAAGTGAACAAGCTGTATTTGAGTGTCGTCAGAGGGTATGTTTCTGAACATGGCATTATCGAACAACCCCTTAAGAAAAAGCTACATGGTGAATTACAAGAGGCCAAAACGGAATTTTGGAGACTCAGTCAAACGGAAATCCCTTTTGCTTCTTCCCCTAGGTATTCCACAAGTAGGTATTCTTTAATTAAAGTTTATCCACATACTGGCAGGATGCACCAAATCCGAAGGCATATGGCCCATGCACGACACTATGTTATTGGGGACAACACCCATGGAGATAATAAGCAGAACAATTTTTTCAGAAGACAATTTGATTTTCATCACATGCTTTTACATGCTTGGAAATTAAACTTTAAGCATCCTCATTCGGAAAAAAATATAACTATTAAAGCGCCTTTACCTCCCTACTTTGAAGCAATCCTAAAAACACTGGGACTGAACTTCACCTAATGTAAAAGACTGCTATTTTGGATTGAATTCAAAAGCCATATAAAAAGCCCCTTGAAAAAAAGTTAATTAGCTATATTAGCCCAATAAACATTCCAAAATCATGATTAGAGAAAAAATAAGCCTGCTTATTCTTGCATCGCTGTTTAGTTTTACAGCGTTTTGCCAGAATGGAAAAGAGGCCATTGAAGCCAATTTCAATGAAAGAGCAAGTATTTCACACTTTAGGTTCTTGGCCTCTGATGAACTGATGGGAAGAGATCCTATCAGACCTGAGATTGATGCTGCTGCCAGATACATTGCCGAACAGTTTTGGAAATATGGGGCTAAAGAAATTCCGGGTGCAAATGGCTATTACCAAAATATACCATTTCGTCTCTCTTCGCCTCCAAGTATGGGAGAAGTAATTCTGGGAGATCATACTTTTTCTCAGGGAGATGATTTATTGGTTTTGGACGGACCCTCACTGGCAGGTTCTTACGAACTGGTGGTTCTGGGTTTTGGTTTGGAAAAAGATTATGAGGGGAAAGATGTGCAGGGCAAAATCGTGGTCACCAATGTAGGTGCCCCAAACAGATTGAGTCCCTCAGACCTTTTTGCAGCTGGCAGGGAAAAAACAGCCTTGGCCAAACAAAAAGGCGCCATTGGTATCATTGAAATATACAATGTGCCTACAGTGCCATGGGCTTTGGTATCCAATTTCCTAAACAGGACGCAACTTACAGTAGACACTAATCCAGGCGAAGAAAGTATTCCCTACATATGGCTAAGGGACCTGAGCAATACCCAAATTAATGCCATTGGGAAAGGAGAAATCACCCAGGCAAAATTCAATATTGCCGGAAAGGTGAATAGAAGCATCATTGGTAAAAATGTAGTGGCAGTCATTGAAGGTACTGATCCTGTTCTCAAAAACGAATATGTTATGCTTTCTGCCCATTATGATCATATTGGTGTAGGCAGACCCAATGCCGAGGGGGACTCCATCTACAATGGTGCCAGGGATAATGCCGTTGGAACTGTTGCTGTTATCAATGCTGCCCGGTATTTCGCACAAAACCCACCCAAAAGATCCATTTTACTTTGTGCCTGGACTGCAGAAGAAAAGGGGTTACTAGGCAGTGCATATTTTGCTGAAAATCCATTGGTTCCATTAAATCAGATTATTTTTAACTTGAATATTGACAATGCCGGCTACAATGATACTTCTATAGTAACCGTGGTTGGTTTGGGCAGAACTTCTGCAGATCATTTAATCTCAGAGGCAACTGCTGCTTTTGGACTGGAAGCCATTGCTGACCCTTCACCAGAGCAGGGGCTTTATGATCGCTCAGACAATGTGAATTTTGCAAGAAAAGGTATCCCGGCTCCTACATTTAGTCTTGGTTTTACCGCTTTTGATGATGAAATCAGTAGACACTACCACCAACCGTCCGATGAAGTGGACAGTTTCGATTTGGATTATGCGGTATTATATTGGAAAAGCTACCTCTTATCAGCAGAAAACATTGCCAATTGGAGTGAAAGACCAAAATGGAATGAGGGAGATAAATATGAAGAGGTAAGCAAAGCCCTTTACGGTATCAAATAAAAAACCAAATCCCAGGCCATCAAGCCTGGGATTTTTTATTAGCAAAGAAAATGACCAGGGTAGCCGTCATAAACATGATCAGGCTATAAATGGCAATTGGAATGGTCATTTCTGAATTTTTCAACAAAGTCGCTGCAATCATTATCCCGAGGGTGCCGTTTTGAATACCTGACTCTATTGAAATCGTGAGTCTTTGGCGCTTGGGCAAAACAAAAGCTGTAGCAATAAAATAGCCTACCACTAAAGTAAGTACATTCAGGCTGAGCATCACTGGACCTGTGAGGATAAAAAAGGCAACAATTGAATCCCTTTCCTTGAGAATGGCAGCCAGAATAATCAAAGTGAAAAATACAGCAGATGCAATCCTTACAGGCCTATCTGCCTTTTGGGAGAGACCTGGGAATCGCTTCTTTAAAAACATCCCTATAGAAACCGGAATTACTGTAACACCCATGATCTGAATGATTGTTTCACCAATAGGCAAAGTAATACTCCCTTCTTCTCCAAAGTGCATGATGGCGAAATTGACAATCAAAGGGATGGTAACTATCGTAATGAATGAAGTGACCGCTGTAAGGCTGATAGAAAGCGCTATATCACCTCGGGATAAATGGGTAATCAGATTGGAAGTGGCCCCGCCAGGGCAAGCGGCAAGGATCATTACCCCAACTGCCAAAGCGCCACTTAATCCAAAAAGATTTACCAAAGCAAAGCCAAATATGGGTAAAAGAATCAATTGATTGACTAAACCAATCACTCCCGCTTTGGGAAATAAGATAATATTTTTGAAATCCTTTATACTTAGGGAAAGCCCCATTCCTAGCATGATAAACGCAAGGGCTAAAGGCAAAAACACAGCAGTCAATATACTTTCTTGCATAAGGTTAGGGTTTATTGGAAGTGAAATTTTTAAGGATTTCAAGCATGTTTTTATGAAGAATTGGTGCAGTCTCCGGTCCTACGGAATTAATCTCCCTTTCTTCGAAGTTTTTGTAAGAAATATTTAAATTATTATCCGGATGTCGGTCCTGAAATTTAAAAAAGGTATATACAAGAAGAAATAGAACAAAAGCGCTAAAAATAATTAAAGAAACCCGGGCATATTTTTTCATTCTGTAACCATTAAAGGGCAATCCACCTAAGATAGCAATCTGTAATATAAAGACAAAAATCAAAATCAATTAGAATTGAACAATGGCAAATTTTTAATCGTAATATTGTTAAATTTCTAGGGTATGGAATTACGTAAACCGATATTGATAGCCATGATTTTGCTTTCAAGCTGTATTGAACAGCAAGCCTTACTACCAGTTGGAACTGAATTACTTAAAAACACGGATTTTTCCAATAGCATGGACAATGTTTCTCCATGGGTCCCTATTGGCTCTCCAGGATTTAGCCTCGGAATAAGTGATGATGTGTTTAGGTCTGGCAGCCGGTCTGTGTTCATTGAGAATAGAGATATTTTCAATGAAAATACGGGAACTTGGACTCAGGTATATAATAGAAACCTACCTAAGCCAGGTCAAACCGTTAGGCTTCGGGCGTTTTTAAAAGGGGAAGATATTAGGTTATTTACACCAAATAGTAATGTTTTTATTTCATTGAGGTTTTCCCCTGTACAGGATAGCCGGGGCTCATTGGCTGGCCGGTTTATCACTTCACAACAGCAAATCAGGGTAGAAGGTACTTTTGATTGGCGGCCAATAGATTTGGTAGTTAACAGTGTACCTGAAGATGTAGAATCTTTATCTGTATTTCTGGTTATGGGGCAAAGGGTAACAGGAAAAATTTATTTTGACGATGTAACCCTGACTGTAGAATAATTTAACGAATTCCCTTTTCAGGATACTTGGCAGTTACTGTCCTGCCAAAAACCATCATTTCTTCAATCTGCTCTTGCATCAGACCATTTGGATAAATTACCGGTCCTATCCCGGCTTCTTTCTTTTTATAATCCAGGTAGCCGACAACGATTGGCACATCTGCACCTAACGCCACATGGTAAAACCCGGTCTTCCATTTTGGCGCGTAACTTCTTGTACCCTCCGGAGTCACCATGATAACCAATTCTTCCGCTTCTTTCAGCATATTGGTCATGGCTTCTGTGTAGGTTTGCTTTCGACCTCCTGGAATTCTTTTTCTATCAATAGCAATTCCACCCAGAGATTTTATCAGCCAACCTAAAGGGCCTACCATGACTTCTTTTTTAATGGTAAATCGTACTGGAATATCCATCAGGTAAAATGCTGCCCTTGCATAGAGTAAATCCCAATTACTGGTATGCGGAATCGCAATTAGCACTGCTTTTTTCACACCCTTAGGCCAGCCGATATTTAGCTTCCATCCTGAAATCCAAAAAACAAACCTGGACAATAACTTCATCATGCTTTTACTTTTGTTTTTAAAGCCAATTCACTGATTTCTTTGTTTTCATCTATATAGGATAAAGCCGTTTCATAACCACTTTGAAAGATTTCCTGCGCTTTTTTGATATCAAAAACACCATACTTGGCCAGCCCCTTGGGTTCTATAAAAAAATCACATTTATCCTTTCTGCTATAAACATTGTAATTCATGGACATGATTACAGTTCTTTCAATTAGGCTTTTGATGTTTTTGATATTATGTTCAACCGGGAGATGATTGCAATTCACTCCAATTATCACATCACATACACCATCTAGCGGTTCCACGGGCAGGTTATTCAAAACCCCTCCATCCACATAATAATGCTTCCCGATGGCTATGGGGTCAAACATACCGGGTATACAAGAAGAAGCCATCAATGGTTTGATCAGCTCTCCTTCTGAAAAATAAACCACCTTGGCACGTTTGATATCAGTAACAGCTACGGTCATGGGCAATTGAAGTGACTCAAATGAATTCTCAGGAAGATACTTTTTAAAAAGTTCTTCAACAGTGTCCATTTTGAGTATCCCAGTCCAACTAATGGCAGGCCTCAAAAACTTAAAGTAATTTGTTTTGACGATGATTTCGAGAATTTCATCAGGGTGATGACCAGCAGCATATAGTGTTCCTGCAATGGCACCGGCACTGCTGCCACTGATTCTATTGGGAAATATTCCCCTTTGATTGAGTGCTTTCAAAACACCAAGGTGGGAAATTCCTCTCACACCACCGCCTGAAAGGGCGATGCCTATTTTTTTATCAGAGTTCATCCAAGGAGAATGTTTGGTCTAATCTAACACCTTTTTCCGTCATTTTAACTGTACAGCATTCGTTGATAGGGTCATGCTCTAAAAATATAACATACTGATTGAGGGCCGCTTCTTCAAGAAAATGTCTTTTTTCCTCTAGGGTTATCAAGGGTCTGGTGTCATAGCCCATGACATAAGGTAAAGGGATATGGCCTACTGAGGGCAGCAAATCCGCAGCAAATATCAGCGTATGCCCTTTATAGGAAATTTTTGGTATCATTTGTTTATCGGTATGACCATCTGCAGTAAAAAACTCGAATCCATTCATAAGTTTTCTTTCTTGTAAATCCAAAAAAGAAAGCTGACCGCTATCCTGCATGGGTAGAATATTTTCTTTCAAAAAAGAGGCTTTCTCCCTTGCATTAGGCTGTGTTGCCCAATCCCAATGATTTTTATTGGTCCAGTACCTGGCGTTTGGAAAGGTCATTTCAAATTGTGAGGCATCATGATTTTTGTACCGCACCCCTCCTCCACAATGATCAAAATGCAAATGGGTAAGAAAGTTATCCGTAATGTCATTAAATGAAAAACCTTTCTCACGTAAAGACTTTTCCAAGTTATCTTCTCCATGAAGATAATAATGAGAGAAAAATTTAGCATCCTGTTTATCTCCTATCCCATTATCAATAAGGATAAGCTTATCTCCAATCTCCACCAATAGGCAGCGCATGGCCCAAGTACAAAGGTTGTTTGCATCGGCTGGATTAGTCCTTGACCAAAGCACCTTAGGAACTACACCAAACATGGCCCCACCATCAAGTTTAAAAAATCCAGTATTAATTACATGTAATTTCATGATCATCTATTGCATGAAAATTCCCACATTTTTTGGCTAAGAAATACTTTTCCTTAAAAAAAATGTGGGAATTTTTATTTATCGGGCTTATTCTACAAATACTCCCATAGAACAGAACTTATCAATACGCTGATCTATTCTTTTCTCCGGTTTAATTTTATCCAATTCTTTCAATGCCTCCAAAATAGTAGCCTTCAGTGTCTTGGCCATGGCTTTCATATCTTTATGGGCTCCCCCCAAAGGCTCTTCAATAATACCATCAATAAGCCCATTTTTCTGCATGTCTGTGGCTGTAAGTTTGAGAGCCTCTGCAGCCTGTTCCTTATAATCCCAGCTTCTCCATAAAATAGAAGAACAGGATTCGGGAGAGATCACTGAATACCATGTATTTTCAAGCATATACACCCTGTCGCCAATGGCTATACCTAATGCACCACCTGAGGCACCTTCACCAATAATGATACAGATTACAGGTACTTTAAGCATGAACATTTCTTTGAGGTTCCTAGCTATGGCTTCACCTTGTCCTCTTTCTTCGGCTTCTAGGCCAGGAAAAGCACCTGGCGTGTCAATGAGGGTTACAATGGGTTTGCCAAATTTTTCGGCCATTTTCATCAACCTTAAAGCTTTTCTATATCCTTCGGGATTGGCCATTCCAAAATTACGCTCCTGACGTTGCTTGGTATTCCTTCCCTTTTGTTGACCAATGAACATTACTGTCCGCCCCTCAATATCACCTATTCCACCAATCATGGCTTTGTCGTCTTTTACTGTACGGTCTCCATGAAGCTCGATAAAGTCACTCGTGATTTCATAAATATAATCCAAGGAATAAGGTCTATCCGCATGCCTTGATAATTGCACACGCTGCCATCTGGTTAAATTTTGGAAAGTTTCTTTTTTCAAAGTCTGAATCTTTTCTTCCAACGACTGAATATCGGTAGATAAATCAATATTTTTACCTTTAGCTAAATCTTTCATTTCCTGAAGTTTCAGCTCCAAATCAGCAATTGGTTTTTCGAATTCTAATAGCATACTTGGTTTATTTGAATAGGACAAAGATAAAAATAATCCTAGTAAGAAAAATTTTTAATTTTTAGCTTATCCAAAATCATGGAAATCACAAAACCATTTCAAATGATTTTTAAAATGATTTAAGGAAACCAATTTTATTATATTGAAATAGAACCACATAGTAAATATTTGTATATTTTTTTAAAAGCAGCTTTTGCAATAATAAGATGAATGACTACCTTTGCAGCACTTCAAAAGGAAGTCATGGAGCGGTAGTTCAGCTGGTTAGAATGCCTGCCTGTCACGCAGGAGGTCGCGGGTTCGAGTCCCGTCCGTTCCGCTTAGAAATCAAGAACTTTATGAAGTTCTATATTTAAAATAAAATGGAGTGGTAGTTCAGCTGGTTAGAATGCCTGCCTGTCACGCAGGAGGTCGCGGGTTCGAGTCCCGTCCATTCCGCAAAACCTCAGTTAGAAGCTGAGGTTTTTTTTTGTAAATCGCTATCCTTTTGTACCTGCTTTTAAGCCTAATTAATTTAAAGGGAATTTCCACAATATATTTAACTCGAATAATCACTTCGGTTCGAAGGTATCGATGAAAAGAATAATCAAAAATTAAGCGAATGAAGAATGATCATTCTTTATGGTGAATGGGGCAATTTCAGTTAAAGGATTGATTATGTCCACTGTCAACTGTGTCATAAGAACTCATAATAACCTGGCCCTGACGTTGAAATTCTAATGAATACCCCGGTTTTAATCTTTATAAGTTGACATTTTAGCAAAAAAAAGAGGTTGTATCATAAATCAAATAAAGACTCTGAGATTTGGCTATATAAAATTTGATCAGATACCTGCCCGAATAGAAAAGAGGCTGTCCCTATTTATGAGACAGCCTCTTTAAGAGCCCCCTGCCGGGATCGAACCAGCGACCTACTGATTACAAGTCAGTTGCTCTACCAGCTGAGCTAAGGAGGCTTTTTTTATTTTTTCCCAGTACTTTGACCGAAAACGTGGTGCAAATATATGTGGATAGATTATTTGCACAAAAGGTTTTTGAAAAAAAATAAGGGGATTTTCACTATCCCCTTATTTATGAGTACATTAAAATTCCCTAAGGATGGAAAGTTTTTTCTTAAGCTTATCGATTTCCTTCTCTGCCTTTTGAATCTTTTGATCAAATTGATCTTTTAGCTTATCCGCTGTTTTGGAAGAAGCGAAAAATTCAAGGTTATTTTTCCAAAGGGTAATATTGTTTTCGAGATCCGAAATTTGTTTTCGGATACCATGCTCTTTCTTATTCAATACCCTATTGCTATTAGGGTCTGCCTGTATTTTATTGAGATTAAGCCTAAACAAAAACTCATCTCTGCTTCCCCCTTCAATGCCCAAGTTTTCAACATAAGTATCAACAGCCTCATTGAATTTTGACTGAATTTCTTTCATGTTTTTTCTTGGTACAAATCCGATAGCATTGAATTTCCCGATAAGTTCCTCCAGACGTTCCTCTTTGAGTGAATCGCCGGAAGCTTCATCCAAAATTTCCTTGCAAATTGCTTCTTTTTCTTTCAGGTTTTCCTCAAATTCTTTGTTGATCTGTTTATTGGAATTTCTTCTGTTTTCAAAAAAGGTATCACAAGCCGTTTTGAATCGGTTGTATAATTCATCCCTGACTTTTTCTGGGGTAGGTCCAATTTTTTTCCACTCTTGCTGTAGACTGATCAATTTGTTAGCTGTATCCTGCCAATCTGTACTGTTCATCAATTCTTCTGCCTTAGCAATAAGGTCTTCCGCTTTATTTTTGTTTGTTAAGCGGATTTCATCCAATTCTTTGAAGAACAAATTTTTATTGTGGAAAAATTCTTTAAAAAGTCCCCAAAATCTTTTATTTACCTCTTTACCAAATTCTCTTGGAACTGGGCCTGACGCTTCCCATTCTTTTTGAATTTCTAAAACTTCCTTGGTTTTGACATTCCAATCCTTGATTCTTGAAGCAGAAAAATCTTTAAACTCCGAAAGCTTTTTAATCAATCCTTCCTTCTTTTCAAGATTTGATTTAAAAACTTCCTTCTGACCTTCATAAAACTCTTTTCTTTTATCATAAACCGCATCAGATGCCGATTTGAATCTTTGCCATAAAGGTTCCTGATCCTCCCTTGGAACAGGACCTATATGTTTAAATTCCTCATGCAGATCATTCAGTGCTCGGATAGCATCCTTTAAATCTTCTACTTGGCTTAATGCCTCCGCCCGATTTACAATATCAAGTTTTTGTTCAAGGTTTTTCTTACGGTCAAGCTCTTTTAATTCAAAATAAATACTTCTGTTATCATAGAACCTGTCCATCAAAGCATTGTAAGATGCCCATAGATTGCGGTTTTGGGCAGAAGGTACAGGGCCAATACTTTTCCATTCCTCTTGGATTTGCTTTATTGTATTGATACTATGGGTAGTTTCTTCACCGTCCACCAATTCTCTTAACCTGTCTAAAATTTGATTTTTGGACGATAAATTCTTTTCCTTCTGTTTTTCTTGTTCTCTTAGAAACTGGGATTTCTTCTCCCTGAAATCATTATATAAGGCGAAAAAAATCTTATCTTCATCAGAAGTCCTGTATTGGAAATCATCAACACTTCCTCCGTTAGATATAAAATCTTTTTCGGCTTCGGCCTTTTCTTTATTAAATATCTCGTCAAAATGGCTTTTTATATCTGCCACAGTAGCATCAATTTTCAGAAACTTCCCTGTAGCCGATAATTCCTTCAATGCAGCAATGAGTTCTTTTTTGGAATAATGGGCGTAATCCACATCTTCCTGCTCTTCTTCCTCGTGCTGCTCTTCTTCCTCCTCATTATTCAACGGTGCCTCGTTGGTAGTTTCCTCTTTACCCTCTGCCGAAGGCTGATTTTCGGCTTGGGTCACCTTGTCTTCATCAGACATTTCCTTTTCCTTATCCATAATATTCCTTGTACTTTTTTACTGCTAACCTAACAAAAGTAATAAATAGATTTAATTTAATCTTGGGTCAATAGGATAATTTGCCAATTGCTGATATTCCCCTCCCATATTTTTCAAAATAATTCTCCACAATTCTTCAGGAGATGCAGTGAAAATACTTTCACTGTCAATTTTATCGCACACGATCCATGTTTTATCCTTTAGTTCTTCATCCAACTGGCCAGCGCCCCACCCAGAATAACCAATAAAGAATCGGATATTGCCTTCCTCCATTTTACCGAGCTTTAATTGCTCCAGTAATTCATCAAAATCACCTCCCCACCACAGGTCTACTCCCAACTGAATGCTTGCCTCAAAGCGTCTCTCCCCTCTGTAAATGAAATGAAGCGTATTTTGTTCTACCGGGCCCCCAACATAAACATCGCAGTCCAAGGAATTGATATTGTCAATTAACTCTTTTAACTTTAAAATAGAAAGCTTGTTTAAAACAAGACCAAATGAGCCATTTTCATTGTTTTCGCATAGCAATACCACTGACCGGACAAAGTTTTCATCCTGTAAAAAGGGCTCAGATATCAGTAAATTCCCCGCAGCCACAGATTTGTTTTCGTTCTCATTCATAATCAAACAATTCTTGTGCTTTTAATTTATGGCTAAATTTTTTAAATACAATAAGTATGATAATTTTATAACAAAAAGTTTAAAAGATGAAAATATCAGACATAAGAATTGACTATTCTTTGAAATCATTAGACATTACTGATGTCCAAACTTCTCCCCTCGATCAGTTTCATATTTGGTTCAAAGAAGCTCTTGATGCAAAGGTCCTGGAAGTCAATGCTATGAACCTGGCAACAGTGCAACAGGATGGACGACCAAATTCAAGGGTAGTTTTATTGAAGGGACTGGATTCAGGATTTGTGTTTTTCACTAATTACAACAGCAAAAAGGGTAAAGAATTATCCGGTAACCCACATGTTGCCCTGACCTTTTATTGGGCTGAGTTGGAAAGGCAGGTCAGAATCATGGGCAAAGTGGAAAAAGTCAATCCCGAAGAGTCTGATGAGTATTTTTTTTCAAGGCCTTTCAGTAGTCAGATTGGCGCTTGGGTTTCCCCACAGAGTGAAGTCATCTCCAACAGAGATACATTGGCACAAAAAGAAGCCGAACTTTATAAAAAATTTAGTCCAGAAACCATTACAAGACCAGCACATTGGGGTGGGTATCGCGTAATGCCTTATGAAATTGAATTCTGGCAAGGAAGACCAAGCCGACTTCATGACAGGATATGCTATACCTTAACAGAACAAAACGATTGGAAGATTGCCAGGCTGGCCCCATAAAAAAACCT
>NZ_AMGM01000020.1 GCF_000298295.1 Cecembia lonarensis LW9
GACCCCAACTTCTAAATGGTTTTCTCTGTATTCTTAATAGACCTCTCCTTCGTCGAGGTGACAAGGACAAGCCTTTGACATTAGCAATCCTTCTAGGTAATCGAACCATTCCTCACTCTTATTTTTTAATTCCAAACCCCACTTTTGCCTTTTACCTCCCGAAATTCTCCGGGACAAGTCTTTTACTTGGCTCTTATTTCACCTCTTAATGAACCCCTTAAAGCCCTTAACTTCTTAATGGTTCAAAAGACCTCCCTTCCAAAATCCGCCTTCCGACATCCCCCTTTGTCTTATTTCTTGCCTCTTGTTTCTTATCTCTCGCCTCTCGCTTCTCACCTCTCACTTCACCACAAACCACCCATTCAACATCTCCTCCCGATTATACTTCATCGGCTCCAGGTCAGGATAGGTGAGCACCTGCCGGCCGGCGGCCTCCACAATGGCCTGGGCGGCGGCGGTATCCCACTCCATAGTGGGGGCAAAGCGGGGATAAAGTTGGGCCTTGTCCTCAGCCACCAATAGAAACTTCAGACTGGAACCCATGCTGATGCATGCTGCTCCGGGGTATTGGTCAATAAAAGCCTGTGTCTCCTCACTCAGGTGTGAGCGGCTGGCGACAATGGTTTTTACAGGGGCATTTGGGGCAACTTGGAGTTGGACGGCTGGTTGATTGCCCTCCTGTTTCCAGGCCCCTTCTTCTTTACTCCCCCAGTACAGCCAATCCAGCACCGGGGCATAGACTACGCCGAGGATGGCTTTTTGCTGATGGATCAGGGCGATATTGACGGTAAACTCCCCGTTTTTCTTGATAAATTCCTTGGTGCCGTCCAGCGGATCTACCAACCAGTAATAGTCCCAGTTGGACCGTATGGCATAAGGCACATTGGCCCCTTCTTCGGAGAGGATGGGGATACCCGTTTCCTTCAGGGACTTTACGATCACCTCATGCGCTTCCCTATCCGCCTTGGTCAGGGGAGAATCGTCCTCCTTGTACCCCACCTCCATATCAAAACCATGGTAGATGGAGAGGATGATACGGCCTGCTTCAAGGGCGGTGGATTGAGCAAGGGAGCTGAGTTGGTGAAGATTCATTTTTTTTTAACCACTAAGCGCACCAAGGATTAAGAGGCAAGGTGCAGGGCGTAAATAAGAGCCAAGGCAAAAGTAAAAAGGCAAAAGAGGACTGGCCGTTAGGAAAATGTCCCTTTGGACATTTTTAGGCCAGGACCAGGATGCAGGGCGGGAAACTAAGAGCCAAGGCAAAAGTGACACTTAATTCTCAGACAAGTCTATTATGATTGGTTCAGTTTTTTGAGAATACTGGCTAAAATATTTTTTATCTCTTTACTTTCAGCAACCAAGAAATTTAAATCTTCACTGGGCCTTTCTTCTATCGCATTGATTACCCGTAACCAATAATTAGATTCTCTAGCTTCTTTCAGAGCAATTCTAATTTTGTTTTTAAAATCGGCTTTAGAAGAACCTGCCTGGGCTTCCTCATAATTTGCTCCGACAGATGTTGATGATTTCCCTAATTGGTATTTAATGATTTGAAATTCAGAAGTGTTTGGCAAGTTTCTGAGTAACTTCAAACACCTTACGCCAAAATTAAAAGTCCTTTCTAAAAGATCATTTTCTTTCATCCTTTAAGCTTAACTTCCAACTAATTGCCCCCTGATTTTATTATTGCTTTGCCACTTATCTAAATATTATTTTCACTTGGCTCTTCTCAGTGTTTCAAACCACTTGGCTCTTTTTACTTTTGCCTTGGCTCTTTATCACTACAACCTCGCGTCGACTGCCTCCTTCGGCAAGAAACCTTTCACATCAAACACCACACAGCTATCAGATTTGTTAATATTTAGACCTTTGAATTTGTCATGGGATACGGCGAGGACAACACCTGAATATTGACTGATATCCAATGGATTGTCTCCGTTCAAAATAGAAATGCCATACTCATGCATCACTTCCTCAGGGGAAGCCCAAGGGTCATACACATCCACCTCCATGTCGAAAGACTTCAGCTCATGGTAAATGTCTATCACTCTTGTATTACGGATATCGGGGCAGTTTTCTTTAAAAGTAATTCCCAAAATCAACACCTTGGAATCAATCACCTTCAGGTCTTTGCGCATCATGTGTTTGATCAACTCAGTGGCCACATGCCTGCCCATGGAATCGTTCAAGCGCCTTCCTGCCAGGATGATTTCGGGATGGTAACCCACTTCCTGTGCTTTTTGCGCCAGGTAGTAAGGGTCTACGCCAATACAGTGGCCGCCTACCAGTCCGGGTTTGAAGGGCAGGAAGTTCCATTTGGTGCCAGCAGCTTCTAAGACTTCCTGGGTATCTATGCCCAAGAGGTTGAAGATTTTGGAGAGTTCGTTGACAAAGGCAATGTTGATGTCCCTTTGGGAGTTTTCGATCACCTTGGCAGCTTCCGCTACCTTGATGGAGGAGGCCAGGTGGGTACCTGCAGTGATGACAGATTGGTAGAGTTGGTCCACGTACTCCGCCACTTCAGGGGTGGAACCTGCGGTAACTTTCAGGATTTTGGTGACCGTATGTTCTTTATCGCCGGGGTTGATCCTTTCGGGGGAATACCCGCAAAAAAAGTCTACATTGTATTTCAGGCCGGAATGTTTTTCCAATACCGGAACCATTTCCTCTTCAGTAACGCCAGGATATACCGTGGACTCATAAATCACCACATCTCCTTTTTTGAGGAGTCTCCCGACCGTCTCTGAAGATTTGATCATGGGTGTCAATACGGGGCGGTTATGTTTATCTGTAGGGGTGGGTACGGTCACCACAAAAATATTGCAATTGGAAATGGCCGATACGGCATCAGTGACCAATAAGCCTTTTCCTTTTTCCTCCAGTGCCACGGAATTGGGCACAAGAACAGACTGTAAAAGTGCATCCTCCACTTCCAGGGTACGGTCAGTACCTTTTTGGAGTTCGTCCACCCTTTTGGAATTTATATCATAACCTACGGTTTTGAATTTCTCTGCAAAAGCTACCGCCAGCGGAAGGCCCACATAGCCCAGGCCTATAATGGCGATTTTAGAATCTTGTAATGGTGTTAACATGGTGTACTATTAGGATAAAAATATTTGTATTTTTTTATGTGAAATGGTTTCAGTGTGCAAATATAGGGTAAAGAGGGGAAAGGTTAAGGGTTAAACGTTAAAAGTTAAACGTTAACAGTTAACGGGTTAACTGTTAACTATTAGCTGTTAACGCATTCATTGTTCAGCTTGCTCGGAAGTAATTCGGAGGGTTTCAGGGTTCCAACACCGTGAGCACCGCGAACCATCCGTGTCCATCCTATTTATCTGTGGTTATTTTTTTTGAGCCTGTCGAACCATGGTTGGTGAGCTTGCCGAACCATCCGCGATCATCAGCCTAATCAGCGTCACTTGTACTGAGCGAAGTCGAAGTATCAGCGTTCTATTTTGTTGTGAGCTTACGAACAATCGGCGTTCTATTTAATTATTTTTCAAAACCTTCGAGGTTTCAAAAACCTCAAAGGTTGGTACCCCAGCGCTAGCTGCTTTCCCGATGCTCTGAAATTCGATATCCCACTTCAAAATTCGGTCCTTCAGACCTCTGGTTCAATTTGACTGTACCTTATCCCCAGGGCTTCACCCTGGGCTGTCACAGAGCGGCCCTTCAGGCCTTTTCGGAAATTCTTAAAACCTTAACTCCTTAATGGTTTTCTCTGTATTCTTAATAGACCTCTCCTTCGTCGAGGTGACAAGGTAAAGCCTTTGGCACTAATTGACCTGCTGAGTTTTTTAAAGGCTTTTTCTTAATGAAATCCTTAACTTCTCCACGGTTCCATTCCGAAATCCGACTTTCGAAATCCCACCTGAACACTGAACCTTTAACACTTAACACTCACCCCTCATCACTCGTCACTCATCACTCATCACTCCTCACTCTCCACTCTCCACTCTACACTCTACACTCTCCACTCATCACTCTCCACTCATCACTACTACACCAACCCCGGTTTTTCCTTCACCAGCCGCTCATACACCTGTTTAACTTCTTGGGCGTTTTCTTTGCGGAGGACAAGAATGGCATCTTCTGTTTCGATCAGGATGGTGTTGGTCAGCCCGGTGAATTCTGTATGCAGGTTGGTCCCGATGACCATATTCCCCAACTCATCGGTGGGATGCCCTTTCTCTATCAAATAATCGTAGATGGCTTCGAAGGAACCCATATCTGACCATTGGAAGTAAGCCGGCACCACTTTGATTTTCTCAGTTCGCTCCATTACCGCATAATCCACAGAAATGGAGGGGATTTCCAGGGATAATTCCTCCGGGAGCAACCCGTTTTCCATTTCCCTCTTGGCCATAAAGGAGCGGAGGTAAACATTCGGTTCGAATTTGGCCAGTTCATCCAAAAACACCCCTGCCTGGAAACAGAACATTCCTGAATTCCAATAAAAATTGCCCTGCTCCACAAAACCCTTTGCTGTAGCCAGATCAGGCTTTTCCCGGAAAGCTTTTACTTCTTCTCCATCGGCTTCAATATACCCATAACCTGTCTCAGGCCGGGTCGGCTGCAGCCCAAAGGTTGCAATAAAACCTTCTTTGGCCAGGGCAATGCCCCTTTCCACGGCCTGTGTATAGGCAGCATCACCTTCGATCAGCTGATCAGATGGGGTAACGAATAAGATATCTTTTGGGTCACAGACCAAAGCGGCAAAGGTAATGGCCGCCGCGGTATTCCTAGGACAGGCCTCAATGAGTTCCCTGTACTCGGAAATACCCGCTTTTTCCAGGTCTTTTCTGGACAAGAGGTAATTGTCTTTATTGCCCACAATCAGCATCTCATCGCAGAAAGGCTGATTGCGTTTGGCTGTTTTTTGAAAAAGTGTTTCCCCTTCAAAAATCGGTAAATACTGTTTGGGTCGGTTTTTTCGGGACAAAGGCCACAAGCGGGACCCTACTCCACCGCTGAGGATGACGTTGATGGTTTTCATTTGTTCAAAAGTAGATACGCATTTTGCAATTTGAAATTTGAAAAGTATAAAATGACTAAGGGACTAAGAGACTTAGAGAGGTTGGGAAGGGTATCTAGTAAGTCCACTGATCTGGATTCATTCCCAACTTCTAAATCTTCATGACTTCTTATTTTACCCATAATAAAACAATAAAATTAAATTGAGATTAAAGTATTAAAGCCTGTAATAATAGTTTTTTTGTCTCTAAAAACATAGTAATAAAACTCAAAATTTCACCGCAATTCCCAAAGTCTCTCCCTCTCCATTTCTCTTCGTCCCTCCGTCCCTAAGTCTCTAAGTCTTTTTTTCCGCCCTGCAATCTGGCCCCTCCGTCGATCACAGCTTCGCTCTTTCAGTCACATCCGCTTTTAAAAAAGCAGCTGTGCTTAGCAAGATAGAGATGGCTTAGTTTTAAGTGTGGTTTAAAGGTCAGGTTATGGCAACACCTTGTGCAAAAATCCGAACCTGCTGCTATAGCTCCTTATGGTCGCCATCTGATGTAACAAAGTGTCAAATATAGATGCTCAAATCAGCTTAGGCAATATAAACTCAAAAAAAGAATTGGCAAAAAATGACCAAATTCCTGTAAATGAAAGGAATAATTAGGTGTTAATTTTACCTTTTTTAAGATATTATATAACTATCAATAAAAAAAGTACTATTGATATTGGAATAAAAACAGCTACAAATCAGTATCTTGGTTCAAACCTGTAATTTTTCCCAGCAGCACTATTGTCATTTTTTTATGAAAAAATTATGTTCAAATTTGATGTCATAACAATTTTTTATGACAAACATAATTTTTTTTAAAAACATATAATTTCGTGTTTTATGCATACAATTATTTGCATACTACTTTTCCTTTACTAAATTGTATTAACAAATTAATTTTATTCGACCGAATGAAGCTTCATTTTTACCTCCAGAAAAAATTTTCCGGTTATCTGGGATATTTCGGAAAATCCTTATTGCTTTTAGGACTCATCCATAGTTTTAGCGTACAAATTCAGGCCCAAAATTTTCAGAAGCAGGCCAGTGACAAAAGTCAAATCGCCTATCTGGGCATTGGTCCATCTGCCTTTTATGGGGACAATGGCGGGGATTATCCTTCTATGCAATTCCCGGTAAGACCCAATATTGCATTAGGTTACAGCAAAAACCTGGTCAATTTCCTGCAACTGCGTTTTACCTCCGGATATCAGCGCTTGGTGAGCTGGGATGGTTTCAGGCCTGGAACCATGGAAAATTGGGGATCCAGGGGACAGGCGGCTTCCTTTCAGGGAGGGGCCTTATACTTCGATATCATGCCCCAGTTTCTGCTATTTCCCCAGGACCATGTCAGCAATAGGCCCAGATTCAATGCCCATGGGGGCGTTGGATTGGGAGCTATTTTCGTGAATCGCAGACAAGAAACGATAAACGGGAATGGCAATAATTCCAGACGTGTCAGTACACTGACTTCTTATATTCCAGTACGGGCCGGTATCAGTTATAGAGTGGGATATTTGTACAATATAGGTTTGGAAGGCACTTTCTTTCACACCTTTGCCGATGATTTGGATGGCAACATTGGATTCAATAACCGCAATGACCATATGGTACAGTTGAACCTGATGCTGATGCGGTATTTTTAGATTGGAAGAGAGGGTTTGGGGTTAACGTGTTAACGGTTAAACGTTAAGTGTTTGTTGTCCGGAGTTTTCAACTCTGGACTGTTGATTGCTGAGCTTTTAGCTCAGGTCTTAACTGAGTTGGAAAACTCAGGACTCATTTGTCCCGCGCTGCAAGCACGTGACAACGTATCTCCTCCTTTAAACTTTAAACCTTTAACCCATTTTCACCTTGGCTATTAAATTACGTCCTACAGTACCAACATCCCAAACCTACAAAGCACCTCATTCTTCACTCATCATTTTTCATTCTACATTCTCTCTCCTTTTGCCTTAATTCAATTCGACAAACCCACAGCATCGGCCGTCCCTACAGGACGGATGGGAATGGTTATCGCTTTTATGCTAACAATGGATTGTGCCTCTGGCACAATTCGCCCCACCATACAATACAAATCTCCCAAACCTTCAAAGCTCCATTCCTTCTTCATTCCTAATTCATCATTCTACATTTCCAGCCCTACATTCCAGTTCCTAAGTCACTCAGTCTCTCCTTACAACGCAGATCCTCCTTTTTCCTTTTGCCTAGGCTCTTATTCCTCCCCTAAATCCTGTGGCCCTGGCCTATCTTTCTCTTCGTCCCTTCGTCTCTCAGTCCCTACACCCCTCATTCTTCATTCCTAATTCATCATTCTTCATTACCAGCCCTGAAGGGGCGCGATAACAAAACGATGGTCGAAGGCCATCGGTCATCAACGACGCCTATTCTAAAAAATCCCCGGCCTGAAAGGACGGGATATCTGATTAATGGCTTAGCCATTATTACCAAGTTATCCGTGGCCTGCAGCCCCGGGACATCAATATAACCGTTTATCCCCCAGGGGACGGGCTGCACCCGCCCCTCTGCTATCCAGGGCCTTCAGCCCTGAAAATCCGAGAAGCCCTGAAAGAACTTAGACCTTAAACCTTTAAACCGCCCTCTGTCTACCATTCTTCTTTCATTTCACTTTTCATTCATCATTCTACATTCTCTCTCCTTTTGCCTTAATTCAATTCGACAAACCCACAGCATCGGCCGTCCCTACAGGACGGATGGGAATGGTTATCGCTTTTATGCTAACAATGGGTTGTGCCCCTGGCACAATTCGCCCCACCATGCAAGACAAATCTCCCAAACCTTCAAAGCTCCAATCCTTCTTCATTCCTAATTCATCATTCTACATTTCCAGCCCTACATTCCAGTTCCTAAGTCACTCAGTCTCTCCTTACAACGCAGATCCTCCTTTTTCCTTTTGCCTAGGCTCTTATTCCTCCCCTAAATCCTGTGGCCCTGGCCTATCTTTCTCTTCGTCC
Source organism: Cecembia lonarensis LW9 (assembly GCF_000298295.1). Lineage (GTDB taxonomy): Bacteria > Bacteroidota > Bacteroidia > Cytophagales > Cyclobacteriaceae > Cecembia > Cecembia lonarensis. Next base: position 7,984 of record NZ_AMGM01000020.1, read on the forward strand.
CTTCGTCTCTCAGTCCCTACACCCCTCATTCTTCATTCCTAATTCATCATTCTTCATTCTTCATTCTTCATTCTTTATTGCCAGCCCTACCCATTCATCAAACCAATTCCCCAATCGTATCAATTCATTATTTACATTGGTTTTTGTAGTTTTATTTGAGTATTCAATAAAAAACCATCTAAACGATGCAGCAACTTTACAGAAAATTTACCCAAATCACCTGGCTGGGGATATTCCTGCTTTTGGCATGGAACTTCCCCCTACAGGCCCAACAGGTGGACATGGACCAATTCAAGGTCATGAAAACCCGTAGCGTAGGCCCGGCAGGCATGAGTGGCAGGGTTACGGCCATTGATGCCGTGCATGCCAACCCAAATATCATTTACGCGGGTTCCGCTTCAGGCGGCCTTTGGAAATCCACTTCCGGAGGTATCACCTGGACACCCATCTTTGATGAAGAAAAGGTGCATTCCATTGGTGCCATTTCCATTTACCAGAAAAACCCCAACATCATCTGGGTAGGTACGGGAGAAGGTAATCCCCGTAACTCTCTCAACTTGGGTTATGGCGTATACCGATCCCTGGATGCCGGTAAAACCTGGCAATTGATGGGATTGGAAAAAACGCGTGCCATTCACCGCATCATCGTGCATCCTGACGACCCCAATACGGTGTATGTGGGCGCCATAGGTTCTCCCTGGGGCGAACAGGAGGAAAGGGGTGTTTACAAAACCACCGACGGCGGTAAAACCTGGAACAAAATCCTCTACATAGATACTAAAACGGGGGTAGGTGAAATGATCATGGATCCCAACAACCCCAATAAGATCTTTGTCAACATGTGGGAACACAGGCGCTATCCTTGGTTCTTTAAGTCCGGAGGTCCTTCTTCCGGTCTGTTTGTGACCATTGACGGGGGGAATAATTGGAAAAAGCTGGATGATAAAAATGGCTTGCCCAAAGGAGACCTTGGCCGTATGGGGCTGGCCATATCCAAAGCCAATTCCAATAAAGTTTATGCCTTGGTGGAATCCAGCAAAAATGCCCTCTATGTGTCAGAAGATGGGGGAGACAATTTCAAAATGGTCAATGACAAACCAGAAATCGGAGACCGTCCCTTTTATTACTTCGAAATCTATGCTGACCCCAAAAATCAGGACAGGCTGTACACGCTCTACTCAAGGGTAGGCATGTCTGAAGATGGGGGCAGAACCTTTACGCAATTGCTCACTTATGAAGGCGTACACCCAGATCACCATGCCTGGTACATCCATCCGGAGGATCCAAGCTTTATGATAGACGGCAACGATGGTGGTTTGAACATCACCCGGGATGGGGGCAAGACTTGGTATTTTGCTGAAAACCTCCCACTCGGTCAGTGGTACCATATCAATGTGGACAACGAACTGCCTTACAATATTTATGGGGGACTACAGGACAACGGCAGCTGGGTAGGTCCGGCTTATGTGTGGAGAAGAGATGGTATCCGCAATACTTACTGGCAGGAAATCATGTTCGGGGACGGTTTCGACGTGGTTCCTGATCCTGAAAATTCAAGGTTTGGATATGCCATGTCCCAAGGAGGTAATGTGGCCCGTTACGATAAAGAAACCGGCCATAAGCGTGTGATCCGTCCTACCCATCCGGACAAGGATGTGTTCCTGAGATTCAACTGGAATGCTGCAATTGCCCAAAGTCCGCATGATGCAGCCACCATTTATTATGGTAGTCAATTCCTACATAAAAGTACCGACAGGGGAGAAACCTGGGAGATCATTTCTCCGGACCTGACCACCGATGATCCTGAAAAGCAGAAGCAACAGGAAACAGGAGGATTGACCTTTGATATTACCGGTGCGGAAAACCATACCACCATCATTGCCATAGCACCAAGTCCACTTGACCCCAATGTCATCTGGGTAGGTACGGACGACGGCAATGTACAGGTGACCCGTGATGGCGGTAAAACCTGGACCAATACCGCAGCCAAACTGACCGGACTGCCTAAAAACAGTTGGATTCCTCAGATTCAAGCTTCCCGATATGATGCGGGTGAAGCTTGGATTGTGGCCAACAATTACAGAAACAATGATTTCTCAGCTTACGCATACCGCACCAAAAATTATGGTAACACTTACGAGCGTGTGGCTGATGATGCGAAAGTTTGGGGTTATGCCCTCTCCATGGTACAGGATCCGGTAGAACCCAATTTGGTCTTCTTGGGCACAGAATATGGTTTATATGTCAGCTTCGACAATGCCAAGACCTGGAATCAGTGGAGACATGGGTACCCCAATGCTGTATCCACCTATGACATGGTCATTCAGGAAAGAGAGGCAGATTTGGTCATTGGTACCTTTGGACGTTCCATTTATGTATTGGATGACATCCGTCCGCTAAGGGTATTTGCCAAAAACCAAGGCAAGGTCCCTGCCGGAAAAATCACAGCTGTGGAGCCTTCCGATGCTTATCAGGCGGAAATCCACCAACCTCATGGAGAGCGTTTTGCTGCTGATGCCAAATATGCCGCAGAAAACCGACCATTTGGAGGCAGGTTGCATTTCATCATCAATGATCCGGGTAAGGAAAAAATGGATTCTGTGACCATTGGTATTTTTAATGCAGCGGGCGAACAGATCAGGACTTTGAAAACCGTACCACAAAACGGGGTGAATCAGGTCATTTGGAACCTGGACAGAAAGTCTGCCGCCGACATGCCTGCAGGTTGGGGTGGACAAAGTAGCCGCAGAGGATTCTTTGAACCAAGTGGAGGGCCTGCTTTGCCGGGCACCTACAAAGTGGTCTTTACCTATGGCGATGCTTCTTCGGAAACCAGCATCAATGTCCACATGGATCCAAGAATCAGTGCACAGATGGCAGATTTGCAGGCAAGGGAAGCCTTCTTGAAGGAGGCTGAATTGTTGGGTGCAGATGTGATGAAAGCCACCCGACAGTTGGATGATGCCAAGAAGCTCATCGACAGGGTATTGACGTATGCCAAAGATGTGGATACCGAAGAGGTGAAGGCTTTGGTGAAATTGGCCAATGAGACCAAGAAAAAGGTGGATACTACCAGGGAAGCATTCTATGGACCGACCAGAGAAGGTCAGGGCATTGTGCGCAACCTGTATCCGACGACCATGACCATGTTATTTGCCCCAAGAAGGTATGCCGGTTCATCTTTTGGTGCTCCTGGAGACACCGAGGACAGGTTGATGCAGCATGCCAAGGAAAGTGCAGAGGAAGCCATGGAAGTATGGAAGGCTTTCTTCGAGAATGACTGGAAGCCTTTTGAGGAAAAGGTGAAAGCCACGGAGATAGACATTTTCCAGCTCCTTGATAAATAAATCCAAAAATGAAAAAGCCCCAGTTTCGGGGCTTTTTTTATGGTTTCGACCCAAGAAAAGCATTTTAGGTTAATGGTTAACGTGTTAACAGCAATAAAGGACACGGTCCTTTTAAACCTCCGAAAAACTTCGGAGTAAGCTTTAACCTATTAACCCTTAAACTCTCTTTGCTCTGTTGTCCGGAGTTTCCAACTCAGAACTGTTGATTGCTGAGCTTTTAGCTCGGGTATTAACTGAGTTGGAAAACTAAGGGTTCAAGGGTCCCGCGCTACAAGCGCGTGACAACGTATCTCCTCCTTTAAACTTTAAACCTTTAACCCATTTTCACCTTGGCTATTAAATTACGTCCTACAGTACCAACATCCCAAACCTACAAAGCACCTCATTCTTCACTCATCATTTTTCATTCTACATTCTCTCTCCTTTTGCCTTATTTCCATTCGACAAACCCACAACATAGGCCGTCCCTACAGGACGGATGGGAATGGTTATGGCTTTTATGCTAACAATGGGTTGTGCCTCTGGCACAATTCGCCCCACCATACAATACAAATCTCCCAAACCTTCAAAGCTTCAACCCATTCTTCATTCCTAATTCATCATTCTACATTTCCAGCCCTACATTCCAGTCCCTGCGTCTCTCCGTCGCTTCGTCTCCAAGTCTCTCCTTACAACGCAGATCTCCTCTTCCTTTTGCCTTGGCTCTTAATCACTAGCCAACTCCCATTCCAAACAACGCAAAGTCATATTTCACCGGATCTTTCGGGTCTAATTCCCGAAGCCGCTGGGTGAGTTCCACTGCCGTCAACCAATCTGTCTGCTTGCGGGTAATCAGCCCAAACTCCCTCCCTACCCGATCCACATGCAGGTCACAAGGGCAAATGAGTTGGTAGGGTTTCAGGGTATTCCATATCCCAAAATCCACGCCTTTATCGTCCTTACGCACCATCCAGCGGAGAAACATATTGATCCGCTTGCAGGCCGCTTTGCGTGCCGGCGTGGCAATGTGCTTCCTTGTCCTTTGTGGGGCATCGGGCAGACTGAAGAAAAAGTGGTGAAAATTGACCAAAAGCTGCTCCATCACATCAGGATCATCTGTCCATTCCAAGGTGAAGGCAGTTTCCAAACTTTGATGATTTCTGTAATACCAAGCAAAAAAAGCGATGAAATACAAGGTGTCAATGTCGTTAAACGTGCGGTGTTTGAAATTCAGGAAAGGCTTAAGGTCCTCCTCCTGATGGTGCAGCATAAAGTCATGGGGTGCATTGTCCATCATCGCCAAAAGTTCCAGGCATTTGTTGATGATAGTTTTCCGCTGTCCCCAGGCCAAAATGGCAGCAAAAAAACCGGCAATCTCAATGTCCTGCTTTTTGGAAAAACGGTGGGGAATAGAAATAGGGTCCAGGGCAATAAATCCAGGTTGGTTGAACTGGGCCACTTTTTGGTCTAAAAAATCTTTCAATTCCATCTCAGAGCGCAACGTTGACCTCTCCCCCTTGGGTGCCATCAAACCATTTAAAGTGAAGTTGATTTTCTTTCCTTTCAGAAAGGTGCCAATCGAAGCATTTGATATTGGTGAGGGAAGTCAGGGAATCACTGTCCGGGTCATACAGGCAAATGTCAAAATCAGGGAGCAACTTGGAGTCTGTCGCATTCCATTTTTCCAAGATCAACCCCTCATCGATAAACTTAATCTTACTGCCAAAATAATGGTCCTCCAAAACAGAAGGGACGCCGTCTTTTCTTCTTATTTGAAAGCAGCTGGGGCCAAACATAATCTGCTTGTGCACCTTGGCTTCCAAAAGGCCCTTGGTCTGTGGCAATTCCTCCCAATCGTTATTTTGTACCTTAACTTTTTCCTGTTTGGGGCTCAAACTGGCCAATAAGCGGGAAAGGGCTGAGAAAACATAAGTCATTCCGACGAATATCATCCCAAAAGTGGCCATGATTGGATAAGACAATACGAAAATTGCGTTCCATAGGAACCTAAAAATATTATGAAATATCAATCTTGTTTTACTCATGGGCAGGCAATACTGTTACAAAGGTAAGGCGAAGCATTTGGATTCCCAAAAAGCGGGAAATTAAACAAGAATAGTAAGAGCCAAGGCAAAAGTAAAAAGGCAAAAGTTGGTGTCTTGAATGTTGTCGTGTTGTCGTGGTTCGAACCGTGTTTCTGTTGTCCGGAGTTTTCAACTCTGGACTTTGCTAAGTTAAAGTACGCAGATTGAGCGTATGATCGCAGATTTGTCCCGGCTCAGATCAGCGTGAATCCGCTACATCAGCGTTTATCGGCGTTCTATTTAATATATCTTGGCTGATCTTTTTTATTTGCGGATTACAAATCCGCTTTATCGCTTCACAAAATTGCAAATTTCGTGAAGCTCCCTTAAACTTTAAACATTCCTCAATAAGACACTTCCACCGGAAAACGGGCATTTACCGCACGCAATTGGTCATAAGCGGCCTTGGACAGTTTGATCACCAACCTGCTGTTATCCCCTGTATCTGGAAGTTTACCCACTACCCTGGCAAAAATAGCGATATCATTTTCCTCATTCCTGATCCGCATGATGGTACCCACAGGTGCTGTCCTGTGGAGGACCAGGTATTTTTTGTGGTTACCCGTACCTTCGATTACTTCGGCCAGTCCGGTTTCCTTCATGTTTTTATAGGCCGTACTTGCATTTTGACCTGCAACAGTAGTGCCCGTAACGGACAATTGACCCTCAGCCCTTTGGTTATTGACCACTATGGGCACGGAAGCGGTCACAACCGGAACGTCAGATGAAGACTCCCTGCCCACCTTTAACTTTTGCCCTATGCTAAGGTTATTGGAGGCAAGTGAGTTCCAAGTGATCAAATCATCCACCTTGGCATCATAAGCTTTAGCGATGGAAAACAGCGTTTCTCCCTGGGCCACGGTATGGGAAATCCATTCCCCTGGTAAATTTCTATTCGCTGCCGATGCAGGTGTTCCACTTGGCGGGCTTGCAGGCGGCACATTGGCCCTCACCTCTTCTCTGGCCTTGGCTTCCACCTTTTCCACAGGAGGTTTTTCCTGGCTGGCTTTTGTATCTGTCCTTGCGGGTGATGTAGACGGTGGCGTCACCGGGACGGGAGTAGCCTGTGCTACAACAGGTTCGGGCTTAGGCTCCACTATTCCCTTGAGCAATAAGGCCTGACCTACGCTCAGGTCATTCCCCTTGAGCTCATTCCAGCTCATGATGTCATTGACTGTTACCCCGTATTGCTTGGATATGGAAAATAAGGTCTCTCCCGGAGCCACCCTATGTAATTTGGAATCTTCCGGCACAGCGGTGGGACTGATATAAGGAATTCTGATCCTTTGGTTAATCTTCAAACCTTCCTGTAACTGTTCATTGCTGGACAAAATTTCACCTACAGCGGTATTATATCTTCTGGAAATGCCAAACAATGTTTCCCCTTGATCTACCTGATGGATAATAAAAGTCTTATCACCCACCTTTTCGATACCAATGGAATCCATTTCGATAACTTCATAAGCTTGGGTTTGGGTAAAAACAAATAATACTACGCAAAAGGCAATCAACTTCTTCATAATCAATGGACGGTTATTAAACACAAATTTCAGATTAATTTTATCATTTCCAAGTCAGATCCGGGAAAGGTATGCTGCTTTTTTGTTTACCTTACACTAACGTGTATTTATTAAATTAGGATATCCGATAATATTGGTATATTCAACGTCCAAACCATTAAATGATGAAGTATTTAGTATTAGCAGGGCTGTTTTTGGGATTGATCTTGGATTTAAAGGCTCAGGACCAAAACGATACCCTTCCTGAAGTATCCAAAAAGAAAGTATATACCTTTTTGATCGATGACAACATTGATCCAAGAATGAACAGGCGGGTACGCCTGGCTTTAGAAGATGCCAAAAATCAGGAAGCTGACCTGATCATCATAGAAATGGACACCTATGGTGGAGCAGTAAATGATGCCGATGATATACGGACCATGATTTTGGAATTGGACCGTCCTATCCACGTATGGATCAACAAAGACGCTGCCTCTGCCGGGGCCTTGATTTCCATTGCCTGCGACAGTATTTACATGGCTCCGGGTGCCAGTATTGGTGCCGCCACCGTGGTGATGGGGGGAGGTGGAGATGCTGCCCCTGACAAATACCAATCTTATATGCGCTCCATGATGCGCAGCACGGCTGAAGCCAAAGGCAGGGATCCCAAAATTGCTGAGGCCATGGTGGACCAAAACCTGGAAATAGAGGGTGTGAGCACCAAAGGCTCCGTGATCACCTTTTCGGTTTCTGAGGCCATCGCCAACGGTTTCAGTGAAGGACAGGCCAACAGCATGAAAGAGGTGATCGAGGATAAGTTGGGCATCGAAACATACGAAATCATCGCCTATGAAACTTCGGATATAGAAAAAGTAATTGCTTTCTTCCTCAACCCTATGGTCAGCGGTTTTTTGATCCTGGTCATTTTTGCAGGCATTTATTTCGAAATTCAGACTCCCGGTGTTGGGTTCCCTTTAGCCGCCTCCATCACGGCTGTCATCCTGTATTTCATACCCTATTACCTGACGGGGCTGGCCACCAACTGGGAGATTGCCGTATTCATATTGGGTCTTATTTTATTAGCGGTAGAAATCTTTGTACTGCCCGGCTTTGGGGTTTTCGGAATCCTGGGCATCGTAGGCATATTGGTGGGACTGACCCTGGGTATGGTACCCAATGATGCTTTTGACTTCACTTTTGTTCCGACAGGCGAGCTATTTGGCGCCTTATTGACCGTACTCTTGGCTGCCTTGGCAGCTATTGGGCTGATTTTCTTTATGGCACCCAAGGTCAATCAATGGAAAGCCTTTAGCAGCATTGCTTTGGCTGGGAGCCAACAGCGTAATGAGGGCTATACCTCCAGCTTTTATTCCAATGATTTGATGGGCAAAGAAGGCCTTACCCATACCCGTCTGATGCCTAGCGGTAAAGTCATGATTGATGATGAAATCTATGATGCCTATTCTCGGGGAGAATTTATCGATCGGGGAGAAAAGGTAAAAGTGATCAGCACTGAGGGGACAAGTTTGAGGGTAAGGAAGGTGGGGGGGGAGTGAGAAGTTGGGGACGAAAGAAATTAGGGAGGTTTAAAGTTCAAGGTTCAAATGTTCAATGTTTTACTAATCTTATAAAGTACACTTGAACCCATGAATCCTGAACCCTCAACCTTAATCTCCGAATTACTTCAAACTTATCCGATTATTTAGAAGCCAAATAAAAAACTATTCTGTAAATTTAGTTTTGAAAATTTTTTAGGACTATGAAAATTTACAGATTTGAAGATTTAGATATTTGGCAAGAAGTTAGGGAGCTATGTAAATCGATTAGAGAGCTAACCAAAAAGAAAGATTTTTCAAAAGATTTTAAGTTATGCTCTCAGATAAATTCCGCTTCTGGTTCAATTATGGACCCTGTGAAATATTGAGATGTTTTACGTGTACGTTCTTAGAAGTCAAAAGGATAAAAAATTCTACACTGGATTTACTAAAAATCTGGAGAAAAGATTACTTGAGCACAATAATGGGCTATCTGCATCAACAAAGTATCGCATTCCATTTGATTTAGTATATTTTGAGGCTTGTTTAAATCAACAAGATGCCATGCATAGAGAAAAATACCTTAAATCGACTTATGGCAAGAGATATTTGAAGAACAGATTGAAAAACTTCCTGTTAGAATAGTATTTCACAGGGTAGCTGAAGGATTTGAAAGAGATGGCAACAAAGAATTCATTCAGTTTTTGTCGATTGCAAAAGGATCAAATGGAGAAACTAGGTCTCAAGCTTACAGATCTTTTGATGCTGGATTCATAAGTGAAGAAGAGTTCAAGGACATTTTAACTAGAACTGAAAGTATTAAAGGGAAGTTGAATTCCCTGATTAAATATCTCAAAAACTCTGACAGAAAAGGAAATAAGTATTAAAGCAGTCCTTGAACATAACTCTCAAACCTGAACCTTGAACTCTGAACCCTGAACCATGAACCCTTAACCCTTAACCCTTAACTATTAACAGTTAACTCTGAAACTACCTTCTTCAAATGTTCAATGATTTTCGAATCTTATAGGATATTCTTGATCTCAAAAAATTAAAATCCCCTATTTTCGGGGCATGAACAGTGGCAGCAGCATTTACGAAGTTTTGGGAGAGGAGAAAATCAAGGTATTGGTCCATCATTTTTACCTCTATGTGGCCGAGACACCGGAATTACGCCGGCTCTATCCGGAAAAGGATTTGGCTCCTGCCGAAGAAAGGTTATTTTTGTTTCTGGTGCATGTGTTTGGCGGTCCATCTACCTATTTGGAAAAAAGAGGGCATCCCATGTTGCGCCGCAGACATTTTCAGTGGCCCATCGATGAAAAAATGAGAAATGTATGGCTCAATTGCATGTTTAAGGCTATGGACCAAGTGGAAATCGAAACGGACATCAGGGAAGCGCTGATGAATTATTTTATCAAAGTGGCCAACCACATGATCAATCGATAAACATGCTTTTGCTTAGAAGGATATATACATTTTATGCTTTTTTGGTGTTTCTGATCACCTTTATCCTGCTTTTCCCAGTATTCCTGATGGCAGCTTGGATACCTGGGTGGCAGAAATACGGCCGTTTGGTCAACCAATACTGGGCAAAAATTTATTTTGTGTTGATCGGCATGCCGGTGAAAATGGAGGGCAGCGAGCACATCAAGAAAGGACAGCCTTATGTCTTTGTAGCCAACCATTTCTCCTACCTGGATATTCCTTTTATGGGATTTATTCCTGGGGATGTGGTTTTTGTAGGCAAAAGCTCCATTGGGAAAGTCCCCCTGTTCGGGTATTACTTTAAGAAGCTGCATATTGCTGTGAATAGGGCTTCCATCAAAAGCCGGGGTGAGGTTTTGATCAGGGCCAAAAAAGCCATCACGCAGGGCAGCAGTATTGTCATTTTTCCGGAAGGAGGCATCACCACCGGTGAGCCACCTCACATGAACCGGTTTAAAGACGGGGCATTTTCTTTGGCCATTGACAAACAAATCCCTCTTATTCCTGTCACCTTATCATATAATCATATAATTTTACCGGATGACGGGAGGTTATTGTTAAACTTCAAAAAAGGGAAAATAGTCATCCATCCGCCTTTGGATACCAAGGGACTGAATTCCAAAGACCTTCCTCAATTGAAAGAGAATTGTTACCGGCTCATTCAGGATCAGTTATGGAAGGACAATCAGCTTCCAGAAACAGAAAAAACGATTATCAAGACCACATGAAAGTAGATTTAAATACTGTAAAAAAAATTGCCCACTTGGCAAGGTTGGAGTTTGACGAAGAGGGGGCAGAAAAAATGCAAAAAGACATGACCCAAATCCTGGACTGGGAAGAACAGCTCAATGAGGTGGATACGGAGAACGTAGAACCTCTTACCACTATGTCGAGTGAAGTCAATGTCCTGAGGGAGGATGAGGTTGGCGAACACCTTTCCCATGAAAGAGGCCTGCTGAATGCCCCCCAAAAAGATTCTGACTATTTTAGGGTACCTAAGGTGCTTGAATAATGGCTGCTCCAATAAGCAGAAAAGCCGGCGACATACTCTTTAAGGGTCTGCCCTTCAGCCTAAGCCTGCTGGGAAGTTTGTTGTTATTGGCCAGTCATTTTTTCTGGAAAGACAGCATCATGCCGGTAATTCCGGGTATTTTTTCCGAATCCATCAACGTACCCATCAGTTATTATAGCATTGGTGCTGAGGTATTTGCACTCGAAATGGATAATTTCCTTATTTTTCAAAATTTCCAATCCCTTGCCCCAAGTGCTTTTCCCCAACTCAGCCTCCTTTATGGCCTATTGATTTGGATATTATTCATACTGGGGCTTACCCTGATCAGTACCTTCAAAAGGATGTACTTTATCGTGGCCACAGGACTTTGCATCTTTCTTTTCACTTTTAGCGGCGTCAATGGCCTGCACATCGGCGGCCTGTACAGCAACAATTCCCTTCTGCTCTTATTGGGAGGTACCCTTTTGCCCGTAATCCTGCTTTCTTTTTTTGCCCCTTCATGGGGGATACTGCAGCGCTTGGCCATTATGGCCCTTGCCTCATTCCTTACCCTATTTGTCCTCATTTACTTTGCTGACATTGAGCAACCCGCCTTATGGCTGGCAGAGAACAGCACCTTCCCTGCGGCCATGCTTTCGGTACTGTTTTTCATGCACATTGGCCATGCTGTCATTTCCAGCACTACTGTTTTTTTGATCCGGCTCAATAAAGGCACCGGCATCAAAATCATTTGGCACCTGCTGGTTATTTTTGTACTCTTTTTTCTCCTGTTGCTCTTCTCCCTGCTTTCCATCATGGGGGCTGTCAACCTGCCCTTCCCTACCCTACCGCCATTTATCTTGTTTTTGGCAGCGGGATATTTGGGTTATGGCGTAATGAAATTAAAGGCTGAACAAACGGATCAGGTATATGAAATTCCCCTGGTGGGAAAGGCTTTTTACTGGATTGGTTTTGCCATAGCAGCTTGGACCTGGACGAAAGCGGATTTTTCAGGTAATCAACCGCTTTTTGAATTCTTAAGCCATACCTTCATTTACGGACAAATTGCACTGAGCCTGCTTTTTTTCCTCTATCTACTGGCCAATTTTAACCAAGTGATCAATTCAGGGAAAGAGGTCGAAAAAATCCTCTTCAAACCACAGTTCTTCGCCTACTTCCATATGCGCATTGGTGCCACCATGGCCTTGGTGATTTTGGTGATTTTCGCAGATGCTGTGGTCGGTATGCAGATTCCTGCCTTCAGTAGTCAAATCACAGCTGATTATTATTATCAAACACAAAAACCACTGGAAGCTGCCATCTTGTATGAGAACAGCTGGCTGGAATACCGCAAAAATCCGAAAGCAAAAAATGCAGCAGCTCACCTGAGGTTTCAGTTGAAAAATACCAATGAGGCCATGGATCACCTCTTTCAAAATTTTGACTACGTTCCTTCCGTCCAAAACATTCTTTTGCTCAGCGATAGGCTTCACCGACAGGATAAGATCTTTGAGGCTTTATTTTACCTGGAAAATGGCCTGGAAATCTTTCCAGGAGATGCGCGCTTACAAAATAACCGCGCACTATTATACTCTAAGCTGAACCGCGCACAAGAAGCAATGCAGTCACTTCAGGCCATGGAAAAAGAAAAAGATGTGGCCAAAGCCAACATGCTGGGCCTCATGGTCAAACATAGAATGGGCATGCAGGAAGGGTTGGAAGACCGGGAAGACCTGCCTTATCGCATCAATTATCTGGCCCATGCCAACAGGCAAGGCAACTATGCTCCCTTTATCCTGGATACCAGAAACCTACCCAGCAATTTCCACCTGCAAACCGCCTTACTCAGAAACCAATGGAGTAACCAAGTCAACCGTGACCTGAAGGGAGACCTTGAGCAATTGGACAGCTTGATTGCTATGGAGCAGATGAGTTTTGAAGAGCGTAATTACAGAGAAAGCAGGATATTGCGGACTTTACAGGATAATTTCCTGAATGAAACCCTCAAATACCTGAATGGTATGGTGCAGTCATTCCCCAATTCAGCAGGCTACTACCATATCCTGGCTTCGAAAATCCTGGCTGGAAATTGGGATCTTGAAAAAGCTGCTGTAGACATCCTGATGGCAGAAGAAAAGGGCTTTGACAACTTTCAACCATTGCATCTGGCCATACTGTATTTTGGGGAAAAACCTATTGATGCATTACGCATCCATACACTTAAAGCCATAGACTTTCCCCAATGGATGGTATGGAATGAAAGTGGAAGGCTTGATGAAAATGAACAAGTACAGTTTTGGGAGGCTGTAGGGAGACTACACCGCATGCTGCCTGAAGAACTTTTATTGCCTCTGGCACAGATAGACGCTGAAATGTTGCGGGCCGATTGGGCCATGGGCTTATTACGACATAAGTTGCACGTCATTTCACCAAGCGATTTCCTACAAATCAAAGCCTTGTTGCTGGAAGAAATACAAGGCCCTTGGACCGAGGCACAGTTGGACAATTGGTATGCTTATGTACATGGAGAGACCGACAGCCTATTGCCAGAAATCGAGGCCTTGCTTCTTCCTGAATTGGGATTGGCCAGAAATGCCTACTGGGGACCCTTGGTCATGAAGGCTGTTGAAGACAGCGCTGAAATCCTTGGGAAGTATGAGATCCTTCAGGAGGCCATACAGTTCAACAAGGACCCTATGCTTTGGATACAGTATGTGAAATACAGCAGGCAAATGGGTCTGGACAACTATGCATCTGAAGCATTGTCTACCATGCGGACTTGGATTGACGGGGCACAGCTGGAGAAGTTACAGATGGAGAACTTCTGATTGAAAATGCCGTTTATGCAATTAAGTTTTTCTCCCATTAATTTTTTAGCTTAAATTAAGGACTTTAAAAATTTCCAGATGAAAAAGATCATAGAGACCAAAGACATTCAAAAAACTTACCGCATGGGTTCAGAAGAAGTAAGAGCCCTGAAATCTGTATCCATCACGGTAAATAAAGGAGAATATGTGGCATTTATGGGGCCTTCAGGCTCCGGGAAATCCACCTTGATGAATATCATTGGTTGTCTCGACACTCCTACTGCAGGCACCTATATATTGAACGACAAAGATGTCAGTGACATGACAGAGAATGAACTGGCGGAAATACGCAACAAAGAAATAGGCTTTGTTTTTCAGACCTTTAACCTTTTGCCTAGGGCATCTTGCCTGGACAATGTAGCTTTGCCACTGATATATGCTGGTTTTGGCAAAGAAGAACGAAGTGAAAAAGCATTTCAGGCCCTGAAGAATGTGGGATTGGGTGATCGGGTCAACCACAAGCCCAATGAACTTTCCGGAGGGCAGCGTCAGCGTGTGGCCATTGCAAGAGCCTTGGTGAATGATCCCAGTATTATTTTGGCAGATGAACCAACAGGAAACCTGGACTCGAAAACTTCTTATGACATCATGGAGCTTTTCCACGAATTGCACCAAAAAGGCAATACCATCATCATGGTTACGCACGAGGATGACATCGCCCATTATGCGCACAGGATAATAAGGCTGAGAGATGGATTGGTGGAGTCTGATACAGTTAACCCCAACCCTACCAGGGGAAGGGCAGTAGCAGTTACTGAGTAAATTTCCTTACGTTTTTGAAAATCAATGCTTACTTTTGTCGGGATAAGGAATTGGTCCTTTGGAACCATATTGTTAAAAAATGAAAATTTACACCAAAACAGGAGATACCGGCAAAACTTCCTTGCTGGGGGGGAGAAGGGTTTTCAAGTCCGATTTAAGAATTGAAGCCTATGGCACTGTCGATGAATTAAACAGTTTTATCGGACTATTGAGGGATCAGGAGGTCAACGCCAAAAGAGGGGATTTGCTCAAAGAGGTTCAGGACAGGCTTTTTACCATTGGCGCCACTTTGGCCACTGAACCGGGCAAGGAAAATGTCAAAAGACCTGACCTGCATGAGGAAGACCTGGAGTTGTTGGAAAAAGAAATTGACGCCATGGAAAGTTCGCTCCCGGCGCTTAGGCATTTTATACTGCCCGGTGGCCATCAAGTGGTGTCTTTTTGCCATATTGCCCGTACCATTTGCCGCAGGACAGAAAGGTGCGTGATAGACCTGATGCAGGTCGAACATGTAGATGAAATTATAGTTAAATATTTGAACAGGCTTTCCGATTATCTTTTTGTATTAGGGCGATTGATTGCCCAGGAATTAGGAGTGGAAGAAGTCACTTGGAAACCGAGAATGTAATCCCATGAAAACTACCTTACAAATAGAAATAAGCAAAACAACGCAGTCCAAACTGGCTGCTACGGATTTTGACAACCTGGTATTTGGCAAATCCATTTCGGACCACATGTTTATTGCCGATTACAAAAACGGCGAGTGGTCCGACCTCAGAATTGAGCCTTACCAACCATTGATGTTGGATCCGGGAAATGCTACCCTCCACTATGGACAATCCATTTTTGAAGGCATGAAGGCTTATAAAAATGAAGCAGGTGAAATTTTATTGTTCCGGGCAGATGCCAACCAAAAGAGGCTGAACGAATCTGCAGTAAGGATGTGTATTCCGGAATTACCGGAAGAAATTTTCATGGAGGGCCTGATGACCTTGTTGGATTTGGATAGGGATTGGATCCCCAATAAACCTGGATACTCCCTGTATATCCGTCCTTTTATTTTTGCCATGGATAATTACCTGGGGGTAAGGCCATCTGAAACCTACAGGTTTATGATTTTCACTTGTCCTGTGGGGCACTATTACGCCAAACCGGTAAGTGTGAAGGTAGAGCAAAAATATACCCGAGCAGCAGAAGGCGGCACTGGTTTTGCCAAGGCAGCGGGCAATTATGCCGGTTCCTTATACCCAGCATTATTGGCCCAGAAAAATGGTTATGACCAATTGTTATGGACAGATGCCAAAACCCATGAAAACATTGAAGAGTCTGGCACCATGAACGTGATGTTCATGATCAATGATACGCTGATTACCGCACCTACCCATACAGGAACCATCCTGAAAGGAATCACCCGTGATTCTGTTTTACATCTTGCCAAAGAAATGGGCTATGTCGTAGAAGAACGTTTTCTCAAAGTCGCTGAACTGGAAGCTGCCCTTAAAAACGGAAGTTTACAGGAGGCTTTTGGAACCGGGACAGCGGCTACTATTGCCCACATTTCCAAGATCAATGTCAATGGGACAGATTTTGAGCTTCCGGAGAAACCCGATTATGCCTTTTCCCATCAGGTGCTTAAAAAGTTGGATGACATCAAGTACGGCAGAACTGAGGATAAGCGGGGTTGGATCATGAAGGTGTAGGTTGGGCAATGAAGAATGAAGAATGGAGACTGAGAGACGGAGAGAAGGTTGAAGTTTAAGGGTTTAACAGCTTAAAGTTTAAAGGAGGGGGAGCGTTGTCACGCGTTTCCGAACGCGGGACTCTTGACCCTGAGTTTTCTAACCCAGTCAATACATGAGCTTAAAGCTCAACATCCAACAGTCCAGAGTTGAAAACTCCGGACAACAGATTCAGCAAGAGAAAACAATGCGATAAAGAAATAGAATTCGTGGACGTTGTCACGCGTTTCCGAACGCGGGACTCTTGAACCCTGAGTTTTCTAACTCAGTCAATACCTGAGCTTAAAGCTCAACGAAAAAAACAAGACCAGTTTAAATTTTTCGTTTATTTTTAGGGCAAAATCATGCAGAATTCTGAAGATGATACAAAAAACAGGTTTCCTATTTCTATTGTTGTTTTCCTTTTTCCTAGGACTTGAAACCGCATATGCACAAAAATTCATTCTACTGCAGCGGGGAGAGAACCAGAAGACCCGCTTAAAATTTGAAATCGGTGAAAACTTCACCTATAAAACCAAGTCGGTGGACTTTTTCGTTACAGACAGAATTGTGGACATTACCCCAGCTGCGATTATCTTAACAGAAAATGTACTTTTACCCAGTGACATTACCGCTGTTGAGATCATTGATAAAGATCCCCGTAACATCACCATTTCCAACTTCAGTTACCTGGGCATGGGGGCGGGAGTGCTTTTTTTGGTCGGGACGACGGTCAACAGCCTTTATCAGCAGGGAGACCTGAGCGAAGTGGGCAATACCATAGGTTGGCCCATAGGCCTTTTTGCCACTGGTTTTTTAATTTCCAAAATGAAATACAAAACCTTCAAACATAAGGGTAAAAACAAAATACAACTGGTCATTCTCTATGAGGATTGAAAAGCCTTAGGTTTAAAGGATTATTTTTACGAATTTTGCACCTCAAAAAAACAATAAAATTATGACTACAGACCAGTTGAAAGACTTGAAAGCCCGCGTTTCGGCTTTGAGGAGGTATCTTTGACTACGATAAAAAGAAAGCTGAGATAGAAGATTTAGAGGCCGTATCTGCCCAACCTGATTTTTGGAACAACCCGGAAGAAGCAGAGAAAGCCATGAAACAAATCCAGGTAAGGAAAGGGTGGACTACCTCTTTTGAGAAGGTAGATGTCATGTTACAGGACCTGGAAGTATTATATGATTTCTATTCCATGGATGAGGTGCCAGAGGAAGAAATCAAATCCGAATATAAAAAAGCCCTGAAAGAGGTGGAGGAGTTGGAGCTCAAGAAAATGTTGAGCAATGAAGAAGACCAACTTTCTGCCATGTTGGAAATCAACCCTGGTGCCGGCGGAACAGAAAGCAATGACTGGGCTTCCATATTGATGCGTATGTACATCATGTGGGGGGAGAAAAACGGTTATAAAGTAACCGAAGTTGACCTGCAGGAAGGTGAAGTAGCCGGTATCAAATCGGTCACTTTACAAATTGATGGTCCTTTGGCCTATGGCTTTCTGAAATCGGAAACAGGCGTACACCGTTTGGTCAGGATTTCCCCTTTTGATTCCAATGGCAGAAGGCATACATCCTTTGCATCTGTGTATGTATATCCCGTGGTGGATGACTCCATTGAAATTGACATCAATCCTGCGGATGTGGAACTCCACACCTCCCGCTCAGGTGGTGCCGGTGGACAAAATGTAAACAAGGTGGAAACCAAGGTACAATTGACCCACAAGCCAACAGGCATCGTGGTAGTCTGTCAGATAGAGCGTTCCCAATTGGCCAATAGAGAGCGTGCCATGCAGATGTTGAAGTCCAGGCTTTATCAAATGGAAATGGAAAAAAGGAATGCAGAAAGGGCTAAAATCGAATCCGGCAAGATGAAAATTGATTTTGGTTCCCAAATAAGGAACTATGTACTGCACCCTTATAAATTGATCAAGGATGCCCGAACAGGACATGAAACTTCAGACGTACAATCCGTATTGGATGGTGGGCTGAATGAATTTATCAAGGCCTTCCTTTTGGCCCAAAGTGAAGAGGAGGCCCAGAAAAATTGATCATCAAACCTTCCGGATTTAATTACCGGAAGGTTTTTTCGTCATATAGCCGGGTGTAAACTTTAGATTCCCCGTTTTATCCCATCGCTCAATCCTATGTCCAAAAAATTGACCTTGTTACCTCCTTTTTTCACCTTGAACTTCTTCCTGCTCTGCTTGAGTTCATTTTTATTTTTTGCAAGCTTTAACATGATTATTCCCGAGCTCCCGGCCTATTTAAGTTCATTGGGGGGAGAAGAATACAAAGGACTGATCATTTCCCTATTTACCCTGACGGCTGGATTATCCAGACCCTTTTCGGGTAAACTCGCCGATAGAATTGGAAGAAAACCAGTGATGGTTTTCGGAGCCAGTATATGTTTTGTAGTAAGTCTGATGTATCCTGTTATCACTTCGGCAGCAGGCTTTTTACTCCTTCGTTTCATACATGGCTTTTCAACTGGCTTTACGCCTACCGGGGTATCCGCCTATGTAGCAGACATTGTCCCTTTCAACAAGCGTGGGGAAGCGATGGGACTTCAGTCCCTTTTCGGTTCTTTGGGCATGGCTGCCGGTCCTGCTTTTGGAGGTTTCATCGGAAACATCTGGGGGATTGAACCCCTATTCTATGCCTCTGCTTTCACCGCCATCCTTTCCATTCTGGTCATCATCCGGTTAAAAGAAACGGTAGAAGACCGGGAAAAACTCAACAGGCAACATTTCCGCTTACACCGCTATGAAATTATCGAAAAACGGGTGTTACAACCTTCATTTGTATTACTTTTAACAGTGTTTTCTTTTGGAACAGTGTTAACCATAATCCCTGATTACTCTGATTATCTGGGGATTGCGAATAAAGGGTTGTTTTTTGCCGTATTTACCCTTTCCTCCTTAGGCATACGGATAGTCGCTGGCAAAACATCGGATAAATATGGGCGTATTCCTGTGATGAAGGTAGCCACCTTGTCTATGGTTGTGGCCATGTTGATCATTGCCTTTGCCCAGAGCAAAGCCATGTTGCTTTTCGGAGGTGTAATTTTTGGTTGCTCAGTAGGCATGAACTCCCCTACCATCTCCGCTTGGACGATTGACCTCTCCTTGGATGCTTTCCGCGGACGGGCTTTGGCGACTATGTACATTGCCTTAGAGGCGGGCATTGGGATCGGTGCTTTTGTTTCGGGTTGGATCTTTGCCAACCAAGTAGAAAATTTCCCTTTGGTTTTTTCCATCGGTGCCATCACATCCGGCATTGCTTTTATCTATCTATTCTTCATTCCGAAAGAGCAAAGGTTTTTGGTTCCTGAAGACAGCAGTGGTGAATGGGGACAAGGGGACTGAGAGAGGTTTAAAGTTTAAGAGTTTAAATGGTTAATGGTGAAGTGGAATTTCGAAAGGCGGATTTCAGGACCGAGCGTTAAGAAAATGTCCAGAGGACATTTTTAGCGAGGGGCCAGGGTGCAGGGTGGGTTTCAAAGTAAAAAAGTGGGGCTGGCAATGTAGAATGAAAAATGATAAATGAAGAATGAGTGCTTGATAGGTTTGGGATGTTGATACTTTAAAGTTCATTTAGGGCGTGCTGAAAAACGCCAATTGGAGAAAAATTTCTTTCAATTTTGATGAATACTTAGCTAAAGCGGATTTGTAATCGGCAAATAAAGTCTGAGCTAAAAACGCAAAAAACAGCAGTCCAGCTTTGGCAACGCTGGACTGCTTGCTTTTTACCAATTCAGCAGATGGGGCTGAGGTCTTGGTATTGGCATGATTTCTTTCTGACGGCCATTGAGATAAATGACTTTCTCTCCATCGAAGAAGGCTCCCTCTTCCAGCATCACCCGGAAATCTTTGTTCCACTCTTTTAGGAATACCACTGCATTCAATTCAATGGCATAGACGGTATTGGGGTACAAGGGATAATCACCGGCACCTGGGGTATCGCCCTGATTGTCCCACATTCCAATGGTAGGACCTGATGCATGCCCATGTGTACCTAAAGGATGGGAATAAATACTGCCCCTTATCCCCTCTCTTTCCATTTGCTTTCTGGTTTCCCGAAGAATTTCATTTCCGGTTCTCCCTGTGACAAAATTGGAGGTCAATATATCCTGAAGCCTGTTGCCCACTTTAAAGGCCTCTTTCAGGTATTGTGGCACCTCATTTTCCCCTGGTTTGAGTACATAGGCCAACTGCTGCGTGTCCGTATTTAACCTCAGGTACGTGATCCCAAAGTCAATATGCAGCATATCTCCGGGCATGATGACATCAGCTTCTGCCTTCACAGCAAAATTGCGCTCACTTTCCTTATTGGAAGGATCTGCCCGCTGAATATCCACAGAAGGGTGAAACCAGGTATCCAGTTTCAGTTCCTTGATCCTTTCTCTGTACCACCACTGCACATCCTCTGTGGTAGTTACCCCAGGGGTGATGACTTTTTCAGAAAGCCCATCTGCAATGATGTCATTGGCAATGGCCTGAATGTGTCTGTAGCTGGCCATTTCAGAGGCAGTACGGGTCTCTAACCAACCGACGGCCAAATCATTGGCAGACACTACACGGTTGTGCAGGTTACGGGGCAGGTACTCCATCAAAGTGTTGTACTCGGTCAAGTTAATGCCATCCGCATGGCCGTATATTTTGGACATATTGATACCGATTTTTTGCGGATTACGCTCCACGATCAATTCGGTCAGCCTTTTCCACTGATCTGGCTCCGAATCTGGTTCCCATGCCTTTTTAAATGCTTTTCCCACATCATAACGGGCTACCGCTAAGGTCTCCACCTTATCTGAACCTGGGGCCTTATACATAACCAACATGGTTCTCCTTCTCGCAGCATGCCATGTAGCAGGGAGGAAAGTACGGATGACGGGATCTTCATTGTATTCTCTGGAAATGATCACCCACATGTCCAGACCTGCCCTGTCCATCAAAGCCGGCAATAAGGTTTCAATTCTTTCTTCCAGCCATTGGTCAATTACGGCTGCCTGTTCCCTTTGTGAAAGCACATGGAATTTTTGTGCCATGGATTCCTGAAAGGCCAAAAGCCCAACCAATGCCAAAGCGAGTAAAGTTTTTATTTTCATAGGATTGCTTATTAATGTAAGATCCTGAGAAAAATAAAAAAGAAAATGAGAAATAAAAAGGAAAACTACAGGGCTGACACTTGTGGACTGCTTTGGCGCAATAATTTGGCGCTAAGCGCATGAAACCTGTAGAGCAACATAATCCCCGTTACGGTTAAACCAATCAATAAACCATACCAGATACCCACTTCCAACATGCCAATTACAAAAGCAAACACATAGCCCAAGGGCAGGCCAATTACCCAATAGGCCACTAAGGTCACAATGGTAGGCACCCTGACATCTGCCATGCCCCTCAGGGCACCCAAGCCTACCACCTGTATGCCGTCAGAAAGCTGGAATAGGGCCGCAATGACCAATAAGCTAGCACTCATTTTGATTACATCCATGTCATCTATATACAAGGATGGCAAAAATTCGCGGAAGAGGACGAAAATCACGGCGGTCAAACTCATAAACATGGCCACCATGACAAAGCTGGTAAATCCGGCCTCACGCAATGTTGGAATATCCTTCCTTCCAAGTTGGTTGCCTACTCTAACCATGGCCGCCGTGGACAATCCGGAAGCCATCATATAGCTGATGGATGCCAGGTTAATGGCGATTTGATGGGCAGCCAAGGCATTGACACCAATCCAACCCATCATGATCGCAGCCGAACTGAAAGCCCCTACTTCAAAAATGAACTGAAACCCTGTTGGCACACCGATTTTAAGCATTTTGCTGACCATGGGAAAACTGGGTTTTTTTAACTTGAAGCTCAATTCAAATGGAGCATATCGCCTTGACTTCATGATGTAATAACCAATCATCAAAGCCATCAATACCCTGGAAATTAACGTTGCCCAACCGGCACCATTAAGTCCTAAAGCAGGGGCACCCAGGTTACCGTAAATGAGAACCCAGTTCAGGAAAATATTGACCGCATTGCATAACAAGGTGATGTACATGGCCTGACGGGTCTGGGACAGCCCTTCGGCAAATTGCTTGAAAGTCTGAAAAATCATAAACGGCAATAGGGAAAGGGTAATGATGGCCAGGTAAGGAATACCCAAAACCACTACCTCTTCAGGCTGATTGAGGTGATAGAGCAAAGGAGATCCCAAAACAATCAGAAAAAAAAGCATGGTACCGGTAATCCAGTTGATGGTAAAACCATGGTTAAATAATCTTGATATCCTTTTGGGGTTGTTTTTCCCGTCAGCCATGGCCACCAGAGGTGTAATAGCCATGGATACGCCAATACCAAACATGAGGACCACAAAGAAAATGCTATTGGCCAATGAAGCCGCGGCAAGTGGTTCTGCCCCCAACCTTCCCACCATCATGCTGTCTGCCACACCGACCAAAACCTGCCCCAGTTGGCTCAGCATCACCGGAAAAGCCAAAGAAAAAGTCTTAGAAAAATTACTTTTGAAATTATTGATCATGGCTACCGCATTCAAAGCCCTTTCATCCGGGCAAGTTTCAGCAATCCGGCAATGCTGATGGCATCGGTAATTGCACCAGCCATCACTTTTTGGATTGCATCCTGCAAAGGTAATTTGATTACTTTTAAATCCTCGGTTTCTTCGAAATCAGTTTCACCTTCCGTCAGTCCTTCCGCCAAAAAGATAAATCCCTCTTCATCGGTCACCGAATTGGAAGTATGGATCCGCATGATCTCGGTCCACTTTTCTGCGGTCAGACCAGTCTCCTCTTTCAGTTCCCTTTTGGCAGAATCCAAGATTTCCAGGCCTATGGGCCCACCGCCCATCGGGATTTCCCAAGAATATTCATCCAGGGGATAACGGTATTGGCCAACCAGCCAAGTATTCCCATCATCATCCAATGGAATGATTCCCAAGGCTTTGTTTTTAAAGGAGACCTTTCCATAGATCCCATCATTTCCTGCCGGATTGATCACCTCGTGTTCTTCAAGGATAATCCAGGGATTTTCGTATACTGTTTTTTTAGACTTGGTAGTCCAGGGATTATTTTCCATCGCACAAAAAAAGGGTGACTTTAGGCCACCCTTCAAAATTAATATTTTATAGCTTATTCAGGAATAGGCAACACCTTGCTATCTTTGAATGTAGAAAGAATTACCATGGACTGCATGGAATCCACTTCTCTGATCTCACTCACTTTTTCCAACATCAACTTCTGATAAGCAGTGATGTCTTTAGCGATGATTTTCAAGATAAAATCACCGGTACCTGTGATGTGGTGACATTCAATCACTTCAGGAATTCCGTTGATTTCTTTCATGAAGGCATCGATATTGCCTTTGTTGTGGCCTATAAGGCTTACCAACACAAAAGTACTCACTCCAAGACCGATCTTTTCAGCATCCAGTTTGGCATGATAGCTTTTGATAATACCGGATTGTTCCAGCTTCTTTACACGCTCCAAGGTTGGTGCAGGAGAAAGTCCAATATCCTTAGAAAGCTGCGCATTGGTGATTTTTGCATTAGCCTGAAGGATTTCTAGGATCTTACGATCGATTTTGTCAAATTTTACTTTTATACTAGTATCCATATTTTAAGAATTTTCAAAATTTTATGCGGTACAAATGTAATATATTTTACTATTATTTTAAAGCAAATAGAAGCAAAAAACTTGCCTGTTTTCGAAATATTCTTGCAGGAATGTCAGTTTTTTGAAATTTTTTGTTGCAAACGAAGGCATTGAATCAAAGATAATGTAATTATCTGCTGAATTTTATTAGGTCCTACGTAAAAACTGAATTAAAGTTTATTCTTTTTGATATATTCTCGTGCTTCTTTATGTGCCGGGTGTTTACGCTTTGCGTACTTTTTTACTTTCTGGAAATAATCCTTGGCTTTGGCCTTGTCTTTGTCCTCATTGGCCATCTTGCCTAAAGCAATCAGGGCATAGAGGTAATAACCGCTTTCCTGGCTTTCCGATTCCTCCCCATAGGAAAGCGTCTGCAGGTAATATTTTTTGGCGCTGGGACGGTCATTGATGCGGTCATAATATTGGGCAAGGTAGAAAGCAGCATAACGGCCACTGTTGGCTTCGTAACCTGTCCAATTTTCATCAATTCTTCTCAATATCTCCTCCGATTGCTCTTTGGATTCCATCATGCGCCCTACTGTGTACAAGTGCCTGGCATAGGAGCGATGAAAATATGGGTTGTTAGGGAATTTATGGTGCAGGTAATCCGTAATGGCCAAAGCTTTGTAGGGTTGCTTTTCCTCTGAGGCATACAACCTGAAAAGGAAGTATTGGGCTTCTACCCTGGCATAGAAGGCATTTTGGGATACATCCTCCAATTGCTTTAAACCTAAAGCCTTGTCCCCTTTCGGAAAGAGCGCAACCACAGGCTTAAGAATGGGGTAATTTTCAGGTATCCAAACAGAGAAATAGTTGAAAAGTGCATCACCCAGAAGCAATTCAGGATTAAGCTCCTCTTCCCCCTTGCTCAGGTTGAGGTATTTGAGTGCATTTTTTCCTGCAAAAGTAGCTTTGGTCCAGCTTTTCCGTTCGCTCAGCAGACGACCTTGAAAGCCATAAGCTCCTGCCAGGAAAAAAGCCGCCTCTTTGTTATCCGGTTCTTTATCCAATATTTTTTTAGCTTTATCGATGACCTGATCCATTTGTTTGAGAAAAAGATCATCCAATCGCTTATTTTCAATATCAGGGGCAATTTTCCACCATGTGCTTAAACCTTGAAGAAAATAAGGAAGGGGATGTTCAGGATATTGATACTGCATCACTTTAAAGCCTCGCTCTGCCCGCTCAAACTCGAAATTATATAAAGCATTCACATGCTCTGTAATCCTAAACTGAAGACCTTTATCCAGGAGTAAGTAAGATGTACCCGCCTCTCCAATCGTATCGACTGTCTCATTTGGGGAAAGTTCCGGTGACTGAAAAGCATGCGCAATCCAATTCCCAGGGTTGGGAATCATCCAAACCAAAACCAAAATCTGTAAAAGCACCATTTTTTTACCCAATAGCATACATCTTCTAAATTTCCTGCAAAATTATGGGGTATTCCAAACAATCGTTTAGATTTGATAAGATTTATTTCAATTTATGATGCAGGAAAGGACCACAATCTCTCAACGTATAGAATCCCTTTTGGATTTCGACAAAAGGGTATTTTTTTTAATTCTCGTGATATTTTTTCTTGTGGTGCGTTTTCTCACCAATGACATCATTCTCCGATCCATCCCGGGCTATAGTGAGCTGGAAGGGGAAGGGAGTTTTACCATTTTCCATATTTTCAACACGCTCAATTACCTTTGGACACCATTTTCATTGCTTTGGAAATTTACCCTTACTGCATTTATCATCTGGACGGGTTCCTTTGCCTTTGGGTATAAAGTCCCTTTTATGAAACTTTGGCACCTGGCACTTTTTGGGGAGTTGATCTTTTTATTGCCTGAAATCATCAAACTGATCTACTTCATACAGCCACAGGAAGGCATCTCGTTTCAGGAGATCCGGGATTTTTATCCCCTTTCCCTTTACTCACTCTTTAATTCAGTCGAAATCCCTAAACAGTACCATTATCCTTTGCGGTCCTTAAATATTTTTGAGCTTATCTACATAGGTTTTCTTACCCTGGGCTTTCACAGCATCAGCAGGCAAAAAATTCCCACCTCCTTTTTGGTCATTTTGGGCAGCTATGTATCCTTCTTTCTGCTTTGGCTACTATTCTATATTTTGGTGTACAAATAAGTCCATTCCACAAAAAAGCATTCCTCTTTCTGTAGAGAGATATTAAATTCAACAAAAAACCTAATCGTATGAAAAAGTCCTACCTTTTTATTCCGTTTTGGATACTGCTTATTATCAATCTTAACGTTCAGGCACAAAATGCCGATTTTGTTGCTGAAAATTATGACAAAAAGGAATATCAAATCCCCATGCGTGATGGCGTGAAACTACATACGGTGGTATATAGCCCAAAAGACAAGGGGCAAGCCTACCCTTTTGTCATGCAACGAACACCTTACAGTTCCGGCCCTTATGGTGAGGGAAAAATGAAAACACTCCTCGGGCCTTCAGAAAAAATGATGAAAGACGGTTACATTTTTGTTTATCAAGATGTGAGGGGTCGTTGGATGTCTGAGGGAGACTATGACAACATGCGGCCAACTGTTTCCCACCGAAAAAAAGGTAGTAAGGAAATCGATGAAAGCACTGATACGTATGATACCATAGAATGGCTTTTGAAAAATATTCAAAACCACAATGGAAAATTTGGACAGTGGGGTATTTCCTATCCTGGCTTCTATTCTGCTGCTTCCCTACCATTTGCCCATCCTGCCTTGAAAGCTGTATCTCCTCAGGCACCTATTGGAGACTTCTACTTTGATGATTTCCACCACAATGGGGCTTACTTTTTAAGCTACTGGGTGGCCACCTCTGTTTTTGGCTATCAGCATGATGGTCCTACGGATAAACCTTGGTATCAGATGGTCAACCCAGGCACCAAAGATGCTTACCAGTTCTTTATGGATATGGGTTCTCTAAAAAATGCCGATAAATACTACGGAGAAGACAATTTCTTCTGGACCCAGTTGAAAGAAAATCCTGATTACAATGAATTTTGGCAAAAAAGAAGCATCATTCCACACTTAAACGAGGTGAAACCTGCGGTAATGACCGTGGGAGGTTGGTTTGATGCGGAAGACCTCTACGGTCCTTTGACAATTTATAAGACCATAGAGAAAAACAATCCTGACTCTTATAATACTTTGGTGATGGGGCCTTGGTCCCATGGAGATTGGTCCAGGGAGAGAGGTTTTCAGCAAGTGTCCAACGTATACTTCGGTGATTCAATCTCTACTTGGTACCAACATCATGTAGAAGCCGTCTTTTTTGAGCATTTTCTCAAAGGACCCGCAGATGGGCGAACCAAGCTTCCTGAAGCCTATATTTTTGATACGGGGAAAAATGAATGGAGGATGTTTGACGCTTGGCCTCCTAAAGAGGCAAAGCATGAAATTTTTTACCCCCATGCTAATGGTACACTGAGTACAGAAGCACCCAAAGGCAATGATGAGTCGGTTTTTATATCCGACCCGTCCAAACCTGTCCCATACAGTCCGGATATCAAATTCAATTTCACTCCCAGAAAATACATGGCTGATGACCAGCGTTTTGCTGCCAGAAGACCTGATGTACTGGTTTTTGAGACAGATGTTCTGGAAGAAGATGTGACTTTGGCAGGTGAAATTCTGGCCAAGCTGATGGTTTCTACTTCGGAAACCGATGCCGATTGGATTGTCAAACTGGTAGATGTGTTTCCCCATGATACCCCTGACCATGAAAGGGTCCAACAGGGCACGCACCTGAGTAATTACCATATGATGGTACGCTCAGAAGTTATCCGTGGCAGGTACAGGGAAAGCTTCTCTGATCCCAAGCCGTTTGTTTCAGGACAGAAAACCGAAGTTCCTTTGCAGCTGCAGGATGTCATGCATACTTTCAAGAAAGGCCACAAGATTCAAATTCAGATTCAAAGTACTTGGTTTCCTTTGATAGACAGGAATCCGCAAAAATATGTTGAAAACATTTTCAAAGCCGATGATGAAGATTTTATCAAAGCCACCCATAAGGTCTACCATGATGCGGATCAACCTACCGCCATACATGTTCAGGTTTTAAAATAAAAAATAGGAAAAAAGGAGAAAGGAAAATGGGAAAGGGGGAAAGGAGAAAGCAGACTGGGGCCGAAGTGGCAAATCTCGTGAAGTAAATGTTCAACTGTTATCCTGTTAGCGTGGTTCGAAAGGTGTTTCTCTTGTCCGGAGTTTTCAACTCTGGACTGTTGGATGTTGAGCTTTTAGCTCAGGTATTGAATGGGTTAGAAAACTCAGAATTCAATAGTCCCGCGTTCGGAAACGCGTGACAACGTACACGAATTCTATTTCTTTATCGCACCGTTTTCTCTTGCTGAATCTATTGTCCGGAATTTTCAACTCTGGACTGTTGGATGTTGAGCTTTTAGCTCAGGTATTGACTGGGTTAGAAAACTCAGGGTTCAATAGTCCCGCGCTGCAAGTGCGTGACAGCGTACACGAATTCTATTTCTTTAACGCACCGTTTTCTCTTGCCGAATCTGTTGTCCGGAGTTTTCAACTCTGGACAGCTGCTTGCTGAGCTTTTAGCTCAGGTATTGACTGGGTTAGAGAACGCAGAATTCAATAGTCCCGCGTTCGGAAACGCGTGACAACGTACACAGCATTTTAAACTTTAATCCTTAAGCTTTTAAACTTCTCTTCTTAAAAAGTCTCTTCGTGCCTGCGTCCCTCTGTCTCTCCTTACAACGCAGATCCTACTTTTTACACTTCGACAAGCTCAGTGCTTCGCTTTCACTTTTTCCTTTGGCGTTTTTCCTTTTCCTGCTTTCCGATAAACTTCTTTAACTTTGTCTCTGTTAATATCAAGAAGACAAAACAAAGATTTTATGAATCCATTATTGGAAAAATTCAACACCCCATTTGAAACTGCACCTTTTCATCTGATTAACAATGAACACTATTTACCGGCTATCAAGGAAGCCATCCAACTGGCCAAGGCAGAGATTGAGGCGATAAAAGCTGTACCGGTCCCTGATTTTGACAATACCATTGTGGCCTTGGATAGAGCTGGAGAGCAACTCAATACCGTTTCTTCTATTTTTTTCAACCTCAACAGTGCCGAAACCAATGACACCATTCAGGCTTTGGCCAGAGAAATCTCTCCCCTCCTGACTGCCCATGGCAATGACATCCTTTTGGATGAGGAGCTTTTTGGCCGTATCCAACAGGTATATGAACAAAAATCTGATCTGCCGCTAACAGAAGAACAAACCACACTTCTGGACAAAACCTACAAAGCTTTTGTTCGCAATGGGGCCAAACTGGATGAGGCACAAAAAGCCCAGCTCAGGGAGATAGACCGGGAATTGTCCCAATTTGGGCTGAAATTTGGCGAAAACGTATTGGCTGAGACCAACAAATATACATTGGTAATCGATAAAGAGGATGACCTGAAAGGACTGCCTGAAGCCATCAAGGAGGCGGCTGCACAAACGGCTGAAGAAAAAGGTCAGGCTGGAAAATGGGTCTTCACCTTGGCTTTCCCCAGTTATATCCCTTTTATGACCTATGCGGAAAACAGGGAATTGAGAAAGCAGCTCTTCATTGCCTATAATACCAAATCCAGCAAAGGAGATGAGCTGGATAACCAACAGCACATCAAGGACATGCTGCGGTTGAAAAATGAAAGGGCCCAACTGTTGGGATATGCCAATTATGCCGATTTTGTACTGGAAGAGCGCATGGCCAAAAGTGCTCCAGCAGTGATCGACTTTCTGCAAAACCTATTGGAAAAAGCCAAATCCAAAGCCGAAGAGGAAGTGAAAGAATTGGCAGATTTTGCAAAAAAATTGGATGGTATAGCACAATTGGAAAAATGGGATTTCGCCTACTACTCAGAGAAACTGAAGAAGGAAAAATATGAAATTGATGATGAGTTGCTGCGTCCTTATTTCAAGTTGGAAAATGTGATTGAAGGGGTCTTCACCACTGCAGAAAAGCTCTTTGGTATCCGCTTTGTCGAGAATTCAGAAATCCCCAAATACCATGCTGAGGTAACCACATATGAAGTCGTAGATTCAGATGGCAAGCATCTTGCGGTATTTTATGCGGACTTTTTCCCAAGGGCTGGAAAAAGAAACGGGGCTTGGATGACCAGTTTCCGTGGCCAAAAAATCATCAATGGGAAAGATCATAGACCTCATGTATCCATTGTCTGCAATTTCACCAAACCCACCAAGACTAAGCCTTCCCTTTTGACCTTCAATGAGGTAACTACCTTGTTCCATGAATTTGGCCATGCCCTTCACGGCATGTTGGCAAAAGGAAACTATGAGTCACTTTCCGGTACCAGTGTATATTGGGATTTTGTAGAGTTGCCTTCACAGATTTTCGAAAACTGGTGTTATGAAAAAGAGTGCTTGGATCTTTTTGCCAAACATTATGAAACCGGAAAAACTATACCAGCAGAATTGATACAAAAAATCAAAAACGCTGCTAATTTTCAGCAAGGCTATCAGACCCTAAGGCAGATTAGTTTTGGTCTACTTGATATGGCCTATCATGGTACAGATCCCAAAAAGGTAAAGGATATTCCTGCCTTCGAAAAAGCAGCCATGAAGGAAACGCAACTACTTCCAGAGGTGGAAGGAACTTTGATGAGTACTTCCTTTTCCCATATCTTCCAAGGGGGTTATGCTGCAGGTTATTACAGTTACAAATGGGCAGAGGTATTGGACGCTGATGCTTTTGAGCTTTTTCTGGAGCGAGGTATATTTGACCGGCAAACTGCGGATGCTTTTAAGGAACACATTTTGTCGGCGGGAGGGCGTGAGCATCCAAGCATTCTGTATCAAAAATTCAGGGGAAGAGCGCCCAAACCGGAGGCCTTATTGAAAAGGGCGGGACTCTTGACACAGTCCTAAAAATAATCCCTGTTGGGCATTTATCGAAGTAAATGCCCAACAGGGAATTCAAGCAAAAAACAGAAGTTAATTGCCCATTCTTTGAACCGGAATTATCGCACTTTGTTTTGATCTGCTCTGAAGTGCAAAGGGGGATCCATGTCCCCTATCAAAGGTTCATAAACCAGTCCGTCCAGTCTTTCGTCAAATTCCTTTCTGGCTTCTTTGATCAACAAAGGATTTAAAATCAGATCTTTACCTGTGAGGGCCATGGTTTTGGCAGCAACCATCATGCCTTTGTATCCTATGCTCATGCCATCCGCGGCTACCGCCTGCCAGGTATGGGCTGCAGTACCAGGTACCCAGGTAGCCGTACTGAGGCCAACTGTAGGCACCACATAACTTACATCTCCCACATCGGTAGAAGCTGGAAAATGGGTTAATTTATAAGGCTGAACCTCTTTGGCTACGGAAAGAGGAGGTACCCTTGGAGAATTGAAGGTAGTCTGGATTTGCTTGGCAAACTCCATTTCTGATTCGTCATATTCCACTCCCCCTACTATACTTAGATTTTTATGCATGGTTTTGGCCAAAGTTTCATTGGGCAAAAGTCCATAGATTCCAGCCACTACTTCAACTTCTACCCTTGTGCCTGTACCCATCGCTGCGCCTTCAGCCGCTTTGATGACCCTTTGCCACATGTCTTTTACTTCAGTCACATCAGGATGTCTGATCATATATTCTACAACAGCATAGTCAGGAACAACATTGGCGGCCAAGCCACCATTGGTAATTACATAATGGATCCTGCTCTCCTGATCCACGTGCTCCCGCATCATATTGACCATCATATTCATCGCTTCCACCCCATCCAGTGCAGAACGTCCCCTTTCAGGAGCACCCGCAGCATGGGAGGTCTGACCATGGAATTTAAAGTAACCCTGCATGACAGCGGTACAGGTAGAGGCATTGGCTGCATTCCTGTCACCAGGATGCCAGTTGATGACTGCATCTACATCTTCAAACAAGCCTTCGCGGACCATATATACTTTTCCTGCCCCTCCTTCTTCTGCAGGAGTTCCAAATATTTTTATGGTGGCTTGGATATTATTGGCATCGATCCATTCTTTGAGGGCCACACCCGAAGCAACTACCGCAGTACCAAATAGGTTATGGCCACAACCGTGCCCGTTACCCCCTTCTACCAAAACAGATCGGAAAGGAACTGCATCCTGAGAAAGACCGGGAAGCGCATCGTACTCGGCCAAGAACCCAATGACCGGACCTCCCTTGTCGTAGGTTGCTAAAAAAGAGGTTGGCATACCTGCCAAGCCGGTTTCAACTTTGAAACCGGCAGCCTTAAGTTCTTCAACCAGGATTTTAGAGCTGGTAAACTCCAAATAGCCTAATTCCGGATTTTCCCAAATTTCCCTGGCCACTTTAGAAAACCTCTCGGTATTGTTGTCCAGATTCTTGACAATAAAGGCATCGTGGGAAGTTTCCTGCGCCAGCCCGACATGACACAGCAGACCTGCCATGAAACTAAATATGATTTTCTTCATGATTATATAATATTTATTTTGCTATTCATCTGATTTATAAAAATAGATTAAGCTATGGTAAAACAAAATAGAATTTTTTAAAAGTTGATTTAAACCCAGAAAAATGAGATAAAAGGTTTTTTTAGGGTAATAAAAAAAGAGAACGCATCATGGCATTCTCTTTTTTAACTCTTTAATCCATTTGAAAAGCATCAGCTGTCTTGTGCAAGTAGCTTAGCACTCCTTGGATCCTGTTAGACCACAATGAGTAACCCAACAAGGATCAACCACACGATTGACGAAATCGCCAACAGTACTTTGAATTGTTTTTCCTCGTTCATAGCTTTTTTTTTGCAAAATATACAAATTATTTTGTAGTGAATCAAATAAACGAAAAATTTTCTTTTTAATTACGGATTTTTTTTGATTAACTGCTCAATTCATGGTAATGTTTTTGATTTTTTGACATGTTATTGGCATTCCAATCAATCTTGATATCCATAGGGAATTTTCTTACTGGACAGTCTGTAATTTGGCAATAATGACAGCATTTTTCAGGAATACAAGGATCGGCATGTACAAAAACCTCCATCACACCCGGCCAATCCTCCTCTAATATTTGTTCAAGTTCCTCCACTTCATCATGCACTTGCCCAAGGTCCAAGTAGTATGGCAGGGTAAGGTGCAGGTCAATATGCCTGTCTCCCCCATATTGTTGGACACGCATATTGTGTACATCAATCCAATTGGGCTTTCTATGTCTATTGATCACATCCACTGTAGCTTCTACTGCAACAGGGTCTGCTTCATCCATCAAACCCGCTACTGACTTCCTGACCAAGCCATAACCTGAATAAAGGATATACAGCGAAAATAATATGGCAATGACAGAATCCAGGAAAAACAAATTTGTCAGATACATGACAAGCACACCTACGATCAAGAGCAGGGATGTCATGGTATCTACCAATAAATGCTTACCACTGGCACCTAAGGCAATGCTGTTGAGCTGTTTGCCTTTTTTCACCAAAAGCATACCAACTACCCCATTTACAAAACCAGAAAGGGTAATCAGGACAATTCCTTCTACCAAATGTTCCAGTTCATTGGGAAAAAAGAAATTGTAAATAGACTGATAAATAATAAACAAACCCGCAAGCATAATGAGCGTTCCCTCCACACCGGCACTAAAAAATTCAATTTTACCATGCCCATAGGGATGGTTATCGTCCCTGGGTCTGGAGCTGAGATAAATACTGTAAGAAGCAAAAGCTGCCGCCACCACATTGACGATACTTTCCAGGGCATCAGTTAGTATGGCGGTGGACTTGGTGATGTAAAAGGAATAAAACTTCACAATCAGTAGTAATACACTGACCAAAAATGAAATTTTTATCCAAAACGACTTTTCTCTTTCCACTCCTTTGGGGTTAAAGTGCCAAAATTAAACTAAATTTAAGAATTGCCTCGGATTTCACGGTTTCATATATGAAATCCCTAGCTAAGTATCAACCTGTCAACATATTAATTGTTATCCACAGTTCCTTTTCGCTGATATGACGAGTGATAAAAACAAACTACAGCTACCCACACATTTAAAAGTATTGTCGGTACTTTTGCTGATTATTGTGATTGTGTTTATTCTCATTTTGGGAAAAAACCTTCTAATCCCCTTATTTTTAGCAGGATACATATCAGCACTTTTGGTACCTATGGGCAACTGGCTAGAGCGGAAAAAAATATCACGTGTATTGAGTGCCGTTATATCTATGCTGACCGCAGTATTAGGGATTTTGGGTTTATTGACCTTCATTGCCCTGCAGGTGGCGAGCTTCAGCAGAGACTTGGGCAATGTAGGGGAAAGGCTTAACAAGTACTTGGAAGATTTGGAAGTTTTCCTTTCTGATAAGTTAAAGATTGAGACAGGTATAGGCAAGGGGATTGATCAGGATTACCTGATTGGTCTATTACAGGACAACAGCAGAAGTGTAGCAGATTTTATTTTTGGGACTTTGGGGTCTTTGACTTCATTTGTCCTTTTGATTGTTTTCATGTTTTTTTTCTTACTCTATAGAGATCACCTTACACGGTTTATCTCCCATCTTTTCAAAGATCATGATCCTGAAAAGGTAGAAAATGAAATCAAAAACCTGAGAAAGGTTATCCAAAAATATATCATAGGTGTCATGAAAGTTATGGCCATTCTTGCCGTTTTGAATACAGGTATACTATTTGGTTTTGGCATCAAGCATGCGATATTCTTTGGCGTATTGGCAGGGGTTTTAAATATCATTCCTTTTTTGGGTCCTTTTCTGGGCGCTATTTTACCTACCATCTTTGCGTTTCTTACAAAAGACAGCCTTTGGTATCCGGTAGGCATTGTCATAGCCTTTCAGGTGATACAACTGATAGAAAGTAATTTCCTTACCCCAAAAATTGTTGGCAGCAATGTTAACCTCAATGCTTTTGTCACTTTTCTAGGCTTGATGGTTGGGGCAGCCATTTGGGGCATTGCCGGGATGATTATCATCATTCCAACTTTGGCTGTACTCCGTCAAATTTTTGAACTGAATGAGGCAACTTTGCCCTTTGCTTTGTTGTTAGGAGAGGAAAGAGAAAATCAAACATAGAATAAAGATCATGACAATGAGATGGCTTTTGGCCCTATTGCTTACAGGAATCCTGATAAGCTGTGACAGTCAGGAAGATAAAAAAGGTCGTTTTTTATTGAAAGGGAATGAGAAACTCAAAGAGAACGACACCAAATCGGCGATAGACTTTTACTCTGAAGCCATTAAAATTGATCCGGAGTTTATCGATGCCCTTTATAATCGGGCCTTGGTATATCAAAGGACCAATAGGCTGGATGAAGCCATTAGGGACTATGGTGCAGTATTGGCTATTTCAAGGACGCACAGGACTTCTCTTTTCCAAAGAGGGCTTGCCCTATTGGATAATGGTGAATATTATAAGGCATTATCAGATGCCGAAATGTCCATTCAGCTTTTTCCCGATAACTGGCAAAGCCATTTCCTCCATGGTTTGGTTTTGGAACAGTTAAATAATCATGACGATGCTTTGGCCGCTTTTGAAAAGGGGCTTCAGCTCGAACCGGAAAATTCAGATCTCTTGGTGAATAAAGCCATCATACTCTTTCAGCAAAGAAATTTTGGTGAGGCCAAGGAAACACTTCAAAAGGCAGAAAAAATCAACCCTGAGGAGGCCAATATTTACAACTTACGTTCAATGATCTTATTCGAGGAAGAGCGTGTTGATTTGGCTTTGGGAGAAGTAGAAAAAGCCATAAGCCTCAACCCAAGGGATGCTTATTACTTCAATAACAGAGGCCTATACAAACTCTATTTAGGCGATCTGGAAAGTGGTCTGGAAGACATCAACTTCAGTTTAAGACAAAACTCCAGAAACTTGTATGCCTTGAGAAACAAAGGCATCTATTATGCTAAAAAAGGCCAAAAAGAGTTAGCCCTGAGGTATTTGGAGGATGTTTATGAAAAAGCCCCTGACATGGAGCTTGTTGAAGCTTACCTTAAGTTAACTCAAGCGCTTTGACTCGCAATTTTCAGTACCTCTTTGATTTTCCTTAAGAGCTCCGAAGCATCAATAGGTTTGGCTACATAACCATCAAAACCCGTCTTTTCAATCCTTTCCATGACTTCAACCTTATCTGCTGCAGAAAGTGCCAATACGGGTACATCGGTTATTTCTTTTATCTTTTCGGTGGCATCAAATCCATTCATGACAGGCATTTGAATATCCATTAAGATACAATCATATTCACCATCCTGAACGGCTTCCACCGCCAATTTACCATTACTCACCCTGTGGTATTGGATACCCCATTTCTTGATGATTTTCCCCAGTACCAAGGCATTGACGTCATTGTCTTCTGCCATCAAAAGTTTGACTTCAGCCAAAGATTTTGGTCTTTTCACTTCAGGCTTCTCCGGCTCTGCTACAGTTTCTTCCTTTTCAACCTGAGGGGTTTCAGTTTCAGGTGCTTCTTTTTCGGCTTCTACCTGTGGTGCGGCTTCAACTTTGGCCGGCTTGATTTCAACTACAGGTTTATGCTCTGTATTGGCCTCCAAGCCCGGTTGGCCAAATACTTTTTCAAATTCAATTTCAAAGAAGAAGGTTGACCCGGCTCCGATTTCAGAGTGAAGGTTGATCTGACTTTCCATAAGTCCCAACAGCTTCTTCGTGATGGCAAGCCCTAAGCCAGTGCCTCCGTATTTTTTACTGAAGGAATGCTGAACCTGATCAAATTCGTTAAAAATCCTATCCTTATGTTCAGGGGCTATACCTATGCCATTGTCTTTGACTTCAAAGTAAATCCTAATGCGATCAGCTTCATTCTTCTTTACATCTACAGTCAGGTCAACGTTACCATTATCTGTGAACTTTAGGGCATTGGTGATCAGGTTATTTAGCACTTGAGAAAGCCTTACTTTATCACCTTTGACCTCCATGTTGATGTCTTTATTGAAATGAAGGTTCAGTTTGTTGCCACTATCTTTTGCATGGTATTCCAAACCGCTGATCACATGCTTGATGACCTCTTCCAAATTCATTGGGCTTACCTCCAGGGTCAGTTTCCCGGCTTCAATTTTTTGGAAGTCCAGCAGGTCATTGATCATGGTAATCAGGTTATCTACTGCAAAATTGATGGTATTGAAAGCAGCAGCCTGCACAGTGGTATGATCATCCTGTAGCAAAGAATACACTGATCCTGAAATGGCATTGAGCGGTGTTCTAAGTTCATGACTAATGATGGACAAGAACTCCGATTTGATCTGACTGGCTTTCAAAGCTTCTTCTTTGGCATCCTTAAGTTTGTCCTCAAATTGCTTCTGATCCGTAATATCGGTGAGGTAGCCATACCATACCACATCTCCATTTTCCAAAAGCTCAGGCTTGGCGGCTCCCAAAACCCACTTATAGTTTTGGCTCTCCGGCTTTATAATCCTGAACTTACATGTCCATGGACTGAGTTTTCTAGCGGAAGAAACGGTTGATGTGAGTACATTGGCCATATCTTCAGGGTGGACTTTGGAAATGGCTTTGCCCACATCTTTGAAATCTGCCAGCTCGTTATCCTTCAATCCCAATAGATTTTTTATTCCCGGGCTCATGTAGGAAAACTTCATTTCCCCTTCCTTATCGACAACAAACTGATAAAGTGCACCGGGAATCTGTTCGGTCAAATGAGTAAGAAAATCTGATGGCACCTTTTCAGTTTGGGATATTTGCCTTATTTCTGATATCTCTCTTACACTGGAAATAATGTAGCTGGTCTCTTGAATTTGCACCAGCTTCGCCGCAATTTCAACATTCAGGTCTTCACCGCTTTCCTGATGAATCTTGCTTTGATAGGTTTTTATACCTTCTGAGCCGAGTTGACTGATATGATTTTCCCATACTTCCTTCTGTTCAAACAAAGGCTCAAGCTTTGCAATTTCCTTAGGGAAACTTTGGGCATCCTCAGCTCCATACTTTTTGACTGCTTCTTTGTTGAAAAATATGATTTCCCCAGAAAGGTTGGTCAAGAAGACCCCATCGGGATATGCCTCCAGGATTTCTTTGAACAAGGCCAGTTGGTTAAGGTATTCCTGGTCCTTGCTGACATCCTGAATGGTCCCAAAAATTCTGGAAGGCTGATTGGTCAGCACCTGTGCCCTTCCGGAAAGCTGTATCCATTTTAAGCCATCTTCCCCAGCCTTTACCTGCAACAACAGGTCAACTTCCTTACTGGAAGAAATCAAGGAGGAAATGGCATTTTTTACCAAGGCCCTATCTACTGGCTGAAAGAGGTTTATCATCCCCTCCAATGGTAATTCAGTATACTTCTTTAAACCGAAAATGGCACAAAGTTCATCGGAGAAATATACGCTGTTACTCGCTGTATTGATCTCCCAAAAGCCTAGATGGCTAAGTTTTTCTCCTAAAGCATATAGCTCATTGAGCTCTTGCTTTTGCTCAAGTGTGGTTTTAAATGCGGTTATGTCTCTGGCTACGGCGTAGAACTTACCCACAATAAAGTGTACATTGAACTCAAACCAGCGATATGCTCCACTTTTACTTAATAATCTAGCTTCAAAGTTGGTGTTTTTTCGTTCCTGTCTGATATCGAAAAGCAAGGATTTAACCTTTTCTAGATCATCAGGGTGAAAGTAACTGCAAAGTTCAATGTTGATGATTTCTTCCGGGCTGTAACCCAAGATGGGTTTTATGGAACTACTGACCCAGGTAAGAAAAGACTCCTGTCCGATACCAATCAGATCGATGGCATTTCTGAAGAAATACTGTGAATCGTTTTTATTGGGCAGGCCCTGACCTCTCAATTCCTTTCCTTTATAAAATAAAAAGTAATTGGATGCATTCTCCTGAGGTAATTCCAGGAAAAAGGTATACTCCACACCCATAAAGGTCAAAATCAGCTCTTCATTGAATATGTAGGAGTTGATGTCCAGTCCTAGTCCCACCAGATTTCTTTCATCCAAAAACTGTCCTATCTGATTTTCAAAAGCCTGATTGCTATAAAAAATATTATAGGGATAGGAATCATCAGCTAAAAAAACCATTTCGCTGGATTCGAATATTATCTTCTTAAAAGTATTATTTATACCTCTTTCCTTCATCGGAAGTTATATATAAAACTGTCTGTAACTGTACACTAATGGGTGAAAATTGCGGTACTATACAATAATCCGTGTAAACATACATCAAATTGTTTTTTATACCAAATATTTTGCTTTTAAAATCTATATTTTTGTTTTTTAGCCATCAAATTCCGAATTCTACCTGAAACATAGCAGTCCAGGAGTTGCCTGCATTGTCAAACCTTGAGAGGCCTTCTAACCATTTGTAGCCTACATTAGCCTGAAACTTAATCCTATGGCCATTGACGTACCTAGAAAAGCCAAGCAATACCTCATCTACCCTATCCTGAAACTGCAGGATTTCCGCATCTGGTGTCACTTTAGAATACCTTACAGCCAGTTCATTTTTTCTGTCCAACATTCTACTGACCTGGGTATTGATTCCCCACCCTACCTGCACAATCCGGAGTTCACCGAGATCATTACTTGTAAATGGATCTGGGGACCTTCTCTCCAAATATTCTCCCAATACAGCCCAACCCATATATTTAAACACACCATCCACTATAAAGCTGTTCATATCCCTGGGTTCAAAAAGGCTTGGCCCCAATTGGCCTCCTGTCCTATTTGCTTTTTCATTGGCGGATAGGGTAAGCCCAATTGAAAGTTTGGGCTTTGGCTCAAATTCAAGATCCCCTTCCGAATAATCACCATTATTCCTGAATGAACCAAAAGGCAAATACTCGAGCCTCCCAGTATAGCTCAACCCATCATCAACAGCTGACGCATTCCTGCCATCTCCTGTGGTCAAAGCTCCTTTTATCTGCAATTCCCCACCTTTTCTGAAGGGAAAAGTTTTATAGGCAAACAAGCCAAAATCCCGGTCAATATTGAAAAGCGCATTAGCCGTGGAACGATCTGCAAATTGCAGGTTACCGGAACTGTTTACCCTTTGCCTGTTGCCTGGAAGTTTGGATTGTCCAAACCCAAAATACAGATTGTCATTTACGATGTAATATACAATCGCATCCCTCACAGGCTGTGCAATCAGGGCATTTTCCAAATCCAGATCTGCCCGGGAAAATGCGAGTTGAATATAATATTGCAACCTGGGGTGGCCGACAAAACCATCAAACCGCAACCTAAGTCTCCTCACCCGCATTTCGTATTGATTGACCCTAAAGTCATCACCTTCCAAGGTATTTAACCCTGCTCGATTTTGCATCCTGAATCTAAAATTCATCAAAAACAAAGAGTCCTTGGAAAAACTGACCCCATCTTCAACTGTTATCAAAGCCCTTTCATCGGATTCCACCACTTGTGCCATTGTGGATGAAAAAAAATGAAAATAAAAGAAAAGAGTTATCAAAAATACAACCCCCTTACCAGCTCTAAGGATCATAGTATCCACCTACTTTTTGGTTTCAAAACGGATTAAATATAAATGAATTTTACAAATATTGATACGCTCTGTTAAACAAAGACAATTTGAAACATTGTAATGCATTTTTGAGGATTTAAAAATTCAGCATTACTAAAACGGCCCATGGCAAAGCAAAGTTTTGCAACCCAACAGAAGCGTGGAAAAATCCTCTCATACTTTCAACCCGAAATATGAATTAGAATTTCTATTACAAACCCTAATGCATAATTCGGGTTCAAGAAAGCGCAAAAAAAGGCCGGTTGAAATTCAACCGGCCGGTAATGGGTCATCCCCTCAAGATTTATACACCTGCCTTGATCAGATTCAATGCAGACCCTGCTTTGAACCAAGCAATTTGGCCCTGATTGTAGGTATGGTTGACCTTGATTTCGTCTTTGCTTCCATCGGCATGGTTTAGCACCACTGTCAAAGGCTTCCCTGGAGCGAAAGAGGTCAAGCCCAAGATATCAATCGCATCATCTTCCTGAATCAGGTCATAGTCTGCAGGGTTGTCGAAAGTCAATGCCAGCATACCTTGTTTTTTCAGGTTAGTTTCATGAATTCTGGCAAATGATTTCACCAAAATCGCCCTTACTCCAAGGAAACGAGGCTCCATGGCAGCATGTTCCCTTGAGGAACCTTCTCCGTAGTTTTCATCGCCCACCACAATTGAACCTATGCCCTGAAGTTTATACTGACGTTGAACGGCGGGAACTTCTCCATACTCTCCAGTCAGTTGATTTTTGACTTTATTGGTCTCACCATTGTAAGCATTGACTGCCCCAATCAACATGTTGTTGGAAATGTTATCCAGGTGTCCTCTGAATCTCAGCCATGGTCCTGCCATGGAAATGTGATCCGTGGTACACTTGCCTTTGGCTTTGATCAACAGCTTCAGGCCATGAAGATCTGTTCCTTCCCAAGCTTGGAAGGGCTCCAATAACTGTAACCTTTCAGATTTAGAATCCACAAGAACCTCCACCTGAGAACCGTCTTCTGCCGGGGCTAGGTATCCTGCATCTTCCACAGCAAACCCTTTTGTTGGCAACTCCAAACCTCTTGGCTCATCCAATTTGACCTGCTGACCTTCTTCATTGGTCAAAGTATCAGTCACTGGGTTGAAGGTAAGGTCTCCCGCGATGGCCAAGGCCGTTACGATTTCAGGAGAGGCCACAAATGCGTGGGTGTTAGGGTTACCATCCGCACGCTTCGCAAAGTTTCTGTTGAAAGAGGTGATGATAGAGTTTTTTTCCTGTTTGTCAGCACCGTGTCTAGCCCACTGTCCTATACATGGACCACAAGCATTGGCTAAGACTACACCACCCATTTTTCCAAAAATATCCAAGAAGCCATCTCTGTCTACGGTAAAGCGTACCTGCTCTGATCCTGGGGTAATGGTGTATTCTGATTTGGCCAGTAATTTTTTATCTACTGCCTGTTGGGCAAGAGAAGCTGCCCTGGAAATATCTTCATAAGAAGAGTTCGTACACGAGCCTATA
Source organism: Cecembia lonarensis LW9 (assembly GCF_000298295.1). GTDB lineage: Bacteria > Bacteroidota > Bacteroidia > Cytophagales > Cyclobacteriaceae > Cecembia > Cecembia lonarensis. The sequence continues at coordinate 49,898 of NZ_AMGM01000020.1, forward strand.
AGCCCTACCTCTAATTTTGCCGGCCATCCATTTTCTTTAACTGCTGCAGCAAATTTGGAAAGTGGCCAAGCCAGATCCGGTGTAAAAGGACCATTGATATGGGGTTCTAGCTCCGATAAGTTAATTTCAATTACCTGATCAAAATATTTTTCAGGCTGCTCATACACCTCAGGATCACCGGTTAGGTGCTCTTTGATGGCATTGGCCATATCGGCAATATCTCCTCTTTCTGTACCTCTTAGGTAAGCTTCAGATTTTTCATCATAACCAAAAATTGAAGTTGTAGCGCCAATTTCTGCACCCATGTTACAGATTGTCCCCTTTCCGGTTGCTGAAAGTGAGGTAGCTCCTTCACCAAAATATTCTACAACGGAACCTGTTCCACCTTTAACAGTCAGTATCCCTGCCACTTTGAGGATGACATCTTTAGCGGCAGTCCAGCCCGATAATTTTCCGGTTAATTTAACACCGATGAGTTTGGGGAATTTCAGTTCCCAGGGCAAGCCGGCCATCACATCGCAGGCGTCTGCTCCACCCACTCCTATGGCGATCATGCCCAGACCACCTGCGTTTGGTGTATGTGAATCTGTTCCGATCATCATACCTCCTGGGAAAGCGTAATTTTCAAGGACTACTTGGTGAATGATACCCGCCCCAGGCTTCCAGAATCCGATCCCATATTTATTGGAAACAGAAGCAAGAAAGTCGTACACTTCCCTATTTTTATCTTTAGCCTTATTCAAGTCAGCGGTAGCACCTACTTCAGCCTGAATCAAGTGATCACAGTGAACAGTAGAAGGAACGGCTACTTTATCCCTGCCTGCCTGCATAAACTGCAAAAGGGCCATTTGTGCAGTAGCATCCTGCATAGCCACACGGTCAGGGTTGAAATCCACATAAGACACTCCCCTTTCGTAAGCTGCAGCGGCATCTCCTTCTGTCAAGTGTGCATATAATATTTTTTCGGTCAAGGTCAGTGGTCTTCCCACAGCTTTTCTGGCAGCCGCTATCCTAGAGGGATATTTTTCGTAGACCGCCTTGATCATTTCTATATCAAAAGCCATTTCAAATATATTTAGAGGTAAATGTTCATTAGGTTACAAATCGTCCGCAAAGATAAAAATTCAGTGCAAAAATGGAAGCGAAATTCTGCCAGACAGTTTTATTTATAACCAATTTAAAAAAAGAGGCTTAAGCAACCCAAAGCCAAACGGAAAAGCCAAAAACCAAGGTTGCGGCCAGAAAAAAATACACCGTATACCTGAAAATTTCTTTAGCGGGCACCCCGGTAATGCTAAGTAATGGTAAAGCCCAAAAGGGTTGTAGCATGTTGGACAACTGATCCCCGTAAGCAAATGCCATAATCATCTTGGGGATGTCCAGCCCCATTTTTATGGCTGCCTCCATCATGACTGGCCCTTGGATAGCCCACTGACCTCCCCCTGAAGGGATAAAAAAATTCACCAGTGCAGCACTTAAAAATGATAACACTGGGAAAGTTTGTGGGCCAGAACGAAACACCATATCCTCGGCGAGCATAAGTAGTAATCCTGAATATTTCATCATACCCAAAATACCGGCATAGAAAGGAAATTGTAATATGATATCCGTAGCTCCCTTCACGGCATGGCTCAGGGCTGAGGCAAAAGATTTCAGGCTACCAAAAAACATCAAACCCAAAGCCAAAAGGGTGAAGTTAACAAAATTCAGATCAATAAATGACCAGTCTTGGTCCCGGATTTTGAGGATTTCGACAATGATAAGCATAGCCATCAAAGCACCTACAAGCAGGCCAGTTTTGTCTCTTCCTACCTCTTTGCCCTCATAAATGAATGTGATCGATGGCAATGCTACCTTTCCATATTGTTTGCGTGAAAGCCAAAACATGACTCCCAGTAGTACAAGTATCAAGATAAGATTGCCCCATAAATTATAAGCAGAAAAAACAGTTTGGTCTATGGGTACCAAGCCAATGACTTCTTGAAGGAAGTGGCCGGACTCTGCTACTTTCAGGGTGGATGAGCCGGAAAGGCCTCCATGCCAGACCAACATTCCCAGATACCCTGAAGCAGCAACCAATGGATAGTTGATGGAATTTTTTTTTCTTGCGCAGATTCCCCTATTTTTCGGGCTAAAATCGCCCCAAGAACCAAACCGAAACCCCAATTGAGGTAACCTCCAGCCATGGCCATACTTCCCGTCAACAGTACCGCCTGGGTGTTTGAATTCACCATCCCAGAAAGCTTTCTCAGCAGGCTATCAACAGGCTTGGATAGTGCCAGCGTATGCCCAAACACCAATATAAGGACCATTTGCATGGTGAATTCCAAAAGGTCCCAAAAACCCGATTTCCAAAAGCTAAGGACAGTGTAACCATATTCAATATAAGATACATCTGACGGCCTGGTCCACCATATAGCAGCAACAAAAACAATCAAACTGAGTAGAAGTGCAATTTCAAAAGTAGAAGGAAATGAAAATCTTTTTACAAGTTGCATAGCGGCTAGGGTCCATTTCTCAGGGCTAATATTAAAATTTCTTTTGGGTAAAAAAATCGGATTTACTTAACTTTAATATTTAAAACTTAAAAGTTGGAGCTTAACTTATTCTCTATCATCCTATTGGTTTCCGGACTCTTGGTTGCTGGAATCTCCAGCGTTTTGATCAGTCAGCATACAGGAGTCATACGATGGTTTGCCCTTACCATGTTATTGGTATCGGTTTGGTCCCTGGCCTATGGATTTGAATTGTCCAGCCAAAGCCTGGAGCGTATGCTTTTTTGGATCAAAATAGAATATATAGGAATTGCTTTTGCTCCCGCCACTTGGTTATGGTTTGCAATTTCCTATGCAGGTTTAGAACGGTGGACGAAAGGAAAGATTTTTTACTTGATTTTCATTGTCCCAACAATTACTTACCTGCTGGTGCTTAGCAATAGTTACCATGGATGGTATTATGCACAAACTACGGTGGACAGTTCAGGTCCATTTCCTCTGCTCCATATCGAAACCGGTCCTTGGTATTATGTACATATTGGTTATTTTTATTTGAGTTTGTTTTTAGGGAATGTTGTTCTCTTGACAAGATTTAAGCACGGGAATGCATTATACAGAAAACAGACCTATTTACTCAGTAGTGCAGGTTTTTTTCCCTGGATGTTTAATTTGGCCTATATCTTAGGTTTCAAACCTTTTGGCCATATAGACCTGACCCCTTTTGCCTTTTTATTGATGTATATTTTGGTAGGAATTGCTTTGCTGCGGTTTAGGCTCTTCGATATCAAACCCATATTCAGGGACAAGGTAATCGAATCATTGGACAAAGGCATATTGGTAATAGACCCTAAAAACCGAATTGTAGACATCAATCCCTTCATGTCAGCACTTCTTAATTTACGCAGGTCAAAATTAGTAGGGAAAAGACTTGAAGAAGTTTTTCCTCAGCAGACAGTATTTTCACAATTGAAGGACCATCAAATCAGCCCAAAATTCGAAATTGATTTTCTATGTCAAAAAGGGGTTCATAAGCGGCTCTTGGTCAACATCACTCCGGTTTTTGATAAAAACCAGGGACTGAATGGAATCATACTTCTTTTTGATGACATTTCTGAGGAAAGAAAAAATTCCGAAAGGATTCAGCGGCAAGCCGAGGAACTTAAAGACCTCAACAACTTAAAAGACAAGCTTTTCAGCATCATTTCTCATGACCTAAAAGGCCCGATTTTTGGTTTACGCGAACTGATAAAAATGACAAGCACAGGAATGGTCAGTCAAAAGGAGTTTTTTGACCTGATGCCGGAAATTTCTAAAAATTTGGATGCAGTATCCATTTTAATGGAAAACCTTTTGGCATGGACGAGCACCCAGATGAAGGGAGAGTTGATACGGAAAAAAGCATTCGACATAGGGGAAATGATGGATCAACACCTGACTTTATTTGAACGGTTTTCAATAGATAGGGGAACCAGGATCAAATTGGAAAAAGAAGGAATGCTCATGGTATTTGCCGATAGGAATATGATAGACCTCATCATCCGTAACCTCCTCAGCAATGCCCTTAAATATTGTGGAAGGGGGGATCAGGTCTTACTATCAGCTACAGATCAGGGAAACTCTGTTTTTATACAAGTGATAGATACGGGTACCGGAATGAGCAAGGAAAACCTCGAAAAGTTAAAAAAGGGCATTTCTTTCACCACTTTTGGTAAAAACAGGGAAAAGGGCACAGGCTTAGGTTTGGTTTTGGTCAGGGACTACATAGCCAAGAATGGTGGTGTGCTCCATATTGAAAGTGAATTGAATAAGGGAAGTGCCTTCAGTTTCAGCCTACCCAAAAATGATATGCTTGTCATGTAAGGCTTTTTAGAAATGCTAAGGTATCTACCCCATCTGCATAATCATCTAGGGCTGGACATTGGGCTTCTCCAAAAGCAAAACTATTTTTATACCAAGCATTTTTACTGACTATGCACTGAATTTTTTCACTAACCACATCTAATTTCATGGCCAGGTCATCGCTATCCTTATAAAATTCATAATACAGCACGGCTATGGGTGAAACCAATTCCTCACTTTCTTTAAGGAGCAAGAACCCATTGTCCAGATGTTTTTCCTGATTGACCAGATAAATTGATTTGTTATAATCATAATTGTTGAGGTACTTATGATGACTGGCGATCAAATGGAAGCCACTGATGCTATCCAAAAACTTTTCAAGACTTTGTTGCTCTTTGATAAATATTTTGGAAACGTTTCTACATCCTAAACCAAAGTACTGGAGTACGTCCATTCCCAAAGCCTGTAAATCGGCTGTACTTTCTTCTCCATTGAGGATACCTATGGAAGTCCTGTTTTTTCTAATGATGTGAGGATATTTACCAAAATAATAATTGAAATACCGGGCAGAATTATCACTGCCAGTTGCGATATAAGCATCCTTTCCTTTGAGCATTTCTTCAAAAGAAACAGCTTGCGCAAACCTGAAATCGATGGCAATTAAAGTGTCTACCAGCCATTGTATGGATACCTGATCCGAAGAGCTCAATTTTACCGAAGCATGATGACCTGCGATCAAAACAGCCAAAAGGTCATGAAAGCCTACAGCAGGTATATTTCCAGCCATTAGAATTCCGATATCTTTTGGTTTAGGTATATCTTTAAGATCATAGGGTGCTACCCATTGCCTGATTTGGTCTTCTTTCAATTGTAAAGACAGGGCCTGAAAAGCCAATCGGGTATGTTGTGGTGTAAACCAATTGTTGTTGTTTTCAATCCTGTCAGCTATGTGTTGAAAATCCTCTTCTTTCAGGCTTTTAATGGCCTTTCCTAATTCTCCAAATGCTTTTATTCTTTCTTCTACAGTCATAAGCTTCAAATCTGCCGCAAAGATATCTAATTCAAAAGAAGTATCTTTGGATAGAATGAATATAAATTACTTAGCATGACAACTTTTTTTTTGCATCCAATGTTATTTGCTTAGTAATTTTGAAGGGAATTTGAATAATTAAATTGAACCTATTATGGCTATAATGATAACTGACGAATGCATCAATTGTGGTGCATGCGAGCCTGAATGCCCTAATACGGCAATATATGAGGGTGGTATAGAATGGACTTGGGCCGGCGGCACAAACTTAAAAGAAGTGACACTTCCAGACGGTACTGTTGTGGATGCCAATGAAAAGCAGGAACCAGTTTCTGACGAGTTCTATTACATAGTTACAGACAAATGTACTGAATGCACCGGATTTCACGAAGAGCCGCAGTGCGCTGCTGTATGTCCAGTCGATTGCTGCGTAGATGATCCTGACCATAGAGAGTCAGAGGAAGAGCTTTTGGCCAAGAAAATTTACATGCATGGAGAATAATGGGGGCTTAAGTCCCCATTATTTTTGCAGCTGATTCTTTCAAATACTTCTGATATTTAGCTGTTTACTTTAAAAAAACCTGCATTTATTTAAAAAATCTGATAAATCCCTTGAATTTATTTTTTGAAATCCCGTAACTTGTTCCGCAAATCATTCCAAATACAAACAATAAATTCTTTTGAAAGTGGAAGACAACAGAGGCAACGACAGAGAAGAAATCTTCTCACGGAGAGTAAAAGCAGGTAAAAGGACTTATTTTTTTGATGTAAAGTCAACAAAATCCAATGATTATTACTTGACGATCACAGAAAGTAAAAGAAGGATGAGAGATGACACTTTCACCTTTGAGAAGCACAAAATTTTTCTTTACAAAGAAGACTTTGCCAAATTCGTCGAGGCATTACAGGATGCAGTAGACCATGTTAAAAATGATTTGATGTCAGATTTTGATTTCTCTCAATTTGACAGGGAAGAGTCAGAAAATGAGTTTGACGATGAATTGAAATGGGATTAATTCCCATTTTTTAGTTTATTTAGGAGAAAGAAGCTAAATGACAGACTTTGTTTGTCTTCTTTTCAACCTGTTGGGTTAATGGGTTGTAAAGGTCGCCTCTTTCTCCTTTTTGTTGATATATGAAAAAGCCAATTCTAATCCTTTTATTGATCTTACTGCTACTGTTTGCAGTTGGCTGGTATTTTTCCAATATCACATTATACTTCATTTTCTCTCTTGTTCTTGCTGCGATCTTACGTCCTTTGACGAACAGGATTAACGCATTTCATATATTTGGACAGCACGTACCGAGGTGGATTGCCATTTTTATATCCTATGCGGTGGTAGGTGTTATTGTTTTTTTGATAGGCGCTTTATTTGTACCGCTGATCTCTACCCAAATCAAGGTCATTAGCAGTTATGATTTGGATTACCTTTACGAGCAGATACAAAATCCCATTGGAAAACTAGAAGATTTATTACTTCAATATGAGATCATCAATAGTGAGCCCGGTTTTCTGATCAAACAGGTCAGGGAGAATATGGTGAGCAGCTTTAGTAGTCTCAATGTACAGGGAATCATCAATACCATATTCAGTACCACCAGCTCTATTTTATTGGGTTTCATGGCCGTTTCATTCATCACCTTTTTCCTGTTACTCGAAAATGGCCTTTTGAGAAGAAATATCATGAATTTGGTACCCAATGCTTATTTTGAATTGGCAGTAGCGACATTCAACAAAGTAGAGCGATTGCTTTCCAATTATCTTGTGGGTTTAGTCATACAGCTTAGCTGTATCTTTTCTTTGGCTGCAATTGGCCTTACTTTAATGGGCATCGAGTATGCGCTCACCATAGCCATGTTTGCAGCAGTTGCCAATCTGATTCCTTATGCAGGTCCTATTTTAGGGGCCACTTTTGGTGTTATTGTGGGCCTTTCCACGGGAAGCTTTGAGGCCTCTAATGAGATTCTATTCATGGTCATTAAGATACTGTCTGTTTTTTCAGTGGTACAATTGACCGATAATGTGGTTCTTCAGCCATTAATTTTCTCTAAATCGGTAAAAGCGCATCCTCTTGAAATTTTTGTTATTATCTTTGCCGGTGCAAAAATCGCAGGCATCCTAGGGATGATCTTTGCGATACCTGTTTACACAATATTTAGGGTATCCTTTTTGGAGTTCTACAAAGGTTACAGGGCATACAGCATCTTTAAACTGTAAAAGAAAAAATCAAAAAATGGCTTTACAATGTGGTATCGTTGGACTTCCCAACGTAGGTAAATCTACCCTTTTCAATGCGCTATCCAGTGCCAAGGCTGAGGCAGCCAACTTTCCTTTCTGTACGATTGAACCCAATGTGGGTGTGGTAACAGTTCCTGACAACAGGCTTAAAATCCTGGAGGGTTTGGTAAATCCCAATCGGGTAGTTCCTACGGTGATAGAGTTTGTGGACATAGCCGGATTGGTCAAAGGTGCAAGTAAAGGTGAGGGGCTTGGCAATAAATTCCTGGCAAACATCAGAGAAGTAGATGCCATCATTCATGTAATCCGTTGTTTTCAGGATGATAATATTGTCCATGTGGCCGGAAGTGTGGATCCTGTTTTTGACAAGGAAGTAATCGATACCGAATTACAGTTAAAAGACCTGGAATCGGTAGAAAAGAAAATTGCCCGTATAGAAAAGATTGCCAAATCCGGTGATGCCAAGGCAAAAAAGGAATTGGAGATACTCCAGCATTTCAAAAAAGGATTGGAATCCGGCAAAAACGCACGTGCCATTGAAGTGGAAAAGGAAGATTTAGAGGCTGTACGTGATCTCCATTTACTGACCATAAAGCCGGTGCTTTACGTGGCCAATGTGGATGAAAATTCCATTTTGACAGGTAATGACTATGTTGAGCAACTGAGAGACAATGTCAAAGAAGAGCATGCTGAGGTAATTGTACTTTGTGCAGCCATAGAATCACAAATTGCAGAATTTGAGGACCAAGATGAAAAAGCACTTTTCCTTTCTGAGTATGGTCTGGATGAGAGCGGACTCAACAAATTGATCAATGGAGCGTATAAACTCTTAAACCTGATCACTTATTTTACAGCAGGTGTTCAGGAGGTTAGGGCCTGGACCATCAAAAAAGGATGGAAAGCCCCACAGGCCGCAGGCGTCATCCACACTGATTTTGAACGAGGTTTTATTAAAGCTGAGGTTATAAAATTACCTGATTATGAAAAATTCAAGTCAGAAGCTGCTTGCCGGGAGAATGGTAAAATAGCCATAGAAGGGAAAGAGTACATTGTGCAAGATGGAGATATTATGCATTTTAGGTTTAATGTGTAACGATTCTTCCAAAAAAATTTGTACTTTTGCTCCAAACCAAACAAATTTATAGTAATCATCAATCTTAGTTTAAAAATTGTTTAAATTTTATTTTTAATTACCGTGAGAATAAGACTTATATTTTCCCTAAAAAACAAAGGAGCTTATTTACCCTTTCACCACCAGTACATTCTGGCACAGTTCCTTAAAGGCCTCATCGTCAAAGGTGGACGTGAAGAGTTTTTTAACTACAACTACTTCAACTTCTCTGGACTGAAAGGTCAGACCAAAGTAAGTAGAAGTGGGCTTCATTACTATTCCAGTTTAGTCACCCTAGTGCTTTCATCACCCAATGAAGATTTTATGGACTATTTACTGGAGCAGGTATTTGAAACCCCTAAAGTTGAGTTAGGAAACCTCATCCTGTCCCCTGAGTACACTGAGCAAGAAATCGAACCGGAATTGGAGAGTTCAAACAAGTTTGTTTGTATTTCTCCTTTGGTCCTGCTTACTCCATCATTCAATGATGAGTCAGGTAAACGATTCATCAATCCGGATACGGACGAATTTTCCGACCTATTGTATGAATCTACCTTGACAAGGATGGAGAAATCAGGCTGGTACTCTCAGGAACAAATGGAATCTTTCTACAAATTCCAGGTGGTACCGGACATGAATTATGTAAATAAGCTGAGAGAGCAGCAAAAGAAATTTGCAAGGATCTACTCTGTTTACGACATGGATGTGAAATATGAAGTCAGAGGATACACCCTTCCTTTTACTTTGTATGCCGCACCAGAAGTTCAGGATTTTGTGTTCAAATGTGGACTGGGAGCATTTACCCACAAAGGGTTTGGCATGCTGGACCTGGCTAACCACTTACCAAGCCAAAGGACTGAGGCTTACAAGTTCAAAAGAGAGGGTTTTATTCCTTATAAATCCCACACGGAAAGGAAGAAACCTGATGAATTGGAAGACAAACAGGAAGACTAAAAAAA
>NZ_AMGM01000021.1 GCF_000298295.1 Cecembia lonarensis LW9
GCGTGCCACTTCCATTAATGAAGAGATGAAGTTGGCCGCAGCAAAAGCCATTGCTGCCTTGGCGAAGGAACCTGTTCCTGATATTGTCAACAAGGCCTATGGAGATGCGAAAATGGCTTTTGGAAGCCTTTATTTAATTCCAAAGCCTCTTGATCCGAGATTGATTACAACCATTGCACCGGCAGTTGCAAGAGCTGCGATGGAATCCGGTGTTGCAAAATATGCCATTACAGACTGGGAGGCTTATGAGCTTGAACTGCAAGAGAGAATAGGTATTGATCAAAGGTTGATGCTCAGGGTGGTCACCAGGGCCAAGAAAGATCCTAAGCGAGTTGTATTTGCGGAAGCTGACAATGTCAAAATTCTTAAGGCTGTTCAAGTATTGAGGGATGAACGTGTAGCAATTCCAATCCTTTTGGGCCGTAAGGAGAAAATATTCCAGATTATTGAGGAAAACCAGTTAGATCTTTCAGGTGTAACCATAGTGGACCCTTACGAAGACGAAGAAAGACTTAGACATTATGGAAACCTACTCTTTCAAAAGAGGAAACGAAAGGGCTTAACACCACAGGAATGCTATCGCCTGATGAAAGACAGGAATTATTTCGGTTCAATGATGGTGGAGTTGGGTGAAGCAGATGCTTTGATCTCTGGTCTTACAAAGGACTATCCAAAAACAATCCTTCCTGCGTTGCATGTCATTGGTGTTAAAGAAGGAACAGATCGTGTGGCAGGTATGTATATCATGAATACAGATCGTGGACCGTTTTTCTTCTCTGACACTACCGTTAATGTTAACCCGACTGCGGAGCAATTGGTGGAAATCATTGGTTTGACAGCTAATGGAGTCAGATTTTTCGATATTGATCCCAAGGTGGCTATCCTCTCTTACTCCAACTTTGGTTCTGCCAAAGGAGATGTGGCAACTAAGACAGCTAAAGCGGCAACATTGGCAAGGGCTAGATACCCTGAAATGGTCATTGAGGGCGAAATGCAGGCAAATGTAGCACTCAATGAAGAAATCCAGCAGGAAAATTACCCTTTTAGTTCATTGATTGGAAATAAAGTCAACACCTTGATTTTCCAGGATTTGAGTTCAGGAAATATTGCCTATAAATTACTTTCTGAGTTAGGCCATGCGGAAGCTATTGGTCCTGTTCTTTTGGGAATGAATAAACCTGTGCATATATTACAGCTTGGAAGCTCTATCCGTGAAATCATCAATATGGTGGCTATAGCGGTAGTAGATGCTCAAACAAAGGGACAGTCATGATCGCATACTTAAAAGGTAAATTGTTTTACAAAGATCCGACATTTGTAATTATAGATATTTCAGGTGTTGGTTACCACGTAAAAATCTCTTTACAGACTTATTCAAAAATCAAAGATGAGGAGCATATTATGCTCCTCACTTATTTACATATCAAAGAAGATGCCCACACGCTTTTCGGTTTTAAAGAGGAAGACGAAAAGCGGCTTTTTTTACACTTACTTTCCATTTCCGGTGTAGGACCAAATACCGCATTGATGATACTTTCATCTTTAAGCTCGGAGGAGTTGGAATATGCCATTGCGCATGAGGACTTCAGGACCATTCAGAATGTAAAGGGTGTTGGTGCAAAAACAGCCCAACGTATAGTCTTGGAATTGAAGGATAAAATCAGAAAAGATACGCTACTGGAACAGGTTCAGGACAGCACTGGTTTTATGAAACCAAACAATAAAATCAAAGAAGAAGCGTTACAGGCACTGATTACTTTGGGTTTTCCAAAAGCTACTGCGGAAAAAAATATTACAGCTGTATTGAAAAAAATGGGTCCGGAAATTTCGTTAGAAGAATTAATTAAAGCATCTTTAAAGGCACCTTAATCAACAATTTAAATCTTTGGTCTTTTGTTTGGGCAACATTTTTTTTTCAAAGACAAACAATTCCATTTTGCATCAGTAATTTTACTGTTGTGCATGTTATTATTGTCCCCGATTGAAGCTTTTTCACAGGAGGCAGAACAGGACTCGTTGGCCATAAGCAGGTTGGATTCTCTCAATAAGAGGAGAATTTCCCCTTCTTTCCTCTTGTGGCCAAATCTGAGGACCAATCCTTTATTCCCAAACCAAAACCCTTATACCCCACAATATTCCCCGTTTTTCCCCAGGCCCTCTTTGCAGCAACGTATACAGGTGGAGATGGACAGTACCCTACAGTATAGGATTCAGGATGAGCTTGACTCAGTTGCTTCCCCGGGTGTGGTTTATGACTTTGATGAATTTTCAAGAATTCAGGAGTTCAAAGTCAGGCAGGAATATTGGAGGAGTCGTTCAAGGGGAATAGATGGGGAGAGTCCGGTTTCCGGTAGGGATATTTCAGTTCCTTTTACATCTACCCCACAGATTGACCGGATTTTTGGTGGGGATGAAATCAATATTGTCCCTACGGGATTTGTCAACTTAGATTTGGGAGCTATTTTTAGAAGGATAGACAATCCTGCCATTCCCATACGTCAGCAACAAAACGGAAATTTTAATTTCAACCAACAGATCCAAATGGCGGTGAATGGGAATTTGGGTCAGAAAATGCGCTTGGGTGCTAATTTTGACTCCAATAATTCCTTTGACTTTCAAAATCAACTCAAAGTAGAATATGAAGGGTTTAGGGAAGATATAATCAAATCCATAGAAATTGGAAATGTCAGTATGCCGGTGCAAAATAGCCTGATACAAGGTGCACAAAACTTATTCGGTGTAAAGACGCAAATGCAATTTGGGAACTTGTATGTAACCTCTGTGGCCTCTACCCAAAGAGGGAGACGGGATGAGTTGATCATTGAAGCAGGAGGACAGGGCAGACAGTTTGAAATTCAGGGATCAAACTATGATGAAAACAGACATTTTTTCCTGGGGCATTTTTTCAGGGAAAACTATGAGCGTTGGCTGAGAGGAATTCCCCAAATTCTCTCCGGAGTCAATGTCACAAGGGTGGAAGTATACATCATGAACAGGGCAAATAATACGGAAACCCTGCGCAACTTTACTGCCTTTATGGATCTGGGTGAAGGGTCGAGGATTTTTAGACCTGGTAATACCAATATTGGAACAGGAACTCCTGGTGCACCTGCTTCCAATAATGCCAACTTACTGTTTACAAACTTAACATCTAACCCTTCATTTAGACCCTTTGACACAGGTTCAAGTGCAATAGAGGCCAACTTACAGATCACAAGAGGTATTGATTTTGAGCAGGTTAGCGGTGCTAGAAAACTTGGGCCCAATGAATTCACTTTTCACAGAGAATTGGGCTATGTTTCATTGACACGAAGGCTACAAAATGATGAGGTGCTTGCAGTTTCTTATGAATATACCTTCAATGGGCAGGTATTTAAAGTGGGAGAGCTTTCAGAAGATTATCAGAACAGACCTGCTAATGAGCTTATTTTTCTTAAAATGTTAAGGCCTGCCAGGATCAACATCAATATCCCTACCTGGGATTTGATGATGAAAAATGTTTACAACCTGAATGCCAATCAGGTAATGCCAGATGGATTTCAGCTTCAAGTAATTTATAGAGATGATCGGACGGGTCTGGACAATCCCACTTTACTTGAAGGAGAGAATGTTAAGAACAGGCCTTTGATTCGATTGATGGGATTGGACAACCTGAACCCACAAAATGATCCTGCACCTGATGGGAATTTTGATTTTGTACCAGAAATCACCATTTTTCCGGACAGAGGTCTTTTGGTTTTTCCTGTCTTGGAACCTTTTGGAAGCACACTGCGCAATTTATTTCTTCCTAACGAGCGCAATTTAGCAGACCGATATGTTTTTGATACCCTCTATAGAACTACCAGGGCAGATGCAGAATTGGTTACCAGGTATGATAAATATTTCATTAAAGGCAGATTGACAGCAGGGTCTGCCTCAGAAATATTATTGCCTGGCTTGAATATTTCACCTGGATCTGTTATCGTGATGGCGGGGAATATTCCCCTAACCGAAGGGGTGGATTTTACAGTAGATTACAACATAGGAAGGGTTAACATTATCAATGAATCCATTTTACAATCAGGTAAACGTATTTCCATTAGCTTTGAAAAGGCTGATTTAGTTTCTTTTCAGACCAGAAGTTTATTAGGAACGAGGTTGGACTATGTTGTCAATGATAAATTGAATCTAGGAGGTACTTTCCTATACTTAAATGAACGGCCAAATATTACAAGGATTGCGGTGGGCTCCGAAACCTTACGTAACAGCATGTGGGGCTTGGATGCTAATTATAGCGATGAATCCAGGTTTTTAACGAAATTGGCCGATGCTTTACCTTTTACGAATACTAAGGAGCAGTCCTTGGTTACTTTTAGTGGGGAGTTTGCACAATTGCTTCCCGGAACTTCCAATAGGGTAGCAGGCGATCCTACCATGTATATTGATGATTTTGAAACAGCCATCACTCCTTATGGACTGGGCAATGCAGCTGCTCAGACATGGAGATTGGCCGCCACTCCAAAAACAGACAATGACCAATTTGACCTAAGCAGCATTACGGAAGATAGGTTGGGTAATACTTATAGAAGGGCAAAGGTGGCCTGGTACAACATAGATAATGTCTTCTATAGAGAGAGTGGCCCGGGTGTACCCCCCAATATCAGTAGAGAGGATAGACAGAATCATTATGTAAGAAGGGTTATTCCCCAAGAGATCTTCCAATTCAGGGACAGGGATGTGATTATTGTTCCGGAACCTCTCTTTGAATTGGCTTACTTTCCAAGTGAGCGGGGCATGTACAATTACAATCCCAACCTGACCACTGATGGGCTGCTTCCAAACCCAAGGCAAAATTATGGTGGGGTAACCAGGGCAATTACCACAGAAGTAGATTTTGACAGAACCAACGTGGAATATATTGAGTTTTGGCTTCTTGATCCATTTATTTCTGGGCCAAACGGAAGGGTATTGGATGGAGTTTTCAATGAGAATAATACTACTGGAGGAAAGCTGAGATTTAATTTAGGTGAAGTCTCAGAAGATATTATCAAAGATGGTAGGCATGGATTTGAAAATGGATTACCAGCTGATGGAGATGTGAGTGAGACGGCTACAACGGAGTGGGGGAGGATTACACGGCAGCAATTTTTGATTCCTGCTTTTGATAATTCACCTGAAGCAAGAGCCAACCAGGACATAGGTTTAGATGGCTTGAATTCCCAGGACGAAGTTGAATTTTTTAGAGACAGGTACTTAAACCGGTTGAATGTAGCGCCTCAAGTAAGGCAGGAAATAGAACAAGATCCTTCAGGAGATGATTTTAAGTATTACCTCGATGAGGAATATGATAACAGGGATGCAAAAATCCTCGAAAGACATAAAAGGTTTAATGGTATGGAGGGAAACACTCCCATTACCTCCAATGTCAACCTTCCGTTTACACCTGCAGGATCAAATCTTCCAGATAATGAGGATCTGAACAATGACAATACCATCAATGAACTTGAGGCCTATTATGAATATGAGATTGACTTGAGACCCAGTGAACTGGAAGTTGGTAGAGGTTATATTGTTGATAAGGTGACATCCGTTCAAAGTGGTGATGAAGTCAACTGGTATCTTTTCAGGATTCCGGTGAGGACTCCTGATAGGGTGCAGGGGGATATTTCCGGATTTAAATCAATCCGTTTTATGCGGACTTATCTTACCGATTTTGAACAGCCTGTGGTTTTGAGGATGGCCAATTTCAGATTGGTGGCCAGTCAGTGGAGGGTTTTTCAAGAGTCTCTATTTGAGCGGGGCTTTTTTGAAATTCCAGAGCCGGATAATTCGAATTTTACGGTAGGTGTGGTTAACATAGAAGAAAATAGCCAAGGTGGTCCAAATCAGAGTCCATATGTTTTACCTCCAGGGATTACACGGGATAGGGATAATTTGGCTGCTGTAGAACGGCAGCTCAACGAACAATCGCTAAGGCTTTGTGTGGATGATCTTCAGGCCAGGGATTCAAGAGCGGTGTTTAAAAACACCAATTCTTTGGATTTGGTACAGTTTGAAAGGTTAAAGATGTTTTTCCATGCAGATTCAGAAGATGCAGAGAATGGAGAGATGAAAGCTTTTATCAGGCTTGGTACTGATTACACAGACAATTATTATGAAATAGAAGTACCTCTTCAACTAACACCTAGAGGAACCAGAGATCCTAGGCAGATATGGCCTTTGGAAAACGAAATTGATATTGCCATTGAAGAAATTGTCGGTGTGAAAATTGCCCGTGATAACCAACGGGTTCCTTTAAACCTGGCGTTTAGTCAGGATATCAGACAATACAAGGTAACAGTGGTTGGAAGGCCGGAGCTTACCCTCATCCAGGGTATGATGATTGGTGTTAGGAATCCAGGTGCGACAGGAGGGGCCTCCAGGTCTGTTTGCGTTTGGGCCAATGAACTCAGGGTGACCGGATTCAAACAGTCTTCGGGTTGGGCGGCCAATGCCATTTTGAATGCACAAATTGCAGATGTGGCCACCATTTCCACTTCCATCAGACATAATTCTGTCGGTTTTGGGGGCCTTGAGACCAGACTTTCTCAAAGGTCTTTGGTAGCAGCTACCCAGTATGATATTTCTGCCAATGTTAATGTGGAGAAGTTATTGCCTGAAGCCATGAACGTGACCATTCCAATGTATGTGAGTTTGGAAAATACTGCTATCCGGCCGGAATTTGATCCTCTTAACCCCGATGTGCCCTTGCGGTTGGCTTTGGATAAGTTTCAGTCAGATACAGAAAGGGAGAATTATAGAAGGCAGGTGCAGGATTTGATCAGAAGAAGGAATATTGGTTTTTCCAATGTCCGAAAGAATAGAAATCCTGAAAATACCAATCCAAAAATTTATGATTTAAGTAACTTCTCCTTTTCCTATGCCTATGGCTCAGTACGGCAAAGTAATATCCAAACAGAGAGCTATGAGTTTGAAACACAGTTTGGGAATATAGCTTATGTTTTCCAACCAAGACCTGTGGAGTGGGAGCCTTTTAGGAATGCCAAATGGGTTGCTGGAGATGGGTTAAGACTGCTGAAGGATTTGAATTTTAATTTTGCTCCTACTTCCGTATCGGCAAGGGTGGATGTGGATAGGCGCTTTATGAAATCCCAGTTTAGGAATGACCAATTGACCATAGATGGTGTGGACCCCTTCTTTCAAAAAAGTTTCTTCTTGAACAGGAATTATAACGTCAACTGGGATTTGACAAAAAATCTGCGGGTGGATTTCATGAGCAGGATCTTAGCTGTAATTGATGAGCCGGAGGGTCCTAGGGATACCCGTGAATCCAGAGATTCCGTTAGGGTTAATTTGAGGAATTTTGGTAGAACCACCAATTACAATCACCAGTTGATGATGAATTATAAAATCCCATTGGATAAGGTCAAGGCCTTAGATTGGATCGCTGTGGATTACAGGTATGCGGCCAATTATACCTGGATGACGGGAGCCATTGGACAGCGAGATACTTTGGGAAATGTGATTCAAAATACAAGGGACCAAACTTTTACAGGAAGGCTTGATTTTGTTAAGCTATATAATAAAAATGCCAAAATAAGAGCACTAAATGCGCCGAGACGGCCAAGTATTCCCGGCAGACAGGTAGTCAATGCGGAGGATACCATTGGGACACCTTTTACCAATAAGCTAATTAAGTTTTTGACAATGGTCAAAGATGTTAATTTCAGGTATGCTGTGGTTGAAGGCACCTTTCTTCCAGGTTATATGGAAAATACAGGCTTATTGGGCCTGGATAGGAGTTTCCTAAATCCTGGATTAGGCTTTATTTTTGGAGCTCAAGACCCGAACCTTAGGTTTGGACTGGCAGATCAAGGTTTAATGGCACCAAGCCCTGAATTGACACAGACATTCCGGCAAAATAGGGCTGTCAACCTTCAAGTTACAGGTAACTTAGAGCCTTTCAAGGATTTCAGGATTACGTTGGAGGCAAGAAAACGGGAAACGGGAGAGTTCAGTGAAATATTCCGGACATCCTTTGATACGCCTGGTCAATTTAATTCCCTTAGTCCAAACAGGCTAGGTGGCTTTAGTATCACACATTCTATCATACGGACGACATTGTCCCGAGATGATAGAAACAATAATTCCCCTATTTTTTCTGAATTTGAAAGTAATAGGGCCATCATTCAGAATAGGCTCAATGCCCAAAATCCAGGAGGTGAGTTTGCTTTGAATGGACAGGATGTGTTGACCATGTCATTTTTGGCTGCCTACTCCGGAAGAGACGCTTCCACGATCGATCTTAACCCTTTTCCTAAAATACCCATACCCAATTGGCGGGTGGATTACCGGGGCTTATCACAGATTCCGGCTTTAAGGGAGTATTTTTCCTCTATTAATCTGACACATGCCTATAGCTCTACTTATGAGGTAAGCAATTTCTCCAACTCCTTGCTTTATCAAAATGGTCTAGAGCTTTTTAATAGGCTGAGGGATATTCCAGGTGCTACACTTACCAATGAGTTTGGTGAGTTCATACCGATTTTTATCCTGAATCAAGTAATCCTGACAGAAAGATTTGCTCCTTTGGTGGGGGTGAATTTGCTGACCAAAGACCGGTTGAATATCACGATGGAGTATAATACCGAAAGAAATATTGGCTTGAATTTTTCCAATGCCCAAGTTACAGAACAGAATAGTAGGGATTTTGGCTTTGACCTTGGATACACCAAAGCCGGTGTGAAAGTGCCTTTTAAAATCCAAGGCAGACAAGAGGTGTTGAAAAATGATTTACAAATAAGGCTTAATACCCGTGTGGTCGATACCAGGCAGGTACAGCGCAAAATTGAAGAACCAAGTACAGTGACTAATGGTAACCTGAATTTACAGATCAGGCCTACCATAGGTTATGTGATCAACCAAAGTTTACAGGTGCAGATATATTTTGACAGAACCATCAATGATCCAAGGGTTACCACAGCCTTTAGAAGAAGCTCAACTGCCTTTGGTGGACAATTACGATTTAATTTGTCACAATAGGTTTTTAGATTTGATGAATCCTTGTATTTTTGACCTCCTTTAAAATACTCAAATATGAACTTGCCAGAAGAATTAAAGTACACTAAGGATCACGAGTGGGTCCGCATCGAAGACGGAGTAGCAACCATTGGAATTACTGAATTTGCTCAAAGAGAGCTGGGTGATATTGTCTATGTGGAAGTTGAGACTGTAGGTGAGACCATAAGTGCAGGAGAGGTTTTCGGAACTGTGGAGGCGGTAAAAACTGTTTCGGATCTTTTCATGCCCATTGAAGGTGAAATTTTAGAATTTAATGAAGAATTAGAATCTTCTCCTGAATTAGTAAACGATTCTCCTTACGGTGATGGGTGGATGATCAAAGTGAAGATTTCTGGCGAATTACCTGAAGATTTACTGTCTGCAGATGCATATGCAGAACTAATCGGAGCCTGATTCCATTGAAGAACAGATATAGGTTAATACCGGCATTACTTTGGCTGCTATTTGTAACACTAGCCATATTGACTCCAGGTAATAACCTGCCCAAAGTCCCGCTTTTCCCCTATGCGGACAAATTGGTACATCTGGGTGTTTTTGCTGTACTCACATTCCTGTGGTGTAGGGTAGGTACCTTGGATGAAAAAGGGGGGTTAAAAAAGGAAAATTATTGACTAATATATTAGTATTCTCAATTTTTTTTCCTATATTGTTGGAGTATTTGCAAATATACGTCCCCAACCGTTCATTTGAGTTTGAGGATATCGCCGCAAATCTCTTAGGAGGTTTGATTGGGTTTAGCGGTTTTATAATTTTATATAAGGTGAGGTATCCCCTTGTATAAATAAAAACAAATGTCTAAACTTGTTATTCCTTAAGTGTGTAAAATTTATTAACCTTTATAAAAGTACAACCATGGAAGCTAAAAAGACGCCACAAGCGGATTTGACCAAGAAATCAACGATGTTCTTGAATCTTGGTCTCCTCGTAAGCGTCGGCCTGGTCCTTCTTGCTTTTGAATGGAAGTCTTATGATGACAGAAATTTGATGGATTTGGGACAAGTTGCTGATGACTTTGAGGAATTGTTGGATATTCCAATTACAGAACAACCACCACCACCACCGCCGCCAATCGAGCAGCCAATCATTCAGGAAGTTCCTGATGAAGTGGAGATTGAAGAAAAAATTGAAGTTGACTTTGATTTGGACGTAAAAGAAGAAACTGTCATCCGAGAGGTAGTTATTGCTGATGCTCCTGTAGTAGAGAAAGCAGATGAAATCTTTGACGTGGTGGAAAATGCTCCTGAATTCCCGGGAGGAATGGAAGCTTGGAATGAGTATTTGAGGAAAAACCTTAAATATCCTACACAAGCAAGAAGGATGGGAATTGAAGGTACAGTTTATGTGGTATTCGTTGTAAACACTGATGGTTCAATTCAGGATGTTGAAATCTTGAGAGGAATTGGTGGAGGTTGTGACGAGGAAGCATTGAGAGTTGTTTCAAATGCACCAAAATGGACGCCAGGAAAACAAAGAGGCCGTCCTGTAAGGGTAAGGATGAGACTTCCAATCCGATTTAAACTTGGATAAAATATTGAAGGGGCGATTAGCCCCTTTTTTTTGTGACTATAAAAAATAAAAGCCGATGCACACAAGATGTATCGGCTTTTATTTTTCCCTTTGGTTAGGGTGATTATTTGATCACGCTAAGTTCTTTTCCTACTTCTATGAATGCCTGGATGGCTTGGTCCAGGTGATGCTTTTCATGTCCAGCTGAAATCTGTACCCGTATCCTAGCTTCTCCTTTGGGAACTACCGGATAATAGAAACCGATGACATAGATACCGCGCTCCAATAGTTTTTCGGCCATCTGCTGGGAAAGCACTGCGTCATAAAGCATGATAGGAACTATAGCATGTTCACCGGGTTTGATATCAAATCCTGCTTCGGTCATTTTGCTACGGAAATATTTGGTGTTTTCCTCCAATTTGTCTCTCAAGTCAGTAGTTTCACTCAAAAGATCAAAAACCATAATGGATGCTCCGACAATAGAAGGGGCAAGTGTATTGGAGAATAAGTAAGGCCGTGACCTTTGTCTGAGCATTTCAATAATTTCTTTTCTACCGGAAGTAAATCCTCCTGAAGCTCCTCCAAGTGCTTTCCCTAAGGTACCTGTAATGATATCTACCTTGCCCATTACATTTTTATATTCATGCACACCCCTACCTGTTTTGCCCATAAAGCCCGTTGAATGGCATTCATCTGACATGACCAAGGCATTATATTTTTCAGCCAATTCAACAATTTTATCCAGTTGTGCTATAGTCCCATCCATAGAAAAAACACCATCAGTCACAATGATTTTTTGTTGGGCACCTTTGGCATCGGCCTCCTTAAGCTGGGCTTCCAAATCCTCCATGTCATTGTGCTTATAGCGGAACCTCATGGCTTTACAAAGCCTCACCCCATCAATGATAGAAGCATGGTTCAAGGCATCAGAAATAATGGCGTCTTCAGGTCCAAACAGTGGTTCGAACACCCCACCATTGGCATCAAAAGCGGCGGCATATAAAATAGTGTCTTCCATGCCAAGGAATTTGGAGATTTTTTCCTCAAGCTCTTTATGGATATCCTGTGTTCCACAAATAAAGCGCACGGATGACATGCCAAATCCATGGGTGTCAATGGCTTTTTTTGCTGCATCTACCACTTTTGGGTGGGATGATAAACCGAGGTAATTGTTCGCACAGAAGTTCAATACTTTTTTGCCTCCTGATATGGAGATTTCTGCTGATTGGGGGGAAGTGATGACTCTTTCTCTTTTGAAAAGTCCTGCAGATTCAATTTCCTTTAACTCTTTTTCTAATTTGGGTTTCAAAGTATCGTACATAGCTATCTTTTTGAAGGTAATTCAAATACTCATGGAAATGTAGTGAGATAGATTCATTGAATTCACTATTTTTGTTCCATTCAATCCCAAATATAATCAAAAAACATCAAGGGCTAAGAAAGGTCCATGGATGTGTTCTTTTACAATGGAAAGCGTTTTAATTATAGGAGCAGCAGGACAATTAGGTTCTGAACTTACCCAAGAATTGGCCAATATTTATGGTGGTGAAAATGTAATTGCCACAGATATTAACCCTCAAGCCTTATACAAATTTGATTACTGTAAATCCATGGTACTGGATGCGATGGATAAAAATGCAGTAAGCAAATTGGTAAAGGAAGAAAATGTAAAACAGATTTATCATTTGGCCGCGGTCTTATCAGCAACAGGAGAAAAAAATCCACTTTTCGCCTGGCAATTGAATATGGACAGCCTGCTTTTTATTCTTGAGTTGGCCAAGGAGGAAAAACTGGATAAAATATACTGGCCTTCATCCATTGCGGTTTTTGGGCCCAATACGCCCAAAGTCAATACGCCGCAGTACTGTGTTAAAGAACCCAATACCGTGTATGGGATTTCCAAACAAGCTGGCGAGCGGTGGTGTGAATATTATTTTCAAAAGTTTGGGGTGGATGTCCGCAGTCTTAGGTATCCGGGCTTAATCGGTTACAAATCTCTTCCGGGAGGAGGAACAACTGATTATGCTGTAGATATTTATCATAAGGCAATAGCAGGGGAGCATTTTGTTTCCTTTCTCAATGAAAACACTTATTTGCCAATGATGTATATGCCGGATGCTATCAAAGCAACAATTGATTTGATGCATGCCCCCAAGGAAAAGGTTAAAATTAGGTCTAGTTATAATCTTGCTGCCATAAGTTTTTCTCCCAAGGAAATATATGAAAGCATCAAACAGCATTATCCTGAATTTACGATCAGCTATTCCCCTGATTTCAGACAGGGCATAGCGGATAGCTGGCCGGATAGTATCGATGACAGTAGGGCAAGGGAAGATTGGGGATGGGACCATGCCTATGACCTTTCAAAAATGACAGAAGATATCCTCAAACATTTGCCATCTTATTCATTCTGACATAAAACTCAAAAGCCTAGGACAAATGCGCTGGGCTTTTGAGTTTACTATCAGTGGGAATTATTCCATTTTCTCTTTTATCTGATCCGGCTCAAAACCCAAAACCAAATTTCCGTTTGGAAATTCTACTATCGGTCTTTTGATCATCGAGCTTTTTTCTGCCAGGACTGCGAGAGCAGACCTTTCTGAATCGAGCTTTTCTTTGTCCACATCGTCTAATTTTCTATAGGTAGTCCCTCGCTTGTTGATCAAAGCCTCAAAGCCAACTTTATCGGCAAACTTTACCAAAAGTGCAGCATCGGGTGCTTGTTTCTTGTAGTCTATAAATTCATATTCAATCCCCTCTGATTCAAGAAAATCAAAGGTTTTCTTCATGGTATTGCAGTTTTTTATGCCGTATACACGTAAATTCATGTTGCTTTTTATTTCAAACATAATAAATCCCGTACAGGCATGCCAGTAATTATTGTATTTGCTGTGTAATTTAAGCTTTCCTATATTAGTTATGTTGTAAATAATGGAACGTGAAAAAAAACAGAAAACTTGATCACTGTCTCAATTGCGGGGAACAATTCCACCAAAAAGAAAACTTTTGTCCCATTTGCGGCCAGGAAAATAAAGATCAGCGTGTTTCTATTGGATTATTCCTTAGGGATTTTATTTCCAATTTTATCAATTTTGACACAACATTTTTCAGGACTATTCCGCCTTTCCTTTTCAAACCCGGGGTTTTGACCAATGAATTCAATGAAGGAAGAAGAAAGAAATACATTAAGCCGATAAAGTTATATTTGCTTTTCTCTTTGTTTTACTTCTTTATTTTTGGTCTAATGATTCCAAAAAATGCATTGGATAACTTTTTTAACACATTGGAAAGCTTGCAGGGGCAGGAGGCGCCTGCAGGATTGAATTTGGAGGAACTTGAACCGCATGAAGAGTCAAAATTGGACAGTATCCTTCAAAATAAAGCTTTACCTTTTCCATTAAAGTCAACGACGTCTTTAGAAGCCTCAGAAGGCCAAAAAGATGGCCCGCAAAAGAAAATAAGCTGGAAAGCGCTGAAGGTTTTGGCAATGGATCCGGATATAAGTGATTCTCTGTTTGCACAAAGCTTACACGAGGGTTTTATCAATGTAGGGGATATGATAAGCATTAAAAAGCAGCGCTCTTTTGTTGCTAATTCCAGTCTTTTTATCAGTGGTGTTGCCAGAAACCTCCCTTTAATGATGTTTTTTCTTCTGCCTTTTTTTGCTTTTCTTTTGTATCTGCTCTACATCAGAAGTGATAAATACTACGTTGAGCATTTAATCCATGGCCTGCATTTGCATTCATTTGCTTATTTCATTTATGGCTTAGCCATTCTTTTCCTTGTGGGAACAGGGAATACATCCATACAAATCGTACTTTGGGCATTTATTCTTGTTTCTATCTATGCCTATTTTTCTATCAAAAAAGTGTATGGTCAAGGTTGGTTTACTACACTATTCAAGTTTTTATTCTTAGGGGTAGTGTACATTACGCTATTGTCTGTCGGGTTACTGGTGGAAACTTACGTTACGCTGATGCTGATGTAGAGGTTTGAAATGCCGTAGCTAAAAAAGCCTGGAGAATTACCCCAGGCTTTTTTTTAGTGAATTTCTTTTAAAGCTGATTCATTTGCTTGGAGGATTTGATCGATTAAATCATGAGAAAGTGAAGTTGACAAGAATAAACTTTCAAATTGAGATGGGGCAAGGTAAATGCCTTTTTGTAGCATGGCTTGAAAATATTTTCCAAATAAAGCCGTATTTGAATGCTTTGCCGAGGCAAAATCAAACACCTCCTTATCCGTAAAGAAAAGGCTGTACATGCTTCCTAAATGATTGAGGGTATAGTTAAGCCCAAGTTTAATCAGAGAATTTTTTATGCCTGTAACGATTTGACTTCCTATGCTGTTAAGCGCTTCATAAACCTCAGGGTGTTCATTGAGATAGTTGAGCATGGTCAGTCCTGCTGCCATAGCAATGGGGTTACCTGATAATGTGCCAGCTTGATAAACAGGGCCAGCAGGGGAAACAAAATCCATGATTTCTTTTTTTCCTCCGTATGCTCCTACCGGAAGCCCTCCCCCAATGATTTTCCCTAAGGTAGTCATATCTGGTGTGACACCAAACAACTCTTGTGCTCCTCCTTTGGCCAAACGGAAACCAGTCATTACTTCATCAAAAATGAGTATTATCCCCTCCCGGTCACATATTTTTCTTAGACCTTCCAGGTATCCCTCTTTTGGGGTGACAAGACCCATGTTTCCAGGGACTGGCTCCAAAATAATTGCAGCAATTTCACCTGGGTTTGCAGCAAGCAGTGCTTCAATGGCATTTAAGTCATTGTAAGGAGCCAACAAGGTATCCTTTGCAGTGCCTTTGGTAACACCCGGTGAATCAGGATTGCCCATAGTGATGGCCCCAGATCCAGCTGAGATTAGAAAAGAGTCTCCATGGCCATGGTAATGACCTTCCATTTTTATGAATTTATCTCTTCCGGTAAACCCCCTTGCCACTCTGATGGCAGACATGGTGGCCTCTGTGCCAGAATTGACCATCCTTACTTTTTCAACTGAAGGTACCATTGAAGTGATGAGCTCGGCGATTTCAACCTCTTTGGCGGTAGGAGCGCCGAATGAGGTGCCATTCTCCATGGCTTTAATTACTGCTTCTCTAATCATGGGATGATTATGCCCCAGGATCATGGGACCCCAACTGTTGATCAATTCAATGTAAGCATTGCCATCCTCATCAAAAATATGTGCGCCTTCGGCTTTTTGAATGAAAATCGGATCTCCACCTACTGCTCTGAAGGCCCGAACAGGAGAGTTTACGCCCCCTGGGATAAATCTTTGTGCTTTTTCAAATAGATTTTTGCTATTGGTAATTTGCATGTATGACTGTTTATTTTTGATCTACGATAAGGCCAGAATCCAGTTTCAGGATAGGAACATACTTATTAAAGCGACTGTTTTTAAAATCAAAGCCATAGGTTACAATGCCACTTTGAAAGCCGTTTTGATCTAAATTTCTCCTTAGATTAAATCCAACCGAGGGGTTGATGTTCTGAGTAATCCAATGCATGAGTTCGTACCCAATATGGGCGTTAAATGACGGATACCCGATATATTCTGCATAAAATGCTTCACGGAATTCCACTAGATTAGGTTTTTGGAAATTAATAGCATTATTACTGACAAAATGAAAATTTTGTTCTTCAAGCATTTCAAAATTGGCAAAGTTAAAATACAGCCAACTATCCATGACGATGACTGGTTTTTTTACATTTTGGGACTCCATGAAACCGAAAGTTGGAGAAGCTACATTGGGATCGTCTGATAAAATGACGATAATATCTGCTTGGGCAGCATCCCCATTTTTTAACTGTATCCGGTCCAAAAAATCAATCAGACTTCTGCCATTTACCTGGTCATTTCTAACTATGGTGAAGCCGAGTTTTTGGGCATTTTCGGCTAAGGTTTTTGCCAGCTGTTCATCTCTTGAGGTACTGGAATAAGCTATAGCCAGTCTTCTGCCTACAATGTTTTTTCTGGAAAAATCAATAATTCCATCAGCAAGTGAGTTGATAGAGGGTCTAAATAAGTAGGCGTAGTTTAGGCCTTCAAACCTATCGTTGATATTAGAAAGGGGGTTAATGAAAGGAATTTGGTTGCGCTCGGCAAATGCCATAACCACTTCTGATTCTTCAGGGTACAAAGGGCCGATGATGACATCTGCTTGTTTCAAAAAAGGGTCTGCTAAAATATTCTGAACTTTCGTTGTGCTCCTTTCAGTATCAAAACTTTGGACACTAAGCCGCTTTCCTTGTTTTTTCAGCTCTTTTTCGGCAAAATTTAAACCTTGGTATAGCTCAAAAATAAAATTATTGTTATCAAGATTTTTGACTCCTTTTCCTCCAGCATAATTGAAAGGGAGCAAGATCGCTACATCTAAAACCTCATTGTTTTTATTGATTTGGCTTTCTTTGTTTTTAGCACCAAAGTCCATGCTGATGAGCTCATTGTATATGGCCCTTTCTTCACTTGACATAATGGTTTGCCTCTCAATCTGTTCTTTTAAGGCAAGCATAAAGCCTTTATTTTCATTGTATTTTCTGATATTTCCCGTAAAGAATCCAACGGAGGCGTTCTTTAAAAAATTATAGGAGGCATTTTCGGCCTGTTGGGTAACAACTGGATCCGTAATTTTACTGATGTGGTCTAAAGCATCCAAATTTCTTCCTTCCTGAAAATAGGCCAATGCCAATAGGTATCTGGCTTTGTCCTGATTATCCCAAACACTTTGGTTTACCAAGTCTTTTAAGATGGATTCTGTCAATAAATATTGCCCATTTTTATAAGCAGCTCTCGCAAAATGATAAGATGCATAACTTGCTAATTTCCCATATTGACTTTCATCCATGTAAGGCCTAAGGAGATTCATGGCTTCTGAATAATTTCCATAATCAATCAGTGTTTTGGCCCTATTATAGGGTAACAAATCCTGGGCAGCTACAGGCATTAAACAGCCAGTAAACAAAATCCAAATCAGAAGGAAATTTCTCATATCATCTTTTTCTGTAAATGGGCAAATTCTGTTCCCATAATTTATCAGGCCCCGAATTTAACCCATTTTTACCCAAATGAAAAGAAGATTAGAGATAAGCCGTTATTCTTCATTAACAAAACAGACCTTTTAAAAAGGGCTGTTAATTCTTGTTGAGATTTAGGGTTTTTATTTGGTTTCTCTTTCCTTAATGGCTTTCATTTGAATCACCCTAGGTTCTTTTTCGCTGAGTAAAAAATAATTGTATGTGCTGTTTTTATGTTGTTCCACTAAGGTGATATTTTCCTCGTTTTCATAATCATTGACT
This sequence comes from Cecembia lonarensis LW9, assembly GCF_000298295.1. Classification (GTDB taxonomy): domain Bacteria; phylum Bacteroidota; class Bacteroidia; order Cytophagales; family Cyclobacteriaceae; genus Cecembia; species Cecembia lonarensis. The sequence goes on from NZ_AMGM01000021.1 coordinate 17,877, forward strand.
GAATTGACCGCTTTGAAAGGGGATTCAAAAACTTCCTCTCTTCCGGATCCGAAAATTATTTTATCCACCTGGTGCTTGCTGATGGTGTAGGAGGCATTTTCATTGGGGTATTTATACTTGATATGGTTAGTCCCAACTTCCTCAACTATTACGTTTTTAACTTCACCATTGAGGATAATCTTGTCAGATTGAGCGTTGGAGTTAAAAATGAATGAGACGATACATGCAAAGGTTAATGCTAATATTTTCTTCATGGTAATTATGCTTAGTGAATTATTACACGAATAACTTAAGTATTGGTTGTTTTTTTTCTGTCCAATGCGTGTGCTCCGAATTGAGTGGTAATTTTTTTGTCAAAAGAAAAGGCGTATCATATTCTGTATTTATATGTTGGGTACTGTTTTTTAAGCTTTTTAAGAAAAAACAATCTGACTATTACACTTATAAATTTGGGGGTCTCGGCAGGCTCGGCCGCCAAGCCTTGTATTTAATTCTACTACGTGTAATATTACTGACACTCAGATTTAATAAATCTTCATTCATCTTCCAAAAGCCATGAATTGCAACAATTCATTCCCCAATTCTTCTCCAAACTCTGAGTTGGTTAATAAAGCATAGCCCCATTTTTTATTGGGGTCAAGTACAAAATAGGCAGTAAACCCCAAATTGTTTCCTCCATGCATATAAAGATTGGTGAAGGGAATCTGAGGATGAAAAAAGCCTAAAGTATAGTGTACATTAAAGGGGCCGCTTTTTCCTGCATCTGATTGGGGGTTAAAGAGTTCCTTGTAGCTGTTTTTAGATAAACCCTCACGTTCCATCAAGGCCTGAAGCCAGCGGGTTAAATCTTGGATATCTGTATGAAGGGAAGCAGGTGACCTGAACTGTTTTCGATAAAGACTGTCTGCGTCGATTTCAGGACTTATCCAATCTCCATTTTCATTATAAGGCCTAGCTTTGATTGTTTTTAGCTTGTCATTTAGGAGGAAAGCAGAATTTTTTAAGCCAAGTGGTTGGCAGACCTGTAATTGAAAATTGGCGTCTAAATCTTCCCAGTCTGTTTTATCAATATCTTTGAGTACTTCGGCAAGGTATTGGTAGCCCTCTCCTGAATAGTGGAATCCCTTTCCTGGTTCAAACAGTAAAAACAACGATTTATCCGGATAATCATCTCTCCAGTTTGGGAATCCAGTTTGATGACTTAAGGCCATTCGAGCTGTGATTTTTTTATATCGCTCATCCTGTTCAATAGCTGAGTTCGGTAGAATTTGGTAAAGAGGACTGTCTATGTCCAACTTTCCAGCATCCACATAATTCATGACAAAAAAAGAGAATACTGGTTTGGACAAAGAGGCAGCTTCGAAAATGGTATTCAAATCAACCGGAATCCTTTCTTCAACGGATGCATATCCAAATGATGTCATATGCACAATTTCCCCGTCATTGATGAAGGCTATGGACATGCCTGGAATATTCAACTCCTGCATTCGCTGTTGAAGATGCTTATCTAACCTTGCTTTAGAAATGGAAATGCCAAAATAGCTTTTAATATTTTCTTCTTTTGGGGTGCAGCTGAATATTACAAGAGCAAAAACGAAGGATAAAAATCTTTTCATTTCATTGCAGTTAATACTTTCTCAGCCAATCCTACCATTTCTTCTTCCTCGGGTTCATTTCTGTTAGTCAAAATGATGATGCTTAACTTTTCGGAAGGTATCCTGTAAAAAATATTACGGAATGAAGTAGTGCTGCCCGTATGGTAGACTACTTTTTTCCCATCCAAAGTTTTCAAATGCCATCCCATTCCATAATCAATCTCAGTTCCATCATTCAAGTTGGATTTGGTAAACATGAGTTCAATGGTTTCTGCGAGGAGTAGGCTGGCATGATGTAAGGCTTGGTCCCATTTGAAAAGGTCCGGGACATTCGAGTAAATTCCCCCATCTCCCAATACAGCTGAGGTGCTGCTTTGGTCTTGTTGTACCCAAAGCTTCTCTTCCTTGGAATAGCCAAATGCCCTATTGGGCACAGTATTTACACCTTTGACATAGGCTAAGGTATTTGACATTCCTAAAGGGGTAAAAATTCGTTCATTCAAAAAAGCAGGGAATGATTTTCCTGAATACTTTTCTACGATCAAAGCCAATAAAGCATACGCCGTATTACTGTATCGGTATTCTTCCCCTGCAGGGAAGTAAACAGTTTCTGTTTGCCGGATAATGTCCAAAACTCCTTCATCCATGAGTTGATTGACCATGGCAGTATCCGGTACAAAATCCTCGTAATCCCATAAGCCTGAAGTATGGTTAAGCAAATGATGGATTCGGATGTCCTGACCATAAGCTGGGAAATCCTCAAAAATATCATCCATGCTCCAATCCAAGTCAATCAAGCCATCCTTTTCCAACAATAGAATCGCTGTCGCAGTGAATTGCTTACTAACGGAAGCCAAGCGAAAGTTACTGTGTTCGTGTACTGCTGTTTTTGTCTCAAGTTCTGCCAAACCAAATGATTCATGATAAACGAATTTTCCGTCTTTTATGATCGCCACTGCTGCCCCTGGTTTTTCTCCTTGGTAGTGTTGCAAGATAGTTGCTATTGGGTCAGTACTTTTAGTACAAGCTGTCAACATGAGGAAAATGGTTAGTACTTGTAAAGATTTTTTCATGAGGGAGTTCTTATAAGCTTGGCAAAGGAATTCTTAAAAAGACAAGAGTCTTAAATTTGTAATTCATAACTTATTTAGTTAGTTTTATTTCTTCTGTATAAGCTAAAATTATGAATAAATATTTATTACCATCTATTTTCCTATGCATTAGTTTTTGGGCATGTTCAAAGAAAGAGACTTATTCTGAAAAGGAAATTTTTGATAAAAGTTTTACTCATCTGGGACAAGTCAAATTAGCGATAGACTCAGTTTCTAATTTTGATTTTACTGAGTTTCAGGTAGTCCTTGAAGAAGGAGTGGAGTTGTTGTTAGTAATGAATAGGGTGAATTTCTCTTTCGATTTTTATGATTTGGAAACAGGAGAAATGGTCAAAAGGACGGCAATTGTAAAGGATGAAAAGTTTCCTATACGTGCTTTATATGGTTTCTTTTATCATAATTCCGATTCAATCTTCTTGTTTAATCAAATGCAATTGAATGGTATTTCCTTGTTGAATGGCAAAGGTGATGTAATTACTCAATTCAGTCCACAGAAAGTGGATAGGAGTAGTCCTCAGGAAATGATGAAAAGCTTGGTGAACCATTATTCAAGGGCCGATAATATGACAGTCTATGAAGCTGGTAATTTGTATTTTTCGGACATGAGTCTGAATGGTTTTTTGAGTTCTGATGAGCATATGAAGGCATTTCGTCCAGCAGTCAAGGTCGATTTGGTAAACAATGAAGTTACGCAAATTGACAAGATTACCGTCCCTGATTTTTATCATGGCAAAGTTTGGCCCATGGGTTTGGGGAATTACTCAAGAATCAGACAAGGGGATTTATGGATTTATTCTTGGTCTGCATTAGATTCTTTGTTGATTTTTGATAATGATTGGAATCATCTAAAATCAGTGAATGCAAAAAGTGAATTTGCTAAGCCATTGAAGTATTCTGCTGGTTCAGGTGCTCCCAAAGACATCGAAATCAGAGAAAGAGTATCTCAGACAACCTATAGTTCTTTGCTCTATGATGCTTACAGAGATGTCTACTATCGATTTGTAACTATCGGTCGAGAAATGGAAGATTCAGACTTAGAGGAACAGTTTCCTCAAGTGAAAAATGAGTTCAGTATCATTGTTTTGGATAAAGACTTTACTATTCTTATTGAAAAGAGGTTTCCCGGAAAGATCCATAAACCTTATAAGTCTTTTGTAGGTAAAAAAGGACTCTATCTTTCCCGAACCAATTCTTTTTATGAAGGGCTCAGTGAAGATGAAGTTGTTTTAGATATTTATAGGTTTGATTAATTGAGAGGGGCTTTTTTTCTGAAACTTCAAAGACCTTCGAGGTTCTTTGTAACCTCAAAGGTGAGGGAGTCTGCTAACCTTTTGAGGTCTTTTCGACCTCGAAGGTTTTTTTTGTAGGAAATACGTTTTCAATTTTTGATTCTTTTCTTGAAGAGACCTTCGAGGTTTTTGGAAACCTCAAAGGTCAGGGAGTCTGCTAACCTTTGAGGTCTTTTTGACCTCGAAGTTTTTTTTTATAGGAAATACGTTTCAATTTTTGATTCTTTTCCTGAAGAGACCTTCGAGGTTTTTGGAAACCTCAAAGGTCAAAAAAAAAGACCCATAAAGTCTTTCAACTTCCAGGGTCTTTTTTCTTATCTAAGTCAATTTTACGAGTAATAGAAATCTACTCTTTATAACGAATCTAATTGTTTCATTGAACTTGAGTAGAACTTGTCTTACCTCTTGATTCTTGTTTCTTGATTCTATTTTCTAATCTCTCGCCTCTATCAAGAGTCTTTCTTCGCCATTCTATTTCTCTCATTCTCATCCAAATAGATTTTTCTCATTCGGATGGATTTAGGCGTGATTTCCAGGTATTCATCTTTTTGGATGTATTCCATGGCTTCTTCCAAAGAGAATCTTTTTGGAGGAGCGATTCTGGTGTTGTCATCCGAACCGGAAGCACGCATATTGGTCAATTTTTTACCCTTCTGCACGTTTACCACCAAGTCATTGTCACGGGAGTGTTCACCGATTACCTGTCCAGTGTATAAGTCATCGCCCGGCTCAATAAAGAAAATACCTCTGTCCTGTAATTTATCAATGGCATAGGCCGTACACTGACCACCTTCCATAGAAATCAAAGAGCCATTGATTCTGCCTGGGATATTTCCTTTGAAAGGTTCGTAAGCTGAGAACCTGTGGTTCATGATCGCTTCCCCTTGAGTAGCAGTCAATACATTGTTTCTCAAACCGATCAAACCTCTGGATGGAATTTTAAATTCCAAATGTTGCAAATCTCCTTTTGGCTCCATGATCAATAACTCACCTTTTCTTTGGGTAGCCAATTCGATTACCTTACCTGCAGTTTCTTCTGGTACGTCTACTACCAAGGTTTCGATAGGTTCACACTGAACACCGTCGATTTCTTTAAAAATTACCTGTGGCTGCCCTACCTGTAATTCATAGCCTTCTCTTCTCATCGTCTCAATCAAAACTGATAAGTGAAGAATACCTCTACCGTAGACAATGAATTTGTCTTCTGAATCTGTAGGTTCCACTCTTAAGGCCAAGTTTTTCTCCATTTCCTTCATCAAACGGTCTCTGATGTGACGGGAAGTCACAAACTTACCTTCTTTACCGAAGAAAGGAGAGTTGTTGATGGTGAAGAGCATATTCATGGTAGGCTCATCAATAGCAATTCTAGGAAGTGGCTCAGGGTTTTCCAAAGCGGCAATAGTATCACCGATTTCGAAATCCTCGATACCTGTTACCGCACAAATATCTCCTGCATGTACTTCTGTAACTTTATTTTTACCCAAGCCCTCAAATACATGCAATTCTTTTACACGAACTTTTTTGAATACCCCATCGGCCTTGCACAAGGTCAATTGTGCATTTTCAGTGATGGTTCCTCTTTTTACCCTACCAATGGCGATACGGCCTACGAAAGAAGAGTAATCCAACGAAGTAATCTGCATTTGTAAAGAACCTTCGTCAATTTTTGGAGCAGGTATATGGTCAATGATGGCATCCAACAAAGGAAGGATGGAGTCAGTTGGGTTTTGCCAATCAGTTCCCATCCAGTTTTGTTTGGCGGAACCATATAGCGTCTGGAATTCCAATTGCTCTTCTGTAGCATCTAGGTTAAACATCAGGTCAAATACAGCCTCATGTACCTCATCAGGACGGCAGTTTGGTTTGTCCACTTTGTTCACGACTACAATCGGCGTCAAACCCAAAGCAAGTGCTTTACCCAAAACGAAACGGGTTTGAGGCATAGGACCTTCAAAAGCATCCACCAAGAGGATTACCCCATCGGCCATTTTCAGTACCCTTTCCACTTCACCGCCAAAGTCGGCGTGACCTGGGGTGTCAATAATGTTGATCTTATGGTCTTTATATCTTACGGATACATTTTTGGAAAGAATGGTAATCCCTCTTTCTCTTTCCAAGTCGTTGTTATCCAGGATTAAATCGTCAAACTGTTGGTTTTCACGGAAGATTTTGGAGGCATGGATAATTTTGTCCACCAGGGTGGTCTTACCGTGGTCAACGTGAGCGATAATCGCGATATTCCGAATATTCTGCATTGTAAAATTGAATTAGGCTGCAAAGGTAAGAAGAAAATTTGGTTTCAGCTTACAAGCCTATCAAAGTCCCTAAGATTTAATGATTTGTTCATTCTATGGAATGTGTAAGATCATTTGGGAACTTTTATCAACTAATTTTCTAGAGAGAGGCGGATTTCAACATTTGGCTTCATGTGAGCAGATTGGATTAAAAACGAGGTTTAAGTTTTAAGTTACAACTAATGTTATTATATTAGGTGATTGTTTGATTGTTTTGTTATGAAAGGTTTTGATTTTGTGTTCAAAAGGTTTCCCAATTATCAAGCAGCTCCTTGGATGGATGTAATTGGGTTGAAAAAAGGCCAGTTGTTGCTTGCACAGGGACAGGTATTAGCAAATTTGTTTTGGATAGAATCTGGAATTTTGAGGGAATATCATCAAGATGGTGAGGGTGAATTTACCAATTCGTTTATTTTTGAAGGCAATTATTATTTGACGGGATTTTATTTTGGAAGTCATCTCAGGTCTTCATTTACAGTTGAAGCATTGGAAGATTGTAATATAATAAGCTTTTCAATGGGTTTTTTCCAAGAGCGGGACTTGGACCACCAGCTTGTGCTGGATGTTTTCAAGGAAATCTCCATGCTAAAATACCAATACAACCTCCAATGGAAATTGATCAATGGGAAGAAGTTGTTTCTTGAAAAATGGGAAAGCTTTAAACAAGCTTATCCGGGATTATGGATAAGGATTCCCCAAAAACATCTGGCTTCATACTTCAAGGTCAGTTCCCAATATATTTCGAAGTTAAAAGCTGATAGAAAACTGTGATTTATTCGACTAGTTGAAGTTCTTTTTTAATCTAGTTTAACTAAATTTTAATGTGGGGGGGGGGTAAATTTGTAATGTTCCTAGGAGATAATTAAATAATTTTCAACAAATTAAAAAAACAAAATGAAACGTATAATCTTAAAAATAGTTTTTTCATTTCTAATCTTATTTGGACTTCCAATTATGAGTTTCGCAGGTAATGAAAAAGGTCTAGAGCCTAACGAACCTCTGTTTAAAGAGGTCAACATGGAGACTGTTGTCGATGAGGAATTAGAGGCCACTGGTTGTTGTTTTCGGTGGTGCACAGTTGAAACCGATAAGGTAATTAATGGAAATCCGGTTTTTATTACCTATTGCTGTGTCACATGCCCTCCTATTGCATAAACTTGTCTGAATCGAGGGTTTATTACTTAACCCTCGGTTTAATTCAATAAAAATTTAGATTTATTAAAAATGGCCTTATCCAAAATCTTAAATTTGGGACTATTAATATTGTTTGTAGCTCTCCAATATATTGAAAATGAAAGAAAATTACTTGTAGAATACTCAGTTACAAGAGGAGATAGGGAGATACTTGGGGTTTTATTCGCTGACTTTAATGGTTCACGTTATTTTTATCAAACTGATGAAATTAAGAATCGCTGGAATGAATTTTTAGAAGAAAACTTATCCAACCAAAAAAAGTCTTTTGAAATAGGGTTTGTTTCCATTGAACATAAAAAGAACGAATTGTTATCAACAGAATTTTTAGCAAATAAAGATTATGTTTTGGTAAAAGATGAAATCCCTGAATTACAGTGGAATATTACAGAAGAGAGAAAAATGATTTTAGGGTTTGAATGTAGAAAAGCTAAAACACATTTCCGCTGTGCCGATTACACAGCATGGTTCGCATCTGATATTTCGATTTCGGCTGGTCCATGGAAAATTACCGGTCTACCTGGGTTGATTCTTGAGTTGAATAATGATACAGTTGGTGAAAATTTTCAAGCAACGAAAGTCGAATATCCAGCAAAACCAAAGAAGATCTTTAATGATTTTAAACCTGTCACTTCCAAATTGTTCGAAACCTTTGCTGCTTTCGGAGATGCCCAAAAATCCGAAGTTAAAAAATTCAAAGACTTTTTGAGGGCACAAATGAATCTTCCAGATGATGCTGAAGTTCACATTGAAGAGAGAGAGTGTTATTAAAAAGCTATTTTATATTTATTAAGCCAATATTGTCTTTTCTGTTAAATTGTATAATGGGAAAAAATAAATGGCTTTTTCTTTTATTTTTACACTTCTGGTTGTATTCGGTAGGTACTTATGCCCAGTCCAAAGAAATAATCCTAGGATTGGTTTTGGATAAGGATACCGGTCGGCCCATCCCCTCAGCAACTGTACAATTATTGGATACAAGCGACAGTAGTATGGTGGGATTTACAATTGCAAGGGTGGACGGGAATTTCACAATTCCAATCCAAGAGCTCAAGGATTATTTGCTTAAAATTTCTTCATTAGGTTATGGCAGTAAGTTTATTGCCATTCAGCCAGGCCAAGTATCAGAAGAAGTGAAGGTATTTCTTGAAAAAGAGGACATCAAACTCAATGAGGTGATTATACTAGAGTCTAGCCCTGCTGTAGTCCGTCATGATACTACCATCTATCAAGTAGATAAATACATGCAGGAAGGTGACCGCTCACTTTTTGAAGTACTGAAAAACATGCCCAACTTTAGGGTGGAGGAAAGCGGGGAGGTTTTTTTCAAAAACAAGCGGATTGACAAGGTCATGCTCGACGGGGATGACCTCATTGGGGAAAATTACAAGGCTGCCATCAAAAGTATGGACCCATCTGTATTGAACGAGGTACAGGTGATCGAGAACTTTCAGGACAACCGTTTCCTCTCAGGGGTGGAAGCAGGTCAAAAGACAGTGCTCAACTTGGGAGTGAAGGAAGACAGGAAACAGCTTCTTTTCGGAAACTTGGAGCTTGGACTTGGGCCTGAAGCACACAATGGTCTGGCCAATATTTTTTCATACCAAGGGAAATTCAAAGCATACCTGCTTGGCACTAGCAATAATGCGGGTATCCGTCGTGAGGACCAATCAGCGGAAAGGAAAGTGGAAGAACTTTCCAACTTTGCCAAAGATTGGTTATGGTCGCCCTTACAGCATATAAACCGATATATTCCATATTTTCTTAAAACTACGTACGAAAATCCAAATAGAGAGAGGCTTGGCACTATCAATCTTTCCTATCGGGCAAAGGACAATATTTCTCTGGTGTCCAATTTCAATCTATATGCTGACCGGAATGATTTCCTCAAAGAAAATGCAACAGAATTCCTGTTGGATCAGCCTTTCCGTATCAGGCAGGCAGATACACTGTTCAGAAGACCGCGGATGATTGAGCACCGGCTCAAAGGGGATATAGCCTTGGATAACCAAACAGGGATCAGGATTGATAATTTACTCCATTTCCATGATAATTTTTTAGGGCAAAGTTTGTTTTTTGACGGGGGCAATTTCGTGGAAAACCGCATTCAGGAAATGACCAACCGACGCAACACCTGGAATGCGGTAATGGAACTTACAAGAAAGATTGGTGAAAATAACGCACTTGTCTTTGGGGTATTTACCCGAAGAGAAACGATGCATGAATCTTTGAACGCCAGTTTATTGGTTGAACAGAACAATACCATAGAAGAAGTTCAGGATATTTCACAGTTCCTTGACCATCAGATGCTACAATCAGGAGTTCAGCTCAGGTGGCTTAAATCAGGGAAATCCATCAGGTTTGAAAACCAACTCTCCTATCATCACCAGGAATATAGCCTAAACGGTGAATTACAAGGTGAGGAAGATGGATTGGTTGGAATTTTTTCAAGAACACCTTCATTTTATCAAAAATTAACATTGGAAAAGGGGAAGATTAACCTGAATTTTTCCTATCGTATAGAAAAGCAATTAATGGAGACTTTTCTAGACGAGAGTAAGTCAAGATGGAATTGGCAACGTGATGCTGTGGTTTTGGTAAAATTAGATGATGACAATGTCATCAATGTGGGATTTAGCATTGAAGTTCAGCCGCTTTATGGTAGTGCTATGGCCGACAGACCCTTGTTTTTGGATTTTAGGACAGCGCAGCAAGGAAAGAACCTTATAGATTGGAACAGGCAGGTTAATTTCTTTTTTGGCCATCATTACAGTGATATTTTCAAAAGGAGAATATCTGTTAATACTAATTTATTCTGGCTTAGAAACCCCACGCTTTGGACACTCAATGCCATGGAGCTTCGTCCCGAAATCGTTTTTATGCGGTTAGGTAGAACAACCCTCAATGATTCTAAAGGGATCATGGTGAAGGTAGATAAGCTGGTTTACCCCATCCGAGGGAATGTTCGGCTAGATCTTAACCTCTGGCAATCCGGATTTGAGGAAATTGTCAATGGGCTTGAACGGTTTTCTTCTAGTATTACTCCATCAGTAGGGTATCGTTATTCATCCGCTTTTAAAGGCCCTGTAAACGTAGAATTCAAAGGGTACTTCCAACAAAACCGTATGAATATCCTGCAAGGAGATGAAGTTCTTAAAAACAATTTCATGAATTCTAATCAAACCCTGATCCTCAGATCAAAGTTTGGCAAGATGACAGGGAGGTTGATTCTAGAAAATTTCGGGATTGAGAAGGAGAATTTCCAGTTTGTAAATTACCGCATTGAATATAATATGAGGGAAAGACTTAACTTTTATACAGAAGGTAGAAATTTACTGAACACTGATAGTTTTACCATGGCCAGATTTACTCCCAACCAGTTTTTTCAGGAATCCTACAGTTTGTTGGGGAGAATAATTTTAGTTGGGATAAATTGGTATTTTTAATGTGCATGAATACCAAACAACATGGATAATTTTGTCCACCAGGGTGGTCTTACCGTGGTCAACGTGTGCGATAATCGCGATATTCCGAATATTAATCATTGTAAAATTGAATTAGGGTGCAAAAGTAGGAAGAAAATTTGGTTTCAGCTTGTAGGTTGGCGAAAGTCCCTAATATTTAATGATTTGTTCATTTCTTTTTTTAACTTATTAGTCATATTTGCCCATTTGATGCTACTCAAAAGATTCATTCTATTTCTTTTATTCCTGCCCTGTTTTCCACTTGTTCTCAAGGGGCAAAAAATTGATACATTGTTGGTACAAGAAGTTCACTTCAACGAAGGGCTTGTTTTTTCGTTGCCCCATGCTATTCAGGGCCAGATACCAAGCATATTGATCAGCAGGCCTGGCTCCAATCCAAACGGTTCATTTGACATGATCTATAGGGGCTTTCATACCTATCAAAACAGGATGAGACCTTTGTTGGTCATGGATGGAATGCCTGGACTCACTTGGGAGTTTGTCGATCCTTTTTTAATTGATACCATTAGTCTTGTAAACGGGGCACAGGCTGCTTCATGGGGAATGCAAGCAGGTGCAGGAGTGGTAAATATTGGCTCCAAACAAGTAAGAAAGGAAGGTTGGACAGTAGGTTTGATTCAATCAGCGGCATTGGAAAGCCATCAACGAGGCTATGATGTCTTTACTCCCCAGGAATACAGGGCCTTAAAGTTGCCTGGCCATCCAGACGGGAATACAAATACTAATTGGGAGGATGCGCTCAGTAGAAATGCTTGGTCTATGCATACAGGCGTGCAAGGGAGCTACCGAAAGGATAATTTTTATGTGGACACCAAACTAAGCAACCGCACTGTACAAGGTATACAGCCACATACAGGTTTTGACCAACTAAGCTTATACGGAAATTTGGGATATACCATGTGGGATGATAGGGTTTCAATAGACCTCAGCGGATTGAGAGTCAATCGTCAAGCAAGAATTGGTAACAGTGATTTTTTTGAAGGAATGATAATGAACCCTACCTGGCCTTTAGAAGAGCCTTTTGAGGCATTTACACGATTTCGAGGAAATCCTTGGATACGTATGGAGGAAGAGCGAAATAGGGTAGAGACTAAGATGCATTTCTTTCAAGCCAATGTAACTGCAAAATTGACCGATCGATGGAGCGTTAGCTCCCGATATGGACAAGTTGGGAAAGAAATGGTTCAAGAACGAACCTACAGTAATCGAGCTGGTATTTCTCAGACAATTTTCCCATTAGTCTATCGTGAACGTAGCCATGAGCGAAGTTTGTTGGAGTTTACTACAGAATATCATGCGGATTTGGGTAATTGGAAAATCACACCCGGATTAAGATATGCGAGACAAGGAATAAATTATGTATGGCATGGCTACAATGAGCGATTGATCAATTTGGACCAAACGGCAACTACCAGAGAAAATTTAGCAGAAGAACTCGGAGAGTTCACACTTGAATCCTTTGGGGCTTCTCTTAATTTGCTTTTCCAAGATAAACTAGCGATTGACTTCCGTTACCAGCCTGAACGTGCTTCTCATCTAGGGTCAAATGCAGGATGGGGAAATTTTTGGGGAATGGATGTTTCTTATGCTGCAGGAGATCGATTGAGGCTTTTTGCAAAGCTAAGCTACACCGGGTTGGCACCAGATCAGTCAGGATTGAGTCAAACGATCTATGATGTAGGGGAACAAATCACCCCTAGACATTTTGCCAATCCTGATTTACGGTGGGAGAGCTCAAATGCTTGGGAATTGGGCGCAGATGTAGCTTTTGCCAAAGGGAAGATTGTGGCACGAAATGCCATCTTCCGAAATCAAGCATCAGACCTTATGGCATTGTTGCCAGATGATACCATTAGTGATCCTTTTGGATTATCTTTTTTATCTTTTTCTTACCAAAATTTTGCATCCATAGAAAACTATGGCTTTGAATCTTCTTGGCTTTTTACCATACTGGATCGCCAAAAGGTCAGGTATCAATCCGGGTTGAATCTGACTTGGATGCATTCCGAATGGACAAATTTGGAAGCTGATTTAGTCTCTTGGGAGGGAAGAGATGTAGGAGTTAGCCGCCAAGTTGGTGGCAATCCCTACTTCCAATTCAATACCCTCCGCACAGGGGAGGCGCTTGGAACAGTACGTGCGTTGGAGTTTCAACGAATTGATCGAAATACAGGGCAATGGGTATTCAGTCAAAATCCAAGCGGTACTAATTGGCAAGATGCATACAGGCCCGTTGGAAGAGCGATTCCTCGTTGGTGGATGGGTTGGAATCATGGATTAAGCTTTGGGAAATGGTCTATGGATGCTTTTTTCAGGGGGGTATTTGGCCATGTCTTTGCTCATGAAACGAATTATCGCTATGGAAATGTCAACTTTTTCGCATTAAATAGGGTTAGGAGTTCCCAAGAATTGGTAAATCTAGGTTTGACAGACCAAAATACCTTCAATTCGTATTTTGTGGAAAATTCCAGTTTTCTTAACCTTCAATTTTTATCTGTCTCACGAACGTTTGACCTCACTTTCGGACGTACTAAAATTAATAGCAGACTTTCTATGATTGGAAACAACCTATTTTACCTCACGAGATTTTCGGGTGCGGACCCAGAGCCACGCCTACATGGGAAGCCTGTTTGGAATGTTGATGACCATGTGGAGACATTTTATGCATACTACGCCTCAGGTGTAGCTGATGCTAATACCTGGCTGCCCGCAAGATCGTTAATGGTCCAACTTCAGTTAAATTTTTAAGTTGAGTAGTGGATGTTTTCTAATTCTCTTTCTATCAACAAAAAAACCATATAATCAAATGGTCTGTATCTTCACCAGTAAAAAAATGAAGGATACGACTTTTCATTCTCAAAATAGGATCATTCGGCTGATTAAAATGCTGTATTAAAAGCATGGGGTTTTTCAATCATTTCCTCTTGCCTTACTCCATTTTTATCCAATATACTCTTCCTTTTCCTGTAATTAGGGTTTTGGGATTTTCATGGATTGCATTGAGGATTTCTTTCAATATTGGATAAGGAATAGCCTCCATAGCTTCATCTTTTCTGAACCAACCAATATGAGTGCAATCCTCTGGTGGTGTAATTTCTCCAGAAACATATCTTGCTGAATAATAATGCATAATAGTTGGATGTGGAGAAGGTAAATGATTAGTGAAAATGGCACGCAGTTCCCAATTATCTGTTTCTATACCCATAGTTAAAGACATGAATTCTAAAAATTCTGAAATACTCATATCTTGATTAAATCTATTTCCAACAACTTCCCACTCTCCTTCCCATTTGACCAATTGAATTTCATCATAATTTTATTTTTTTAAGAGTTCAATCGCTTTTTCCAGTACTTCGTCTCTACCTTCCCTGACACCTTGGATGGTAGGTTTAACCTCTAAGTCTATTTTGAAAAATCTATTTTAAAGCTGTTTTTACCTCATTTGAAATATTTTCCTGCTCAATCCAATCAAAATTCCCAATAGAAAAAGAGTCAGGAGATACTTCAACGCAAGGGCCACAAGTTGGAACAGTCCCTAAATTTTTGATCCACTTTAAAAAGGATTGGTCTCTCTGTTTATCATTTTTTGCTTTAAGTATTTCAGGTAAAACCCTAAATAATTCATAATCCCAATTAAACTTACCTGCATTCACCTCGGGATGATAGTACTTAAGGAAAGACCATATTTTGGCAGTGATCGCCAAGTTTTTAATTTGTTGCTCCGTGATCTGGCTCAAAATAATTTTAGATCCTTTATCAAAAATAGTATCCGATTCAAAAATTTCTGGTCTTAAATTAGGTATTTCGAAGTTATTGATATCCTTACCATCTATCTCAACCATAAAGTCATCAAACCAAGCTGTTCCTTTTCCTTGTATAATTCCTGCTATAGTTAAATTATCCTTTCCAAATCCAAGTGGTAATGTAATTCGATAAGTGCTCCAATCTTTAGTTCCGTTCAGATTTAGGTCTTGAAGATTTTCAAAGTATACGGTATTTCCATTATCTTCAACTCTAAGGATTAAACCAACAAAACCCTCTGAAATATTTTCAAATCGGATTTTCCCCTCTAATCGAACACTGTCACCTATTATTCATTTAATTGGGATTTTATAAACTATTCCACCAAAAGACTCTTTATCCGAAATTGATGAAATTTTACCCGAGTATTTCCCTTCATAAGAAAATGTAGAGTCGATTTCTACCTTTTTATCTCCCCAGGTACTCCAACCATCTGATAAACCCGATTTATTAGTCCAAACTTCAAACCCCAAATTGTGTTGAGCTAGTAGGTCAGGATTTTTAGATGTGCAATTTTGAAGCACAATTGAAAAACATAAAAAATAGAAGCAAATCTTTGCAATTGAATTTTTATACATCAGAGGCTTTTTGAAGCAATATTAAAATGGATTTCTTATTGGACAAATGTGGAAAGCTAAGTTCAAATTTAAGATTATTTCAATACCATCTCCACTCTCCTGTTTTTGCTTTTCCCTTCTTTCGAGGTGTTGGCTGAAACTGGAGATAGAGAAGATACTCCATACCCCTTTAATCTACTTGCAACAATTTGATGATTTTCAATCAAATAAGTAACCACTGCTTCGGCTCTTTTTTCTGATAATTGCTGATTGTGTTCGAAAGAACCGGTGTTGTCAGTATGACCTACTATAAAGACATTAACTTGTGTATTCGATTTTAAATAGTTAGCCATTTGCTCCAAAGTTTCATTAGATTCGGGCTTAATTTCTGATTTGTCTGTGTCAAAATAGATTCCGTAGAAGGTTGCTTTTCCATTGCTCTGCATCTCTTTGGCGATATCTTCAGCTGACAGGGCAATGTATTGGTTCATATTTTCTTCCCTTAGACTATAAACGGAATAGGAACCGCTCTGGTCACTTTGAATGTGAATATACCAAGAATCGCCGGCTGACTTGAAATGAAGGTAAAGGTTGGCATTGGCCTGATTAATTATTGTGCCTCCCTTGGAGCTTATTGCCTGAATGTAATTCTGGAAGATCATTGCGTTGGAAGGGTTTTTTCCCATCTCGCCGTTAAATGTGTAATAGGTTTTCAGCAAGTATCCAGCCTTTTCATATTGGGTCAAGTTCCAGTCTTCATCTTGGTATCTAATATTTATTTTATCATACTCGTACTCTTCACAGCCAGAAATACTATGATTTGGCATTTTAGTAAATAGAGGGTGTGGGTCACATGGAGACTGAGAAAAGGATTGCTGCGCAACCAATACCGCAAAAATTAATGCAAATAAAAACTTATACATAAATCAAATTTTATAAAGTGTTTGTTTGAGAACTTGAATATATAAAAATTTAAAGAATAGTTTTGATTACTATATGTGAAAATGACCTTATTTTAAAATATAATAATCATCATGTGTGATTTAAATAAGGGGTTTTTTAAACAAAAAGGAGCTGGGAAATTCTCCCAGCTCCTTTAGTTTTAATAATGTGTTTATTAATTGTTTTTAAACGATTTGTCAGGATAAGTAGGAGGACTTGGTACAGGTCTTGGATCTTTTTTGATCAATTCCTTCAAATGCTCAATGGCTGCTTCCAACTGAGCATCTTTCCCCTCAAAAGTGGCTTTGGGCAAATTGATTACCTCAATGTCCGGAATAAAGCCTACCCCTTCAATCAACCATTCTCCTTCTTCCCCATAGACTCCCATCATAGGTGCTCGGGCTACACCATTATCTGACAGGGTATTGACCCCTGATAACCACACTTCTCCTCCCCATGTACGGGCACCGATGCTCTGTCCGAGTTCGAGTCTACGGAAACCTTCAGCAAAGGCCTCTCCATCTGAAGCAGTAAATTCATCCACCAGCAATACCAAATGTCCTCTGAAGGCATATTGCATGTTCCAGTAAGGCTCTCCTTCCCTATTTTTCCAGTAGAAGAAGGCTTCCCGCATCAATCGGGAAAGAATAAAACTGTCAATATTTCCACCTCTGTTGTGCCTGACATCGATTACCAAGCCTTGCTTTTTAAACTGAGGATAGAAGTTCCTAAACCACTGATTGATATCACTTTCGCCCATCGCACGCAAGTGAACATAGCCCAAAACCCCATCAGAGGCCTTCTCAACTTCCAGTCGGCGGGTATATTCCCAATCGTTGTATCGTAGATTAGATTCGGCACGTGCATTTATGGGTATTAGAATTTTATCATCCAAGGGCGCTCCCGTACTGCTTTTCAAAGATAGACGAACCTGCTTGTCGGCTTTGTCCCGCAGAAAGTAATTCAAATCATAAGCTCCCGCAACAGCTTGACCATCGACATGTGTAATGATGGTGCCTACTGGAATATCAATATCAGGATGGGCAAGCGGAGATTGCTCATCGGGATAGTCAGGGTCGGTTTGATAGATGTAATCAATTTGAAAACCTTGCAATTGCTCATTTTTTGATATCCTAGCACCTAGCAAGCCCATGCTCACCTGGTCCTGTCCTCTTCTTAGGTCTCCGCCACCCACACTGGCATGTAGCACGCTCAATTCCCCGATCAATTCACCCATGACATCGGATAACTCAGCTCGGGTTGTTACTCTTTTTGCAAGAGGGAGGTATTTTTCATACATCTTGTCCCAGTCGACCCCGTGCATATTAGGATCGTAGAAATAGTCCCGTTCCATTCTCCAGGCATCGGTGTATAGCTGTATCCAGTCTTCGCGGGGATCAATGGAGAAATTCCATTTGCTCAAATCCAATTTAAATTCTGCCAAATTGGAAATTGGAGAGGTCTTGAGTTCGACCACATGGTGATTACTCCCCACGGTGACGAGCATGTATTGATTGTTGGCCGAGGTGACAAACCTTCTGACATTATCGATAAAGGTTTTTGGTTCCACTTTCGAACTGATTTCGGTCATGGTAATGTTATTTTTGCCATCATCATTGACATCGTTCAGGTAATAAAGCGCTTTGTCTGTTACCACCAGATTACGATAATTTCCTGCTGGAATAGGCACTTCTCTCAACCGCTGCATCAGGCCATCTTCATCAATGCTAACTTTCACCGGACCTTCTGACTTTTTCTCTTCTTTTTTCAATTCATGATTGAAATGGAAAGGAGAGATCAAGCCCTTCTTCAGTGAAATGTGGTAAATCTTCATTTGCTTGTGCCAGTAAGGTTCCGGTTGACGGGTACCCCATGGCGAACCCACCTTGGTTTCGAAATTTCGATCAGACAGGAAATACAACCAATTTCCATCCGGGCTCCATTGCGGGCTGACACTATTGGCCCGGTCCGAGGTCATGGCAATGCGTTTGCCTGTTGTAAATTCATAAGCATAAATCTGGTTGAAAGTATTGGAAGCGGATTGGGAAAATGCCAACCATTGGCTATCAGGAGACCAAGCCATGGATCCGCTGATACCTTCCCTGTTGGTGGAGGCTTTTACTTGTTTGCCTGTCGCAAGTTCTAAAATCCACAAATCTCTATTCAGGTCTGTAAAGGCAATTTTCTTTCCATCCGGAGAAGGTGTCAGGTTAAAGCGTAAGGTTGTGCCATCTTTGGTAAGCTGCTTTCCTTTGTCCATTCCTTTGCTGTCGTACTGATGAATTTCAAATTCTCCACTTTCATCAGAGAATACATAAATGCTCTTGCCATCAGGAGAGAACTCTGCATCTCTCATACGCACGCCATCTTTCCTGTCCAAGCGCACAATTCTGCCTTCTTTCGCTGGCAGTATAAAACCTCTTCCTCTTGCAGTTAATGCGACCCGTTCTCCATCATTGCTGACAGAAATGCCAGTGATGTAAGTTTCAGGATTATTGATCCATTTTTCCCGCATCTGCTCAAAGTCGGAACTAAGATGGATAGCGAGTTGCTTGTCGGTATTGGCGCTGAGGTCCATGACATGGATATCTGCGCCCACGCGATAAGCCAAGGAATTGCCTTGTAGGGAAAATTCACGTACATCGTAACTCTCTTGGGTAGTGTGTTGACGCAGATCTGCTCCATCTGTGGTCATGGACCATACATTTTGGATCCCATCACGGGAGGAAATGAAATACACCCTCCCCTGATGATAGATGGGACGGTGGTCCTCTCCTTTGTAATCCTTGGTCAGTTTGATGGCTTCAGGTGTATTTTCTGTGTATTTCCAGACTTGTCGGGCTGTTCCACCTTCGTAACGCTTGGTGACATTATTATGAAAGGTCGGACGAACGAAAAAATAGGTGTTGCCATCCTCTGAAAAGCTTCCTTCGGCTGCCATTTCTAGGGGAAGGATTTCCCGCTTTCCATTTTGAATATCCACAGTAACCGTTTGAAGTCTGGGTAAGGTGGCGTATTGGTTGGTGGTATAAGCCAATACCTCAGCGGATTTCCAGGCTGTTGGAATGGAAGGGGCCGTTTCATAGGTAAGCCTTCTGGGCAAGCCTCCGTCGATAGGGATGATATATACTTCTGTGGGTCCTTCATAGGAGGCGGCATAAGCTACCCATTTGCCATCCGGTGAAATTTTAGGGGAAGATTCTTCACCGTGGTGGGTGGTGAGTCTTGTGGCTTTTCCTCCATTCGTGGACACTTTCCATAGGTCCCCTTCAGATACAAATACAATAAGTTCCCCATGAATGGAAGGTTGCATGTAATAACCCATCTCTTGGGCTTGCAAACTCCCCATCAGGAGAACTGTACAAACAATTTTCAGTAAGAATTTCATGATCGCTTTAGATTACAATTACACTTGGTAATATAAACCTTCTGCTTACTTCCTGCAAAAGCAATCATACAAAGCAACAAAAAAGGATTTGAAACTTTTATTTTTTAGATTGATGTGCGCCTAGACCATCTTCATGCTTCCCAAAGTAGATGTTCTTGCAAGAAATTAGGTCGATATCCGCAAATAGGATGATATTACCTATTTTCTTCAGAAAATGGTTTTATCTTTATTTTCTATAAATCGGAAGGTGATTAATGTTTTTTTCCGTGCCATCGGGTGATTGCATGGAAAGTTGTTTCTTACTAAACCACAATAGTGTTGTTTAGTAAACAATAAAGTTACTTTCAATCAAGAGGATGAATTTTAGCAAGACGGTTTTGCTATTAAGGTTTTACCGTTTTATCGATTGGAGGTTTAGACTTTTTAAATAGCTATTAATGATATAACATGCGGCGTGCTAATAAATAAACTTATGCAACCTCTATCTTGTCTCGAAATTCTGAGGGACTTTTCCCGGTAAACTTTTTGAAAAAGCGGGAGAAATAAGCTGGGTCTTCAAACTTTAGCTTATAACTGATTTCAGCTATGCTGTAATCGGTTTGCTCTAAGTATCGAATGGATTCGTTTAGGATAAACTCATGAATGACCTGCATGGGTGATTTGGAAGCTACGGCTTGGCAAACACGGTTCAGATGGACAGTTGAGATTCCCATGGCATCGGCCAAGGAAGCCACGGTTAACTTTTTATCGACGTTTTCTCCTTTAAATAACCGATTGCTGTAATAGCGTTTGATTTGTGTCATAAAGGATCGGAAAAACTTGATATTGGTATTGACTACTTTATAGGTATTGTGTCTGTTTTCCAAAATCATCCTGTAAAACTCCACGAAAAGGATGGATAAATAGGACTTGATGGCCAAAGATTTTCCTTGATATTCAGTTAGTAACTCATTGTTAGCTCTTCTGAATAGCCGTGACATCAGACCAAAGCGCTCATTGTTCCAACTGCTGAAAATTACACGAGGCTTTTCGATTTCTAATAATACATGGGGTTGTGGGTTCAGGATTTCTTCGACAAACTCATCGGAAAGTGTGAGCACCATTCCTTTGATATCGGGGGTGAATAAATACCCATGCAAGGTATTCGCAGGCATGGCTATTAGACAGGGTTCATCTATGTGTTGCACAGTAGGGCCGCAGGTAAATTCAAATGAGCCTTCTTCTATAATCACAAACTGATACAAGCGATTATGCAAATGAGGTTTGATGACCCAGTCATGATTTCGGCTTCTAGCATCGATGGATTCGCAGTGAATAAACTCTGGAAGGATTTCCTGTTTGCTTTCCCCATACAATACATAATTATCGATTTTTTTCATGGCTGATGCTGGTTAAAAGTGCAAGAGTTTGTTTTGTGTGGATTTTCAGGATTTTCTGTTGTTTTCGATGTGAAAACTTTATTTAAATGGATTAAGACGTGATTTGCAGTAGAGTGTTTTGAGTAGGCTGCTAACTCAATGATTTGTGAATTTAAAATATTTTACACTCATGTAATAAAAGTACAAGTAATTTTTTAAAATCAATGGATACAAGCCAGGAATTGATGGGATATTGCAGAGAATTCTTCATAAACCCAAAACGACATGAATGCAGGAATCGAGCAATGTCCTTATCACAAGGAATTAAACGCAGCTTACAAACCATTTGACCTCACCAATCCTTTTCCTTTTTACAAAGAAGTCAGAGAGAAGTGTCCCATTTTTTTCAGTGAGGAGCTGGGGTATTATGTAGTATCCAAGTATGAAGATGTCAAAGCAATTTTTGGGAATTGGCAGGCTTTCAGTTCTGAAAATGCACAAAGCCCCTTTAAGCCAATTGCCCCCAAAGCAAAAGCCTTGATGGACTCTGCTGGATTAGTAGGCTTGTCGGGTCTTTCCGGAAGAATTCCCCCTGATCATACCCGTATTCGGAGGATTGTCAGCATGGCATTTAATCTGGCCCGTATCAAAAAGCTAGAGCCTGAAATCCGGAATATAGCTATCCGTATGATTGAGGAATTGAGGGCAGGTAAAAATCAGGCAGAAATGATTTCTGAACTGGCTTATGACCTTCCAGCTTTGGTGATTTTTAAACTACTGGGTGTACCTGACAGCGATGTAGCACAGGTGAAAAGTTGGGCAGAAAGTAGATTGCTCCTTACTTGGGGAGATCTGGATGAAGATGCGCAGATGATGCATGCCGAAAACATGATTCGTTATTGGAATTACTGCCAAAAATTGGTCAGCGATAGAAAAGAAAAAATGCAAGATGACCTTCCAGGTGACTTGGTAGTCTTGCAGGCCGAAGGGCATGAAATTACAGATAGAGAGATTGCTGCCATCTGTTACAGCCAACTCTTTGCAGGTCACGAGACAACTACCTCTTTGATTGGAAATGGCATACGTGAATTGCTGGTACATCCCGAAAGCTGGGAGGCAATCAAACAGGATAAAGCACTCATCCCAAAAGCAGTCGATGAAGTGTTGCGATATTCTCCTTCCATTTTATCCTGGAGAAGGAAATGTAAAATTGCCACCGAAGTAGGAGGGGTGATGATTCCGGAAGGAGCAAACATCCTGATGGTGATGGGTTCAGGCAATCGAGACGAGGATATGTACGAAAACGGAGAAAGTTTTGACATCACCCGCGGAAATGCCGGAACACATTTGTCTTTCGGCTCTGGTATCCACTTTTGTTTGGGTTCTCCCTTGGCTAAACTGGAGTTTAAGGTAGTTCTCGAGGAACTTACAGACCGAATTCCAAACCTTCACTTGACACCTAATCAAACATTCACATTTGCACCTAATACATCCTTTAGAGCCCCGCAGGCCCTTCAGGTACAATGGTAAACCTTTAATTAACTTAACATGAACCCCACTTACAGCCTGTTTTTCAAAGATGCTAAGCCCGAACAACTAGAAAGTCTCGGAGGGAAAGGAAAGAGCTTGGCCAGCATGTCCCAAGCAGATCTACCGGTGCCACAAGGTTTCTGTGTGACCACAGATGCGTTTGTTGCGTTTATTCAGGATTTGATGACTGCCAAAGGGCTTTTTACATCCTTGGCCAAATTGGATACCAAAAATATGTCTGCCCTGGATAAGTTATCAGGGGAAATCAGAAATCAGATTTTGAATAAAGCCATTGCAGCGGATATTCAAAAAGACATCCTAGCAAGTTATCGAAGATTATGCGAGCTATATGGCAAGTCGGATGAACTTCCGGTAGCTGTTCGTTCTTCTGCCACAGCGGAGGATTTGCCAGATGCTAGCTTTGCAGGACAGCAGGATACCTACTTGTGGGTCGTGGGAGAAGATGAGGTGTTAAGCCATATCAAAATGTGCTGGGCATCCTTGTACACGAGCCGTGCCATTGCATACAGAAAGGACCATAATATCCCGGAGGAAGATGTGCACATGAGCGTAGTGGTGCAAAAAATGGTCAATGCACGAGTAGCAGGAGTGACCATGACCTTGAATCCTTCCAATGGAGACCGTACTAAAATTGCCATTGAGGCTTCCTATGGCTTGGGAGAGAGTGTGGTTTCAGGGACTGTGACCCCAGATAATTACTTGATGGATAAGGTGATTTTTGAATTGGTGGAGTCTTCCATTCAGGATAAAAAGATTGCCTTGATTCCTGACCCTGCCAATAAGCGTGTAATAGAAATTGAAGTGGATCCGATAAAAGCTACCGAAGCTTGCCTCACTCGAGATGAATTGATTTTTATCAGCAAAATCGCCAAACGCATAGAGAAACATTACGGCTGTCCACAGGATATCGAATGGGCATTGGACGCCGATGCGGAGGGTGAAGAAGCTTTTACCTTGCTGCAAAGCCGTCCTGAGACCGTGTGGTCCAACAAAAAGACGGAAACCAAAAAACACTACATGTCCGGAATGCAAGGACTCGTAGGATCGCTGATAAACCCTTTAAGTGCAAAAAAATAACCCAATCAATAAACACCATTATGACCGACAAAAAGAAAAAATTTATCAGTCCTTACGCGCACAGTGCTCCTAAAGGATCTGAAGGATGGAAAGAATTGTATCCGTATTTCTTGGTATTTCAAGAGCAGTTAAAAGAACAGGAGGAAGACAAATTCTTTTTTTGCGACTCCCAACACTGGCCAAATGTGTTCAAGCCTTTCGATGCCATGACAGTGGAGTTTGCTGTCAAATGTCTTTCCCAATATAATTCCAGGCATTATGTGATTCCTCCAGCCAATGGGGTTGATTTTAAAATCCACAATGGCTACTGCTACATGAGCCCGGTAGCTGTCAGCCCTGAATTTATTGAAGGAAGGGTCCCTGAATTCATGGAAAGAGCCGGCTATTATTTCCAAAATTGGAATGAGCTGTTGGAAAACTGGCATAAAAAAGTAAAACGCGTCATTGACGATATGGAAAGCATTCATTTTGAACCGCTTCCTGATCGGGTGGATATACAGGCAATCAAAGGTGGAGTAGGGCTCGATCCTACCTTTCAGATGATCAACGATTACAATAAGCTGATTTCCCTTTGCTACGAAACCTGGCAATACCATTTTGAATTTTTGAACTTGGGTTATGCGGCCTACTTGGATTTCTTTGGATTCTGCAAGGAAGTGTTCCCTGGAATCCCTGATTTGTCGGTTGCTAAAATGGTTCAAGGTATTGATGTTGACCTTTTCAGACCAGATGATGAATTGAAGAAATTGGCTAAGCTGGCGGTATCGTTAAATCTAGCCAAATGCTTTGAAAAGAAAGATGTCAATGAGGCACTTCACTGCATTGCTTTGGAAGAAAATGGCGGTCAGTGGTTACAGGCTTGGGAAAAAGCAAAGCATCCTTGGTTTAACTATACCTCAGGCAATGGCTTCTATTCCTCTGATAAGTATTGGATTGAGCATTTGGATATTCCTTATGGCTATTTGAAAAACTATGTAAAGAAACTGCTGAAAGGTGAAGTAATTGATAGACCTACCGAAGCCTTGGAAGCAGAACGTGATAGAATCACTATGGAATATGCTGAGTCCTTGGATGATGAAGCAAGAGCAATTTTCGAAGGAAAATTAGGGCTTGCCAGAGTGGTATTCCCCTACGTAGAGAACCATAATTTCTATATAGAGCATTGGGCGATGGGGGTATTCTGGAGAAAAACCCGCGAACTCAGCCGCATGCTCAAAGAACAAGGTTTCTGGCAACAGGAATCCGACATGTACTACTTCCGTAGAGAGGAAATCCTTCAGGTATTATTTGATTATGGCAATAGCTGGGCGGTAGGTGTTCCTTCCGTTGGTCCGGCAGTCTTGCAGGATGAAATTAACCGCAGAAAGAAAATTGTAGATGCTTTGGCCACGGCACCACCGCAGCCAGCCTTCAATAATCCTCCAAAAGTGGTGACTGAACCATTCACCATCATGTTATGGGGAATCACCACTGAAGCAGTGGAATCTTGGCTGGGAGGAGATGAAAAATCCAGTCATATGAAAGGCATGGCCGCCTCCCCAGGATTGGTGGAAGGATATGCCCGCATCATCAACGATGCCTCCGACCTAGACCAATTAAAGCAAGGAGAAATCCTCGTGACGCGGGTTACAGCACCAAGTTGGGCCCCTGTATTCAATAAAATTGTGGCTACCGTCACAGATATTGGAGGAATGATGTCCCATGCAGCGATTGTGTGTAGAGAGTACGGTCTGCCTGCGGTGACAGGAACCGGTTCGGCTTCTACCCAAATCAAAACAGGGATGAAAATCCGGGTAGATGGAGGGAAAGGTACCGTAGAGATATTAGAGGAATTAGTAGAAGCGTGATGATGCATCCTTTGCATAAACCTGCATACGAAGCCTTATTCAAAGCAGCAGAGAAATATATGCGCGTCCGTAAAAACGACGTGCATATCCCCCTCTCGTACCGATTTGCCTTGGAGTTGATGGAACACTATCCAGGAGTGAATCAGGCAGTCGTAGCTGCGGGAATCATCCTGCATGATATTGGTTGGTATGCAATCGATGAAGAGGAAATCTTTGAAAAAGGTTTCAGCGGACCTGATATCCTGACTTCGGATGTGCGCTACCTGCACGAATCTGAAGGAGTGAAATATGCCAAACCTTTATTGGCAAGTTTGGGCTACGATGAGGAATTCATCGAAAAGGTCTGCACCATCATCGATGGGCATGACACTCGCAAATTTGCCAAATCCAAAGAGGATGAAATTGTCCGGGATGCTGACAAGTTATGGAGGTTTGCCGTCACTGGGGTAAGTGTAGCCTGTGATTGGTTTAAAATGACTCCCGCGCAATATGCCCAACGATTGGAAGATACCAATATTGAGCAGCTGCATCTGCCGGAATCTGTAGCAATTGCCAAAAGAGAATTATCTGCCACAAGAGCCTTGCTGCTCGCACATGTATTGTAAGACATGAAAAATTATATCAACGGGGAATGGACAGCCTTCAGTCAAGAGGAAATGCATGTGCTGAATCCAGTGGATGGAAGTCTCCTGAATAGCGTGTGCCGCTCTGGATTGGAGGATGTGGAGGCTGCGGTGAATGCAGCTGCCATAGCCTTTGAAACTTGGAAGAAAACACCCATACAAGAGCGAGTGCAACTTCAGAAGAAATTGGCCGCCTCCATGCGTAAGCAAAGTGCTTCCATCGGACGCCAACTTTCTTTGGAACTGGGCAGACCATTGACTGCTTGCATTCATGAAATCAACCGAAGTGCAGAACTCCTCGAATATTATGCAGAAGAGGCTTTGCGCATGAAAGGCTATTTTCCTTTGACAAATGTTGAAGGAGAAAAAGTCCTAGTAACAAGAGAACCCTTGGGAGTGGTTGTTTCTATTACTCCGTTCAATTACCCCATTACATTATTGACCTTCAAAATGGGTGCTGCATTGGTTATGGGTTGTACCATGGTCAGCAAGCCTTCAGAAGATACACCTTTGAGTACCTTGGCTTTGGCAGCCTGTTTTGAGGAGGCTGGATATCCAGCAGGTGTTTTCAATGTCATTACTGGATATGGAAAGGAGATTGGTGATGCCTTGGTTTCCCATCCCAAAGTTACCAAAATAGCCTTCACTGGAGGGACTTCCACAGGTGCACACATTGCAGGGGTAGCTGCCCGAACACATAAAAGAATAACCTTGGAATTGGGAGGGCAATCACCGGCCATCCTGTGTGAAGATGCAGATTTGGACATGGCTGTTCCGGCAATTGTCAAGCATGGCTTTGCCAACACGGGACAGTTTTGTTACCGGGTCAATCGCGTCTATGTACACGAAAGCCTGTATGAGCAATTCTGCCAAAAAATGAAGGAAGCAACCGAAAAACTGACTTTGGGAGCTGGAATCGAAGATAATTGCGATTTAGGTCCAATGGTCAATGAGAAAATTTTCGCCAATGCTTTCCAACAGATTGAAGATGCCCAAAGCAAGGGCGCTCGCATCCTGACAGGTGGCAAACGAAGAACAGGAGGAATCTATGAAAAGGGCTTTTTCTTAGAGCCTACCCTGATAGCAGAGGCGAGTCCGGAAATGAAAATCATGCGGGAAGAAACCTTCGGACCTGTGATCGGAATAGCCAGCTTCACAAATGAAGCAGCAGCCATCCAAGAAGCCAATGCCTCGCCATATGGATTAGCAGCGTACGTCTTCAGCCATAATATCGGCAGAGGCCTTCGGATTGCGGAGCAGTTGCAGGCGGGTTCGGTTTGGGTCAACAATATCCAACGTTCCTATCATTCGGTGCCTTTTGGAGGCATGAAGCAGAGTGGGATTGGACGGGAAAAAGGTATCCATGGTTTGGAGGCCTACACCGAATTGAAAACCATTTACCTGAACTACTGATATGGAAATCCTTCAAGAAAATCATATCGCCATTTGGGAGGAAGCCAAGGAGTTTCTGACAATCCGAGACAACGATGTACATACCCTCCATTCCTATCAGTTGGTGAAGTTACTCCTTGATTGGAATGTAGATGCTGATAAAGAAGTATGCCTGTTAGCAATGATGCTGCACGATACCGGATGGAGCAAAATTCCGGAAGACAAAATATTAAAAGCCTTTGGCCCCAATAATCAATATCCGGAACTGACCCGTGCGCATGAAGTATATGGGATGGAAATAGCCTCAGGACTCTTGGAAAAACATGGTTATTCCAAGGAGTTCATTGTCCAAGTGACAGCCATTATTGATGGGCATGACACCACCGCGGAAGCCAGGTCTTTGGAAGATTCCATTGTAAAGGATGCCGATAAATTGTGGAGGTATACCCCTCACGGTGTTGCCACCATCGGGAAGTGGTTTGAAATTGGAAGGGCGGAGGTTTTAGACATTTTGGATGGACACGTACTGCCCAAGCTGTTGACTCCTTATGGAAAATGGCTGGCCAAGTCTTTCTTGGAAGTAGCCTACACAGAACTGAATGCAGGTACATTAATCAAGCAGTAATGGATTTAAATTTTAAAGGAAAAACGGTCATCATCACAGGAGCTGCCATTGGACTGGGTAAAGCTTTTGCGGAAGCCTTTGTTCAAAAAGGAGCTCAGGTGGCCATTTGCGATATCAATTTACAGGCAGCGCAAGAAACTGCTCTGGAACTGGGAGCCTCCGCCTTGGCCTATGCCATGGATGTAAGCAATGCGGCTCAAGTAGAAGAAGTGATCGCGGCTATTCACAAAAGCTTCGGTTCCATCGATATTTTGGTCAATAATGCTGCTATGTATGGAAATTTGAGTCGTACACCTTTCTACGAAATTTCAGAAAAGGAATGGGACAAGGTCATGCAGGTCAATATCAAAGGTCCTTGGTTGCTGGCAAAAGCTTGTTTTCCCTACATGAAAGATAATGGCGGTAAAATAGTCAATATCAGTTCTGCTACGTTTATGTCAGGTTCACCTAATTGGTCCCATTATGTGAGTTCAAAAGGAGCAGTTATCGGGCTTACCCGAACGCTTGCCAAAGAATGCGGACCATTCAAGATCAATGTCAATGCAGTAGCCCCTGGATTTACCTTGACGGAAGCCAGTCTTTCCATCATGGAAAATGCCGCTACCTATGGAGTAGACAGGGGTAGTATCAAAAGAAGTTCAAGCTCCGAAGATATCGTGGGGACAGTTTTGTACCTCAGCAGTGCCTTATCCGATTATGTGACCGGGCAGACTATCGTCGTCGACGGAGGAAAACAATTCATTTAACAATAATTCATAGCCACATGGAAACCATCACTGAACAGAAATTCCAGTTTAATCCCTATAGTCCAATCATGGACTCCGACCCTTTTCCATTCTACAAAACATTACGGGACCAATACCCTTGTTTTTGGTCAGATGATGTGAATATGTGGATTTTGTCCCGCTACGATGATATCAAGCGTGCCGGAGTAGAGTGGGAAACATTCTCTTCCAGTCAAGGAAATCTGGTAGATGAGCTTCCGGGCAGGTCTGGTTCAACCCTAGGCACTACTGACCCTCCCCGTCATGACCGCTTGCGGAAGCTTATCCAATCAGCCTTTGCCAAAAATAATTTAATGCACCTGATGGACCCTACCAAGGAGTTGGTCACAGAGGTTTTGGACCGGGTGTTGGAAATGGGCTCATTTGATTTTGTGCAGGATTTTTCCAGTCAGATAACGGTAGGAACCCTATTTGCTATGATGGGTTTACCGGATGAGGACCATCATGAGGTTCGAAGGAATGTGATTTTATCCATTCAATCAGACCAAGAAACCAGGCAGAAAGGCCCTGAACATATCGCTGGTTTTAAGTTTTTGACCAACTATGTAGAAGACATTGTGCGTCAGCGGAGAGCAGGCCCGAAGGATGATTTGATTTCCCGCTTGATTTTGGCGGAAATTGATGGGGATAAATTGGAAGAAGCGGAAATTATTATGACTTCTGCAACGATCATTTTAGCAGGAGTAGAATCGCTTTCCAGTTTCTTATCCATGATGGCTTACAACATGGCCACCTTCCCCGATGCCCGTAGGAGAATAGCTGCCGATGTCAGTTTGATGCCAAAGGCAATCGAGGAAACCCTTCGCTTCAATACCTCTGCACAGCGTTTCAAGCGGGTTTTGACCAAAGATCTGGAGATGCATGGTCAGCAAATGAAAAAAGGGGATTTCGTCATGCTTTGTTACGGTTCAGCTAATAGAGATGAGCGCTTTTTCAGAAATCCTGACGTGTATGATTTGGAAAGAAATACGAGAGGGCATTTGGGATTCGGAGGCGGTGTTCATTTGTGCCTGGGCAATATGTTTGCACGGATGATTACCACGATTGCTATGGGTGAGTTTTTCACCAAAATACCTGAATACTATATCAGCGTGGAAGAGTTGAATTGGAATCCATCTACCACCTTCCGCTCACCGGTCAAATTACCTTTGACCATTGGAAAATAAACACATTTAAATTTTATCAATATGCCACAGATTACCTACATCGATTCAGACGGAAACAAGCACCAAGTAGAACTGCCTTTGGGCGCTACGATTATGGAAGGTGCGGTTCAAAACGACATTAAAGGAATTATCGCCGAGTGCGGAGGTTCTTGCATGTGCGCCACTTGTCATTGCTACATAGCTGAGGATTACCTTGACAAACTCCCCGAAATGGAAGAGGAAGAAGATGAAATGTTGGAGGGGGCGGTAGCTCCAAGAACTGAAAGAAGCCGTTTGGGCTGTCAGGTTCGCATCAGCAATGCCTTAGACGGTTTGGTCGTAGAAATTCCACAAGAACAATAAGCACTTGAGTGGAGGTAGTAAGTAAATGCTACTGCCTCCGCTATTCCCCAACATACCACCCAACTCCATTCCCATGAAGAAAAATGTCATCATCATCGGTGCCGGCCATGCAGGCATACAGGCTGCTGCTTCCCTTCGCGAAGAGGGTTTTGAAGGGTCTATCTGTATTTTTTCAGAGGATGCGGATTTTCCCTATCAAAAGCCACCCCTATCCAAAGGCTATCTGGATGGTTCCCAGCAAAAGAACAGCATTATGTTTCGCTCTGAAACTTGGTATGAAAACAATCAGGTGGAGTTGAAATTGGGAGAGCTTGTGGAAAAAGTAGATGTTCCACAAAAGACAGTGCATGCAACTTCTGGGGAATATGCATTTGATTTCTTGGTTTTTGCTACGGGTGCATACAACAGAGAATTGCCAATTCCTATCAAGGGAACGGACCAACCGCTCTACCTGCGGACCATGAAAGATGCTGATTACCTGAAACAAGCACTTGACCAAGAAGATGTACAGGATATTTTGGTGATTGGAGGAGGTTTTATCGGTTTGGAAATCGCTGCCTATGCGGCCAAATCCGGAAAAAAAGTAACCGTAGTGGAATACCAGCCTCGCCTGATGCAGCGGGTACTTCCGCCCATGTTAAGTGAGCATTTTGCAGCCAAACACCAGGCCTATGGAGTGGATCTTCGGATGGGGGTTGGGGTGCAAGACCTGACTCAGGATTCCAAATGGCTGGCTTCTTTGAGCACGGGAGAAACAGTTACCGCAGACCAAGTTATTGTAGGAATCGGAGTTTTGCCTTCACAGGTACTTGCACAAGAAGCGGGTATTCGATGCAGCAATGGCATAGAGGTCAATGAATACTGTGAAACGTCTGCGGCTGGAATTTACGCCATCGGAGATTGTGCTTTGCATCCCAATCCTTTTGCCAAGGGACAGATGGTTCGCTTGGAGTCTGTACAAAATGCTGTAGACCAGGCAAAAGCAATTGCATCTACCATTTGTGGGAAACCGACAAGCTACCATCAGGTGCCTTGGTTTTGGACCCACCAATACAACCTCAAATTACAGATGGCCGGTCTATCCGAAGGCTATGACCAGCTCCTCGTTCGCGGAGATGTAGAAGGGGATAAGTTTTCTGTTTTCTACTTCAAGAATAACCAATTGATAGCAGTAGATTCTATCAACAAACCTGCAGATCATTTGCAGGCCAGAAAATGGATTCAGGCTTCTTACACCCCCGACCTTGAAAAACTGGCGGACGATTCTATCAAATTAAATGAGTGTTGATATGCAGGCGATTCAGTTAGGGGACACCACTATTCATTACGCTTTCAATAAAGGAGATAAAGACCTGACCTTGGTGTTTATCAATTCCTTGGGTACGGACCTCCGTATTTGGGATGCCGTGATTGATGGCTTAGGTACCGAATTTGGCACACTTAGATTTGACAAAAGAGGCCATGGGCTTAGCAGTTTGGGAGCTGTTGAAAAAGGCAGTATCTCTAGCTATGCTGATGATGTGATGGGCCTGTGTGAAGCCTTGGGTTTGCACAAAATTGTCCTAGTTGGATTGTCCATTGGTGGTTTGATCAGTTTGGATATCTACCAACGTTACCCCGAAAAAATTGCAGGAATTGTCTTTATGGACACCGCTCCAAAAATTGGAACTGCAGAAGCTTGGAACAATCGTATTGAAACCATTTCAAGCAAGGGAATGCAAGTCGTAGCCCCTTCAATTTTGGCCAATTGGTTTTCACCGAGTTTTCAACAGGATCACCCTGCAGCATTTGCTTTGTTCCAAGCCATGTTGGAACGGGCGGATGTTTTGGGGTACATGATTGCCTGTGAAGCTATTCGGGATGCAGATTACACCAAAACAGCTCAAGATATAGCCATTCCGGTAATCTGTATGGTAGGCGAAGAGGATAAGTCCACTCCTGTTGCATTGGTTCAAGGCTTTGCCCAATTAATGAACTGCTCCTTGATTACAATTCCCAATGCAGGGCATTTGCCTTGCGTGGATAGCCCCGAGCGTACTACAGCAATTTTACATGATTTTATTTCAGCATTATGAATCCAACAGATAAGTACCAAAAGGGCATGCAAACCCGCAAATCAGTATTGGGAGAGGCCCATGTTGCCAAAGCAGAGGCTGCAAAGACTTCCTTTGATGAAGGTTTCCAGCAGTTTATCACAGAATCCGCTTGGGGTACTGTCTGGTCTTCTGAGCAATTGACTAAGCGGGAACGCAGCATGATAACCATAGCCCTATTGGCAGGTCTTGGACATGAGGAGGAATTGATTCTGCATTTCAAAGCAACCCAGCAAACGGGCGCAAGTCTGGAAGATATCCGGGAAGTATTGATGCATGTGGCCATTTATGCGGGTGTGCCAGCTGCCAATACTGCCTTTAGAATAGCCAAACAAGTCTTTAACCTTTAACAGCACGCATATGGATACTACTCAAAACCAACGTGATTGGACTAGCCACCCGCCCCTGATAGCTCCGGGCTATAAATCCACCATTTTCAGAGGACCTTCTCAAAACCTGATTACCGTACCCGAATTGATGAAACCGAGTTCCGGACCCATCTTCGGTTTGGAGTCTGTAGCGCCCCTCGATCATGACTTGACCAAGAATGGCATCAAAAACGGTGAACCGCTTGGGGAACGGATTGTCGTCAGTGGAAGGGTGTTGAATCAACATGGACAGCCACTCAAAAATACACTTATTGAAGTGTGGCAGGCCAACGCAGCGGGAAGGTATGTGCATAAGCGCGACCAACATCATGCCCCATTGGATCCCAATTTCTTTGGTGCGGGTAGATGTGTGACGAATGAAGAAGGCATTTTTAAGTTTTACACCATCAAGCCAGGTGCCTACCCTTGGGGAAATCATCCCAATGCCTGGAGACCTAACCACATTCATTTCAGTGTATTCGGACCCAATATCGGTACGCGCTTAGTAACCCAGATGTATTTTCCGGGAGACCCCTTGTTGGATTACGACCCCATTTACTTGGCTGTTCCCGAAAAAGCACGTGAGCGCTTGATTTCAACTTTTGACCTAAGCTTGACCGAAGAAGGTTTTGCCTTGGGTTACCAATTTGACATTGTATTAAGAGGCCATCATTCAACCCCTTTTGAAAATGAATAAGCTAGGACAAACCCCATCACAGACAGTAGGGCCCTATTTTGCCTATGGTCTGACACCGGAGCAATACAAATTTGACCATAAAAGTTTGGCTACTCCCGTGTTATTGGATGCCAACAAGAATACACAGGATTTAATTATTCTCCGGGGTAAAGTCTACGACTTACATGGGGAGGCCGTGGATGATGCGATGATTGAAATCTGGCAAGTGGACCAAAAAGGTGAATTCCAAACAAAACCACACCAAGGCTTTTTCTCCATTGGAAGGATGGGGACTGGTACCCTAGAGGGAAATTGGTTTGAATTTACCACCTGCATTCCGGCAGCGGAAAAGTCTGGTCAGGCACCTGCTATTCACATGATTGTCTTTATGCGAGGGCTGTTGAGTCATGTGTATACCCGTGTCTATTTCGAGGATTTCAAGGAACTCAATCAGGAAGACCCTTATTTGAAGTTGGTGGCAGAAGAAAGAAGAAACACTTTGATTGCCAAAAAGGTACAGGAAAGCCCTGTTGCGATATATGAGTTCAATCTGCATATGCAGGGAGAAAAAGAAACGGTGTTTTTTGATTATTGATATGCAAGCAAAGATACAAACATTGCAAGAGGCCATTGCCACCCATCTGTTTGATGGGGCAACGGTAGCTATGGAGGGATTTACACATCTGATTCCCTTTGCCGCAGGCCATGAGATTATCCGTCAGGGGTTCAAAAACCTGGAATTGGTTCGGATGACTCCGGATATGATTTATGACCAATTAATTGGGGCAGGATGTGTTCGGAAATTAAGATTCTCCTGGGGAGGGAATCCAGGAGTGGGTTCGCTCTACCGTTTGCGAGAGGCCATTGAAAAAGGCTATCCACAACCCTTGGAAGTCGATGAACATTCCCATGCCGCCATGGCTGCCGCCTATGCGGCAGGGGCATCTGGTATGCCTTGTGCGATTTTTAAAGGTTATTATGGGGCAGATTTGGAGAAAGTCAATCCTTCCATCAAGACACTTGCCTGTCCATTTACTGGAGAACGATTGGTAGCAGTACCGGCCATTCGACCTGATGTTACCATCATCCATGCCCAAAAAGCCTCCAAAAAAGGGGACGTTTCCTTGGAAGGAATTGTGGGTGTGCAAAAGGAGGCCGTCCTTGCTGCCAAAGCTGCCATCGTCACTGTGGAGGAAATCGTGGATGAGTTACAGCCTTCAAGCCCGAATGCCGTGATTTTACCTTCCTGGACAGTCAGCGCCGTAGTACATGTACCCGGTGGTGCCAAACCCAGTTATGCCCATGGATATTATAGCCGAGATAACAAAGCGTATATGGATTGGGAAGCCATTTCCAAGGACCGAGAAAAATTTAATCAGTGGCTACAGGAGTTAAAATCAACAGACTATGCAGTATAATTCAACAGAATTGATGACCGTGGTGGCATCCCGGATTTTAAAGAATTCCGATGTATGCTTTGTTGGAATTGGGCTTCCTTCAGCGGCCTGTAATTTGGCGAGGCTTACCCACGCACCAGATATCACCTTGATTTACGAATCCGGTACTATTCAAACCAAACCCGATGTATTGCCGCTTTCCATCGGCGATGGGGAACTGTGTGAGACTGCCCTGACCACCGTATCTGTTCCAGAGATGTTTAGCTATTGGTTGCAGGGAGGAAGAATTACCGTAGGATTCCTAGGAGGAGCCCAAATTGACAAGTTTGGTAATATCAATACCACCGTTGTAGGGGATTATTACAAACCCAAGGTTCGCCTTCCCGGTGGAGGGGGAGCTCCGGAAATTGCTGCATTTTGTCATACGATTTATGTGATTATGAAGCAATCTCCCCGCGCTTTTGTGGACAAAGTGGATTTCATCACCTCCTTTGGTCATGGAGATGGTCCTGATCAGCGAAAGGCGATGGGACTCAACACGTCTGGTCCTTCCAAGATTATTACTGATTTGTGCATTATGGAGACAGAAGAGGCGACGGGTGAATTTATTGTGACATCCATACACCCGGGTGTAGCTAGGGAAACTATCCAAGAAAATACGGGATGGAAGATTCGATTCGCGGAAGAAGTAGCCATTACTGATGCGCCGGAATTGGAAGAGTTGGAGGCATTGAGATTATTGAACGAAAAAACTAAAATGGCCCATCAGGGCTAATATACCATGCAGGAAGTTTTTATTTGCGCGTTTAAGCGAAGTCCCATTGGACGCTATGGAGGGAGTTTGTCTGGGGTAAGACCAGATGATTTGGCGGCAGCTGTTATCAAAGGTACGCTAGCTACCCTTCCCCATATGGATACAGAAGCAATTGACGATGTGATTTTCGGCTGTGCCAATCAGGCAGGTGAAGATAATCGCAGTGTGGCCCGCATGGCATCTTTGTTAGCTGGATTGCCGACCTCGATTCCCGGAGGTACAGTCAACAGACTTTGTGGTTCTGGAATGGATGCCATCCTTACAGCCTCCCGCATGATTAAGTCTGGAGATGCTGATTTAATTTTGGCAGGAGGGGTAGAAAGCATGTCACGGGCACCATTTATCATCCCGAAAGCAGATGCGGCTTTTTCCCGAAACATGAGTATTGAAGATAGTACCTTAGGTTATCGCTTTATCAACCCTGTGTTGGATTCCTTGTATGGTTCGGATAGCATGCCGGAGACGGCGGAAAATGTGGCCGAAATGTATCATATCAAGCGGGAAGACCAAGACCGCTTTGCGTTTGCTTCTCAGGAAAAATGTGCCGCTGCCCAGCAATCGGGAAGGTTTGCACAGGAGATTCTCCCCATGGAAGTGAAGGTGGGGAAAAATAAGGTGCTTTTTGACCAAGACGAGCATCCACGGGCAGGAACAAGTTTGGAAAAGTTGGGTATGCTACCTGTGCTTTTTAGGAAAAATGGAACGGTAACCGCTGGCAATGCTTCTGGAATCAATGATGGTGCGGCTTGTCTGGTGTTGGCTTCAGAAAAAGCCATTAAAAGGCATCAATTAGAGCCCATTGCCCGGGTGATAACAGGCGCCGTGGCGGGTGTTCCTCCAAGAATTATGGGTATAGGGCCTGTACCTGCTACACAAAAACTGTGGGCAAGAACAGGGCTTTCGGATAAAGATATTGACTTGTATGAATTCAATGAGGCTTTTGCTGCACAGGCTTTGGCATGTTTGCAGGAATTAGGGATTGCCTTTGATGATCCCCGCGTGAACGTGAACGGCGGAGCTATCGCTCTTGGGCATCCACTAGGTATGTCGGGAGCTCGGATTACGGGTACTTTGGCACTCGAAATGCAGGCCAGAAAGGCCAAAAGAGGCTTGGCCACTATGTGTATTGGCGTGGGGCAGGGTATTAGTATTGCATTGGAATTGGTTTGACTTATTGGGGAGCCGAATGTAGATATCTCTGTGGCAGGATGATTTACAGGTCCCATGGACTATAGCTCCCTTCTTTTTTCTTAACTTGAACGCATGATTGACAGAAAGATTTTCAGCACTTACTGGGGTTACCCTCAGGTGAACTCACATGTTAGCGATGTAAGTTTTCTTCATGCGCTTTTGAGATACGAATCATGTCTAGCTTCCTGTCAATCAAGTTTAGGTATCATTCCAAAGGAGGATGCTCAAGCCATCCATGAGGCTGTCAATCGAGTGAGGGTAGATGAGGGCTTGATTCAACAAGTGGATAGTTCCACTGCGGAGAATGGTATTCCTACCATCGCAGTAGTTGAGGCTATAAAAGAGCAGCTGGACCAAAGCTATCATCCATTTTTACATGTAGGGGTTACTTCTCAAGATTTGATTGATACGGCGCACATGCTTGCACTTCAGCAACTGACCAAAGACTTTCAGCAGGTATTTTCTGGAAATTTTCAATCCTTGGTAAAGTCTTGGTTGGAGCATAGTAATTGGATATGTATGGCACGAACCCGACAGCAACAGGCACTGCCAGTGACTTTTGGATACAAACTCTACCATTGGTTTGCGCCATTAGTGGATAGTTTGAAGATACTCGAACAACTCCGGTTTCCGGTTTCTCTGGGCGGTCCTGTAGGGGACATGCGGGCATTTGGTGCGCAAGGAAAAGAGCTGACAGCAAAGTTGGCAGATTCCTTAGGCTTAGATGATTTTGGGGCTGTTTGGCATCAAAATAGGCAGCCGATTTTGGCCATCATCAATGCCTATGAAATCGTATTATTACAATTGAGAAAAATTCTTCAGGATTGGATTTTTTTGGCTAATTCAGAGATTGGTGAGCTTCGCTTGTTTACAAAGGGAAAGAGTTCGGCCATGGCCCATAAAAACAATCCCGTGCAGCTCGAACAGGCAATGGTATTGGTCAGTATTGCCTTAGATAGCATTCAAAATTATAAAAGCCATGCTTTCTTTGCATCTGAGCGGGATGGGGTGAGTTGGACATTGGAATGGTACTATTTGTCTGCCTTGGATAGTCAGCTTCAATTGGCAGCGCATGGGTTTTTAAAAACGATGAATTTGATGGATTGGCAAAAAGAGGCCATGGAAAAGCATGCCGAAAAATTTGGTGGACAATTTCAAGATACAGCCATCATGAGTTTGCTTGTCAATGAGTTGGAGCAGAGGTTGGGCCAGTGATGTTTTTTTTAAGAAACAGTCCCTTCATTTCCATAAACTTGAATCAGAGCCTCCGTATCCGCAATACTCCTGTCCAAAACCCTTGGCAAAATAAATATGCTGATAAAAAGAAAGGCTATCGCTGTCAAAATTGCCCCAATAAAAATCTTAGCAAATAAGCCCTCTTGTACCCCTCCCTGTCGGTAAACAAAATTATGTCCATAGAGACACATGATCACCCCAAAATTGGTCATTTGGAAAACGGAGTTGGAAGCCATAAAGGAAGCATACTTTTTATACTTTTTGTAAGTATGCCAATAGCGGATAACTATCCAAATAAACGAAAAGAATAAGAATCCAATCATCATCAGGATCCATGATTTGGAATCCCCTAATAACGTGGAGGACTGGAAAAAGATGACAAGCAACCCCAATGGAAAGATAATCCTGTAGCTGGTAAAGAGTTGCTTGAGTTCATTCCAATAGTAGCCCCAAAGCCTTTTTTCAATCATCTTTTTGTAGGACTCTTCCAGCGTCGAAAACCCAAAAACTCCAAAGGAAGCATGCACTTTTTGAAAAGCATCAGGTAAACTCAATTTTGGGTTTTCCTCCATCAATACTTCCACTTTACAAGCCACATGGTCTAGGATTTCATACTGTACATCAATCTCAGGATAACCCTTGTAGGAAATCAGTTTTTTGAGTTGCTCGATTTGTGCCTTATTTAACTTCATACAGGAAGGGTTTAAGTTGGGAATGGTAAACCTGATGCATAGCTCTTGCTGATAGCAGCATGAAAAATAATATGCCGATGGAAATCGCAGGATGGTAATAGGCAAAACTGAAAAAACCTTCTAGACCCAAGTATTTCTTGCCTGTAGTTAAAATAGTTTGGTAGAAAATTAAATTAACCAAAAATAAAGACCAATTGGCATCCAGTTTTGCGCTAGTATAGCCTTTATTGGAGATTTTTAATTTTTCGCCAAGTGTATCTCCCTGGTGAAATATCCAGGCATGAAAAGATACAGGGTAAACAAACCAAAGGCCTAATATAAGCCCTGTCATGATGGCTTCATTTTGATAAAAATTGATCCCCAAAAGAAAAGCAATGGCAAGAAATAAGAGGTTTATTTTTAGGTCCTGGCCTTTGAAAGAAACCAGAAAATTGAAATAACATTTCAAAAACTGCCAGATTGTTAAAGAGTGAAACTTCACTCTCATTTTATAAATTTTCCACCATCCCCAATTTGATTTTTCCTTTTCCCAAAAAGCCTCAACATCCTCCAAGCCTGAAGCTTCATACTTACAAAGCACATGGTCAAAAATTTCAAAGTATAGCTCTTCCCAGCGAAAGGGCCTGTCAACCAGCTTTTCTTCTAAATACCGAATGTCTTTTTCTGAGAGTTTCATGCCAAAGCCGTTTTTGATTTGATTTTCCAGACTTCCATCAGAATTTCAGCTGAAGAAATCTCTTTCCGCATGATTGCCTTGCGGATTTCTTGGAGTTCTACATCTGTTAGTTGGCGCATCGTCTGAATCTAACCTTTGAGGTCTCTGAGACCTCGAAGGTTTTACATTTTCTTGTTTATTAAAGAATAGGCTATGTTTACTGTCTAATCATACTTTATTCAAAACAAACCTTATTATGCACTGATTTGGAAGCCTTTCGTATTTGCCATCTGTGCTGCATAAGCCAAGCAGGCCAATATATCCTCTTTTTCAAGGTCCTTAAATTCCTCTAATAAATCTTCAACAGTATCACCTCCTGCCAAATACTCAAGGATATACGCAACGCCATATCGGGTATTTCTGATAGTTGGTTTGCCATGGGCGATATCAGGATTGATCGTAATTCTTTTTAGTAAATCTTCCATATATTTTTAAATAGTTAAGTCTATTCTGTTCCCCCAAAACCTTCGAGGTTTTTAAAACCTCAAAGGTTTATCCTAAGCCAAACCTGGTTTCCAATCAGGATCCAGGATGCGTTGGAGATTGCCAACAAAGCTCTGCAACTCGGACATTTTGGCGCTGACTTCCTTTTGCCCGTTTTTGGTCAAACTGTAGTATTTTCTCACCCGGTTGTCTACTTGTTGGATTTCGGTAGTCAGCAGCCCCTCGGCCTCCAACTTGTGCAGGGCAGGGTAGAGGGCACCTTCGGTAATTTTGATTTCACCTTCGGTCAGTTCTTTTACCCTCTGGGTTATCTCATAGCCGTACATTTTATCATTCTCTTCCAGTAATTTGAGAATGATGGTCTGTAGACTTCCTTTGATTAGATTGTTATTCGACATGGTGTTTAAGTACATTGGATGGCTAAATATATAAAAAAATTATATACATAAGAAACTTGGGTATATTTTTAAGAGACTAGACACAAGAAACAAGAGGTTAGACTTTGGGTACCTAT
>NZ_AMGM01000022.1 GCF_000298295.1 Cecembia lonarensis LW9
GGAACCTGAATAGCCCGTGTAACATGCGTTTTGATCCCAGCTTGCGCCAGTGGGAAGGTGTACTGATGTTGTAATCACTTCAATCCTGAAAGGCCACCCAAAGCCATTCACATTCCAATAAACCTCATCATAGTCTTCAAAGTAGCCCAGCTGCCCCTCTGCGCTATAGCTGATTTCATAAGTATAATAGCCAGGGCTCAATTTGCTTTGCCTATCCCCTATGTAGATATTTAAATTCCCATCCTTTTTATCCGTATGGAATGGGGAACCCTGCCCATCTTTCTTTACCTCAAGGATGCTATAATCTGTTCTTACTTGTTTGTACCGATAATCAGTCCCCGAAAGAGGCAGACTTCTGACTATGCCCCGTTGGATTTGTTGACCTGCGGCATAAACTTCTATGGTTTCTGTTACCGTCAGTAAACCTGTAGTATCGATTTTGAGGTCAGCATGAAAGGAGCGGATATACTCTTCTTGGGCATACAATTGCATGCCGGCCAATAAAAAAGTAAAAGGAAAAACCTTTTCATTTAAAGTCCACCTTAGGAACTGCCCGTTCGCTCTCAGATTCCAATTCAAAAAAGGCAGATTTTTGAAACCCAAAACTATTGGCGATAACATTACTTGGGAAAGAATCTATCAGGATATTCTGATCTCTGACTGTTCCATTGTAATATCTTCTTGATCGCTCTATGTCCTGCTCCACAGCAGACAGGTCCTGTTGCATTTGTAGGAAATTGGTATTGGACTTTAAGTCAGGATAGCGTTCTGCCACCGCAAAAAGACCAGATAATGCCCTGGTCAATTGGTTTTCTGCTGCTTGTTGGTCTACTACACCACTGGCTCCCATAGCAACTGTTCTGGCCTTAGTGACACTTTCAAAGGTTTCTCTTTCATGCGATGCAAAACCTTTTACTGTTTCGATCAGATTAGGGATCAAGTCATACCTTTTCTTGAGCTGTACATCAATGCCACTCCAGGCCTCGCCAACATTGGTTCTCAATTTGATGAGCCTGTTATAAATGCCAACAACATAAAAACCAAGCGCTAAAACTACGGCTACTATAATAACTGCGGTCATAAAATAAATTTTAAGGATGAATCCTAAAAGATAGTAAATAAACCGCTTTAATTGAAGTGTTTATGTTGGAAAACGCAAATTTACTGCACCCTTTGCATCAGCTTATTGGATGGGGGATTGTTCAGGTCAATGAGGTAGCCATTGACTACCGCATACCTCAGATTACCGTTTTGTGCCAGGAAAAAATTTGGGTTTCCTCCCAATCGGATACCATTTGAAATGGTA
Source organism: Cecembia lonarensis LW9 (assembly GCF_000298295.1). Taxonomy (GTDB): domain Bacteria; phylum Bacteroidota; class Bacteroidia; order Cytophagales; family Cyclobacteriaceae; genus Cecembia; species Cecembia lonarensis. Next base: position 1,307 of record NZ_AMGM01000022.1, read on the forward strand.
TTGGCATTTTTTAGCACAAGAAGCGGCAAATGGTGCAATTCCCGATCTGAGGCCTCCTTTACTTTTACCGCCAGGTAGCCGTCTTTTAATAGGGAAAGTGCTCTTTCTTCTGAAATTTCTGACAGATCGGTAAATGAAGGTTCAAAGACCTTTCCATCCACAACTTCCATCCCTTTCGCATCCAACTCTTCAAATCCATAAAAAATAGAAAGATCCCCCAAGTCATCTACTGCTCCAGTGACAAAATAGGAACCATGGGCATCTGCTTCTCTTCTTCTTACACCCAAGTCTATTTCATAGTTATGTCCTTCTTTTTCCAAATTGATGTTTCTTACCACTAGATCCATCAATCGGGTAAAATTGTCAGGTATTTCGTAATATTCAGCAAGTGCATATTGGGCATAACGCTGATCCGCAATTTCAATCAATGCCTGCAACATGATCAGGAAGTTCATTTTTCGGATTTCTTGTTTTTCCGGGTCATTGGGGTAACCTCCGGATTCAATTAATATGGTACTCGTTCCCCATTTTTGAAAATTGTCACCAAAGGCCCTAGGCTCAAAGTAATCATCGTATTTTCCCACATGTCCAGGTGCATATTGCTGCATGACTTTGTTCATGCCCACGATTACCTGCATGGCTTTTTGTCTTACGGTATTTACTTCAGTTTCATAATTGTAAGCAGGGGCCAATACTGAAATAGATGCGGGAGTGGAAGTCTCTCCTGCGGTGTAATAGATTTGCTGATCGTGCAGGTTGAAACCAAATTCAGGTGAAAATACATCCCTGGCATTTTTTAAGATAACTGCCTCTGGAGAAGCCAATTTAATGGCGTCCCTGTTTAAGTCTATGTCAAGGGCATTTCTACGAATCCATTGGTCCATCCCGTCTGGATTGACCATGGGGATAAAGCGCAAGGTCAATTTTTCTTTTAACTTTTCTCTGATGGTTTCCAATCCATCATTTGAACCCTCCAAAAAGTTGAAGAGGTCAAAAAGAGCCATGGTGGCCGTGCTTTCATTTCCATGCATCTGGGACCATAGCATGACCTTGGTGGGGCCATTGCCCCAGGTCATTTGATAAATTTCCTTCCCATCCACAGACTTCCCGATTGCTTCCACCTGAAAATTGTCCTTCCTGTTTTTAACCAAATGGATCACTTCTTGATACTTGAATCTTCGGTGGTCGACAGCTGTCTCCTTATAAGTTTCATAGGCTTTTTCAAGTTGGTCTAAGGCTAAATCAGATGCTTTTTCCTGGGGCCCGCAGGATAGGGTAGCTAAAAGCATACAAAGACTCAAAATGGTGCTGGTATATAAAAGCGCTAATCTTTTCATAATAGGGAATTTGGTGACAAATTATCCGCCTAAGTTAGGAACTTCAACAAAAAAATAAATTTACTTTTGTATCAAAACCAAAATAATCTCCATGAAGCTTTCCTTCTTTGTCCGTGATTTGCCATTGAAACACACCTTTACCATTGCCCATCAAAGTCGTGATGTGCAGGATACCATCATCGTCAAACTGGAAGATAATGGTCTTTTTGGTCTGGGGGAAACCACCACCAACCCTTTTTATGGGATGAAAGCAGAGAATATCATGGAGCACTTAGAGGCATCAAGGAATTTGGTCGAAAAGAGCCAATGGCAAAACCCTGAGGAACTTTGGGAGATGGGAAAAGAAATATTCCAGAACAATCCTTTTGCCCAATGTGCCCTGGATATGGCTGCATGGGATATTTTTTCCAAGAAAAAAGGCAAAAAACTCTATGAATACCTGGGCCTGAATCCCAAAGATATCCCTTTGACCAATTTTACCATAGGTATTGATTCCATTGAAAAAATGGTGGAAAAGATGAAAGAGGTGGATTGGCCTTTGTATAAAATTAAATTGGGTACAAACCATGACCTGGAAATTATCAAGGCATTGAGGAAGCATACGACTGCTACTTTCCGCATTGATGCCAATTGTGCTTGGACAGCCGAACAGGCCATTCGTTATTCTGAAGCATTGGCCAAACTCAATGTGGAATTTATGGAGCAACCCTTGGGAAAGGATGACTTGGAGGGCATGAAGGAGGTCTTTCGATATTCCAAACTTCCCGTCATTGCGGACGAAAGCTGCATTGTGGAGGCAGATGTCAAAAAGTGCCATGACCTATTTCATGGGATCAATGTGAAATTGGTAAAAGCAGGAGGGATTACCCCAGGTTTGAGAATGATCCATGAAGCCAAAACCTTGGGCATGAAAACCATGGTAGGCTGTATGACAGAATCCTCAGTGGGTATTACCGCTATTGCCCATATTGCTCCCTTGTTGGATTATGTGGATATGGATGGAGCCATGTTATTGGCCAAAGACATTGCCAAAGGAGTGGAAATCACGCCGGAAAGGGTCACTTTCCCGGAAGGTAATGGCATTGGGGCGGTTCTTTTGGATTAATAATGTAAAATTAAAAGTGATGAATGATAAGTGGAGGGTGAGGAGCTGATGTATGTTTTATTTACCTATCCAAAATTTGAAGCCTCAAAAAAGCGATCTCATCGTCCATATTCTCAAAAATCCAAATTTGTCCATCTTTTACAAAATGTTTGGTAGGCCTTTGGTTTAATTCCGGCACCAAGGATTCGGCTATCAAATTAAAATCCTGATCAAAGACGCTTAAAAAAACCTCTGCACCAAGGGCTTGATAACCCCTTCTTTCCATCATTTCTTCCCCAAACTTCTCTTTAAAAGAAAGTCTGAGGAAGCGTTGGTTTTGTTTATCCCAGTGGATAGATCCAAAATTGATGTCTTCCCTTTGCTTCCTTTCCACTTCCCATTGTTGGTTGGACTCCCCTTCTACTTCCTTGGGGGGAAGGTAGGATTTTTTGTCTCCCAATAGGGGGCCTTCCAAGTCTTTTCTATAGAGGCTGTCAATCCCTGCATCGTAAATGTAGACTTCATTGAAACAATTGTTATAAACGAGGATTTGGTTGCCTTTGGACAGGGCGTAAGCTCCTGAGCCCATAGATCCCATTTTTTGGCCATCATACAGCAGGTCGGTAGAAAAGTCCATGATTTTGTTCATATCCGGAATTTCGATCTTGCGGAAGCTTTCGTTTTGAAGGTCAAAATCCATCAGGTAATAGCTCATATCGCTCCACCGTACATAAAAACCAAAAAATCTATTGGGATCATCCGGGCTTTCAAAAATTGACATGGGATAGATATCATATTCAGAAAAATCTGCAGCTAAGAGTTTATCCAATTTCAAATCTCTGACCACTTTGGCTTCTTGGCTGAAGATTTTGTTCAGCCCATAAAACCAAGCGATGAATTGCTCATCAGCTGTAAGGGAGAAATTTGAAATAAAGTCGCCTATACCATCAGGTCCCTCTTTTTCAAATTGGATTTTCTTGACCAATACCCCTTGGTCCAAATCTATCTTTTCCATTACCGCATCGTTCCTGTTGTAATTGAAAAGATAGTGCCCATCATGTGAAATGTCGGAAAGCCATAAATTATCCCGAAGGTAAAAAAACTCTTCTCCTGCATCAATCAGAAGGGTATCCAACTTGAAGTCGAGTTGGGTAAGTGCCGCGTTATCCGAACTTTTCTTTTCCCCACAGCCAAAAAGGAGCCCACAAAACAATAGGAAACAAATATTTTTCATAGTCATGGTATTTAATTGATGGTTAATCGGATATAAGCCAATTCGTCCTCCATATTCAGGTAGAAATAAATCTGTCCATCCTTCACAAATTGAGCATGTGAAACAGTCAGTCCTAAGTCTGTCACTTCTTTTTCACCGATCAGTTCAAAGTCAGCATTCAAGATGCTGAGAAAGGTCCTGCTTTTGACTGTTTCATCTGCGATGCGGGGTAAAGCATAATAAGAAAAGCGATAGAAAACTTGGTTTTTTTCATCCCAGATTGGACGGAGAAAATTGACCTCCTCTCTGATTTTAGCGCTTACTTCTTGAATTTCTGATTGAGAAGCCACCTCATTCTTATATGTACCAGTTTTTTCATTGGGCGTCAACGTATTTTCATATCGGATAAGAATGGCTTCTTCTTCTCTTGAATCGAAGCGGTAAATGCTGTTCAGCACATTGGTGGTGAAAAGATATTGGTCATTCCATGGGCTGATACTCAGAGATGGATGGGTCATGGACCTGCTTGAGCCGTCATCTGAAGTCCAACTTACCCGAAATTTGTCCATTTTTTCAAATTCCGGAACCTCAATAAGCCTTCTTTTTTCCTGTTCAATGTCCAATTCAAGCACTTTGGCTTGTAGTTTCTTATAGTTGGAAAAAGTGCAGTAGATCTGACTGCCATCATCCGAGAAACCTATAAAAGATAAAGTACCTAAGTCCTCCATTCCTTCGGTCATCCAAGGCTCATCTAATTTAATCCTTTTGATGATATTACCTTCTGTGTCAGTAATGGCAATTCTATTGTCCCAACCTAGAAAAGCCCTATTTCCATTTCCCAATAAGAACATCAGGTAACCATTTTGGCCTACACCATTGGGGCCTTCTTTTTCTACGGGTATTTTTTCAACAAAGACCATTTTTTCCAAGTCAATCACCTCAATCTGTGAACCTTGAAAATCCCAGTAATACAAGGTTCCCAAATCTTTACTCACTGCGTGGGAATACGGACTTGTAGCTGCCATTAGGATTTCATCTCTGGAATCCACCAACACAGTGTCCATGGTAAATGTAAGATTTAAGTATTTTCCTGCTCCTTCTTCTGACCCCTTTTCCGCACATGCCCAAAAGCAAAACAGTAGCATAACAAGAGGGATAACTTTACGCAGGGGTGTATATAATCGAATCATACATCAAAAGTTTTGTTGCCAAAAGTTCAGCCAAAATGACTATCAGACCTTCAATTTAAAACTAAAAATAGAATTGACCTAATTATTTTTTATTCAACCCAATCTTAATTTTTATCAACTTCGAGATTTGAATAGAACCGACTGGATAGAGTGAACACCAATTTGTCCCTATCAAAGTTTGGAGTTGCAAATTTCAAAGAGCTCTAAAAATGGGAACCACAAAAGAAAAAAAGGTAACAAAAGTTTTGTTGGTGCTAATCGTACTCCATTAAAGAGCTATAATTGAGAAAATCCTTTTGTTGAAGTTAAATCTTTTTTCTTGAGTCTTGGGTCTTGAGTCTTGTGTCTTATGTCTTATGTCTCACCTCTTGTTTCTTTTCTAAAAAGCTTCTCCAATAAACAAATAAAAACCGCTCCCCTCTTGGGTAAAGGCGACATCAAATCGGGTATAAATGTCCTTTTTGGGGAAAAGTAAAAACCTCAAACCTCCACCTGCAGACCAAACAGCCTTGTGGATAGCGGCTTTTGAAAAATCAGGAAAAACGGTCGCTGCCCCTGCAAATATGGCAGCCCCTAAGCGATCGGTAAATCCCAAAGGTAAGGGCAGCATGCGATATTCCAATTGCGTAGCCAATTGATTTTTGTCCCTGAACCTTCCCAGGTAGTAGCCCCGCATCATGCTTTCCCCACCCATTAAGGCCAATTGGTTGAAAGGTACATCCCCACTGGTAAACTGTCCCAATAGCTGCCAGGCCAATACATTTTGTTTTCCAATTGGCCGAAATAATCTTGTGTCCAATATAATTGTGTTAAAATCAAAAGTACTCCAGGCAGGACGGTATTTCAGGTAGGCCAATTCCATAAAATTTCCTTTTCTTACATTCAGTACATTGTGTCGGTCATCATACACCAAACCCAATCCCAGACCAGTGTTCGTTGAACCCTCATTACCCAAAGGGAGTTCATAACTTGGGGCCTCTGGCGCCTCGATAAAAGCTACTCTGGAAAATCTTTGGTAATCTACCTCGAGTCCGGCATAGAGGTTTTTTCTGATTTCTCTTAAAATGCGTTCTTTGATGATGATCTGATTGGCATCAACCAAAGCCAGATACTCTTTGGGGGTATCCATGCCGATGCCATGGTAGCGCAAAGGAAAGCTTTGAATCCGGATCCGACCAAGAAAAAACCATTTGTTTTGATCGGAGTACAAAGCATGGTCAAACCAAATACCATACTGATTCTCCAAAGTAAAAAAAGTAAATCCATTGACTTCTGAAAGGCGATTGTTGGTATCATTCCTGGCATGGTACACGTATAACGAAGATAAGCCTATTTCCCAACTGGTTTCGGGGGCATAGGCCAAAGTAGGATAAATCAAAAACTGGGATTTGGCTACATCTGAAGTGTCATTAAATATGCTGTTGAGGTACCTTTTTGCCAAACTTTGGGAAAAAACGGGACCTGCCACTAAGAGTAAGCAAATAGAAAACAATAGCCTTTTTAACATGGAAACTTTAAATGCCCTTAAAAGTAAACATTCCAATCCACAGACATCCTGATTTATATAGAAAAAAGGTTTATCTGAATTTCACTACTTTGCCATGGGCTTTGGAAGTCATGTTCTGAGGGATGGAATCAGATATTTCTTTATACAGAAGTTCTACCAGTTTTTTCTTCAGAAAACTTCTGGTCAGGACAATACTTACCTCTCGGATAGGCTCCTCTCCTTCAAAGCGCCTTAACCTTGATTTTTCTTCCTCCTTTAGCTCCGATGTAGCCAATTCGGGAAGTAAGGTGATGCCCGTGTAGCGGTTGACCATATTCCTCAATCCTTCCAAGGAACCGCTTTCATAGTGAAAATTCAGTTTTTGGAATTTTGATTGATTGCAGAGGTTAATCACTTGGTCTCTGAAACAGTGGCCCTGTTGCAGCATCCACAGGTCATCCGTATTCAGGTCTTTAACGCCAATTTTTTCTTTTTTCAACAATTCATGATCCTTGGACATGTAAGCCAAGAACTTTTCATAAAAAATGGGTTTCTCCAAAATGCCGTTTTCATTCAGAGGGGTCACCACTATGCCCAGATCCAACTCATCATTTTTGAGTTTTCGGATGATTTCTTCTGTCACCGTTTCTTCTACCTGTAATTTAACATTCGGGTATTTTTCCAGAAAACTTTTGATAAAACGATGAAGCAGGTAGGGGGCAAGTGTGGGAATGATACCGATTTTGATTACTCCACTGATGTCACCTTTCAGTTGGGCGACCAATTCATAGATGCCCTTGCTTTCAGAAACCACACGTTTGGCTTGCTCAATAATCTGCGCTCCAATTTCTGTGGTGATGACGGGCATTTTGGATCGGTCAAAGAGGATCACTTCCAGTTCTTTTTCCAGTTTACTCACCTGAGCACTTAACGTGGGCTGGGTAACAAAACAGGATTCTGCGGCCTGTCCAAAATGCCGGTGTTTATCTACTGCGATGATATATTCCAATTGCTGAATCGTCATAGCTTTGTTTTACTAAGCAAAATAATCCATTTATCTGCCCAAAAGATCAGAGCCCACAAATATAAAAATCTTTTTCTTTTTATTTAGATTTGATTTAAATAATGATTAATTTCGCCACTCAAATCAACAAAACTATGTTAAAACATATCCTAAAAACAGTTGTAATTGCCTTAGGTGGCGCTCTGATGTTGGCTTGTGGAACAGGGGAAAAGCAGGAAGAAGTGAATGTTTATACCCATAGACACTATGAAGCTGACCAAAAATTATTTGATATGTTCACAGAAGAGACCGGCATTAAGGTCAATGTGGTTTCTGCTTCTGCGGACGAATTGATCCAAAAGTTGGAATTGGAAGGAGCCAATTCTCCTGCGGATGTTTTGATTACGGTAGATGCTGGTCGTCTGCACCGTGCTGAAGAAAAGGGACTGTTGCAATCAGTAAGTTCTTCTACTTTGGAAACCAATATTCCGGCAAAATTCAGGGACCCTGATGGATCTTGGTTCGGTTTAACCTACAGGGCCAGGATTTTTGCTTATAGCAAAGAGAGGGTTAATCCAGAAGAATTAAGCTCTTATGAAGCCTTGACAGAACCACAGTGGAAAGGTCGTGTATTGACCAGGTCTTCAGAAAATATTTACAACCAGTCACTTTTGGCTTCTATCATTGCAAATAACGGTGAAGAAGGTGCTCAGGAATGGGCTGCCGGTCTTCTGGCTAATATGGCAAGAGATCCGAAAGGCTCCGATAGGGATCAAGTGAAAGCAGTAGCTTCCGGTGAAGGGGATGTCGCTATCGTGAATACTTATTACATTGGCATCATGTTGAATGACGCTAATGAAGAGGAAAGAAAGGCTGCTGAAAAAATTGCCATCTTCTTCCCAAATCAGGAGGACAGAGGTACGCATATTAACATTTCCGGTGCCGGTGTGACCAAATATGCACCTAACAAAGACAATGCTATCAAACTGATCGAGTTTCTTTCTGAAGCAAAATCCCAAGAGTTTTTGGCCAACATCAATTTTGAATATCCGGTAAACCCTAACACTGAGTTTTCCGATTTGCTCAAAGCATGGGGAAGTTTCAAATCTGATGAACTGAACCTTTCTATTTTGGGAGAAAAAAACTCAGAAGCCGTGATGATTTTTGATAGGGTAGGTTGGAAATAATAAATTGATTTGAAAACAGTCAAGCAAAGTTATTACTGGTGGAATAAGTGGACTGGCTACTCTATATTGATTTTATTATTGGTAGCCACCCCCTTATTCACCATTTTCTTCAAACTATTTGATAAACCAGGAGGTAGTTGGGAGCATATTGCCAATAATCTCCTTTTTGGTTATTTTCAAAATACCATCTTTTTGCTGATTGGGGTAGCTGTACTGACTTTCCTTTTGGGGGTCAGCACCGCCTGGCTGGTTTCCAATTATGAATTTCCTGGAAGGAGGTATTTTGAATGGCTTTTGATATTGCCATTAGGTTTCCCGGGTTATATCATGGCCTACACTTATGTAGGAATCCTTGATTACACCGGCCCCATTCAGGTATTTTTGAGGAATAATTTTGACATTCAGGTCAAAGGGAGTTTGATTGATATCATGAACCTGCCGGGTGCGATATTTATACTTTCCATTACGCTTTTTCCCTATGTTTTTCTGATTACCAGATCCTCTTTTCTGCAACAATCCAAAACTTTGCAAGAGGCTTCTTTTCTGTTAGGAGCCAATAGATTCACTACGTTTTTCAAAGTGGCTTTGCCTATGGCCCGACCTGCAATAGTGGCCGGCATTGCTTTGGCAGCTATGGAAGTCCTTAACGATTATGGTACGGTCAAATATTTTGGCGTGAATACTTTCACCACTGGAATTTTCCGTGCTTGGTTTTCCATGGGTGATGCCTCTACGGCCATTTATCTGGCTGCCATTCTTATGGTATTTGTCTTTGTTATCCTTTATCTAGAATCCATACAGCGTGGTAATAGACAATATTCCTCCTCTAATGGCTCACAAAAACCAACCGCAAGGGTACATCCATCCATAGGTAAAAAACTTTTGTATTCAGCCATTTGCCTTACCATCTTTTTACTCAGCTTCCTTTTTCCTTTTCTGCAATTGCTGAATTGGGTGAGCATGACTTATCATAAAGTGGTCAATCAGGACTTCTTCCTTTTAATTTACAGAAGTTTTGGCTTGGCAGCAGTTACAGGGTTTTCTATTGTGGTTTTCTCGGTGATCCTTTTGTATGCTTTGCGCTTGAGTCCATTCAAATGGGTTAAAAATATTACCAAAGTAGCTACATTAGGTTATGCTATACCTGGAGCAGTTATAGCTGTTGGTGTTATGATTCCGTTCATCGCTTTGGACAAATGGATTTACAGTAATTTGATTACCTCACAGACTGCTGGATTGTTTTTTTCAGGAACTTTATTTGCCCTTGTTTTTGCCTATATCGTCAGGTTTATGGCAGTAGGCTATAATCCTGTGGAAGCAGGATTTCAAAAAATAGGCATCCATGTCAATGAAGCCAGCAGGCTTTTAGGTGTTAGAAGTACCAAGACCCTTTGGAAAATTGATCTTCCTCTGATCAAAACTAGTTTGGTATCCGGTATAATCCTGGTTTTTGTGGATGTATTAAAAGAATTACCCTTAACTTTGATCCTGCGTCCGTTCAACTACCAAACATTGGCCACAAAAGCCTTTGACATGGCCACGAACGAGATGATTGCCGAGTCAGCCAATGCTGCCTTGATCATCATCCTGACAGGAATTATACCCATTATATTCCTCAACAGGCTGATCAGAAAGAGAGAACTTTAGCGCTATTATAGGACACCCGGATGAGTATTTTAAGTCTCCAGCAAGTCAATAAAAAATACAATCAGGCCATAGATTTTGCCATTAACGATGTCTCCTTTGAAGTGGAGGAAGGTGAAATCTTGGCTTTGGTAGGTGAAAGTGGTTCCGGTAAAACAACCCTACTTAGACTGATTGCCGGATTGGAGCATCCCGATTCGGGTATCATTTCGCTATCAGGCCAAAAAATTGTGGAGGGGAAAAGGTCCGTGCCGGCCCATGAAAGACAGGTGGGGATGGTTTTTCAGGATTATGCCTTATTCCCTCATTTGACCATTCTGGATAATATCAAGTTTGGCCTTAAAGGCAGCAATCAAGAAGTTGAACGTGTCGCTAAAGATACCTTGAGATTGGTTGGTCTTAAAGAAGATTACACGAAATATCCGCATCAACTTTCAGGAGGACAACAGCAAAGGGTTGCTTTGGCAAGGGCTATTGCGCCCAATCCAAAAATTCTTCTAATGGATGAGCCTTTCAGTAACCTGGATGCCATGCTGAAGGATCAGATACGTGAGGAAATCCGACAGATCATCAAGAAAACGGGTATCACAGCTATTTTTGTCACTCACGACACCAAAGATGCCCTCTCAACTGCTGATCGTATTGCCATTTTGCATAAGGGTTTTTTACAGCAGATCGATATCCCTAAGGTTCTTTATGAAAACCCAGTGAACCCTTATGTGGCGAATTTCTTTGGAAAGAGAAATGAAATGGAAGCCATTCCTACGGAGGATGGTTACCACACCACATTTGGCTTCATTTCCGACTCAGAAGCTAAAAAACATAAAAATAAAGTGAAACTGCTCTTTAGGCCTGAACATGGTGAAGTGGTGCAGCGGGATGGGCAGCAACTCAGCGGAAAAATTGTCAAAATCTCCTATTTTGGAAGTCATCAGATGGTAAAATTAGCGGATGATGAGGGTAAAAGGGTTACGATACGTACCAATCCGGGGCGTTCCTTTGAAGGCATGGACAGGGCACAATTCTTTTTATGGAAGTATGATGTGGAAGAAGCTTATTAGAGACGAGACGCTAGAGACTAGAATCAAGAGCCAAGGAAAAAGGCAAAAGTAAAAAGGGAAAGTGACCTATTAAACAACTTGTCCCATGCATTGGGGATAAATTGGCGACACCAAGCCTTTTTATAACCAGACAGTTGGCTCTTGGAAAACTATTTCTACTATGTTTTGGGTTGAAAAAATTCGCCACATAGAACATAGAATACATAGCAGGGCAGCAGCAAACCTTTATTTTTAAAATCAACAGGTTGATACAGGAGAAGCTATGTGTGCTATCTTCTCCTAAGTGGTTAAATACTACAAACACTGATGCTTAATTCCGGTTTAAATGTTTTCTTTTCTGTGGTTCTGAACTTATGACACCCCTGCATACACAATCATTCCCAATCCTAGAATAAAAAGCAAAAACATCCCTGAAAGCAATAAATTGGTGCCTTTTGGGGCGTTTTTGAATTCCCGCCAGATAAACACACCCCAGAAAGCTGCCACCATGGTAGCCCCCTGCCCGAGGCCATAAGAGATGGCTGGTCCTGCTTTTTCAGCAGCAATGATGCTAAAGGACATGCCCACGCACCAGATAATTCCTCCCAAAATACCTACCAAATGGACCATAGGCCTTCCTTTAAAATAATCGGCAGCATACAATTTCTCCCCTTCTATGGGTTTTTTCATTAAAATGGTATTGAATACGAAATTGCTCATCAGGATACCAATCGAAAAAACAAAGACAGCCCCATAAGGGGTAAATTTTCCTCCTTCAGGATTGCTGAAATCCAAAGACATGGACTGGGCGACAAAAAAGTAGAAGAAAGACATCAGAAATCCCCCAATCAATGCCAAGATCAAACCTATTTTTGGGTTTTTTCGGTCTTTTTGGGCCAATTTTTTATAAGCCATGGCATCCATAACAATGGCAATGACTACTAAAATTACTCCTGTAAACAAGAGAAAGGGGTCCCCCTTTTGGGTAGCAAAATAGTTGACGATTACCCCCAAAACCAAAGCCAAGCCTATGCCTACCGGGAAAGCCACTGACATGCCAGCGTAAGCAATAGCCGCCACAATCAAAATGTTGGCCAGGTTAAAGATAACGCCCCCAATAAAAGCCAAGGAATAGCTCTTTCTATCAGCTTGAAATAAATCCTCTGTAAAGTTCCTTCCAGCCTCACCTGTGCTTCCTAAGGTATATCCAAAAATCAAGGCCAAAAGGAAAATGCCGATTACATAATCCCAATAAAAAAGTTCGAAGCGCCAACTGCTGCCTGCCAGCTTTTGGGTATTGGCCCAGGAACCCCAGCACAACATGGTGATGATGCAAAATAGGACTGCTATGGAATAAGATTCAATGATATACATGGCTATGGTTGTTTTGGTGAGACGAGTTGATAGTTTTCCAAAGTGTAATAGAAGTCCTGAATGACCGCATCTTTGTCAAAATTTTCCCAAACGATCATCTTTCTTGGATTATTTGGCCTTTCTTCCCATTCATTGTCAATAAGTATCGGTGCGGGTATTTCCTTTTGCTCTCCCCAATTTGGGTTTTTAAGAATGGCAGCAGCCACCATATCAAATAATGCTCGGGCAGGAGGGTCAGAGTAATAGTCAATATGCTCAAAGAGACTGACCGCATAATCTCCAAAATTGTAAAATTCGCCTCCATGTCTTCCAATGATGGGAGTATCAATTTTAGGCCCCATGCCTGGCATTTTTTCATTGATTTCTGCTTGGGTAACTTTTACCGCATCGGTTCCACTAGGGTCCCCATACCTCACGGTCACCATTTCGAAAGGAACCTGGGTATTCAACACATAATTCATCGACACGGTATCATTGTCCTGATTGTATTCTCCAGGTTTGGGATAATTGGAACCCAACCATACCACCCGCATTTTGGAAGCGATGGCAGGGTCTTTTTCCAAAGCCAAGGCCACATTGGTCAATTTACCCACAGCCAATAAAATGAGCTCTTGCTCATGGGCTAAGTTGGCCTGCTCAATGATAAAATCCACACCTGCTTTTCCATCAAAATCGGCTTCCTGAACATTAGGCCGTATGGTCTCAAAATTGCCATCTGCGCCCTTAAATAAAGGGATTTGCCCATAACGCTGTCCAAGCTTCAGGATCCGTTTGGCTTCTTCATACTGTTCATCTATGTTGCCCCCACTTCGTGTCGCATTGACCGTAACACCTTCCAGGTCAAAGGTAGGCCCATTCACTAAAAGGTACATCAGGGCAAACTGATCATCCAATTCGTTATTGGCATCGGTATCATAGATCAAGCGGATTTTGGATTTTACGTCGGTTTCTTCTTCAGCCACTTTTTTCTCCAGATTGACAAGAGAAAATAATAAGCATCAAACCAAGGAGGGAATAAGTCCAGTTTTTCATAGGCGGAGAGGTTTTTATAGGTTATTGGGATTGTATGATAACTCTTCGGTAACTGACCAATGAGGGCGTTCCATGGTCTTTTACTTCCAGAATCAGATGGATGGCCTTATCATCCAAATCTTCTGGAATTTTGATTTCCTGTATAGCTTGCGTAGGTTCGGAGATTTGAAAATTTCCGTTGTAAGTATCTGCAAGCTCGTATCGAAACCAGTTAAAACTTACGGTATCGCCATCCAGATCTCTGGAAAGGGAGGCATCTAGTTTTATCGTATCTCCAGCTTTACCCTGAATATGGAGGACCTGTTTGGATTGGTCTCCATTGACAATGGCAACCGGTTCTTTGTTGACTTCCCAAGACTCTTTGACGGACCAAAGAAGGCGGTTTTTGAAGCTGTTGGTAACTGCCTCATCCCATCGACTGAGTTCCTTCTGATCAATATCACAGGTGTAGTAATAATTATCTGGGAATCCGTCTCCCATAGCTTGGAACCTAGATCCCCAACTCCCTTGTGTAGGGTCCAAAGGATCATTCAGACCAAAAGCAGCACTCAATAAATAAAAGTACGAGGGGCTGTCCCCTTCACCTCCATTGTCGTAAATCTCAGACATGGGGCCATGACCATTTACCTCATCGGGTCCTATTGGCTTCCTCCAATTTGGGTCCCTACTCCAGACATAATGCCAAAAATGCCCATTGTCATACAAGACCATACCAAAATCCACCGGAGTCTCTCCATAAGTAGGAATGGCTGTTCCAAAATCCGCACAGGTTTCTTCCTGCATTTTGACAAAATCTGCAAAAAACTCAAAAGAAATGTCCTGGAACAATATCCCAAATAAGTGCAACTTCGGGAGCAGTTGCTTGAATTTTTCATGCCCATGTTTTTCTCTGAACCGGTGCAGGGCCTGAACAAAGGTGATGGTTCCTCCCCAAGCCTGAATAAAGATGGGACGTTCATCGTCCTTTTCAAAAACACTAACCAAAAAATCACTGCCCTCTGAATCCTTGGGTTCTCCATGAGGGGTCAACCCTTCCCCGATCCAATCATGATAGTAAACAGAATCCCATGAACTCGTCACATACCTATCTGCAATATTGTTGGAAAATTCCAAGGTATTGGTCAGCCAGATGATGGGAATAGCCCCCCTTCCCCGCTTGGTCACTGACAGTATTTCCTCATAGGATGGCAGATCAGGATCATGTTTTCGTAATTGAGACAGTTCCTCCCTGTAAGCTTCCAATATGCCCATTCCTTTATTCCATGGTCCCGGGTCATCATGGTTGAAATCTGGCAATTGATTGGTGATGATCATGGCTTCCAAGTCAAATAGTGACCCATAATACAGGTGCCGGATCAGGGAGTTACCATCATCATGGGTCATATCGGTCAAAATGACCGTCCTGAACTTTTCCGATGCAACCGCCTTTTCTTGAACCGTTTTTGGTTGACAAGCCCAAAAAAACATTCCTACAAGGAAGGTCATGAGTGTTTGGATGGGGTAAGTAAAGGTTGAATCTTTAGTCATTTTTTATTGATAAGCCATTTCATCATTGATTATAAAGGGTACAAAGGTCAATAATAGGTTTGATTCCCCGGAGCTGTATTGGAGTAGATGATCAGCGCGTTGACAACTAATTGATAGCCTTCCGGGAAATCTCTGGGAACCAAGCGGATTTCATGCGCTTGTTCGGGCAGTTCATAGTTCCAATAGACTTCATGCTTCCGGAGGTTTTGCCGGGTAGGCATCACTACAGTTTCCATCAAAGTATCATTTAGATACACATCTAGGCTGAGTTCATAATCAGGAAGATTGCGATTTTTCTTTTCTACCCTACCGCTAACCACCACAGCCGATCCTGTAAATTTTTCTTTGAATGCTTCTTTTCCCGGACCAAATCCGCTCCACAAATCACCCCATGTTTTGGAAATCCTTTTTACGGGATACAGGCCTTGAAAAGATTCCTCAAAGCGAACGGGTTGTACTTTTTGGTACTTGATTTCCACTTGCTCATCGGCTATTTTACCACCATTCCTTTCTATCATTTGTAAGGCATGACCATAGCCTATTTCATAAACATCCAATAAGGATATATCTGTGTAAGCAAATTTTTTACTTTCCACCTTGTCAAGACCTTGTTTCCAGTAATCTGGAATATTGCTGTAGCCCATCATCGTTCCAAGGATTCCTGCTGCATTGGAGGGGTTACAATCTGAATCGTAGCCCGCCCGCGTGCTGATGTCAATGGTTTTACCATAATCTCCATCTCCGTACAATAAACCCAATACAATATAGGCCGCATTGACGCTGGCATCTATGTTAAAGGCTTTGAAAACACCATCGGGGCAACCCTTTTCAGCCGTCCATTTTTTTTGGATTTCAAACCAGGTCCGCTTCCAGTCATCGGGGTACATTTGATGCCATTGGATCACATCGGCAATGGTTTTATAAAATCTGCTTTCTTGGGGAATGGCTTTCAGCGCTTCTCTGACTACAAACTGGATATCATCACTGATAAAAGCTTGGGAATACATGGCGGCCACAAAAACACCTCCATACCAACCATCTCCGTAATTCATGATATGTGCAATAGGGTCGGTGATTGCTGATGCAGCATTGATCATCCCAGGGGACATCAGACCGGCAAAGTCTGCTTCAATCTGGAAATCAATATCATCCGCATGGGGATTGTTTTTCCAATGTCCTGAGGCAGGAGGCATCATGCCGTTCAGAATATTATAACGTGCCGCTTGATTGGCATGCCACAAAGGATATTCGGAATTGGCAAATGCCCTCGCATGCAATTCTGCAGGAGCATCCAGCCCATGTTCTTCGAATACCTGCACAAAAGTCAAGTCCATGTAAACGTCATCGTAGAGTCCTGGAGAATTTTCGAACCACCAGAGCATTTGATTTTCATCCCAAGGTATAGGAACATGGTCACCGATCATGGTACCGTTCCATTGGAATTCAGTAGGTCCACCATAAGTACATCCAATGACCTGTCCTGCCCAACCCCCCATAATTTTATCTTTTAGGTTGGCCTTGCCCATTCGGATAATTTCACCGTCTTGAAAGATTTTTTCTGTTGATTTTTCTGTGCTGCAGTTGAACAGCATCAAAGAAATGGCTAAAGCAATGGGTACTTTCAAATGGTTTTTCATAGGCTGGCGGGTTATTGGAAAGGGTTTATTTCATGCATATGTGGAATGGAAGTCTGGGCACCCATCCGTTGTACTGATAGGGTAGCTGCTTTAAGTGCAAACTTTACGGCATATACCAAGTCCTTGCCTTCACCAAGGGCCACGGTCAGTGCGCCATTAAATGTGTCTCCGGCAGCGGTGCTGTCTATGGCAGTTACTTTATCTGTTGGAAGGACACCTTCAAAGTTGTTGGTGTGCAAGTAAGCACCTGATGCCCCCATGGTGATGATGACATGTTGCACGCCTTTCTGAAGAAAATATTGGGCTGCTTTTTTGGCGCTGGCTTCATCATGCACTTTGACCCCTGTTAGGAATTCCGCTTCTGTTTCATTGGGGCTGATCAAAAAAAGCTTTGATAAAAGTTCATCGGACAAAGGACCTGCCGGTGCTGGATTGAGAATGATCCTCTTTCCCAAGGCTGAACCCAAATTTACGGTAGCCAGGACTGTTTCCATGGGGATTTCCAGTTGGAGCAAAATCATATCCGCCGCTTCAAAGGCCCTTCTGCCTTTATCCAAGTCATCAGGGAGGAGTTGATGGTTGGCACCGGGTGCTACGATGATGGTGTTTTCTCCATATTTATCTACGGTAATAAGGGCTACTCCAGAGGGTATCTCCGGAATTTGACCAATAAATTGACAATCAATCCCTTCATTTTGATAGTTGAACAGGTTTTGCTGTCCAAAAATATCCTGGCCCAGTTTGCTTATAAAGCATACCTCCCCACCTAAGCGGGCAGCGGCAACTGCCTGATTGGCCCCTTTGCCTCCTGGGATTAAGGAAAATTCTCCTCCAATAATGGTTTCTCCTGGGGCTGGGAAATGGTCAGACTGTATGACCATGTCCATATTGGCACTGCCAATGACGAGGATTTTGGGTTTTGGGGACATACCTTATATCTGATCTAAAAGCCTTTTATCAAAGGGAAGACTTTGGAGTTTGAATTTTGGGAGGTGAAATTTTTATCACAAGTGATTTTGAAGTAATATTATACTGATCTTATCCAAAAGTAACAAATTATCAGTGGATTATTGGTGGTAATTTCTTTTGGATAGCATTAACCTTAAACCCATTGTAGCATGAAAAATCAACAATCTATTTTTTCCAGGAGGAAGTTTCTGGGCGCAGGCATGCTTGGTGCTGCCGGACTTTCTTTTCTTCCCGGCTTGACGATAGCAGGCCAGGACAATCCCCTCAGAAAGGAAGACATTCATCAGATCCGGTTAGGCTTTATAGGTGTCGGAAGACAGGCCATGGGCATTTTAAATGGTATGATGCGTATTCCTGGTGTGGAAGTATTGGCATGTGCAGATGTATATGAAATCAAAAGAGAGCGGTTCAAGTTTCGTGTGGACCGGATTGCCAATGAGCTTGGAAAGACGAATGGCAAAGTGGAGGCATATGCCAATTATAAGGACCTTTTGGCAAGAACGGATATTGATGCCGTGGTGATTGCCTCACCGGACCATTGGCATGCATTGATGGCCATTGATGCCTGTCATGCAGGCAAAGATGTGTACCTGGAAAAGCCTCTGACACTGACCATCAAAGAGGGACAGGAATTGGTCAAGGCTGTAAGAAGTACTGGAGCGGTATTGGCTGTAGGCACTCAACAGCGATCTGACCTGAATTTTCAACATGCCGCCAGAATGGCCCTCAGAGGGAAAATTGGAAAAGTGCAGAAAGTTTTGGTGCATGTTGGTCAGCCCGAACATCCTAAAGCTTATGACCTGGAAGAACAGTCCATACCATCAGGCTTGGATTGGCAAGCTTGGTTGGGTCCTTTGCCAGCTATGCACTTCAACGAAGAGCTTAATCCGCCCATTTCTTTGGATCCGGAAGAAAACGAGAAATTATGGGGAGCTTGGCGTTGGTTTAAGGAAACAGGCGGAGGATATATGACTGACTGGGGGGCACATATGTTTGATATTGCCCAATGGGGCTTGGGAATGGACAGAAGTGGCCCTGTTAAAGTAATACCTGGTACAGATAGCAATCCTTTGACCTATCATTATGCCAATGGGGTTGAAATGATCGTTGGTCCTTTTGATGAAGGCAGACAAGGTGTTAAATTTATAGGAGACAAGGGATGGATAAAGGTTTCCAGGGGACAGTTTGACGCCTCCGATGAAAGTCTTAAGCCGACCATGGAAAGACCCAATTTGGGCTATCCTGCGCATCATTGGGATTTTATAGATTCTGTGTTGAAAAGAAAAGATCCCATAGTACCTGTAGAAGTTGGTCACAGCACCTGTGTGATTTGTACCATAGGAAATATTGCCCATGAACTGGGCAGGCCTTTGGATTGGGACCCTGTCAATGAGACTTTCCCCAATGACTGGGAGGCCAAGTCCCGGTTGCATTATAACTACGAAAACGGATACACACTAAAAATCCATTAAGCATGAAAAACAGAAGAGATTTCCTCAAGCTATCCAGCGCATTAGCTGCAGGAGCGCTATTTCAACCTCAGGAGTTGCTGGCTTTAAACAAAGCCAAAAAGCCAATTGGCCTTCAGCTGTATTCATTGAGAGAAGATATGCGGGAAGATCCACAAAATACACTGCGGATGGTGGCATCAATAGGCTACAAAAGTCTGGAAACAGCCAGTTATGCAGATGGAAAAGTCTACGGCATGGAGCCGGTGTTTTTCAGGAAGTACATTGAGGACCTGGGGATGCGGTTGCGTTCCGCCCATGTAGGTGGCCCCAGAAATTACGAACCTTCACAAAAACAAGAGGCCTTAGATTGGTGGAAAAAAGCCATTGCAGATCATAAGGCCATGGGCGCCAAGTATATCATTAAACCTTCCATGCCGATTCCTACCAGCCTATCCGAGCTCAACTATTGGATAGATTATTACAATAGCATTGGTGAAATTGCCAAAAAATCGGGAATGATGTTTGGCTTTCATAATCATGCCAGGGAATTTGAGGCCATTGAGGGACATATCATGATGGATCACATGATAGAAATGACAGACCCTAAACTGGTATGCTTTGAATTGGATGTATATTGGAGCCAAAAGGGAGGTCAGGACCCAGTGGAATATCTGGAAAGGTATGCAGGCAGGTTTCCTTTATTGCACATCAAAGATGAAGAAGAAATCGGTGCCAGTGGGACTTTAGATTTTGAAGGCATTTTCAAAGCGGCGTATAAACAGGGAATGAAAGATTATTTCGTAGAGGTAGAGCGATACAATTTCGAACCTTTAGAAAGTGTGCAACAGAGCTTTGAATTTCTTAATAATGCTTCTTATGTGAAGTAAACTTCCTGTCACATGCTTTTAGTGCGGGACAGATGTATCTTGATTTCTTGCTATTATCCCAGCACCCGATGTGGAAAACTTCGGGCAATAACACATAAAAACTTCAAAAGCCATGAAAATTCCCCACTTATCCACATTAATTTTTGCAGGACTTTGGATGTTGATATCCTGTAGTCCTCAGGAAAAAAGTCAAGAAAAAGCTGAAGCCGGTATCTTTGAGCCCAATCCACAGGAAATGTCAGAACAGCCAGTAGGTAAATTGGCCATTGGAGACAAGGCCCCTTACTTCAATTTACCGAATGTGGACGGACAATTTGTTTCTATAGATCATTTTAAGGAAGCGGAAGTTTTGGTGATCAATTTCACCTGTAACCATTGTCCTACTGCCCAAGCCTATGAAGAGCGGTTTATCAATTTGGTAGATGAATACAAGGGTAAAGGTGTCGCATTTGTGGCCATTTCTCCTAATAGCCCCATTGGCATTTTGCCGGAGGAGTTGGGTTATACTGACTTGAATGATGACTATCACAGTATGCAGATCCGCTATGAAGATCTGAATTATAATTTCCCCTACCTCTATGATGGGGATACCCATGAATATTCTTTGGCCTATGGGCCCGTGGCCACTCCACATGTGTTTGTCTTTGACAAGGACAGGAAAATGACATATTCCGGAAGATTGGATGCTTCCGAAAAACCGGGGACAGCCAATGCGGAAGACCTCAGACATGCGATTGATATGACCTTGGCAGGTGAGGCCTTGGATCCGGACAAAGCCATTACACCTGCCTTCGGTTGCTCGACCAAATGGGCCTGGAAAAATGAATTCACTATCAAAACCAATGAGGAATGGAAGAGAAAACCTGTAACTGTAGAAAAGTTATCCACATCAGGTTTGAAAGAATTGCTAAGCAATGACACGGATGAGTTGCTTTTGGTAAATTTCTGGGCGACTTGGTGCGGACCATGTATTGTGGAATACCCGGAATTTATAGAAATACAAAGAATGTATGGGGCAAGGGATTTCCGTTTTGTATCCATCAGCATGGATAATCCGGAGCAAGAGGATAAGGTATTGAAATTTCTACAATCCAAGTATTCTGCTGTAACCAACTACCTGATGGATACGGATGATAAATATGCGGTGATTGGTGTGGTAAAAAACGAATGGGATGGAAGTTTGCCACTGACTTTATTGATCGAACCGGGAGGAAATGTGGTGTATAGGATACCGGGTACCATCAAGCCATTGGACTTGCGCAGGGCCATTGTGGACCATCCGATGATCGGGAGATATTATTGATAAGATGCGAGAAGCGAGAGACGAGCCCTTCGACAGGCTCAGGGACCGAGATTAGATTTTAGAAATAAGAGGCAAGATGCAAGAAACAAGAAGCAAGAGATAAGACTAAAGAGTCTTTTGTTCCTTTTGTGGTTCAATAGATTGGCCACTTAGTCACTAAGTTTTGAATAGGGAATAATATTAACCACAATAGAATCATAGATTCACATAGTTAGTGGTTCTTGTCAAAAATAAGGAAATCAAAAAATATGTTTTCTATATCGCTATGTGGCGAAAAACATATGCTTAAGTTCGCTAAGAGGGAGTTCTTCCATCACTTGTCTTACTGATGTTCCTTCTTCTTCATGCCAATTCACGAGTCTTACAAATCCATCCGCAATTTCAATTCCGGTAATGCTGTGGTCACTGTAGCAACAGCAACCTGCATTAAAGTAGGTGGGTTTGTATAGACTGCTTTTGATTACTTCTTTTTCACACTGACTGGGGTGCCGGGCTATTTTCTCGGAAATTTGATTGGCCAAAGGTTGATTGCCACTTGCAAGGGCTTCTTCCAATTGTTGCTTCAGCGTAATGATGTGACTGTAAGAATGAAAAATGGGTTGATGCGTATGCCCCGTCACCAGTATCAGGTTTTTTTGTTCCTGACTCCATTCGTACATGAGGCGGTTGTGCAAGGTCTTTTCTCCCTGTACACTGGCCGGTGTATTGATGTTGATATCCAAAAATGACTGCAGGGGAGCCCAGATGTAGGTGACAAACCAAATAGAGAAAGCATTCCCGTCCGAACGCTTGTCCCCTTGATGACCATGGGTACAAAAAACATCAATATGTTTTCCATCCTCATAGTTGACCCGAATCACAATGCCCCCATAAATATTTATGGCTTTGCCATAGATTTCCCTGAGAAACATGTTGGAAAAGGGATCAATCTTCCAAAACATGTCATGGTTGCCATAAATCTTGTAATATGCATTCCGCTTAACAAATTTCTTTTCCGCCTCAAAAGTGGCTTCATTGTGTTTGATGATGGAGAAGATATTGAATTTCCAGAATTCTTCCGCATCACCGAGATTGATGTAATTCGCGCGTTTTTTGTCATAGTATTCTAAAGCAGCCAAGTAGTTTTTTTCGGAAAAACGGAACTCATCACTCCGGCCTCGGTTGCCTTTATGGTGGTCTGAAAAAATTATGGTGCTGCCGTTTTTTAAATCCAAATTGTAAAGCGCCCCTTGCTTGGATTTGGGGTTATCCACAATGTCTTGATACAAATCGCTTAACCTTTGAAAGATGTAGGCTTTGTCTGGAGCGGAGGAAACCCTTTTGGACAACCATAAGATTGGCCTTCTCAAAAGAAAAATGATGGGCGCTTTGAGGATCTCTAAAAATTTCTGGAACATAGCAACATGGTTTTCAAAAGCTTGGTGGGAATATAGCCAATTTTTCTTTAATAGGAGAGTTGAACGTTATGCTCTGTTTTTTAAAATTTTGCATTTACAGAAAGGCAATGACATCTAGCGAACCGTCATACTGAGAATTCAACATTTAGGAAAATGTTCAGAAAAAGAAATGACAGTCATTGAAGCTTCATCTCTCTCTACTACAGAGGGGCATTTGTGGCAGATTTTTTTACCACATAGGAGAAGATAGCACACATAGCTTCCCTGAATCAACCGGTTGATTTTAAAAACAAAGGTTTGCTGCAGCCCTGCTATGTTTTCTATGTCGCTATGTGGCGGATTTTTTCAACCCCAACATAGTACATATAGTTTTCCAAGAGCCAACTGTCTGGTTATAAAGAGGCTTGGTGTTGCCAAGTTATCCTCAATACATGGGACAAATTGTTTTATAGGTCACTTTCCCAATTAGGAGAAGAATCTCATTTCCTTTAGGAGACTCTTCTCCCAAGCCATCGGGATCAGGATGACGCTTACTCCTATCTGTCAATGGTAGACGGATCCTGCGGAGTCCCCGTAGTATTACGGGGAATTTCCCATAAAATAGGAGACCCCCCGGGATTATGGGCATCTCCTAAACTATGAAAGATCCCCCGCAATGCTGCGGGAAAAGCAGTTCCTTGCTACCAATGACAAATAGCTATTTCTCGCGGCGATCGCGGCGACTTCGCTGCGCGAAACCTTTTGTTATTTTATGATTTGTAAATGAAGAATTTAAAATCTCAGAATGAAGTTTTACTAGCTGTCATTTCCCTCGATATTAAAATCTATCGTTTCCTTGCTTCTGCATTCAAATTTTCATAAATTGAATTGTTTACAATTTAAAGTGATGGCAATAGAAGAAAAAGAACCCGGATTTCCCTTTTACGTGGTATCTAGATTGATTTCACAAGCCTATCGGGAACCTTTACAAACCCTTGGATTGACTTATCCACAGTACTTGGTGATGCTTTGTTTATGGGAAAAAGATGGTTTGATGGTCTCCCAAATTGGGGAAAAGCTCTGCTTAGATTCCGGTACCCTGACCCCTTTGCTTAAAAGATTGGAGACCATGAATCTTGTGAAAAGGGAAAGAAGTGAAGCCGATGAACGCCGGGTGACCATAGAACTGACATATCCCGGGAGGGCACTTCAGAATAAAGCCAATGCGCTAGCTTCACCTTTGGATGCTGTTTTTGAAGATTGGGAAGAAAAAGAAAGAGTTGTATTTCAGGAGCTCATGGCAAGGATTCAAGATAAACTTCAATCCCAGCCTTAATTTCCAATTTAAAGAGGAGACATAGGGGAATCAGTTTTCACCTTTTTTCAATTTCGGCTATTTATTTTACCCTAAATTTCAAAATTATAAGTGTTTTTTTCAGTTAGGGGGTTTAAGGCTATTTCTTTTTCTGTGCCAATGCAAATTAATGGCTGATAAAGGTTATTTTTACAGGCGCATTTATGTAGTATCGAAAAATTTGTGAGCAATTGAAAAGAAAAATAAAAGTAGGTCTGGTGCAAAATGCTTGCTCCGGCGACCTTTCTTCCAACTTTAATAAAGCCGAACAAGGCATCCGTGAAGCAGCACAAAAAGGGGCGCAGATCATCTGCTTGCAGGAACTCTTCGGTTCCCTTTATTTCTGTGATGTGGAAGACCATGACAATTTTGGTTTGGCTGAGAAAATTCCCGGACCTTCCACCGATAAATTCAGCGCTTTGGCTAAAGAATTGGGCGTAGTAATCATCGCTTCCTTATTTGAAAAAAGAGCAGAGGGGCTTTACCACAATACCACCGCAGTTTTGGATGCCGATGGGACTTATCTGGGCAAATACCGTAAAATGCACATTCCCGATGACCCGGGTTTTTATGAGAAGTTCTATTTCACCCCCGGTGACCTGGGGTACAAAGTCTTTAAAACCAAGTTTGCAACGATCGGAGTATTGATCTGCTGGGATCAATGGTATCCTGAGGCGGCGCGTATTACCTCCTTGATGGGGGCAGAGTTGCTGTTTTATCCTACGGCCATCGGATGGCATAAGGATCAGGATGAAACTACCAACAAAGAGCAATATCACGCTTGGCAGACCATTCAAAAGTCCCATGCAGTCGCCAATGGGGTTCCTGTGGTATCTGTCAACCGAGTGGGCATAGAAGGAGATATGAAGTTCTGGGGAGGTTCTTTTGTGACCAATGCCTTTGGTTGGGTGACCTATCAGGCAGACCACGAAAAAGAACTGGTGCATGTGGAGGAAATTGACATGGATCTTTCCGACAGGTACAGGACCCATTGGCCATTTTTAAGGGATCGCCGCATCGAAACTTATTCCCCTATCCTGAAGAGATTTATCGATGAAGATTGAAAATGGGAAAACTCCCTTAGAACTGGGCTATACTTTTCCAGCTGAGTTCTATCCTCATGCCGCCACTTGGTTGAGCTGGCCACACAAGGAAGCCTCTTGGCCGGGGAAGATTGCTACCATTTTTCCTGCCTATGCGCAATTTGTGAAGTTGTTGGCGGAAGGAGAGGAGGTGCATATCAATGTGGCCGACCAAAAGATGGAGGAATTTGCACTATCCCATTTGCTAAATGCGGAAGCAGATTTATCTAAAGTGATTTTCCACCATTTCCCCACCAATGATGCCTGGTGCAGGGACCATGGTCCGGCGTTTTTGATCAATGAAAAAGCAGCACAGCGCAAAGCTCTGGTCAAGTGGAAGTACAATGCTTGGGGGAATAAATACCCGCCCTATGACTTGGACAATGAGATTCCTTTCCATATCGCCAAGTACAGGGACACTCCCTGCTTTACCCCTGGGATTGTCATGGAGGGTGGTTCTATTGAAGTCAATGGGAAGGGTACTTTGATGACCACTGAGGCCTGTTTGCTCAATCCTAACCGTAACCCTCATCTTTCCAAATCCCAAATCGAAAAGTACCTGCGGGATTATTATGGCGTGGAAAACATCCTTTGGTTGAAAGATGGCATTGTGGGAGATGATACCGATGGACATATCGATGACCTTACCCGATTTGTGAATGAAGATACGGTCGTCACAGTGGTGGAACATGACAAGCAGGATGAGAATTACCAAGCCTTAAAGGAAAATACGGAATTACTTTCCCAGTTGAAGCTGGAGAACGGTAAATCCATCAATATCATTGAATTGCCTATGCCGGCTCCGGTGATCTTTGAGGACATGCGTTTGCCGGCCTCTTATGCCAATTTCTACATCGCCAACAAGCATGTGATTGTGCCCACTTTCCGGGATCTAAATGATGAAAAGGCTTTGGAGCTATTACAAGGCTGCTTTCCTGACCGAAAGGTAGTGGGTGTGGATTCCTGGGATTTGATCTGGGGCTTGGGAAGCTTTCATTGCCTCAGCCAACAAGAACCTTTTTAATGAAAGAAGCAAGAATCAAGAGACAAGAATCAAGAATCAAGAAACAGGAGAAAAATGAAGTACCAAGTACAATGTACCATGTACCAAGTAATTTCATATGTTGTAATTCACAAATTGTAATTTACAAAATGTAAAATCAGCTATGTTTTTAGAGTTGAAATAAGTGCTTGATTTCCTGTAGGGTTCCGTACTATTTCTGATAGGAATGTAAGCTTGGCATCTGGAACATTGAAACAAAAGGGATGGAATTGAGAGCGAGGTATCACCGCGCTCTCAATTCCATATTCCACCATAAAACTCTTTACCGGCGATGGCTAAACCTGGTAAAAAAGCTAGCCGACCAAGCCGAGGTCTTAAAGGGAATTACAACTACTGGCAAAGTAGTGTATAACTTTTTTCCATTTTAAGAAAAATTAATCCGGCCAGTTCATACCCTCGATATAGGGCGCACCTGCATTTTTCATTTCTGATCCTATGGACTGCAGCGACTGATTGAGCTTATTAAGCTGCTCAGTTGCTTTCTGAATTTGGTTGTTGGCAATCTGCAGGGTTTGTTTGGAAGTTTCTGTTGGTCCATAGAGAGAAGTAGAAATACCGCGATTAACTGCAAATAGTCGCTCACCTATAGTTGGTGGAGTTTTTTCACCCACTTGTAGCTTCGCCGGATTGCCATATACCTCCATGTGCAGCTGGTAGAGTTTGTTTCGCAAGTCATGGAGTTTGGCATCGATAGTGCCAGGTTTAGCGGTAGATTGCAGCAAGGCCTTATGCATCGCGTCCACTGTTTTTATACTTCGGTCTATGTTGATGTCAAGTGCGGAGGCGTCTCTTGCTGCTGCTTCATACGAACGCCAAAAAGCAGCCACTTCATTTTCTGGAGCCCCTTCCAGCGCACCTTTGTACATCCGCTCAACTTCAAAGGTAATCGGTTCATCCAAAGCCGTGGTGACACCATCTACCCTTTTGTAAAGTGTAGCCGTGTAAGTTCCAGGAGCGACCATAAGACCTTCTTCATACGATTGCCCGCCATGAATGCTTAATGCCGTAGGTGCCGGATACCGCAAGTCCCATGAGATGCGATGAAAGCCCTTTTTCGTTGGGCCTTCTACACGCCTGATTACATTGCCAGAGGCATCCTGTACCAGTATGAAAATGCTGGATTTTTCCTGAATCTCTTCGGCTGCTCTTTCTTCCCAGCTTGGCATCAGCACGTCGCGTTCGGCGGCTGTCAGAGGTTTTTCTACGGCTTGTCTCATTTCCGCTTTGGTTTTCAAACCATCTTTCAGGTGGTAGGTAAATACTGCCCCAAAGTCCGGATTTGGGGCAACATAATAGGAAGCACCTTGCGTACCTTTTGGCTTGCTGAAATCCAAATGGGAGCGGGGGATATACCACCAGGCTTTACGGGTAGAGTAAAGTGAGCCTTCTTTTTGAAGGGATGCAGTACTGACTTCCCTGAGGACACTGTAATCATCAAATATGTAGAACCCACGTCCAAATGATGCGCCCACCAGGTCATTCTCCCGCTTTTGGATCGCTAAATCGCGGAAAGAGATGGTGGGAACTCCTCCTTCCAGTTTGGTCCACTGTCCACCACCATTGATGGTAAAATACAAGCCAAACTCCGTAGCGATGAAAAGCAGTTCTGGTTTTACATGATCCTGCACCAGTCGCCAAACCATCAGCTTGTCCGGTAGGTTTCCTTTGATCATTCGCCATGTGCGTCCACGGTCTGTACTTTTTACCACAAATGGACGGTAATCGCCATATTTATGATTGTCCAAAGTCACATATACTGTATTGGGATCATGTAAGTCTGCTTTGATGTCATTGATAAAGGCCCTTTCAGGAACCCCCATACTGCTCACTTCTACCGCGCGCCAGTTCTTGCCATCATCCTCAGTGACCTGTAACAGGCCATCATCTGTGCCTGCATAGATAAGCCCTTCGACCAAAGGTGACTCGGATAAGCTTGTAATGGTTCCGTAGTTGGACATGGCATAAACATCCCAAGGGGAGTCCCAACTTTGCAAGGCACCCATAATCGGCAAACTCAAACGGTCTTCTCCCCGGCTAAGATCACCACTGATTGCTTCCCAGCTATCCCCCCGGTTATTGGATTTCCAAACCCGGTAGGATGCAAAATACAATCGGCTGGGGGAATGTGGACTCACAAGAATGGGAGCATCCCAATTGTACCGCTCATGTGGTTCTCCTTCACCCGCCTGAGGCTGTATATCTATTACTTCTCCGGTAGACATGTCCAGTCTGCTGAGCGTACCCTGTTGGCGTTCGGCATAGACGATATCCGGATTTCCCGGTTCGGTGGCAGTAGCGTGACCGTCCCAGTTGAGCACAAGTTTCCAGTCGTAGTTTTGAATTCCCTGCACATTGTCCGTGCGGGAAGGGCCTCCGTGTGTTCCATTATCTTGCGTGCCGCCGTAGATGTTGTAAAATGGCTCGGCATCATCAACAGAAACTTTATAGTACTGCGTAACGGGTAAATTGGGCATAAAGCGCCAATTTTTTGTGAGATCAAAACTTTCATAAAGACCGCCATCTGTTGCCAACATCACATAGTTGGGATCACTTTTTTTGAATGCCATGCCATGGAAATCACCGTGGATATGTTCCCGGTTGACGATGTGCCAATTTTTTCCTCCATCGGAAGAGTATTTCATGCTGGCATCCATCATATAGATCAGATCAAATTGATGAGGAGAGGCAAACAGCTCCATGTAATAGTGTGGACCTGTGGCACTCGCCACCACATCCGATGTTTGTACCCAATTCATGCCCCTGTCAGCAGATCGCCAGGTGCCACCTGTGCGTCGATCGAGTTCTATGGCAGCGTAGACCACATCCGGTTGCTGCGGTGAGATAGCCAACCCTATTTTTCCCATTTTACCGGAAGGAAGACCATTAGACAATTGCATCCATGTTTCTCCGCCATCTTCACTTCTGAAAATGCCGTTTTTGACTCCTCCGCCCATCATGGCCGCAACGGTTCGTTGGCGTTGCCAGGTAGTAGCGTAGATTCTGTCCGGATTTCGTGGGTCAATAGCGATATCACCTACACCTGTGAACTGATCGTCACCCAGGGTCTTTTTCCAACTTTTGCCAGCATCGGTGCTTTTGTAAAATCCCCTTTCACCACCAGGACTCCACAAGGGCCCTTGAGCAGCCACAAATACCACGTCGCTATTGTCAGGGTGGACAATGATTTTCCCAATGTGTTCAGAATTAGGCAAACCACGTTTTTCCCATGTGGTGCCACCATCTTCAGAGCGATAAATACCGTCACCAAATCCAAAGTGACGTCCACCACCTTCTTCACCGGTACCCACCCAAATGATCATCGGATCAGATGGATCAATGGTTACACAGCCAATAGAATAGGAACCCTGTTCATCAAAAATGGGCGTAAAAGTAACTCCTGCATTGGTGGTTTTCCAAACTCCACCAGAGCCAACGGCTACATACCAGGTGCTTTCGTTGGTCGGGTCGATAGCCACATCCGCTATCCTCCCTGACATGAATGCCGGCCCGATGCTTCGGAGCTTCAGCCCGCTAAAAGTGGTTTCTGAAAACAGTTCATTCACAGATGTGGGTCCAGAACTATCTCTTCTCTGAGCGAACAATACAGTGCTTAACCCACAAAACAGTAAGGTCATGAGCCAAAGAAAATGTATATAGGAGTTTCTCATAAATTGTTGATTTTGGTAAGACTTAGACTATGCTCCTTTTAATTTATGTCAATTGGGTCAAAAAATCTCCTACTTTGTGGTAAACGGTTTGGGAGCATGTTTGAAGTTGGACCCATAATATGCATATTTCGGGTTAAACCTGCCGGTCCATCCACCTTTGGAAAAGGACGTCATAGACTCCGTAAAATGCCATACCATTTTTCTTGTATTCCTTATAAATCAGTTCCTTTGATTGCAATGCTTCTAAAGATCTTAGGACAGTGGAAGGGCTTCCCAAATTATGACTTGAAACAAAGGCTTTGGATGTGGGCTCGATGACTTCTTTTTCTAGAGCAATTGCTTTTAGAAGCTTCCATTGCTGAATAGTCAATAGACTCCTGTAATGGAAAAAGAATGGTTCCTGTTCTTGGAGAATTCTATTGGCTTCTTGATGCCAAAGTTGTTCTTCTATAAATTTCTTACCAGTTTGAAACACCCTATTGCAAAGTAGCTGAACGTAATAAGTATGGCACATGGTCCAGTCCAGCATTTGATAAATGATCGAAGGAGAAATACTTCTGCCCTCATCAGCAAACTTTTCTTCAATAAATTTTGCATATGCTTGCTGATCGATTTTTTCAATTTTCAATGGACTGGCACTTTTGAAGAAAGGTCTCCCAGGTTCTGTAAACATACTACTGAGTATATGTTGCTGACTGCCAGCAAAAATGAAACGCACGTTGGGTAGTGACTGTATCAATCCCCTAAGCCAGGCATCCGTGTTTTTTCCTGGATAGTTGCCTATCTGCTGAAACTCATCGATGGCAACTACTATTGGGATATCCTGTTGAACCAAAAACTGAAAGATGTCCTTTACTTGTTTTGGGGTGTCTTTTACATCCAATCCGACTTGTGGGATACCAGAAAGTGCATCAAAACTAATCGTTGGCCTTAAGGATTTGATGAAGTTCCAAACATTTTTTCCAAACGGACTTTTTTCAGGTATGGACTGTAAAAGACCTGAAGCAAGCGAATTCAAAAATTCCTTTTCATTTTCTGTATGCAAGATATCAAGGTAAATTCCTGTCCAACCTTTGGGTAATTTACCCATAACATGACGTATCAAGGCTGTTTTCCCTAGTCTTCTGATACCAAGCAAAAGACAAGATTCACCACCGGTCAACATGGATAGGATGTTTTGGGTTTCAATCTCCCTGTCACAGAAGTACTTGGGGCCATAATAGCCTGTAGTGGGAAAAGGACTTGTTGGATGCATTATTTGAAGATTTGATTTTACAAAATGTAATTTACAAATTGTAAATTACATTTTGTAAAATCAGGCATAAATTTTTTCAGCGATGCAAAAGGCGTGCAGGATTGTCTGGGTGATGCTGTGGTATTTCAAACAGGTCTAAATACTTGGATCACAATACAGCAGGTCTTAGGATAAATCCTTTGTTGCTGAGGTCCTTGGCGAGTTCTCTGGAAAAGCGGCTGAAGAGGTTATTGAAGCTGTTTATGGCAGAACCATCCACCGACATTTTGGCCATGTACTGCTTTTCGAAGAGGTCTTTGTCCATCAAGAATACGTGAAACTCTGAGCGGGGATTGGAGTAGCTGTCCCCGTTGATGACCACATCTTCCCGCCAAAGTGCCCGCGTATGTACCAAGAGTATGCCATCATATTCCAGGTCATTGATATTCAGGATAAATTCATCCATTGAGACCAGTTTATGGATATCAAATTTCTGGTCTGCAGGGATAATTTTTACGGTATTCAAGTGAATTTGCAATTGGTTATGGATTCTTTTTCTCAGGCCGAAGCCATCCATACTGTTGAACTGACCCAAAAGCACTGCATTGTAATTGTCCTCATTCCATTCATAAAAGACATTGTCCGAATCTGTTACCAATAGCAGGAGTTGATTGAAGCGCTCCGGCTGCTGCACCATTTGATGCGAGTTGATTCTGGCGGAAATACAGGATTGCGCCAACCAACCAAATAGGATAATGATCAACAGTCTTTTCATAAGATTATATACTGAGTTTTTAGGTTTTGGGTTGGTTTTTGTTTTAAAAAAGGGGCAAAATGCTTGTGAAAAAATTTATAAAGGATTGGTTTTGAGTGGGATGGGAGTTGGATATTTTCCTCATCTAATTTGATTGATTTTTGATTATGTATGGAAATTGAAAATTCACTCTTGCTTCATCCTTTCGATGAGATCTTCCAGCAATTTGTTCTTTTCCTGATGAACCTTTAATAATTCTTCTAGGTGCGCTATCTTTTCTATGTAGGCGTTTTCTTTATCAATAGATAAAGATTGTGCTTCACTGATTGACATATTTCCCTCACCGGTTAAAAGCCAAACAGGATTGACATCTGGAAATTTTTGGACAAACACGGCAATCCACTCTGATAGGACATCTTTTTCTTTGCTGATTGCTTTGGAAAGTGTTCCATTGCTGGCACCAATCTCTACCTCAATCTTTCGAATGCTTATTCCTTTTGTTTCAGCGTATAAACCTATCCGGTTAACAATAGCCCCCATTTAGAAAATTATCTAAATAAAATTTGTTTATGTAGAAAAATATCTACACATTTGTATATAATTCGATATGATCAAAAATAAGTAAAAAAGAGACATACTTGATTGTATGAAGGGCTTTCTTTTACCCATGTTTAACCTAAGTGCTTATCAGGCTAAATGATATTTCTTACTATAGATAAAGAAACGTTAGTTTTTAAGGGCTTTGATAGATATTCCAAATTCATTTTAATCGGAAATTCTGAAAGCGGCTATATAAATATAAAAACAAAAGAATATTCTTGTTTTGAAGAGGTTATTCAATCCCTGCCCAGAATAATTAATGATTTAGCATTTTTTGGAAACTGGGATCTTTGTTTGTACCAAATTCCAAAAACGTATAAGCTCATTGAAAAACCTAGAAACTACTTAAAACCGGATAGAGGTAAAATGATTTTTAAAATTGATAGCAATATCGCAACCTCTTTAATGGATATTTTTGTTAACTTTTCAATGATTCATTTTGCCTTTTATGAAAAAAAGGTCAATTCAAAAAAGGATCAACATTCCATTGAATATAATATTCATCTTTCAGAGAGGTATGTTAATATTCTTTTAGAGGAGAATTCGAAAAATTTCAAAATCAGCCTAAATAAGTATCATGGAAATACAGACAAATTATTTGACAGTCAGCGGTACTGAGCCAGCAATACCGGAAATAATTTACTTGGACAATAATGCCACCACCCCACTTGATCCAAGGGTATTAAAGGCCATGATGCCGTACTTGACTGAAAATTATGCTAACGCAGCATCTACACATAGGTTTGGTGTTTCAGCACACGAGGCAGTTAAACAAGCTAGGCAACAAGTGGCTGACCTAATCGGTGCAGATACACATGAAATCATTTTTACTTCAGGAGCTACGGAAGCGATAAATTTGGCTATCAAGGGAGTGGCAGAATCTCATTCCCAAAAAGGAAAGCATATCGTCACTGTATCAACTGAGCACTCCGCAATATTAGATACCTGTAGGTACTTAGAAACCAAAGGTTATGAAGTAACCTATCTTCCTGTTCAATCAGACGGCCTTTTAGATTTGGAGGTAGTAAAATCAGCAATCAGACCTGATACCATCTTGGTTTCTGTGATGCATGTGAATAATGAGACAGGAGTGATTCAGGATATCCAAGCCATTTCCAAATTAACCCATGCTCAGGGAGCCATTTTTATGACGGATGCAACACAATCTGTAGGCAAAATTCCAGTGAATGTAGATGACTTAGGGATTGACTTGATGACATTCTCCGGGCATAAGATTTATGGTCCAAAAGGAATTGGAGCATTGTATATCCGTCAAAGACAAAACCGAATCAAAATTCCTGCTCTAATCCATGGAGGAGGTCATGAAAGAGGATTGAGAAGTGGTACTTTAAATGTTCCTGGAATAGTGGGTTTGGGAAAGGCTTGTGAATTGGCTGGGAATGAGATGGTGGAAAATGCAAAGAGAATTCGGGAAATGCGTGACTTCTTAGAAAATGAACTCCTTAAAATAGAAGGTACTTGGATCAATGGCAACAGAGAAAAAAGGCTTTACAATGTAACCAATATTGGTTTTGAGGGTGTGGACAGTGAAGCCTTAATAATGGGACTAAGTAATCCTGAATCTGACTCCCCAATGATCGTAGTAAGTAATGGATCTGCTTGTACCGCTTCTCGTATTGATCCTTCGCATGTGTTAATTGCCATGGGATTAAATGAGGTTAGGGCTTTTAATTGTATAAGGCTTTCATTGTGTGCCTTTAAAGAAAGCTTCTGTTTAAGTGAAATAGTATCTAAGATTAGTAATGTAACAACTGAGTTGAAAAGATTCAATTATTCTTAAAAACATTACTTCCCTATGAAATAATTTAAAGGACTTTTAATTCATTCCATTTAATTTTTCCCAAACTCGTTTGTATTCCTCACCACTTAATCTTGAACCAGCAGGTCTTACACTTTCCCAAGTTTCTCTTTCCTGATTTCTAAGCCAATTATTAACTGAATCGGTTGGCTGAGAGAAAATTTCGCCATTTACTGCTGCATCGTATAACTGACCTAAACGATTGGCAATGCTTCTTGGAATATTATTCTTTCGCATTAACACGCCTTCATCTGTATTGACACCATAGTGAAGGTAGGCAGGAAGATTTGCCATCCTTTTTCTATCAATCTCGGACAGACTTTCCCAATCAACTCCACTTGTTGGCAAACTCTGCAAAGCCGCTAAACCCCATGTTGCGGAATGAGCTACAACTTTATATAAAGCTTGCGTTGTTTTCTGAATCGCATTATTCAACTCTTCATCAGGATAAAACCGACTAGCAATACGAGATACTGATTGTCCATTAACCCAATCAATTATCAATCTAGCAATACTTGACTGATCTAAGGGTCTTTCACTAGTACTTAGGGTTTCGATTGATTTTCGAATCTCATAGGTGTTTAGCATAATGCCTACAAGTTTTTGCATGCTTTGATTCTGCTCAGAAAACAACTGATTTTTATTCCAATCGTTATTGACAAGACCTGCGCCTCTAAGTCTAGACATCATTTGATTAACCGAAACAGTTGAGAAACCTGTTTTGTCGGATCTTTCAGCATCTGTTACAGAAATACTTTCAGCATATCTTCTAATTTGATTTCTCAAAAATGCTTTCTTCTCGGGTGGTAATTGACGATAACCAAAAGTTCCTTGAAGTTTCTGTTCAAGTTGAGCTAAGAATGAATCCAATGCATTTGACTGCCTTCTTAAATGCGATACATACTGAAGTAGTGCTGACCATCTATCATCATGATAAAGCCATCTTCCGAAATCAACATCGGGATTTTCCATAGCATTAGTAATCACATCAATAAGTTGTGAAAGAAGTTCATCTGAAGCTTTTTTCACATATTGAGTGACCCTGGAAAAGTCATCTTTATCTCTTACAGCGATTCCAACCCAACCCATACTTTCCTGACCAGCACGACCAACTCTTCCTGCCAAATTCCAGAAATCACGAACTGGCATAGCATCAGAACCTGCTTTACTTTTATAATTATATGAGCCCATTATCACCGCTGAAACAGGAAAATTAATCCCCTGGGCTATTGTAGTTGTTGCCACTAAAGCTTGCAATTTTTCATTGGACATCAAATCTTCAACTAAATAGCGAATTTCATCCGGCAATGCAGAGCTATGAACTCCGATTCTTCTGCTTAAAAATTTTGCTAAGGGAAAATCATTTCCCAACTCACTTTGCACCAACTTGATTAATAAATCTACATCATCATCATGGCAAAAATTATCACCCGATTTCTCAAAAAGCGTTTCAGCAATGCTATAAGTTTCATTCGGATCAGATGCCAAAACAATTATTGGTGACGCTAGATTTAAAAAATTGGCAGCTACAGTTTTTGCGACTTTTACTTTAGATACTCTAGCTTGTGATGCTGTTTCATCAGCATTTACCAGATTGATTAACGGTATTGTATCTCCAATTTCATACGTTCCTTTCTCTGTATGCAGAGTTCGTAAAACATAGTCATACTCTCTTCTTTGACCTTCTACCTGAATAGCTCCAATAACTCGTTCATTTGGTTGCCACCAATCCAATTCTAAATTGATAACTTGCCCTCTTTCTGGGGCAAGCCAATTGACTATTTCATTAGAATTAGAAATATCAGGGGTCATTAATAAGAAATTTGCTTCCTGACAATCGTTTTTGATTGTTGACAGAAGAAATTCAAGGTTTAGACCTCTTTGTTTCTCTTCAATGTTGTGTGCTTCGTCCACAACTGTTAAAACCAATGACCTTTCTTCAGTAGTACCAAGACCTTGACGAACAAGAAGGTTCATTTTTTCATAGGTGGTTACAAGTACATCAAAACTGGTTTGATTGCCGTTTTCTTCTATCAAGTGCTGTTCAAATCCATCTAATTCAATAGCTCCACTTGCTTTTTCAACACTTAACCCGATATTTCCCAAATCTCTTTTTAGTTGGTTATAAATCTGGTTAACCAATGCCTTTGTTGGAGCTACATAAGCAACCCAACCACCCTGATTTCTGAATTGATTCAAGGCTTGTAAAATCCGGTACTCTGCAATGAGTGTTTTGCCACTGGAAGTCGGTAGATTTACAACAATTGCCCGATGTGCAGGATTTAATAGCTGACCTTCTAAAATTGATTCCTTTTGAGGGTAAAGCAACTCAAACCGTCCTTTTTCCTGACGACTAATATATCTGTTGAAATGTGTTACCCAATTGTTGATTCCTCTTGTGTTGTGCCAGATGGTATTTCTGACCATTTTCACAGCAAATGCTTCAAAGAATTGATACATCAAGCTCAAACTTATATTGCTTGACTTTTGGGCATACTCACCTGAAATCTGTAAATGATAGCGCAACTGATCTTCCGGCTCTAAAGGCCTGCCTTCCAATAAGTATTGTCCTAAAATATCAATGCTCTTGGCGAAATGATACAAAGAAACCAATTCAGCCGCTCCATAAGGGCGACTTTCCTCATTTACCTGATTAAGAAAGTTAGCCTCAAACTGTTGTTGTTCGGTTCTTAATTGATTAATTAGACTTACAGCCTCGCTGACATCTCGCCAATTTTCTTTTTTCACCAATTGTACAATTGCCTTAAAAGAAACGGTCAAGATTCTATTGTTCCAGTTATTAACAAGCTCAATGTTATGTATCTGTTCTTCAAGTCCTTTTAGGTATTGCTTTACAAAATGCCAATGCTCTCCTAAATATCCGAATGCAATCAGCTTAAGAGTCTCATAAACGAAATACTCACTTTCAACAATTGCAGGTAACTGACTGGCAATATCAAAATAGGTAGAGCACAAGGCTTTAAATTCGTTTGATGTCTGCTCAGTATTTCGTAGTTCCCAAAGTTCAATGATGCGTAATTCGCATAATTCCTTGGCTTTGATGAGCTCTTGAATTTCAACTTCATCGAGTTGAAGACTTGCAAACCTCCTAGATAACTTCCCCTTTTGTATGAGCATACCAATCCCTGCAAGCATATCAGGATATGCTTGTTCTAAGATTTGATATTTAGTTTGTATGCTCATTCGGTTAACTCATTTATAATATTCAACCAATCTTTCTGTTGAATGGGAAGATATAAAGCCAATAATTTAAGCCCTATTGGTTCCAATATACGTGTTCTCAACCTACCATAACTCAGAGATAAGTCTCTTTCATCGAGTTTAACATCACGAATAAGAACACCTATAAGCTGGTAATCTTCAGGATTGGAATAATATGACCTAAGCCCTGAGTCAAAATCTACTTTAAATGGATGTCCCTCTGGGAAAAGACGGACTTTATTTTTTAGATAAGAAATTAAAATCTGACGTTTTGATCTATTGCTGTATAAATCTCTTAACTGTCTTTCAATCCCATCTGAACCTGTCATTACTTGTGGCGGTCGGTTTGCCGTTTCAGATGATGTCTTTACTTCACCAAATAAAAAAAGTACTTGACCTTCCACTTTAATGAAACCTACCAAATCGGCTCCTGTTTTGTTGCCACTCGGATTACGAGCATCCCGTAACTCATTCCAATAAAAACGGCAAGAAAACTCTTGTTCTAAAATTACTTCAGCAAAAGCTTCACCAACTCTGAAGTTTTGAACTTGAATATTTTCATCTTCTAAAGCCTGAATGTCCGCCATAAGACCATCGGTTGCGTCAAATCCTGATTCATTTATTTTGGCCCTTAATTGCGCCAAAGTATCATCCCTCTCTTCACGGTCAAGCAAATTGCCTTTTACCAATCCTTGTAAATGTTCACGACATTCCTGTTCATTAAGGCTGATGCCCAGATAACCTCTGCTATTTGATTCGTTATGTTGAAATACTAAAAGCATTAATTTTTAAAAACATTATCTCTATGCCACAAAATATTCTCCTTAAGTGGATAGTACTCTATCAATTTGGGTAGTCTTATTTCTTGGCCCTCAAAGTCCTTTATGCTATAATTCGATTCACTCTCTACAAAACTTTTTGATACAATTACCTTATAATTATCATCAATCCCAATTAATCCTCTATCAAAGGCCCTATGCAAATTTGGACACAAAGCAATGCCGTTTACTACAGTATCATTATAACTTTCACTAAATGGAACAACATGGCAAGCATCAATCATAGATATATCTAAAGTTGCATCTATTTTCATGCCTGAAATACAGCAGGTATTATCGTAGATTTTGGGTATTTCCCTTTTGAAAATACTCCCTCTTAAAAAAATTTCTTCATCATTTTTTTCTAAGATTAATTTCTTGATTTCCTCACGATAATTCTCCGATGATTCATTAAATATTTTATTTTCAAGTGTATCAAAATGTTTTTTTTGAACAAATAATGAATCTACAAATTCATCTTTGGTATCAGGAAAATATTCCTGAAGAATAAATTGCTGCAACATTATATTTGACTCTGGATTTGTCATCAGATCAACTAGATCCTGATCAATAATCGCGCACTCAATTACCATGTTTAGGTTGGAAAAAGTTTTCATTGAGTTTGGAAAAAGTAGAATGTTTTCAAAGCCTTGCTTAGGAACTAGTTTCCAAAACTTATCCCCGCTCAGGTGATAAAAGGGTAAAGCAAACCGACAATCATGGTTAGATTTTACTAATAAGCTCCAATTAGTTTTGAATAAAGAAACTAATTCCGGACTTATATATATTTTTTTTTCAAAATTTATTCCTTGTTGAAAAGTTTGTAATAAGGAAAGAAGAAGAATAGGCTTGTGAGGAGCTGAACCTTTTGATCGGTCAATCCTTAGTTTTTTGAAAATTTTGAGATATTTTGATAAAACAACATCCATTTCAAAAAGTATTTTAAGCAAAGCATTTTTAATTCATCCTTAATTCATCAATGTACTGTTCAAGCCTTCTATCCAAATCAGCCTGTAATCCTCTTTTTCGGATCATCAAAGTTTTGGTTTTTTGAAGCGCCAAGCTATCCCTGATAAAATTGAGGTCTTTAGGTTCCTCTTTGCAGGATTTAGCAAGTAAATCTTCCTCTTCTTTTAGTTTTTCAATTTGACGACTCATATCAATATTATTTTTAAAAACTTCATTATAAATATCCGATACTTTGGTATGGAAAAAACAATCTCTAAACCAGTGATACTGGATCAATACTAACTCTTGCTGTGTAATCAGTTCAACTCCTTCAGATTCTTGAATCTCTTTTTGGGCCCTTAGAATTCTTCTCAAAATTTCAGCCCTTGTCTCAAATAAATAAGGACCCCAAACACCTTCTTTTAATTCTCCATTTCTCCTGCGTGGATCTCTATATTTCTCAGGGTTATCCCTGGTCTCCACCAAAAAGTCCCGAATCTCTGAAAGAGGCAACATCCATTCTTCCCCATTATCAATCAAACCTTCCATTGATTTGTCCTTATTGACTACTGTACAGGTCCAACAACCAAACCTACTATTTCCACAGCTTGGAGTAGTGTCATCGATAACAAGCGGACAATCACCAGCATTAGCATTCCGGTAAAGGG
Organism: Cecembia lonarensis LW9; assembly: GCF_000298295.1. Taxonomy (GTDB): domain Bacteria; phylum Bacteroidota; class Bacteroidia; order Cytophagales; family Cyclobacteriaceae; genus Cecembia; species Cecembia lonarensis. Next base: position 41,277 of record NZ_AMGM01000022.1, read on the forward strand.
TTACGAGCTCTTTATGATTGCCACCCCAAGGTGGGGGTACCTGGTTTAAGTACTGCCAAAGTTCATTGGTTGTTACATCTTTGATTGGAGCATACACATAAGCATTTGGTAATTGATGCTTTCTTAGTCTTTGACCCTTTATTTCATGTCTTTTTATAGACCTTGCCCTGTTACCACTTTCGGCACTTCTTGTTCCCAATAAAATAATGGCCTCTCCTGCTTCGTTGATTTTTTCAGTGATAAAACGGGTAGTAGGATTGATCTTCAAACGCTCAGTACACCACCTTACAAATCGGTTAGGAGCAGGGTAACCTAATCCAATCAATCGGACCCAGAAACTATCTTCGATTCTAGGCATGGTTTCATGGACTGTCAATGGGATTTGTTGATCTTTGGCTGCAATCTGAATTCTATTGAGGGTAGTTTTAATAAATTTTACCATTCTGGGATTCTCCACCATGGTATCATTACATACTACATAAATTCTTCTTGTTAGAAGGATAGGATCTACTTTCTTTAACGCTCTCCATACTACTTGGAGAAGCATCGTGCTATCCTTCCCTCCACTAAACCCAATTATCCAAGGTCTTGGATTTTCGTCATAAAGGTATTGATCAATGATTTCGTTTTCTAAATGCCTGATATCCAACGCCATATTATGTAAAAAGGAAATGAATTAAAAACTTATCTTCAAAATAACAATTTATTCTTGAAAATTGGTAATTACTTTTGACGATAAGCTGTATAATTCATTAGACGTGTAGAAATTCGAAAAATAGAAATTTTAGAAAAAGTTTTCCCCCTTCCCTGTAGCATTTCACCAGCCACTTTCGTCTTACAGAAAATACCAAGACCATGAAAAAAACACTGAACCTGCTATTTGCCCTTCCTTTTTTATTATCCACTGCTTTTATGTGTGAGACCTTAGACCCAGGACCTGAGGTATTGTTGGCTACTGACTGCTTCGATAGCCTTCAGATCAAGGAGGATACCATGTGTGCTGCCATCTATCAACCAGTGTGCGGCTGCGATGGAAAAACCTACGGCAATGCCTGTGAAGCCGGTGCCAGAGGTATTTTGAAGTTTACAGATGGGGAATGTAATTAACAAGGCCCCTGATACCATTTTTTTACTTCAGTATTTAAAATGATGTTTTTTTTCAGATAGTTGGATTTTTTTGCCAACGGTAGGGGGAAAGCCAAGGAAATGCTGTTTTTTGTTGGAGTGAATATCAACAATCCTCCCATGAAAAACCTTTTCGCTTTCCCCCTTATCCTGCTTGGCCTGCTGTTATCCTCATTGGCTTTTGCCCAAAAAACCAATTTCACCGTGGCAGATGCCATCAACGTCAAATCCATCGGCAATACTGCTTTATCCGATGATGGAAAGTTGTTGGCAGGGCTGATTTCAGATGGCAGGGCCAGATTTGATGTGGATCATTTCAGATTTCAGGACCCCTCCTACCTCAATGTACTACCAGGTGAATTTGTCATCCTCGACACCCAAAATGGCGAAATGCTGTATCCCTATAAGGAACAATCCAGAGTAACCTCATTTTCCTGGTCTCCCAACTCCAAGGAACTGGCATTTTTGGAGCAAAAGGGAGACAAACTTCACCTGATGCTTTACGATACCAACCGCAAACGCATAAAGGAGATAAAGATCAGTGGTAATCCTTTGTTGGCCAATTCAGACTTGACCTGGACCTCCGATGGCAAGTCCATACTGCTCCATGCCAGAAATCATGATTGGTTAGATAGGGCCATGGCCCTTTACAATGAAGCTACCAAAGGACCGGTTGTGGTATATGATGGGAATAAGCCTTTTCTCAAATGGGATGAAATCAGAAATACCAATGCATTGACCAAAGTGTTAAAAGTTAATTTGACGAATGGACAGTCTCAGGAAATGCTTCCTGAGGCCAATTATGGGGGTGTTTACCTTTCAGAGGACAATCAATTCCTGATTTTCAATGAAACTTTCCCTTTGAAAACTTCCTACGTCCGCAATGAAGGTACCGAGTACCAAGTATCTTATAAGGAACTTGCCAATCCAGATTCCACGCAAATTCTCTACAAACGCAACGAAAAACGCAGAAATTACAATTGGTCTGATTCCAAAACCAAATTTGCATGGGTAGACTCAGGCTATGTATATGTGCAGACATTGGGTCAGCTGGATTCACTCAATCTCACCAAAGGAAAAGCCTTCACCGATGAAAAAAAGAAAAAGGAAGTAAAGTTTTCCATTACTTCCTGGTCTCCTTCGGAAAACAAATTACTCCTGAGTTCGGACAAAGGCTATTGGTTGGCGAATGCCCAAGGGGAGCAGTTGGAAATGGTCTATGAATTTCCCGAGGATAAAGAAAAAGCCCCCAGCTTAAACCTTGAGCATTGGTCTAAGGATGAAAATTACCTGTATTTTTCATACAGTGAAAAAGACCGCTGGACAAGGGGTTTTGTCCGGTTTGATCTCACTGACCGTACCATGGAAGATCTGATTATCGATGATCGTCTTTACACAGGATTACAGAAGGCCAAACATGAAGATGTAGTCGTTTTGAGTTTATCCGATGAAGATATGCCTGCTGATTTGGTAGTGAGCGATTGGTCTTTTGCAGAAATGAAGCCTTTGACCCATCTCAATCCATGGTTAGCGGACAAGAAGATGACAAGGTCTGAGCTGATCACCTACAGAAATGTAGACGGCAAAGAGCTTAAAGGAATCCTTTATTATCCTGTGGATTATGAAGAGGGCAAAAAGTATCCCCTTGTCTGCGAAGTCTATGAAACTTTCCTTGCAAATGGCTACAACAGGAACATGAACCTTTTTGCCAATCAGGGCTATTTCGCCCTGCGTCCATCGGTGGACCTGGAAATGGGATATCCCGGTGAAGCTTGGGTAAAAGGAATCACCGCAGCCATCAATAAACTGGTGGATGAAGGCAAGGTGGATAATGACAAAGTAGGGGTGCAGGGGGGAAGCTATGGCGGCTATGCCACCTCCTTACTGATTACACAGACCGATAGATTTGCTGCAGCCATCAATATCTCCGGGAAGGTCAATATCATCAGTTTCCTTGGGGATAGTCCCAAGATCGGAACGAGGAATTATACCGCAGCGGAATATGGTCAGGACCGAATCGGTAGCACCCTTTGGGATGCACCTTTGAAATACCTGGCCACCACAGCAGTACTGCATGCAGACCGGATCAAAACACCTCATCTGATCATGACAGGTGAAGGGGATTGGAATGTGCCAGGCACCAACTCGAGGGAACTCTATTATGCCATGCGAAGATTAGGAAAAGATGTGGTCTGGGTCAATTACCTCAACGGGGGTCATGGTGCGGGTGTCGCCAGCAATGAGCGTGATTTCCATGATCATTGGACGAGGGTTTTCGAATTTTATGAAAAACACTTCAACAAAAAGGAGAAAGAAGAGAAAGACGGAGAGAGTAGTGATTAATGGATGGTGCATTGACCTGCTTTGTACAATTATAAAAACTAAGCCCAATCCTCTGGCTTTTATCTTTATCATGTTAGCCCCTAAATCTCCTTGAGATCCCCCAAGAATATTTACTGTTTAGACAATAATATTTAATTTAGGTGAAAACATCACTAAAAACCATCTGAAACCATGTATAGATTGGTAATTGCCACTTTGTTAATACATCTGTTTTTGATTTCCTGCACCTCAAAACCTACCTCCATGAAAGAAGATGCCTTTATTGAGATTTTGGATGATCGTATTTTGGATTTGCTGGATCCCGATACACCTTTCCAGATCCTGGCAGAAGGTTTTGCCTGGACAGAAGGACCGCTGTGGCTGGAAGGGCAACAAAGCCTTCTATTTACGGATATCCCCAACAATTCAATATTTAAGATAGATGAGAAAGGGGCACTCAGCCTTTTCCTTAAGCCTTCCGGCTACACCGGAGATTCCCCAAGAGGAGGGGAAGTGGGGGCCAATGGTCTGACTTTGGATCCAATGGGACGGTTGGTGCTGTGCCAACATGGAGACCGGCGCATGGCACGGATGGACAGCCCGCTCGATCAACCCAAAGCCCAATTTGTCACCCTTGTGGATAACTATCAGGGCAAGCGGCTCAACAGTCCCAATGATGTGGTTTTTGATGGGCGGGGAAACATGTATTTTACGGATCCGCCTTATGGGCTGGAATTCAATATGGACGATCCCGCCAAGGAACTGGACTTTCAAGGTTTGTATATGTTGAGAAATTCGGGGGAATTGGAATTGTTGGACCAATTGACCCGACCCAATGGTTTGGCCTTCAGTCCGGATCAACGCCTACTTTATGTGGCCAATTCTGATCCCGATCTGGCTGTTTGGTATGTGTATGAAGTGGAAATGGATGGAACTCTTTCAAACAGAAGCCTCTTTTATGATGCCACGGATTATGTGCGGAAAGAGGGATTCAAGGGATTGCCTGATGGGTTGAAAGTTCATACTTCGGGGATAATCTTCGCCACCGGCCCAGGTGGGGTCTGGGTATTTGACTCCAGTGGAAATGTGTTGGCTAGACTGAGGACCGGGGAGGCTACTTCCAATTGTGAATTTTCCACCGATGAGAAATCCTTCTTTATGACTGCGGATAATTATGTGTTGAAGATAAATCTGAAATAGGTGGAAATAAATTGAAATAGGTAGAGATATTGTTTGATACTGGTGGATATGGATAGATATTGGAAATATGTATCTAATTGAAATAGGTGGAAAAAATGGAAATAGGTAGAAATATTTTGAAGGATACTGGTGTATATTGGATGAAATAAAATGGTAATCAGGAAAGCAGATATTGAAAGGGACTTTGATGGGGTTTGGGAGATTTTTTTGGATGTGATTTCCAGAGGGGATGTCTTTTCCTTTCTACCGGAAACCCCCAAATCGGATTTGAAAAAGCTCTGGTTTGCAGATAACATGGATACTTTTGTAGCTGTGGATAACTCAGGAAAAATAGTTGGAAGCTATTATGTCAAGCCCAACCAACCCGGTCTGGGAAGCCATATTGCCAATGGAGGGTATATGGTGCATTCAGAGGAAAAAGGAAAAGGCATAGGCAGGCTTTTGTGCCAACACTCCATAGATTTTGCCAGGGAAAAAGGATATTTGGGGATGCAGTTCAACATGGTAATAAGCACCAATGCCTCCGCGGTTAAGTTGTGGAAAAGTTTTGGTTTCTTAATCATCGGGACAATTCCCCAAGCCTTCAGACATCAAAAGTTGGGATTGGTAGATGCCTATATCATGTACAAAAGTTTGTAAGATCTTCTGTGGATAACTTTTTTATTGAAGTTAAAGAAATTGACCACTGATGAATGAGGATAAACGCAGATATTTATGCCATTACGGTTCTGACTTGTTTTGTGGATAAGTTGCGTTCGCTGCGTGTTTGTGGCGTCCGCTGCGTGAACTAAAGAGAATAATTTCTCGCAACGACCGCAACGGGTTTACGCCATGATCGCAGAGAAATCGCCGTGATTAACTTTTGTATTCTTTTTCGGTCCAAGACGATAGTCACAAAAACTTTGAGCCACAAAGAATTATTGTATACACTTTGGCATTTGTTGAGATAAAAAGGCCATTGAATGCTCTTTGGCGTTTTCAAAAGCAGATGTGATGAGTCTTTGATTTTATTTCTTTCTTGTCCAGATTTTGTCCATATCCACATCTTTTATCATAAGGGAAGATGTCTGATTTTTGTCCTAATAGAAAATTAGGCTGAGGGGAAGTGGAAAGGTAAATTTACAATCTGCAATTAAGCATATGTAAAATTCATTTTTCACTAATCCAATGTCTTATGGAAAAGATCAAACTTACTGTTATTACCCTATTGACACTTACGCTATCATTTAGTGTGAATGCACAATGGGAAGAGAAAATGTTAACCATGCTAGAATCAGGGGCAGTTAACGAATCCATGTTTTTGGAAATGGTACCTCCGGGATTTATTGGGGGTCAGGAAGCCTTAGAGACTTATATAGCGGATAATTTGAAGTACCCATCTTTAGCTATCCGGCAAGGAATGGAAGGAACAGTATTAGTAATGTTTAAAATTACTTCAGATGGGACAATTGTGGAGGCCACCATCAAAAAGAGTTGTAAACCCATTTTGGACGAGGCAGCCTTGGATTTAATCAAGGGAATGCCGCAGTGGAATCCAGCAACTCAAGGACGTACTACCGTGGAAACTTACTACCAATTACCCATTCGCTTCAGTCTTCAATAGCATTTTAAATTTTGCATAAGTAAACTACTAACTACCTGTTGTTTCGGCAGGTAGTTTTTCATTTTTCGCTTTTATGTTCTAAGTAGTTGATAGACTGTCTATGGCAATCCGGTTAAGCTCAGTTTTGATTAGAATATTTTTTGCATAATTTAGGTATGAAGTACCATTTATGAAGAAATGCACAAAATTCTAAAGGCTCTTTTGATTTTAATAATCTTATTATCCTCGAGTAGCATTACAAAAAGTGCATCCAATGATTTTTTTGAAGCCATTTCTTCCAGGGAAGATCCTTTTTTGGATTTGATGAGAAACGAAATTAAAACCCATGAATCCATGGGCTTTGAATTTTTTGAAGATTTGCTCCAAACCATAAGTCCACAGATAAAACCAAATGAGCACTGGCTAAGGACAAGATTTCTGATTTTTGAAGTCATGGTATATCGGGTTTTTGATAAATCCGAGTCGATGAACCTTGAGCAGACTGTTTCTGCTTTAAAAGAAAATGGGTTAAGATCAGGAGATCGCTTATTGTTGGGCCACGCTAGGTGGTACAGTGGATTTCTTTTACATGACTTCCTTAAAATTGATCTTGCATTAGGAAATTGTATAGATGCCATCGAAGTGATGGAAGAATATATTCCGAAAATAAAATTGGCAGATAAATATGAATTTTTGGGTGAGATGGCCTTTCAAGTAGTTGATTATGATGCCGCTATACGCTATTATAAATTGTTTTTGGAATACAAACTGGAAGAGTCTGAAATCGATAAACGAAGAAAAATTGTTGCCACCAATGCTATTGGGCAGGCATTTTTGCGAAAAAGTAGCTTTTCTGAGGCAAAGGAATACCTTGTACTGGCCAATGAAAAGATTTTAGTGTATCATGATAATTTGTGGCAGGGAATTAATAATGCCTACCTGGGCCATGTTTACTTGGCATTGGGAGAGTCAGAAAAAGCAGCGCAACTTTTGAAACATGCCATTGAAACATGCCTGGAAGCAGAACTCAACGTCGCAGCCTATGCATCCAATTATTTAGGAAGGTTATATCTGGATAAAGGTTTAAAACAGGAGTCCTTGTTTCATCTCGAAAATGCAGAAATGTGGCTACTGAATTCGCAAAACAAATATTTGCTTCAAACCCAGTTTTATTTACTGGAAACTTACAGGAGTTTTTCAGATTTTTATAGGGTTTATATGGATAATGGGCTTGCAAATGAATACTTTGAAAAATATAAGGAACTGAATGACGCGATTCAGTACATTTCCATTTTGAGCAGTCAAAATATCACCCGCTTGCGCATGGATAATGAAAAGGCAATTTGGGAGTTGAGTGTGTCGAAATTAGAAAATGAAAGTATTATCCAGCGTAGAAACATCATGTTGGTGATTATAATTTCATTGTTTTTGGTCATTGGAAGCTTTTTGCTGGTAGCTAGAAACAGAATGAAAGTACAAAGGCAATTGGCTGAAGCTGACAGTAAGCGTTTGGTAGCCGAAAAAAAAGCCATTGAAAGCCAAATGGATATGCTTAAATCCAGCTTAATGGAAAAGTCGAAAATGTTACAAGAGTTTGAAAATCGATTATCAGTAATTCAGAATCGCGTAGATGTTCAGGAAGACTTGGAGAGAATCAATGAAATGAAAATTCTAACAGAGGAAGACTGGTCCGTATTCAGAAAACTCTTTGAAAGATTACACCCTGGGTTTATGACACAACTTAAACAATCCATGCCAGGCATTACCACTGCGGAATTAAGGTTGGCTTCCCTGATCAAAATGCAATACACCGCTAAAGAAATGGCGGATATTCTTGGTGTTTCTCCTGATTCCGTCTATAAAGCTCGGTACCGGCTTCGCACCAAGTTGAATTTGGAAAATGAGCAGTCTTTAGAATACCTGATTCTTAATATGTAAAAAAACAGTTTTGCAGAAAAAGGCAAAAAGTGTTGAGTAAGGCCATGAATTTTACAACATAGTAGAATTAAGTTTAACCACTATTGAAGTACTTTTTGATTTTGGACCAGAGATGACTGAAATGTTCGTCACTCTGAGATTTTAAAATTTTGCATTTACAGAAAGGTAATGACATCACTTGATCCATCATTCTGAGAATTCAACATTTAGGAAAATGTTCAGAAAAAGAAATGACAGTCATTGAAGCTTCATCCCTCCCTACCGCAGAGGGACATTTGTGGCAGATTTTTTTTTAACCACATAGGAGAAGATAGCACACATAGCTTCCCTGTATCAACCGGTTGATTTTAAAAACAAAGGTTTGCTGCTGCCCTGCTATGTTTTCTCCTATGTGGCGGATTTTTTCAACTCCAAGCATAGTACATACAGTTTTCCAAGAGCCAACTGTCTGGTTTTAAAAAAGGCTGGGTGTCGCCAATTTATCCTTAATGCATGGGACAAGTTGCGGCTAAAAAAATTAGCTTTGATGGCTTTTAATTAACCACGGATGAATGGGATTAACACAGATTTCTTTGCCCAAAAATTTTATTGTGGATAACTTTTGTTTTCTTTTGTTCCTGTTGTGGTTCATTATAATAGCCACTAAGACACAAAGTAATAAAGTAAAATTGGAGTGGTATTTAGGATTTTTTCAAAGAGAAAATTTCACGCAAAGGCCGCAACGGGAAGCAAGCCAAGACCGTAGCAAAAAGATGTGGATAACTTTTTTCTGTTGCATAGGATCAATGGAAGTAAAAAGACCTTCGGATTTGCAGATACGAATCCAAAGGTCTTGAGTCCTACCTAAAGGTAGGCAGGCTAGCTATTTGTGTCTAGTGTCTTGTTTCTAATCTCTCGATTCTAATCTCCTACCTAAAGGTAGGCAAGCTCGCTTCTCACTGTCTATTCTTCACATACCTCTCCAACCACTCATGTTGCTCCCACAAAGTATGCAGGATGGATTCTTTGGCGGCATAGCCATGGCTTTCATGAGGAAGGAATACCAGTCGGGTAGTAGCGCCATGACCTTTCAAAGCATTGTAATAACGCTCGGACTGAATAGGGAAAGTACCGGAATTGTTATCCGCTTCTCCATGGATCAAAAGAATCGGTGTTTTTACCTTGTGGGCATTCATAAAGGGCGACATGGTGTTATACACATCAGGGGCTTCCCAATAGGTACGCTGCTCATATTGAAAGCCAAAAGGGGTCAATGTTCTGTTATACGCCCCGCTTCTCGCAAGCCCTGCTGCAAACAGATTCGAATGGGAAAGTAAGTTGGCGGTCATAAAGGCGCCATAAGAATGACCTCCCACCGCAATACGGTTTCTGTCACCTATACCCTGTTCCACAATAAAATCAATGGCTGCTTCTGCATTGGCCACCAACTGTTCCACAAAGAAATCATTTGGTTCTTCATCACCTTCTCCCACGATAGGCATTTCTGTCTGATCCATGATGGCATATCCTTGGGTTACCCAATAGATCGGAGAACCCCAGTTCAAGCGGGTAAAAGTATATTTGGAGCCTCTTACCTGTGCGGCTACCGCAGCAGATTTGTACTCCCTTGGATAAGCCCACATCAATACCGGTAACCTGCCGTCCTTTTCTGGATTATATCCTTCCGGGGTATATACTACAGCTGATAGGTCCAGGCCATCGTTCCTCTTGTATTTAACCAATTCCTTGTTGATGCCTTTGATGGATTCATAAGGATGGGCAAATTGTGTAATCTGAACAGGAGCGATACGTCTTCTGGTATTGACCAACCAATAGTTGGGCTGTATGTCTGTGCTTTCCTTTAAGGTCACAAATTCAGTGGCATTGGCATCCAAAACTTTGGCTACCCGCTCGTAATAAGGAGCCTGAGAGCGCCAAAGGATATTTTCGGTCTTGGTTTTGGTGTTGAATGCTGACAGATAGGGCATGCTTCCTTCTGGGCTACCACCTTCTGAGGTCATGAAGACATCATCTCCTTTTCTCAAAAGTACAGACCTGCCATAGGCATTGGTGGTGAAAACCGGTGTGCCAGGGTCATTGTAAATGTCATCCGAAGAACGCTCGATGATTACAGTGCCTTTTTCCTGAGGTTTGGAAGGATTGATGCGGGTTACCTTTTGCTGTCTGCTCGAAAACCAACCCTCATTCAACAAAGCAAAATTGTCATCAGACCAGAAGATGCCACGATAGCGGTATCCAATGCCCGCCAATTTGGAAGGTTCTGCATTGAAAGGAGGATCCAGGGTGTAAATGATTTCCCTTTCCTCCATTTGTACCCTCGGGTCACCACCATCCTGCGCTTCAACCCAGTACAAGGTGGCCGGTTTGTCTGCTCTCCAAGAAATAGACCTTGGACCAGTGACCGTTGCATCAAATCCTGTGGGCCTCACTTCATCCAAAGGAATTTCTGCCAGAGTTTTGATAACCTTACCTTCCATATCCCAAACTTCCACGGTGTAAGGGAAACGGGATGCGGGCACAAGGTAGGAGAATGGTTTTTGGATCATTTCTACGGTTAGGAATTGCCCATTAGGAGATAAATCCATGGACTTGATCATCCCTGATTTACCTATCCCGGTCAGATTGCCATTTAAATCCACCATCATGACCTGGGAATCCATAAAGTATTCCAACAATGCCTCATCATAAGGGTTGGTCAGGAGATCCTGATAAGTTCTGGATGGGGCTGCATTTCCGGATGTTTCCTGCGCATTGGGACCTGATGGGGCCAAAGGTGCTTTTGGCATCGCTCCTCTATCAGGGTTGATGCCGGTAAACAATACTTTATTGTCTGAAGTCCAGGTAATGCCTGTTCCATAAACCGAATTGACAATTTCATCGGTCAACTGCTTGGCTTCCATCGAAGTTAAGTCTACTACCCAAAGGCTGATACCTGTATTGGTGGTATTGGTCAAGACCACAAATTTTTCATCCTTGGAAAGAGAAAAAGCTCCTAACCTTGGGTTTTCAGGTAATCCCTTTACCTGTCTCTCCTCACCACCACGGGTATTTTTGAGGATGACATTTTTAAAAGAACCGGTACGGCTGGGACCGTTGGTGGCAGGGTTGATCCGAATACCTCCAATCCGAAGTTCTGCTTGGGCCAATTCCTCAATAGAAGGATTGCCTGTGCGCTCCAGAACCAACATAAAATCACCTGAACGGCTGAAACTAACCAAAGGCGTAGGGTCGGCATTTACCAAGTCCGCAATGGCCTGTGGAGGAGTTTGGTAGGTCAAAGCTTCCTGTGCCTGCGTGTGAAATGCAGTGAAAAAAGCAAAGACCAACACAAATGGTATTTGATAGGACTTTTTAAACATGAGCGTAATAGAAGTTTAGTTTTGGGGAAAATTAATGGATAATCTTTAAAGAAGACTCCATTTTTGGGTGTTTGGTTTGAAAATCTGCTTAGTGGTCAATTCCATTCATCATTCGACCACCCTCCTTGGTATATCCTGAGGTAAGCGGGTAAGCAATTCATAATTGACCTGTTGGGAAGATTCTCCAAATGAGGCTACAGAAATTTCCTTGTCGCCTTGGCTACCGATAATGATTACTTCATCCCCTTTTTGAACTTTTTCCAAGTCAGTGACATCCACAGCAATGCTATTCATGGTGACCGTTCCCACTACTGGAACAATTATACCTGAAATGAGGACTTTACCTTGATTGCTCAGCATCCTGCTGTAGCCATGACCATAGCCTATGGGGACCAAAGCAATGGTCATATCCCTCGGTGCCATATAACTGGATCCGTAGCCTATAAACTCACCCATTTTGACTGCCTTGGTGTTCATGATACTGCTTTTCCAGGATATCAGTCTTTTGAGGGGATTTTTGTTGTTCTCAGGCAGTGATTGAAACCGGTACATGTAGGTTTCTTGGGTTGGCCAAAAGCCATAGGAAGCAATGCCCACCCTGACCAGGTCCATTTTTGTTTCTGGGTAGAGGAGTGTGGCTGCAGAACAAGCGGTATGGTATTTTTCAAATTTGATTTTCTGGGCATCAAACCATTTTTTGAATTTTTTGTAGTTTTTGATCTGATTCCTTACGCGCACATAATTGGAGATACTTTCAGCACCAGCATAATGGGTACAAAGCCCTTTCAGTTCCAGGTGAGCAAGGTTTTCTGTAAGGATTTGACCCAACCATTCCCGATCTTCCCATTCAAAGCCTGTGCGATGAAAGCCTGTTTCCAACTCTATGTGGACTTTGGCTTTGGTGTTTAATTTCTTGGCCACAGCAATGGCAGCTTCCAACCGGTCAAATTCAAAAACATAGAAACTGATCCCTTTTTCAACCAATTGATCCAGGTCTTCATTAGCTAGCATACCCATAATCATGACCTGACTTTGGTGTTGGCTTGCCTGGTAAACACGCAATGCCTCATCTGCCGAGAAGGTGGAAAAGTGTCTAATCCCATTTTCCTCAGCCATAGGGACGATATTTTCTATGCCATGCCCGTAGGCATTGCCCTTGACTACAATCGAAATCTGGGTTTTGGGCCCGATTTCTTCTTTAATAAATTCAATGTTTTTTTGGTAAGCGGATTTACTGATTTCTATATAAGAGGTATGCTGCATGTGGGCAAATTACGTTTTCTATTTTTTTAACCTAATTTTTTATGAAAGAGTTGGATAAAGATTGCATTTTACGAATGACCCAAAAGCTTAATCCAATCTAACTTAAACCTAATGTTATTACACAAAAGTTCTGAATCAACCTAAATTAGAAGTTGATTAGGGTTATAAACATGGTTGTTATACCTGTTTGAGTGTGTTGATGAGTGGTTTTCCGAGTTCAGGGATCGAAATTTCAAATCTGTCCCCATGTTGAACCTCAATGCCATCGGCAAAACTGGCTACTGAGGTGCCAAAGTAATGCACATGCACATCTCCTGGCTGTCGGAACATGTCATATTTAAAGTGGTGGTGCTCCAAGTTTTCTATATTATGACTCATATTGGCATTTCCTGTGAGGAATTCCTTTTGCCATAGCAGATGATCTCCCCTTTTGATACTGCTTAGGCCAACAAGATGATCAGGAAGTTCGCTGATCAGGAGCTCTGGGCCATAGGCACTTGCCCTAAGTTTGGAATGTGCGAGATAGAGGTAATTGATCTTCTCCATTTTATGGTCAGAAAATTCATTGCCAATAGCAAAACCCACTCTAAATGGATTGCCATCCGGATCGATGACATACAAGCCGGCCAATTCAGGTTCCTCGCCCGCATCCAAGGCAAAAGGGGGAGAAACCAATTCATGACCTGTGGGTACTACAGAGAGTCCGTTTCCTTTGTAAAACCATTCAGGCTGTACGCCAGGTTCTCCATTCAGCATCTTCCCATTTTCTAATCCCATTTGGAACATCTTCATAGAGTCCGTGAGCGCATCAGGGTTGCTACTTTTCAGTTTTTGGTGCATTTTATCCCGGGAAGCCGCAGATCCCAAATGGGTAAGTCCAGTGCCCGTAACCCAGCAGCGATAAAGGTCAGGATGGGTAAGCGGGAGTAAAACCTGTTTGTTATCTAATAAAGGTTGATAACTTACTGTTTGATCTCCTGCCAGATAGTTGACAAGGTTTTCCAGACTTTTTCCAGATGTAAAGGATTTTTGCACCAATTCATAGGTATTTTTTACTTCAAGCAACAGGCGCAGATTTTCATCCTCTACCAAAGCCACATTGGTGGTGTTCTCTTTATTTTTAAACTGTACGATTCTCATTGGGGATAAGGGCTTACTGGAAAAGAAACATAAATTTCAGTGAAATTTAGTCAATTAGTACTGTTTTATCCTTTTAATCCTAAATTTTCTCAAGGTAGATAGGGATTTGGGCTGTTGTATGTATGTTTTCTGGAAAAATGATTAATATTTCAGAACAATTGGTTTTCAAATGAAAAAGCTCCTGTTTCTTGCATTGATTATTTGTGCCTGCCAAGGCCCTGAAGTAGCGCCTCCAGCGCCTGTTTATCCCATTCCTTCGGAGCGGCAATTGGCCTGGCATGACCTGGAATACTATGGCTTTGTGCATTTCAATATGAATACTTTTTCGGATATGGAATGGGGGATGGGGGATGAGGATCCAGCTGATTTTAACCCCACGGCTTTGGATACCCGGCAATGGGCCAAAGTAGCCAAGGAGGCGGGCATGAAGGGCATTATCATTACGGCCAAACACCACGATGGCTTTTGTCTTTGGCCTTCAGCATATACCGAACATTCCGTAAAGAACTCCCCCTGGAAAGGTGGGAAAGGGGATTTGATCCAAGAGTTGAGGGAGGCATGTGACGAGTTTGGGCTGGAAATGGGGATATACTATTCTCCATGGGACAGAAACCATGCAGATTATGGTACACCGGCCTATATCACGTATATGCGGAATCAGTTGACGGAATTACTCACCAATTATGGGGAAATCTTTGAGGTATGGTTTGACGGAGCCAATGGGGGAACCGGCTACTATGGTGGTGCCAATGAAAACCGCTATGTGGATAAGTTGACTTATTATGATTGGCCGAATATCTATGCCTTGGTAAGAGAATTGCAGCCCGGGGCGGTGTTGTTCAGCGATGGTGGTCCTGACGTGCGCTGGGTAGGCAATGAAGATGGTTATGCTTATGAGACCACTTGGTCCAATCTGATGCGGGACTCTGTCTATGCCGGTATGCCGGAATATCCGGAAAAATATGCTTCGGGACAGGAAGATGGAACCCATTGGGTGCCGGCGGAAGCGGATGTATCCATTAGACCGGGATGGTACTACCACGAATACGAGGACCACAAAGTGAAAACCCTTCCACAATTGCTGGATATCTATTACAATAGCATTGGCAGAAATGCCGCCCTCTTGATCAACTTTCCTGTGGATAGAAGAGGCTTGATCCATGAGAAAGACGTGGAACAGATCATGAAGTTATCCACAAAAATAAAGGAAGATTTCGCTGTAGACCTGGCACAAAAAGCCAAACTTAGCGCCTCTAATGAAAGAGGAAGAGGCTTTGAGATCAAACAGGTACTCAATGAGGATAAAAATAAGTATTGGGCAGCAGAAGATGGAGTTATCCACAATGAAATTATCATTCAATTTCCTCAAATACAGAGTATTAACAGGTTTATGGCCCAAGAGCATATTGCCTTAGGCCAAAGGGTGAAAGCTTTTACATTGGAAGCCAAAACAGAAAAGGGCTGGGAACTTATCCACAATGGAACCACCATTGGGGCAAAGCGAATTCTGAGATTTGAGGATGTGGATACGGATGCTTTGAGGTTTACCATAACCGATGCGAAAGCCAGCCCCACCATTTCCAGGATAGGTGTTTTCCATGCGCCGGCATTGCTGATCGAGCCGCTGTTGAAAAGGGATAAATCGGGAGCCTTGACTTTGAATGTTCCCGGAAGCAATGTGGATATTTATTATACCTTGGATGGCAGTAATCCAAGCATCAGCAGTCTAAAATATGAAAGGCCTGTGATGGTGGATCAAGCGGTCCAATTGAAGGCCATTAGTCATGATCCTGTTACTGGTCAACTTAGTGAGATTTTAGTGCAAGATTTGGATATGCCCAAAGCCAAATGGAAAGTTATCCACAATGACCCCAATGCGGAAAAAGCCATTGATGAGGATCCCAACACCTTTTGGCAAAGCACCGGGGATGAATTGATTGTAGACTTGGGTGAGGTCACTACCATCCATGGATTTACCTACCTTCCTCCCCAAAATAGGTACATGAGTGGTGTGATTGAAAGGTTTGTTTTCCAAAGTAGCTTAGATGGAAGAACTTGGACAGATAGGGCCTTAGGCGAATTCTCAAATATTTACAACAATCCTATTGAGCAGACTATAAGATTTGATGGGGTGGATGCCAGGTATATCCGGCTGAGGGCATTGGGAACAACGGATGGATTGAAGGGCTCCTTTGCAGAACTTGGTGTAATTACCAGGGATAATTAATTTCCATCTAAATTAACCTTAATTAGAACCCAAATTATAAATTAGAACTCAAACTAACCCAAAAAATTTTAGTGTTTCTTTTGTCCACCATTTGAATATTGATGCTTAATGATAATTTTAGAAATGTCCCAACCAAATGAAATAGACTAGACCCCGAATGGGGTCAAACATTTAAATAGCCATGGGTGAAACCCATGGTTTGGGAATGGTTTTTTGTAGTTATCGCCTGACCCTAAAGGGGTCAAACTAATATTGATTGAATTTATTCATAATAAGGCTTTTATGTTCGACCCTTTTAGGGTCGGGAAAGCTAAATACCTGAATTTTTGAATCCCCTGGTTTCACCAGGGG
>NZ_AMGM01000023.1 GCF_000298295.1 Cecembia lonarensis LW9
TTTTGAATGCAGAGGAGGAGGGATTCGAACCCCCGGTACCTCGCGGTACAACGGTTTTCAAGACCGCCGCAATCGACCACTCTGCCACTCCTCTAATCGTTTGAAGGTTTTGAAAATTATCTCCCGAAATTTTTCGGGGAGCATCCTATCAATACCTGATGTCTTTCCGAAATCTGAATCAGATTACGGTGTGCAAAGGTAGCCCTTTGCTTGAAATTAACAAATACAATTGACCTAAAAAAAATCATGCTTTTAATAAGCTATTGATTATCAATTTCATTAAACGTTAAAAATTTTACACCATTTTTGAGATTTCACATACCATTTGGCCCTGAAATAATTTACCCTCACAAAATTTAAAAAAAGCTAATCTTACTTAAGGTATTGATTAACAAAGATTATTTTAAAAAACTCGGAAATTTTTAAAAAAATACAGGGATAAAACTTTGCAATGTTATTTCTCAATATTATCTTAGGTAAACCAATAAACACTCAGTAATGATATTGACATACAATTTATTGTATCTCCTTCTTTTTTTGTTGACCGTTGAAAATCATAACCTTACCCCCCCACTTGACACGATAGCTGTCGAGGATGAAACGCCTCCCCCTAAAAAAATCAAAGCGAAAATCTCCATTTCATTTGACGATGGCAATACAGGTGACATGCCAGGAATGACCTTGGATGAATGGAACGATCGCATCCTCAATCATTTGGATAAATATGGGGCCAAAGCACTTTTCTTTGCTACAGGAGGACAGCTCAACAGTCCCAGGGGAAGAGCCATGTTGCAAAAATGGAATGATCAAGGTCATTACATTGGCAATCACACCTACACCCATCCCAGTTTTAGCAACGAACAAATCAGCCTGGAATTTTATAAGAATGACTTTTTGAAAAACAAGCCCTTTGTTTCCCAATATTCAAATGCCGTACCCTTATTCCGCTTCCCTTATCTGAAAGAAGGTGAAACCATTGAGAAGAGGGATGGGTTCAGGAAATTTTTAGAAGACCAAGGTTTCAGGAATGGGCATGTGACAATAGATGGGTCAGATTGGTACATCAACAGCCGCCTCCTAAGCCGCTTGAAACGTAACCCTAAAGCAGATATCAGTGATTTCAAGGATTGGTACGTACAGCATCACCTGGAAAGGGCCAATTTCAATGACAGCCTTGCCACAGTCCTCACCGGAAGAAAAATAGACCATGTACTATTGCTGCACCACAACTTTGCTGCCAGCCTCTTTCTGGAAGACTTATTGGATGCTTTGGTGGAAGATGGTTGGGAAATTGTAGATGCACTTCAAGCCTATGAAGACCCGGTTTATTTTCATGCACCAAATACACTGCCTGCGGGAGGAAACTTCCTAAGGGCCTTATCCAAAGAAGCAGGGATTTATGGCAAATTATTTGTACATGCACCGGAAAAAGAAGGGTATCTCAAAAATAAAATGGATCATTTAGGGCTCTAGGAAAAACAGAAATATCATATAAATTGAGAACCTTTTGTCCAAGACAGATTGGTTATGCTTCAGTTCCGGCCTTTTCCAATTTAAATGTGTATTTTTAATCTAAATTTGACAGAGAGTAATGGAGATGAACAGCTTACCGGCAATTTTTCTGATTGATGAGGAAGAAATTGTCAATATGATCAATAAAACAGTTATCAGAAGGGCAGGATACAAAGGCGAGATCAAAGATTTTCAATCCGGTCAAGAAGCTTTTGATTTTATTCAAAAAGTAGTGACTCAAAATGGACCGCCTCCTCAGCCTTACCTGATTTTATTGGATTTGAATATGCCGGGATTTTCCGGTTGGGACTTTTTAAATAAATTTTTATCCCTCAAACAGGAATTTAGAAAACAGTTTAAAATCTCGATACTTACTTCTTCAGTGAATCCTGAAGATATCACTAAATCGAGTCAGTTTACCGATGTAGTGCAATTTTCCTTCAAACCCTTGACCAAGGATTCTTTCCTGAAAATTCTGGACGTGCTTTAAACTTCTCTACAATAATTAGGGCTTGCTGAAAAAGACTACGCTTAAGAAATAGGGGATTCATCAAAATTGAAAGAAATTTTTCTCCAATTGGCGTTTTTCAGCACGCCCTAATTAAGATCAAATATTCCACCAGTAAGTAAACTTCAAGGCGATAGACCTGTCCTTGGCATAGAAAGGTGCAGGAAGGTAATTATCTGTAAAAACGAGAAAAATATCAGAGGCAGGTTTAAATCGCCATTGCAATCTGGTATTCACATTAATATTCTCAATCTGCTCATTGTATTGAACAAAAGCAGTGATAAAGAACGTGTTGGTCAAAGTGAGATCCAATCGGGGACCTACAAGCCAAAACCGGGTAATCCCCCATGCCTCCGGAAGATGGATTTCATTGTAATTGGCATTCAAGGTCAAACTAAAATAAGGCTGAAACCTGTAGCCCATTTCTCCTGTAACATTATACCTCTTACCATCTGCGAAGTATCCTCCAAACCTGTTTGAAAAAGCATAGGTGAAAACACTTTGGGGCTTGGAACTATATTCTGTACCCCAAGCATACCAGGTATGGGCAGTTCCTGCATCCAAGGTTTCTCCGGAAAAATTGGTGGGATCAAAAGGCTGCAACAATTGAATAAAATCCCTTGCGCCCCATACCACCAAATTACTCTGAGTTCTGAACCTCACCCGGTAAGCCAGCCACGTCTCATTATCCGTTTGAGCAAAATCTGTATCAAAAAACATCCTTGAATTCAATTCAGGGCCATGACTGAGTATTTTTTTGCTTTTTGGAAAAAACAAATAACCTACAGAAGGGTGGACCTTATAAAATCCAGTACGCGGCACAAAACCCACTTCTGCCGTATAATTTTCAGAAACATACTCATGCTGCCAATTCCAATACAAATTGCCACTGGTATACCGAAGGTTAGCAGCGTGGGCCAACCCACTCCCTTCTTCCCTAGGATTAAAAGACTTTAATACCATGGCTTTTCCTGTCCATAGATTGTTGGCGGAGGCCAGATTAAACTCTAAGCCAAGGTTTCTGTCATAGTCAGAAAATCCCGGCTTATCCAAATAGGATGGCCTCCTGAACATTCCTACCTGCCGGTTGACAAAAATGGCTCCTATATTGGACCTTGAAAATACCCTTCTTTGTACGGATACGACAGAAAAATTTTGGGCGTCGAGGTCATCAGCTTCTACCTGCCCAGTTTGCATGTTCATGGCGCCAATCCGCCAATCCTTATTGATTCGCCCACTTAGCCTTGCCCCAGCCTGGATCGGGGCATTCAGGCCTATTCTTCTGGAGAAAAACGGCCGGATGGTTTCATATCCAAAATTGGCAAAAAGGTCTCCGTTTTCAAGAAAAAACTGCCTTCTTTCAGGAAAAAAAGCTCAAATCTATCCAAATTGGTTATTTGCCTATCCACTTCCACCTGAGAAAAATCCGGATTAACTGTAAGGTCAAGATTCATGGAAGATCCCAACCCGATCTTAGCATCCATACCATAGTCATAGCGGTACCCTGGAGCCTGTCCTTCCTGTATATTTTGCCGCATTCCGGCCAACCCGTAGGGAATCAAAGAAATATTTGGACCCGGGGCAGGAGGTGGATTATCCCATACCAAAATCCCTGTATAGGCCAAAGAGGCCGATGGAAACTGTCTTGGAACAGGTGCCCAACCCGATTTTTCGGTTGTTTTTAAATCAAGTCTACTGAAATTGATTCCCCACTCTTTAATGCCATATTTATACCTGATTGACTTAAAGGGAATAGCCGCTTCAAAAACCCACCTGTCCTCATAGTTTTTCACCTTAGAGATCCATTTATTGTCCCAACTCAGGTCTACTCTTCCTCCATCAAACATGATTCCATCCCACTGCGCCCCTGCTGCATTTGCACCAAATGAAAAACCATTTAACTGATCATCAAACGGATCCATGAAAAGTAGGAAATTATCATTCTTGCCAAAATTGAAATCCCTGCGTAAAG
Source organism: Cecembia lonarensis LW9 (assembly GCF_000298295.1). GTDB lineage: Bacteria > Bacteroidota > Bacteroidia > Cytophagales > Cyclobacteriaceae > Cecembia > Cecembia lonarensis. Next base: position 3,993 of record NZ_AMGM01000023.1, read on the forward strand.
ACTCCACCATATAAGGCCCTTCCACAGCATGATAATTGACCACAAGGAGATAAAGGAATTTGTCATCATAAGCCATTCTAACATCTGTCCTCACCTGTGAATAGCTGGTATCCATCGGAGTAATCATAAAAAAATCGGTTGCCACCTCGGCAGAAAGCCAGGTTTCTTCATCCATCACCCCATCAATGCTGATAGGATCTGAAATTTTTGAAATATGCAAACGGTAATCAGAATTGATTTTTTGGGCCAAACCCAGATACTGGATATTCACAATCAGGAATACCAGGAAAGTTGCTCTTTTCATTATGCTGGTCAATACCTTTTTTAAAGGTTCCCAAAGTTATGTAAAAAGCAAAGTTGACATTCAATTATTCTATGGATGAGGCTATCTGTTTAAGAATGGAAAAAATACCGATTAACCCCCTGTCACCGCACTGCATCCCAATCAAAATACCTTCCCCTGTAACACTGCATGGCCGTTTCGGCCAACTTACCGCTTAATTTGAAATTAGCGATGGCACCTACACCCGCCCCTATGATGGGAATCAATTGGGCCAACTTGGCCAAGTCCATATAATCCCGGTATTCCAACTGGAATGTTTTCCAATCAAACGCTTCTAAACCTTCCGGAAATTTTTCCTGGTATTCCCCCCAGTTTTCTATAATATCTATGGTCGTATTCCTGGTTTCCTGACTGGCAAAAGTGAGCTTAAAAATATAGAGCATAAACAAACGTTCCTTGAAATCCCTGACATCATAGCCGTATGAGGCCGAAATTTCAAAAAGCATCTTCATCTTAATACTTAAAAAGGCAGGAAAATCCGCCAAACCCATCAGCAGACCTCCAGCCCCTGTAATTGCTCCTTCTGCTGATGCAGCCCGTGTATAGATTTGGATCACCTTTCTGACCTTTTCCTCCCGCTGCTCCAAAGAAAAAGCCGGAAAAGGATGAGGTGTGATGAACCTTGTCCCTGACAATACAGCTTTTACCATATTTTCAATCGCAAAAGTAATCACACGATGCACCTTTTCCGGTATCAGTTCATTAATGCTCTTTTGGGTACCCTTGGTCAACTTATTGACAAAAGAAGGTGGCTTCTTTGTCTTATACAGCCAAGCTGTAAACTCCGCTAAAGCAATTTCATCGTAATATTCAGTGGGATTATGGAACAAAGTGAGAAACTTTAAAACCTCTACCTGAATAAACGACCTATTTTGTAAAAGGTAAAGAAATTTATCCCATTTTTTGTAGATATCTCTCTCCAAAATCTCTGACTAATATAACCTTACCATCCCCCATGTCTAAATAGCCATATTCAAAACAAAACCAAAAGCATTTACTCTCGGTTAGCAGAAAATGATGGGTATGGTATTTAAAATTATACCCCATCATGGAAAGTCTATCCTTCTGGATTTTCACTTTTTCCATGCCGTCTTTCAAGTGATTGGACAAAATTCTCCGATTACGCATCAGGATTTTCCGGATAACCACCACATCATCTTCTATATTCTTCTTTCTAGCATTATTATAGCTGCTCCTGCAGCCATCACCACAAAACTTCTTGTCCGCCCTTCCATAAATCACCGAATTACAGTAAAGGCAATGCTTTTTGATCCGTAACATGTAAAAATAGTTTTAGTGAAAAATAGAATAATTGATAAAAATCAAGTTAGTTAAATTATAAATAACAAAAAATACCTAACGTTAGGTATTTTTTACAAAAAACAGAAGGTTATATGCATTAAAACACATACAACCTCTGTTTTTATATAAATTTTTATTATAATTAATATATTATTTTTTTATAAAATCTCTTAAAACATAATGGAGTATCCCTCCATGCTTATAATAAGCTATCTCAATGGCAGAATCCAATCTACAGATAACCTCAAACTCCAGCAATTTTCCACCTTCTTGTTCAGCCTTTATCTTAAGCTTTTTCAGTGGAGTTAAACCTTCAGCAATTTCCGAAATATGAAAAGTTTCCTTTCCATCCAAGCCTAGACTTTCTGCATTTTCTCCAGGTAAATATTGAAGGGGAAGCACACCCATCCCTACCAAATTACTCCTGTGAATACGCTCATAACTCTCTGCTATTACTGCCTTGATCCCAAGGAGATTGGTACCTTTAGCTGCCCAATCTCTTGAAGAACCACTGCCATATTCCTTTCCTGCCAACACAATCAAAGGCGTGTTTTCCTGACGGTATTTTTGAGAGGCTTCAAAAACCGACATTTCCTCCCCTGAAGGTATATGCTTGGTATATCCCCCCTCTTTTTCCGCCAGCTGATTTTTGATCCTTACATTGGCAAAGGTTCCCCTGACCATGACTTCATCATTTCCTCTTCTCGATCCATAAGAATTGAAATCTTTTCTTTCCACACCTCTTTCCAACAAATACTTCCCAGCGGGGCTCAATTCAGAAAAAGATCCAGCAGGCGAGATGTGGTCAGTAGTGATAGAATCACCCAGTTTCAATAATACCCTGGCGCTTTTTATGTCCTCCGCTTCTTTCACTTCTTCAGATATACCCTTGAAAAAAGGTGCTTCTTTGATGTATGTGCTTTCCTCAGACCACTGATAGATCTTATCCTCAGGAACTGCTAATTGCTGCCAGATTTCATTGCCTTCAAAAATTTCTCCATAATTTTTCTCGAAGTCAGCCGGTGAAAGCACCCTTGACATCACTTCAAAAATCTCATCATTGGAAGGCCATATGTCCTTGAGATAGACAGGCTCAAGATTGGGGTCATAACCTATGGGTTCATGGTTCAAATCCACATCCACCCTGCCTGCCAAAGCATATGCCACTACCAGCATGGGAGACATCAGATAGTTCATTTTTACCTGTGGATGTACCCTGGCTTCAAAGTTTCGGTTTCCTGACAACACAGAAGACACCACCAGGTCATTTTCCTCCACCGCCTTGGCAATGTGTCTTGGCAAAGGACCTGAATTGCCTATACATGAAGTACATCCATAGCCCACCACATGGAACCTTAATGCTTCCAGATCATCCAATAAGTTTGCCTTTACCAGATAATCTGTCACTACCTTAGATCCCGGAGCCAATGAAGTCTTAACCCAAGGCTTGACATCCAATCCCCGTTCTCTGGCTTTTTTGGCCACCAATCCGGCTCCAAGCATCACGGAAGGGTTTGAGGTATTGGTACAGGAGGTAATGGCTGCTATTACTACAGAACCATCATGTAGGGCAAATTTCTCGTTATTCATTTTTACCACAACAGTCTTGAGACCATTTTTGACCTTGGTCTCATACTCAATGTCTGTCATAGAACCACTGCCAGAACCAGTTGGCTGACTGCCTCCTTCACCATACCAACGTCCCACTTCCCTTTGCTCAATGGGTATGTAGGCCCTCCCATGAACTTCCTCCAATAAAGCACTGAACTTATCCTTAAACTCCCTGACCAAAATTTTGTCCTGAGGGCGTTTAGGGCCTGAAACAGTAGGTTCTACCGTACTTAAATCCAATTCGACGACAGAGCTGTATTGAATTTTTCCTTCATCCGCTCTCCACAACATATTGGTTTTGCAATAGGTCTCCACCAGATCAATCTGTGCCTTAGCACGGTTGGTCTTTTCCATGTAATTCAAGGTCCTGTCATCTATAGGAAAATAAGTTACCGTACACCCAAACTCCGGAGACATATTGGAGATAGTAGCCCTATCAGGAACAGTCAGGGTATCAAGGCCCGGACCAAATACCTCTACAAATTTGCCCACCACACCATGTTGCCTCAGCAATTGGGTAATGGTAAGCACCATATCGGTGGCTGTAGTTCCCAAGGGCAATTGACCGGTTAACTTTAACCCCACTACTTGAGGAAGTATAAAGTAAATAGGTTGGCCCAAAATCGCCGCCTCTGCTTCGATACCTCCTACTCCCCAAGCCACTACACCAATGCCATTGACCATTGGGGTGTGGGAGTCTGTACCCACCAAGGTATCTGGAAAAACGGCTCCTTCTCTTGCGATGACTCCCTGTGCCAGGTATTCCAGATTGACCTGATGACAGATACCCATTCCTGGAGGGACTACAGAAAAATTATCAAAAGCTTTTTGTGCCCATTTTAAAAACTGATAGCGCTCACCATTCCTCTCATACTCCACCTCCACATTCTTTTGGTAAGAATAATTGGTGCCAAAATAATCTACCTGTACAGAATGATCAATAACCAGATCTACCGGAATCAATGGATTAATCTTTTGAGGATCCTTTCCCTTCCGTACTGCCTCTGCCCGGAGAGATGCAATATCCACCACTGCCGGAACTCCTGTAAAATCCTGCATCAGAACCCTTGCAGGTTTAAACGGGATATCTTTATCAGAGGGCTCGGGTTTCCATGAAGCGATGGTTTTTATATGCTCCTCTGTGATACCAAAATCATCAAAATTCCTGAGGGCATTCTCCAATAGTATCCTTATGGAAAAAGGTAAACTTTCTATGGCATAACCAGCATCCTGTAATGATTTCAAACTCCAATAATGCAGGTCTCCTTGAGGGGTGGCTAATGTTTTCTTGGATTTAAAAGGGTCTTTAGACATGGTATAAATGGATTATTAGTGAAACAAAAAGGACTAAAAAGTACATAAATATAACCTTTTGAAAGATCAAATGATTCATTCAACTATAAGTATTTAGCGTATTAAAAAAAATAAACCCTGGAAATTTAGCCATTTGACCAACTTCCCAGGGTTATTGCAAATTTTGCATAAAATCCTACTTTACTGATTTTCCTTGGCTTTGTTCATTCGTTTAAATCCCCTTCTGAAAGGCCAGGTATATTCCAATGCTTCCAAACCACGGTTAAGGTTCATGGTTGAACTGTCCGCATAAATCAACGTGTTTTTCAGCCTTTCCGCAAATTCCTCATCATTCAAAATCATACCTACCGTATTGTCCTTATCCGAAAACTTGCCTGTCACCTCATTCAGGTTATCTGTCAGGGTTTTGGCATTTTCTGCTGTACTCTGTAAACCTTCAATAGAACCTTTGAGGTTTTCAAACATCTCCTTGTCATGTAACAAATCGTGCACAAAATTACCTTCTTTGTTTAGGCTTTCGGAAAACTTATTCAGTTCTACCAGCATCCTATTGCTGTTCACCGTTGCCCTTTCCAGATTGGTCAGGATATTTCTAAAATTATCAGCCACCACACTGTCCGTCATCACTGCACCTACGATACCTTCGCCTTCTGCAATCTTCCCGGTGAGTACTTTCAGGTTTTCAGTAATGGTCACCAGGTTTTTGTTATTTTCCTGAAGGGTTTCCATCATCTTATCTGTATCCAGAGGCATTTCTGCTACCAGTCTGTCTCCGTTTTCCACGGAAGGGGCCTGCGTTGTCCCACCATAGATGACAATGATTTTATTCCCGATCAGACCATCCGATCCTATAGTAGCCCTGGAATCTTTCCGGATGTATTCCTGTGCTTTTTGTTCCACATTCATAACGATTTCCACCTGGGAATCACCATAAAAGTTAACCCTTCTGACGGTTCCTATTTTCACGCCCGAAAACCACACATTGTTCCCTGTCTGCAATCCGGCCACATCGTCAAAAACCGCAGTCAACTGAATACTTTTTACAAATTTCTTTTGTTGACCCCCTAAGGTCATGATACCGGTCACAAAAATGATGATTCCTATCAGCACGAATATGCCAACTATAACGGTTTTTTTCTTATCGTTTCTCATTATCTGATGAAATTATAGTCGTAGAAAGATTTGATGTTGGGGTCAGTGGCATTTTCAAATACCTCCTCGAAGGACCCCACAGCTTTAAACTGTCCCTCAACCAATACGGCCATTCTGTCCCCTGTATCTTTAGCACAGGTAAGGTCATGGGTAATTACAATAGAAGATGTTTTATACTCTTCCCTCACCTGATTGATCAGGTTATTGATATCTATACAGGTAATGGGATCCAAACCTGCCGTTGGTTCATCATAAAACATGATCTCGGGATTAAGGATTAAAGTCCTTGCCACCCCAATCCTCTTTTTCTGCCCCCCTGACAATTCCGAGGGCATCTGGTTGATGGTATTTGGCAGTCCTACCGAATCCAGCAACCGCTCAATTTTAAAATCGATTTCTTTTCTGGTAAGGTTTTTAACATTTCTGGTCAAAGGGAACTCCATGTTTTCCTTAACCGTCATACTATCGTATAGGGCCGAAGCCTGAAAAGCAAACCCAATTCTAAGACGGAGTTTATTCAGTGCTTTTAAACTCAGCCTGGAAATATCCTGACCCAAAATATTGATATCGCCACTATCTTGTTTGAGCAACTGTACCAAAATTTTAATCAAGACCGACTTACCACTGCCTGACTTTCCCAAAACGACCAGGTTTTCACCTTTAAATAGGTCCAGATCTACTCCCCGAAGCACATGATTGTCTCCGAAAGATTTGTAAAGTCCTCTTATTTCGATTACCGGCTCTTTCATATCAGGAATATCGGATTGCATTAACGATCTGAAGTGCCAAGAGTTCCTCAATAAATATCAGAAACATGGACATGACCACTGCTGAATTGGCTGCCTTTCCCACGCCCTCTGTCCCTTTCGTCGAATTATAGCCCTTATAGCAACCTACGATTCCTATGGTAAAGCCAAAAACAAGTGATTTAATCACCGAAGAAAACACATCTAAAAAAGAAATGGCTTCAAATACCTGTACAAAAAAGGTTGATAAACTCACCAATTCATTTTGGTTGACATTTATAAAGGCCCCCATCAATGCTACGAAATCTGTATACATGACCAAAACCGGTATCATTAAGGTAGTGGCCAAAGTTCTTGTTACTACCAAATACTTAAAGGGATTGATTGCCGATACCTCCATCGCATCAATCTGCTCGGTCACTTTCATGGACCCAATTTCAGCACCAATGCTCGACCCTACTTTTCCTGATGCAATCAATGCAGTTACCAAGGGACCAAGGGCCCTTACTATTGCGATAGAAATCAGTGCAGGTAACCAAGATGTGGCCCCAAACTCGGCCAGAGAGGGCCGGGACTGATTGGTAAAAACAATACCAATGATAAAACCCGTTAAGGAAATCAAGGGCAAAGACCTGTATCCTATTTCATAACACTGCCTAAGTACTTCTTTGAATTCATAGGGCGGAAACCAAACTTCCTGAAAAAAACGTTTGACAAATGCAAAGGCATCTGCAAGTCCCCTGAAAAAATCATCAATTTTATTACTGATTATAGGTCGGTTATCTTCCATATTGTTTAAAACTCTCCAAGCTATTGAAACGCTAAATTAGGCAAAAGAATTGAGCTTAAGGAAGAACTCCCAAAATCTCGGCCATAATTTCGTTTTTTAAAGGCTTTATTAAAAAACCTGAGACCATGGAATAATTCATGCTCAATTCAATATCCGAAGGATCCATAGAAGATGTCAACATTTTTACCTCAATGGTTTTACCCCGTTTTTGAAGCAGGTCTAAGAAATCCCAGCCTGACATCTCGGGCATGTTAACATCCAAAATCAAAAGATCAGCATCATTGCCTTCCATCCATTCCAAAGCATTGAAAGGGTTCTCAAAGAAGAAAAGCTCAATTTCGGGCTTCAACCTTTGTAAATTTTTACGGTTGATCATGTGCTGAATCGTGTCGTCGTCGACAAAAATAATACGGTTGATAATTTTGCTCATCGGCCTAATTGCATGTCGTTAATCCAAATGAATTTTAATATCCTGCTCTCTTGCATACAGCTAAAAACTATTGAGCAAAGAAATAAATAGCTAACATCACAAATATAAAAACATATTGGTAGTCAGTGCATATTATTTTAAGTTATTTAAGGTTTAGGGCTGTCTAATCTTTTTAGTCGGGCAAAATTTAGCTCACCCTAAAGTAGATATAAGTAGCTGTAATTCTGAAAAGTAAACCGATTTTTCAAAAATAGACTTTAGCATGGAATAGCCAATTCACTGCCCTGACATTAAATATAAATTCTTTAAAAACAAAGAAATGTTTGAATCGATTTTTATCCTTCAATTACTTGACAGTCTCTGAAATCTTTTTGTTATTCTTGCCAAGGAATAAGTCCCATGCCCCACCCTTGTAAAAATAAATGAGGGACCATATCTGAGAATTATTTAGATTGGCATGTTGAAATTGCCTGAATAAAAATGACGCCAAACGAAAAAACGATCAGTCTCCGCAACAGGATCATGCAGCTCCTTCTTTTTTTCAAAGATCGATTTGACCTGCATGAAGGAAAAGAAGACGAGCTGGAGACCATTGACTACATAAGAAAAAATGTAGAGTTTAGAGGGGCCAACCTTTGGATATTGATATTTGCGATTTTTGTGGCTTCTGTAGGACTTAACGTCAATTCCACTGCTGTTATCATTGGAGCCATGTTAATTTCGCCGCTGATGGGTCCTATCATGGGTATTGGTTTGGCTGCCGGCATCAATGATTTTGAGCTGCTCAAAAAATCAATGAAGAACCTGGGTATAGCAGTTATCATTTCAATACTAACGAGTACCATCTATTTTTCTTTTACGCCTCTTGATGATGCCCAATCAGAACTCCTTGCGCGTACAGAACCTACCATTTGGGATGTGCTCATTGCCTTGTTTGGAGGATTAGCTGGAATTGTAGCAGGATCCAGAAAAGAAAAAAGTAATGCCATCCCCGGTGTGGCCATTGCCACTGCTTTGATGCCTCCTTTGTGCACGGCCGGTTACGGCTTAGCCACAGCCAACCTTTACTACTTCTTTGGTGCCTTCTATCTCTTTTTCATCAACTCGGTTTTTATCAGTTTATCCACATATCTTATTGTACGTTTTATGAAATTCCCTAAAAAGGAATTCTTAGACCCTAAGCGGGAAAAAACAGTAAAAACATACATCACCATTTTTACTATACTGACCATTGTTCCGAGTGTTTACTTAGCTTATAACATAGTTAAAAGAACCATCTGGGAAAAAACTGCCACACAGTTTCTTACTACCCAGATGGAATTCCCAAGAACACAGGTGATTTCCTCATCCCTCTCCTATGATCCGGACAGTGCCAGAATTGAAGTCACACTGATAGGCGAAAGGATAAGTGACGAAGAAATTGAAATTCTATCCAGGAAATTGGGAGGCTTTAACCTTCGCAATACCTACCTGCAGGTTAAGCAAAGCGGAGATAGAGGTACAGATCTCAATGTCCTAAGATCTGATATTTTAAAAGACCTTTATGAAAGAAATGAACTGCTCATCCAGGATAAGGATCAAAAAATTGCTTTACTGGAAAGGGAGCTGGCAGAATACGCCCAAACCAGCAACCAGGTATTGGATATTGCCAGAGAAGCCAAAATCAACCATCCAAGCTTACAGAACTTTTCGATGAACAGAGCTGTCATGGCTGACCTTCAAAAAGACAAACAGGACACACTGCTTATTGCCTATGCCAAATTCAGGGCCAGACCTAACAGGCAAGAACAGCAGCGTTTTCAACAATGGCTAAAGTTGAGAACAAAAGCAGATTCAGTTGCATTGATATTGGAATAAAAAAATCCGGCTGAAAATATCGAGCCGGATTTTTTTACTTGCAGAAACTCAACTTTCCACTTCCGAAATCAAGTTTCCGAAATTATCATTACTTCTTATCTCCTCCACCTTTGGACTTGCTTGCGTCAGTAGAGGAACTGCTTTCTCCACCTGCAATAGAAGACCTCATGTCTGTATCAGATTTGATGTTTTCCATACGGTAATAATCCATCACCCCCAGCTTACCGGTCCTGAAAGCTTCAGATATCGCTTTTGGAACTTCTGCTTCTGCCTGTATTACTTTAGCCCTCATCTCTACCGTTTTGGCTTTCATTTCCTGCTCCAAAGCTACAGCCATGGCCCTTCGCTCCTCCGCTTTTGCTTCTGCCACCTTCAAATCAGCAGATGCCTGGTCAATCTGTAATTTAGCACCGATATTAGTTCCTACGTCTATATCAGCTATATCAATAGACAGGATTTCAAAGGCTGTTCCAGCATCCAAACCACGCTCTAATACCAGCTTGGATATTTTATCAGGGTTTTCGAGTACACTCTTGTGGTTATTGGCAGAACCAATTGACGTAACGATACCCTCACCTACCCTTGCCAAAATGGTATCTTCGCCGGCACCACCTACCAATTGGGCAATATTGGCCCTTACGGTTACCCTGGCTTTGGCAATCAGCTGAATACCATCTGCAGCTACTGCCGCCACATTAGGGGTATTGATCACTTTTGGGTTTACCGAGATCTGCACCGCTTCAAATACATCCCGTCCCGCCAGGTCGATGGCTGTGGCCTGTTTGAAACTCAGGTTGATATTGGCTTTATCTGCTGAAATGAGTGCCCTGATTACATTTGGCACATTCCCACCTGCAAGGTAATGGGTTTCCAGCTCGTTGGTGGTCAGGTCAAGCCCTGCTTTGGTAGCCGTGATCAGGGAATTGACAATGACACTTGGCGGTACTTTTCGGATCCGCATCCCAATAAGCTCCCCTATGCTTACACGTACATTGGCAAAAATGGCCGTGATCCATAAGTTGATAGGAACAAAATACAGAAAGATAAATAAGAGAATGACCGCAGCAAATGCGGCAAATAGAATAAACGCTGAATCTGTAATTTCCATAATTTAGGTTTTTATGATAATCTTATTGTTTTCCAATTTGTGTATATAAATTTTTGTTCCGGCCCTCACGAGACCCGCATCTGATTTCACCTCATAAATGCGTTCCCCAAACTCAGCTTTGCCAATGGGTTTAATATCTGATAGTGCCTTACCATCCATACCCACTTCCAATCCAGCCAAGCGATCATCAAAAGACCTACTGGTGATGGCTTCTTTGAGTGCAAATTTATTCCACACGCCGGATTTGAAGCCATATACCAAAGCGCTGAAGTTTAAAACTAAAGTCACCACCACGACTAACCATGCATCACCAGGTTCAAATTTCAGAAAGGCATAATAAATCCCTCCGGCCGTAAAAACCAGCCCAACAATTCCTACCAGGGTTGTCCCGGGAACAAAAAGGATTTCAGTGGCTACCAATATCAGCCCTATCAATAACAATGAAATCAATACAAACCAGGTCATGGTATTTTTTTTCTGAAAATACTGCTTTTTAGTCTATCTAAAAACTCAATACAGATAAATCTTAAAACGTTGTTTGAAAACCAAGGTTTATAAAAAATACAGGCCATCCATAGGACGGCCTGCGCTAACATTTTCATCTCTTGTAAATCAGATCAATAAGCCCTGGCAAAAAGCACCCTGCCATTGGAGGGATTACCTGAAAGGATGCATTTTCCATCTTCAGCCTTTTGGTCAATCGGAATACAACGAATGGTCGCTTTGCTGAGCTCTTTGATTTTCTCCTCTGTTTCGGAAGTACCATCCCAGTGCGCAGAAATAAATCCGCCCTTAGTTTCCAACAATTCCTGAAATTCTTCCCAAGTATTGGCCTCTGTGGTCATCTCCTCTCTGAAATTCAAAGCTTTATTATAAATAGAGGTTTGTATTTCGTCCAATAGGTCCGCTATGTAAGTTGCTATATCCACCTCGCCAAGGGCCACGGATTCTTTGGTCAGGGTATCCCTTCTTGCCAATTCTACCGTGTTATTTTCCAGGTCTCTTGGACCCATGGCAATACGCAAAGGAACGCCTTTCAATTCATACTCGGCAAATTTCCACCCAGGCTTATGGGTATCCCTGTGATCAAAATGCACAGAAATACCTTTCTCCCTGAGTTTACCCATTATTTCATGGGCCTTCTCCGATATCCTGTCCAATTCTACATCCCCTTTATGAATGGGGATGATCACCACCTGAATCGGGGCCAATTTTGGAGGCAATACCAAACCGTTATCATCCGAGTGGGCCATGATCAAAGCTCCCATCAGTCGGGTACTTACCCCCCAAGAAGTCCCCCAAACGTATTCGAGACCACCTTCCTTTGTTGCAAATTTAACATCAAAAGCCTTTGCAAAATTTTGGCCCAAAAAATGAGATGTTCCTGCTTGAAGCGCTTTCCCATCCTGCATCATAGCCTCTATGCAATAAGTATCTTCAGCACCGGCAAAGCGCTCATTTTCACTTTTAACCCCTCTGACAACCGGAAGAGCCATATATTTTTCAGCAAATTCAGCGTAGACCTGCATCATTTTGACTGTTTCTTCCATCGCTTCTGCTTTGGTAGCATGTGCAGTATGCCCTTCCTGCCAAAGGAATTCCGCTGTTCTCAGAAACAATCGGGTACGCATTTCCCATCTGACCACATTGGCCCATTGGTTGACCAAAAGGGGCAGGTCTCTATAAGACTGAATCCAGTTTTTGTATGTACTCCAAATAACTGTCTCCGATGTAGGTCTGACAATAAGTTCTTCCTCAAGCTTAGCCTCTGGATCCACCACCACGGATTTGCCATCCTCTGAATTCTTCAGCCTGTAATGGGTGACAACGGCACATTCTTTGGCAAAACCCTCTACGTGACTGGCTTCTTTAGAGAGGTAAGATTTTGGAATAAACAGGGGGAAATAGGCATTGGAATGTCCCGTTTCTTTGAACATTTTATCCAACTGGGCCTGCATTTTTTCCCAAATGGAATATCCATAGGGCTTGATGACCATACAACCCCTGACCGGGGAGTTTTCGGCCAAATCAGCCCGTTTAACTAATTCATTGTACCACAAAGAGTAGTCTTCACTTCTTTTTGGCAATCCTTTGCTCATATTGTTTTTGTTGATTTCAAAAATCTATTTATCTTCGCTCAATACTGTGGGGGGCAAATATAAATTAAAAATTAATAACCCTAAGGCTATCCCCGCGTATAATATGAGTAATAAGAATAACCAAACAACATGATGAACCTCAACAAAATATTGACCATTGGCGCCGGAGCAGTATTAATGCTGTCTTCCTGTAGCTCCAGCTACAATGCAATGAGAGGCGGTGAAACTGACGATTTGTATTTCATGGCCTCTGACGCAAGAGTGGCTACTGAATTTGCAGTCAACAACAACAATCCGCAAAATTTCCAGGCCTTAGGAAATACAGATGCTACCTTTGATCAGGAAAATTTTTCTGCCAGAAATGTAAACCCAGAGTATTTAGCAAGATATCAGTCTCAAACACAAACTGAAGACAGTGGTTCGGTATATTTCGATGACAACGATGTACAAGAAGCTGCTCCTAATGTAAACGTGTACAACAACTTTTATGGCTCTGGATTCAACGGCGCCGGATTTGGACAAAGCAGATTCAACCTTAACCTTGGCTTTGGAATGGGCTTCGGAATGCCTATGATGGGCATGGGTTGGGGTATGCCAATGATGGGTTGGGGAATGCCTATGATGGGTTGGGGTATGCCAATGTGGGATCCTTTCTGGGGTCCTAACATGATGGGCATGGGCTTTGGCTCTCCTTGGGGCTGGGGCATGAGACCTGGATGGGGTCTGGGCTGGAACTCCATGTGGGGTTGGAACGCAGGCTTCGGCATGGGCTTTGGTAACCCTTGGATGATGGGCGGCATGTGGGGCATGAACCCTTGGATGGGTGGCATGTGGGGCATGGGTCCAGGATGGGGCTGGGGCGGTCCGATCTTTGTTACACCAGGTGAGCCCGGGAGACAAATTGTAAGAGGTTCACGATATGGAAGAGGTGCAGGTACTGCAGTAACTGGTGGCAGAGGAACTGGTTCATCTTATCAACCAGCTACAACAAGAGCAGCTAGAAGAGACGCTGCCACTGGTTCAAGAGCTATTTCTTCAGGCGAAAGAGCTGCAAGCAGGGATTTTGGTAGATCTCAAAATGATTATATATCTGGGAGAAGCAGAGTAGCAAATACCAATGCTTCAGCCAGACCTAGTGTAAGAAATACAGGCTCAGCAGCAGCTACACGCCCGAGCTCTAGGACTGGAATTGCCAACACCAGGCCTTCTTACAATACCAATACAATGAATAGGGCCAATACCAGATCAAATCTTGGTACACCATCCTATAATAGAGGAAGCAGTGGAGCAACAATGAATAGAGGTGGCTTAAGAAGTAACAGTCCTTCTTACAACAGAGGAGGCACATTCAACAATTCAAGAACTGCTCCATCAAGAAATACAATGACACCGTCCAGAAGCGGGATGTCTTCACCTAGCAGAGGAGGTAGCGGGTTCAGTGCGCCGAGCAGAAGTTCGGGCGGAGGATTTAGCTCAGGAGGCATGAGTGGTGGAAGCCGTGGTGGAGGCGGCATGAGCTCTGGAGGTTCAAGAGGCGGAAGGGGGAATTAATTCCCTCTTTTTTTTGCCCTAATCAAAACAAAAGGCATATTATTTGTTTGGTTAACATAGGTATATCAGCTTAGTTTTAAATATGATTTCGACAAAAAAAATTTTATTGTCATTGCTGTTTTGTCTTTCCTTCTTTGGTTTAGCGGAAGCACAAATCGGATACTTTGAAGATGCATTGAGGTTCAGTCAGTTTAGAGCTACAGGTTCTGCAAGGATTATGGGGCTGGGAGGCGCTCAGATGTCTTTAGGTGGCGATGTATCCAATATACATGGTAACCCTGCCGGACTTGGATTTTTCAGAAGATCCGAGGTCAGTTTCAGCCCATCCTTTACCACTTGGAATACAGAGTCTAACTTCCTGGGACAAATACAAAATGACCGTACGGGAAATTTTGCCGTCCCTAACCTGAGTTTGGTCATCAGCCGTCCCAGAGGGCCTTTATCCCGAGGTGCTTTTAGAGGTGGTTCTTTTGGATTCAGTTTCAACCGGATGAATTTGTTCAATACGCAATTTGGCTATTTTTCAGACATACAGGGAGAGACTTCCATTATAGACCATTTCATTCAGAGAGCAAATGGGATACCTGAAAATCAAATAGAAAATTTTGGATTGACTGGCTTAGCCTATCAGACTTTCCTGATCAATCCGATCACAGAAGACCAAAATGGCAATCCGATCATCAATCCAACACAATACGATTCCTTTGTCCTAGGCTTCCCTTTTCAGGATGAAACCGTTACCACAGACGGAAGAATCAGTCAGACAAGTTTTTCCTATGGGGCTAACTTTATGAATAAACTCTTTGTAGGCGCTAGTTTGGGTCTGACTTCCTTGGTATACAACTCATCAAAAGACTATGGGGAAGAATTCTTCGATGAACCTCTATTAACCACTACCATTATCGAAAACTTAAGTCAGGATGGTTTTGGTGCCAACATCAACCTTGGTGTGATTTATAAACCCATAGAACAAATTAACCTGGGCTTCAATTTTCAATCACCTACCTGGTATAGAATTAATGAGCAATATGAAGCAAGGATGATCAATTTCTTTGATAACTTTTTCTTTGAACCTGAGAACATCACTCTGGGCAGAGAAGAGGCATCCACACCGATTATCATCGGCACTTACAACCTTAATACACCGATGAGGTTGAGTGGTGGTATGACTTACTTCTTTGGGAAGAACGGTTTTATCACAGCTGACATTGATTACCTGGATTTCAGCCAAAGCCGCATCAATTCCAGGGATTTCAATCCTTCGGACGACAATCTTGAAATCAGAAGGTTATATGGGCAGACATTTAACTATCGCTTAGGCGGAGAGTACCGCATTGACATTTGGAGAATCAGAGGCGGTTATGGATTATATGGTGATCCCTTCAGAAACCCCGATGGATTTGAAAGGTCCATGCAACAATTCTCAGGAGGTGTGGGTGTTCGCCTTCAAAAAGTGTACATAGATTTTGCCTTCATTGGTTCTCAGTTCCGACAACTATACAGCTCTTATGATTTTATCGAGAATGGTGTCAACATTGGGCCGGTAACAGAAATCAGGAACACCCTATCTACCGGCATGTTGACCGTTGGCTTCAACTTTTAAAAAAGCCCATCAGTTCAGACAATAAATGCTCAGTGGAGATGTCATCACCACTGAGCTTTATTTTTGACTGCAAATAATAATTTTCTCTTTCAGCCAAAAGACTTTTCAGTTTAAGCGTCGCCTCACCTTGTCCCAAGCCCGAAAACATTGGCCTTTTACCTAATGTATCATTTCCCAAACGCCGCATAATTTCTTCAAGTGAAACATCAAGATAAACTGACACCCCTTTTTCATTGATGAGGTCCATATTTTCATTAAAACAAGGAGTTCCCCCACCTGTGGATAAGACAAAACCCTCTATACCGTCTAAAACCTTTTTTAAGTAAAAGCTTTCAAGATCCCTGAACCTACCCTCTCCATCTTGTTCAAAAATTTGACCGATGCTTAAACCTGACTCCTGCTCAATGACCTGATCCAGGTCTAAAAACGCAAAGTTGAGTTGCTTGGCCAACAATTTACCAAAAGTGGTTTTCCCTGAACCAGGTAATCCAACCAGGATGATTTTAAGAGGGGTTCTCATAGCTACTGTAGCAAACGCTTCACTTCCTGTGCATCAGGGGTGTTTCTATGGTGATATTTTTTTACCACAACCCCATCCTCTAAAAGCATGATGCCAGGATTAGACCGCATAATAGTTTTAATAACTGTAGCATCACCTTGATAACCTACCAGGTTCCATTTTCTTTCAGCAATAAGCGCTTGGATCTCATCTTCAGAAGAGGCTGCTACCAAAATTGGTGTAATATTTGAACCTTCGAGTTGGCTGACCAAAGCATCGAAAGCGGTTAAGTGATCCGGATTTACTTTGGCCAAATTGAAAGCCAGTATAACCGCTTTTTTTCCAGAAAGGATTCCTTCTGTGTAGTCTCCCTCACTATTCCACACAGCAAAATCCGATATTTTGGGAAGTGCCTCTTCATTGATCAGCTTCATTTCTACAAACTCATATCCCTCTTCCATAGGATACTGGTCAAAAGTATATAAATCCCCATCTTTCTCCATCACATAACTGTACTGCAAGGGCGCCGAAGGTAGCATAGCTTCTTGGATATTGACCCCTTCTTTATAAGCCCTAAAATCAATGAAAGGAAGATTCCTAATGGCTGTAATGGCCAATATCAAAGACAACACCAAACTGATCCTCGCAGTCCAATTGGCCCAGGATGGCCCCTGTTTGGACAAATCCTTTCTGAAATAAAACAGTACACCAATAAGTACCAAAAGGATAATATCTTTGATAAAAGATTCCCAGGGTGTTAGTTTGATGGCATCTCCAAAACAACCGCAATCTGTCACCTTATTGAAATAAGCAGAATAGAAGGTAAGGAAAGTAAAAAACAAAATCATTAGTGATAAGGCCCATACTGTAAACCTAAGCCTCACACCTACAATAAGCATGACACCCAAAACTACCTCTGCAACCACCAGGAAAACTGCCAGAGGCAGGGCAATGTCTTTGAACAAGTAGAAAAAAGAGGCTATATCCGTAGCAAAGACATCAAAGTATTCCTCCAGCTTAATTGCTGTACCCACCGGGTCATTGACCTTAATCAGTCCAGAGAAAATGAATAAGCCTCCTACAAACAGACGTATAAGAAATAGAGATGTATTTTTAAGCATGGTGATACCCTAATTTAATGAGACAAAAAACGGCATAGTTGATCATATCCTGATAATTGGCTTCAATCCCTTCGGAAACCAAGGTAACACCCTGATTATCTTCAATTTGCTTGACCCGAAAGAGTTTCATCAAGATGATATCGGTCATGGAAGAAACGCGCATGTCCCTCCAAGCCTCTCCATAATCATGGTTCTTGTTTTCCAAGAGTCCCCTTGTGGCCTCTGCCCATTGGTCATAAAGTGGTTCCAGCTCTTCATAGCCCACCTCCATCCTATCATCATCTTTCATACTGATCTGGATTAAGGCAATCAGACAATAGTTGATGATCCCAATAAATTCATCTCTTATCGGGTCATCGACCTTTTGGCTACCTTTCTCCTGAATGGACCTGATGCGTTGCGCTTTGATGAAAATTTGATCAGTAATCGAGGGAAGCCTCAAAATTCTCCAAGCAGTACCATAATCCAAGGTTTTCTTCTTGAAAAGTTCTTTACAATGCCTGATTACTTGATTATATTCGCTGACCGTTTGTGTTTTCAAACCAATTCCTTTAAATAACCTGTAATTACCACGAAACTTTGGATTTCGAAGATATAGTTTTTCCTGCAAAAATAACACTCCATACCAAAGGAAAGCTATTCCTAATGGACAGACCTTGGGTTATGGGTATTCTCAACCTGACGCCGGATTCCTTTTATGCTGGCAGCAGGCTGAACCCTGACTCAGATCAGGTTATAAAAGCAGCATCCCAAATGATTGCTGAAGGTGCTGATATATTGGATATTGGAGGCTATAGCTCCAGGCCTGGAGCGGATGAGGTGAGCGAACAGGAAGAATTGGACAGAACATTACCGGCCATTCAGGCCATTAAAGCAAAATTTCCGGAAATTTTAATATCCATTGATACTTTCAGGTCAAAAGTAGC
Organism: Cecembia lonarensis LW9; assembly: GCF_000298295.1. Taxonomy (GTDB): domain Bacteria; phylum Bacteroidota; class Bacteroidia; order Cytophagales; family Cyclobacteriaceae; genus Cecembia; species Cecembia lonarensis. Next base: position 22,445 of record NZ_AMGM01000023.1, read on the forward strand.
AGAAAAAGCAGTATTGACAGGAGCGGATTTAGTCAATGATATTTCCGCAGGTGAATTGGATGGGGGAATGCTGGAAACCGTAGCAGGCCTAAAGGTCCCTTACATTGCCATGCACATGAAAGGGACCCCAAAAAACATGCAAATGCAAGCCATTTACGATGACATACTGACAGAAATGTTGCATTATTTCTCAAAAAAAATAGAGGATTGCAAAAAAGCTGGCATAAAAGATGTAATCATTGATCCAGGCTTCGGTTTTGCAAAAACATTAACGCAAAATTATTGGATATTGAAAAATTTATCTTATTTTAAGATAACTCAACAACCAATTTTAGCGGGAGTTTCTAGAAAGTCTATGATTTACAAAATTTTAGACCTAGAACCAGACCAAGCCTTAAATGGGACGACTGCATTAAATATGGCTGCATTAATCAATGGAGCAAACATTTTAAGGGTCCACGACGTGAAAGAAGCTAAACAAACCGTAACATTATATAAACAACTATACCCTTGAACCTCCTCTTTAAAATAGGATTTTTAGAAATATCAGTGGTCAATCTGATAGACATTACCTTGGTAAGTATTTTGATTTATCAAGTTTATAAGCTTTTACGGGGAAGTGTGGCCATAAAGATCTTTTTGGGCTTTTTATCCATTTACTTGATCTATCTATTGGTCAGTGCGCTAAGGATGGAACTACTTTCTATCATTTTAGGGCAGTTTATGGGGGTAGGTATCATAGCTGCCATCATAATTTTTGCTCCTGAAATCAGGAAATTCCTGCTGATCATCGGTAGATCATCTTTCCTTTCCAATGAAAATTTCTTACAGGAATTGCTGTTTTGGAGAAAAAAGGAATCTCAGGCTTTCAATATCAACCCCATCATTGAGGCGACCAAAAGTCTTTCAGGCACCAATACCGGGGCACTGATGGTGATTTCCAGCGGTTCTGAATTGAAGTTTTATGCAGAAAGTGGAGACCTTCTTGATGCTGTGGTCTCTAAGCGTTTATTGATTTCTATATTTAACAAATACAGCCCTCTTCATGATGGTGCAGTCATCATTTATAATGGGAAAGTTAAAGCAGCCAGGTGCATCCTTCCGGTCACCGAAAGAGACGTTCCCGCACAGTTTGGATTAAGACATAGAGCAGCAATTGGTATGTCCGAAACTACGGACACATTGGTACTGACCGTTTCTGAGGAGACTGGTCAAATATCATTGGCCAAAAATGGCAAAATCATGCACAATCTTTCCATTCAGGAAGTGAGGGAGTTTATCAATGATTACCTGACAGGCGTGGACATTGATGAAAAATTTGAGCCCGTCAGCATTTATGAGGCCAAGCGAGTGAAAAAGGCGGCAAGTAGCAGCAATTAAACTTGGTGCCCATTTTTACCCTAGAAAAGGGACTCAAAACTTATAGTATATTCAAGCTTTGTTCTTTGATTTTTTCCAATTCATCTTTCATCACCACCACGTATTGCTGAATTTCAGCATCATTGGCTTTAGATCCAATGGTATTGATTTCCCGACCTATCTCCTGGGAAATAAACCCAAGCTTTTTACCTTGTTGGCTACCTTCTAAAAGGTTTTTTTCAAAATAGTTGAGATGGGTTTCCAGCCTGACCAATTCTTCAGTGATGTCGATTTTTTCAAAATAGTAAATCAGTTCCTGCTCAAATCGGTTTTCATCGAAGTCGTTTTCCTCCAACCAATCGCTGAAATTATTCCTGATTCTTTGTCTTATTCTCTCCTTTCTGATGGGATCCGCCGCTTTGACCTGATTCAAACCTTGCCTAATTATGGATAGGTTTTCCAGAAATTTTTCCTCCAACACTTTTCCTTCGTCCATTCTGAACTCATCACAGGTGGCCAGGGCCTTTTCAATAATAGTTTTCACCGCTTCCCAAGCTTCCACATCAGATGTTTTTTCCACTAAATTAGAAATCACACTAGGGGACTGCAGTGCCAATTTGAATAAATCTGTAGATGCTCCCTGTACTTTGTCAGACAGCTGCTGATATTTTTGGAAATAGGACATGAATAGGTCTTCATTGATAGAAATAGGCAGATCTATACCGGTTTTACTGGCAAAGTCTATATTAAGGTTGACCTTGCCTCTTTCCAAGGCTTTAGAAACCAAATTTCTGATTTCCAGCTCCTTATCAGAAAATTGTTTGGGGCTTCGGATACTGAGGTCGAGAAACTTCGAGTTAAGGGTTTTTACCTCCACACTGATGATGTAATCATCGTTTTCTATACTTGCCAGGCCGTAGCCTGTCATAGATTTAATCATAGACTTCTATTGGAATTTAGAAATTATAGCCCAAGGTAACATAAAATCTCAAATTGTCCCTTTGGAAATTTCGAACTGGCTGGGCCAAATCAAATTTGAAATAATAATTCAACAGGACAGTCCGTACACCAGCACCATAACTTTGGAGCCAGGCATTATTGAAATTATTGATGGTAATTTTAAAAGGTGATCCAGGTGAAGTGATCACTTCAGTATTCTGGTCATTGACCCTCTCCCAAGGTGGGGCATCATCCCAAGCTGAACCTACATCATAAAATGCAACAAACTGAAAGTTTTTCACAAAATTGGAAGTAATATTCCCTCTTGACAAATAAGAGAATAAAGGTATCCTCAATTCTGAAGTAAAGGTAAACACATTTCTTCCCCTGATTTCATCGAATAAATAGCCTCTGAGATCCACAAACTCAGCAAAAAGAATATTGGAGTTTTCTGTGCCTGCCGGATTTCTTACTGGCGATTGTTCCGGTCTATTGGATGGAGGGTTATAGAACTGATTGAACAGCCAGTTATTCATTCCTCCTACCAGATAGTTCTGGGGATTTCTCCCAAAGAAAGAGCCTGCAAAAACTCTTGAGGCAAGAACAATATTTTTATGGATCGGCTGATAATTTCGGAAATCTAAATAGAAATTAGAAAATGACCTGTCTGCTTGTGTCAGCCCTTGATAATGTATCACTCCCGCTTTACCCTTCATACCTTTTTGCATGTAGAGCCCTAACTGTTCTGTTTTATCCAGGACAAATTCAGCTCTACCCCCTGCATACTGCACATCAAAGCGGTTTTGCTCAGGTACCTGACCTCTCAGAATAGAGTCCGGGAATAAATTGAAATACTGGGTACGTGCCACAAATGGTGCTAAAGTAAATCGGCTGTGTGGATTAAAAGGGTACGAGAAACCCAATTCAACTTTATTGAGTACATAACGCTGAAAGGTAAGGTCCCTGTCATTTAATTGAATGGCCCTTCTATCGAACCTTAAACGAGCATCAATTCTTTGCTTCAGGTATTCATATTCAAAATAAACATCACTACCGGAACTAAAATCCAAGGGCACCATTAACCCTCCTTCAAAAGAATGGTTATCCAGAATATCTGTCATTTTCCCCGACAATGCCGCACCAAAGCCTCTTAAAGGATCCACCACAAAATCTGTGGATAATGAATTGGTAATGAACTGTGGTGTCATACGACTTGGCCCCACCACTCTTTTTTGTGTACTTTGCCTACGGAAGTTTTCCAATAAATTACTCCTGCTGGCAATAGTAGTAGTGCTTCGCTCAGGTGCAGGAGATACCACAGGAATGGTATCGAATACATAATTATCTGTATCTATACCCCTACCTCTTTCAAACCTTAACCGATCAGCACTAAGTGGGCTGGTAAGACTTCTTGGTGCAGGAATCGTATCCAATACCTGTGGTTCTGTCGCTGGCGTGACAGGAGTTGGTGTAGGAGTTGGTCTTCTTTGTCCTGCGGGAACGCCCATCATCAAATCTTCCAACCTCAAATTAATCGCAGTATCCCTTTTTACTTGGGTTACCTCCCTTTGTTCCTCAGACCTGGTGATTGCTCTTCTTTCTCTTAATTCTTCCTGTGTTAGAGGCACAACCTGTTCCTGTTCCTCATCAGCCCTTTTGGCAGACAAGCGGTCTGCTAAAGTCTTGGCCTGTAACAGCTGTACCCTGGGTGTGCTTGGGGTGAATTGCTCAATATTTGAAAAACTTTCCAGGTTAATCCGACTCACCCTACCATCCCTGTATGAATAGGCTATACGATTGGTTTTTGAAGAATAATCAAATGCCTCCACACTCTTATTGAAAGCACTTACCTGACTGGTAATCCCATTGGAAATTGTTAATCGCATCAAGTTATTGATCCCACTTTGATCCGAAATCATTAAAATATTATTGGAATTCAATACTACAGGCCGGTAATTTTTATTGTTGAGGTTTGTCAATTTCTCCAAAGGAAGGGAATCCCTCAAATCCAACTTATAAAGGTTAAAATAATCTGGAAGTAATTTTACATCAGGTGTTCTTGTCAGAAGCGAATCTGGGATCTCTGTAAAATTGGATGCATAAATAACAGTGGAATCATTGAGAAAAACAGGCGTAACATTATCAAACACATCATTTGTCAGCCTTCTGCCGACCCCTCTTGCATTAAGGCTATAAATATCTGTCTTTCCATTGGCAATGGCTGATAGAACCATATTTCTACCGCTGGAATTAAAGTCAAGGCTAAGAATCTGTGTGATATTCCTAAGGAAAATTTTATCCTGGGCGGATCCATCAATGGCCCTCATGCGCAAGGTGGTAGTACCCCTTCTGAAAGAGGCTATTGCCAAATTGAGGGTATCTCTCCAAGCTATGATCGGTGAAGTTATATTGACAGGAAGGTCTCGGCTGGCGGCCCCACCCGAGTAAATCACCCTTTCCCTACCCGAAGAAAGCTCCCTTACCAGTACCCTGAATCTTCCCCCATTATTGACTACATAAGCCAGGTTTTTGGCGTCAGGACTAAACTTAATATCATTGATGATCCCAAGATGACCTGGAGAAGTTTTATTGATCTCATTATTTTCATTCAAGTCCTTGAAAGTTGTGAAAACCTGCTCGTTGGTACTGATATAAAACTGCCTCCATTGCTCCATAAATGCCCGGTAATTGACTCCTATGGTATTGGCTATACTGTTTTCTTCATTTCTGTTGATCCGGCTAAGGTTAAGAATACTGGAAACATACCGTCTGCCGTAGCGCTCCACGATAAAATTCCATACAGATTGTCCCAAATAGGCTGCCTCCTTTTCCGTATAACGATGCAATTTGATGTTCTTATTATCTCTAAAAAAATGACGGACAAAATCATCCATTTCCCTGCTCCAACCATAGGCCAAATACATGGCAGCCCCTTCTACATACCATTCAGGAAAAGTATTGATCAGGCTTGATTGAAATGCATCCGCTATGGTGGAACCATACAGCATTTCCTCAATGATCACCTTGGCCGTGGTGTAAATCAGGTCTTTTTTGAAGGAATCCCAAGTGCCGCTGAAGGCCACTTCTCCTATCAAACGGCTGAAATAAGTTTGACCATCAATTGTAAACTGATCCTTATTCAGGTTAAGATTACTTTGAAGAATTTCTTCCTGGGAATTGTATATGAAAATTTTGGGTTTGGTATAGGCCACATAACCTATTTGCTGGGTAAGGCGCTCAAACTCCCCCTCCAGGTAATCAATGGCCATTCTGGCATTGTTCATGCCGCCATCATAATAGTAAACCTCAAAATTATTGGAAGTATAATGATACCACTCTATATTTTGATGCTGCACCCTGTTTTTCCCAAATCTTTCCCTATCCATCTGAGAAAAGCTTTGTTGAGAAATCATTACCAGGGCAAAGGCAAATAAAATACGTATAAACCTAACTTTCATCTAGTGTGAACTCTTGGACTTAAATATACTTAAAAATATATTTTATGTTTACATGCAACGCATAATGTTTACTTCTTTTTGTGGTTCCTTTCCCTCAATAAGCAGTTCAATCATCTTGCTGCTAAGATAAGGTACCAAAGAAACCCCCTTGGCCCCAAATCCATTAAAGATATAAACCCTTTCTTGGGTAGGATGTTTTCCCAAAAATGGTTTTCTATCCTTCGTGGCCGGCCTGATGCCATATTTATGGAAAATAACCTCTTTTTGAGGGATTTTCACCAACTTTTCCAACTTCTCGACCAACTCTATTTTAGCCCTTTCTGTAGGTCCTGTGTCCAGGTCATGCCAGGAATAGGTTGAACCAACCCTCTTCAACCCATTGGGAAGGGAAATTCTAAATACACCCCTATTGATGATGGCGTCGGGATGAAATTCCTGTGCTATATCCAAAATCTCTCCCTTAACCGGTGCAAAAGGCAAGCGGTTAAAAAAACTACTCTCCATAGCACCTAGACCATTACAATACACAATGGCGCTGGCTCTAATGTCCTCATAAACTACCCCGTTATCTTCAAACTTAAGCTTATTTTCATCCCACTTTTCCTGTCTTAGGCAACCTTTTTCCAAAAGATAAGCTGCATAGCTGTCCAAAAGTGTATTGATATCAAGATACCCGGCATTTTTCAGCAAAATACCACCATAAGGATTGACCACTTCTTCAAATAATGGACGGGTGTAAATCTTTTCAAAAAAGGGTTGAAGCAAAGGGTCACCACTATGCCCCATCCATTCATTTTGTTCTTCTATGGACAAAAAGGGACGGTAAATTGGCCTTTTCATAAGAAATTTTGCCCCTAAAAGATTTTCCAAATCGGTGTAAAATGGCTCAATCTCCGGAAATAGCTGATCTGCCAACCAGGTCCTCACCATCTTTTTACCCGTTACAGGGTTATATAGGCCTGCAGCTACCCTACTGCTTTTATTGGATTCGGGTAGGTCATAAATCATCAGTGACTTCCCTTTTGAGAGAATTCTGTGGGAAAGGGCCGTACCTGCCAATCCCTGCCCTATGAGTAAAAAATCTACTTCCATGCCCAAAATTATATTCTTTCTTCGTTATTTTGAGGATTAAATCAAAAGAATCACAAATGCTCCAGATCAAATCTTTCACTTTTAATCCCTTTATGGAAAATACTTATGTGCTGTATGATGAGAGCAAGGAGGCTGTAATTTTTGACCCCGGCTGTTATGAAAAACACGAGCAGCTTGAACTGGACAGGTTTATCGAGGAAGAAGGCCTCATTGTCAAGCACTTGATCAATACCCATTGCCACATTGACCACGTTTTGGGGAATGCTTATATCAAAAGGAAATACAAAGTACCCTTATATATCCACAAAAATGACCTCCCCGTGCTCAAATCAGTGGCCGCTTATGCGCCCAATTATGGTTTTGCCGCTTATGAAGAGGCAGATGCTGACTTTTACCTAAGCGAAAAGGATAAACTTAAGTTTGGTAATACGATCATGGATATTCTCTTTGTGCCGGGTCATGCCCCAGGACACCTGGTATTTTATCATGAACCTACAGGCATCTGTATTGCAGGAGACACACTTTTTCAGGGAAGTATTGGAAGGACTGACCTGCCCGGTGGTGACCATAAGACCTTGATCAATGCCATTAAGCAACAAATGTTTACCTTGCCGGAAGAAACCAAAGTTTATCCCGGACATGGGCCTATGACAACCATTGGTATTGAAAAAGTGCATAATCCTTTTGTAGGTAAAAACGCAAGGTTTTGACAATTAAAAAACATATCCCCAACACCCTTACTTCCCTGAATTTACTGGCTGGCATGTTCGGTATTTTTTATGTCCTGGAAGGGGAACTGTTTTACGGTGCTTATTTAATTTTACTTGCGGCTGCATTTGATTTTCTGGATGGTTTTGTGGCCAGAATGCTGCGGGTTCACTCAGAAATCGGCAAAGAATTGGATTCTTTAGCAGACCTGGTAACCTTTGGCGTGCTGCCTTCTTTTGTGCTTTTCCAGATGATCAGGATGCATACGACACTGGATTACTTGCCATTTTTTGTATTTATTGTAGGTATTTTTTCTGCCATTCGATTGGCTAAATTCAATATCGATACGAGACAATCTGAGCGGTTTATCGGTGTACCTACACCGGCAAATGCACTTTTGATCAGTACCTTGCCATTTACTGCCTTAAAATTTCCTGATGCGTATGGATGGATATATCAGCCTTACTTGTTGCTGGGACTGGCACTGTTGATGTCTTTTCTGTTGGTATCCGAAATCCCCTTGATTGCCCTGAAATTCAAAAACTTTTCTTTAAAAGGTAACATTTTCAGATACCTTGTTCTACTGACGGGTCTGATCTGTATTTTGAGTTTTGGCCTAGCTGGAATCCCTATGGTTATAATTGTTTATATTGTGCTGTCGGTATTGGAGGGATTAATTGATAAAAATGCTGCAAAAGAATAGCTCATATTTTTCTATTTTCGGTGGCTTATTGCTTTTTTTCATAGCCCGGGATGTAACGTTTGCTCAAGAAAACAGGACATATTTCAAATTTCCCGTCACCCAAGATGGCGTTTATCAGTTAAATTTGAGTCAAGCCACCTCGATGGGCTTTCAAAATTTAGATGAAGTGGGGATTTTTGGCGTGCCTGGCATGTTGCCGCAACTACTCGACAGCACAGCTTTTGAACTCCAACCTGTCCCCACCAAAGTACAAGATGAAAAACTTTATTTTTTCCTTCAGGGGCCCCATTATATTTTTCATGGTGAAGAGGGTTTTGATTTGCAGGTTCATCATTATACCGACACTTTATTTTATCTTATTGGGAAAAAAAGTCCGGGTCAAGCAATAATCACTCATAACGAATCAGCGGCATCAGGTCCCGACCTCACAGCGATATTTGGGGTGGAGCTTTTGAAATGGGAAGAAACTAACCTCCTGAATTCTGGCAGGGTTTGGTACTCCAGACCGATCTTCAACCGGGAGCGACTATCCTTTAATTTTTCTATGCCTACAGTAGCCACAGGGCCTCCCGAGTTGAGTGTCAAGGTAATGGGACAAAGCTTATCAGAAGGACGAATGGAATTTTTCCATAATAACGCGCAGGTTGGGCAGGTATCCATCAGCAGCATACCCAATACGCCATTTGGTATCAAAGGCAGGGAAGCCTTCTTTAGGGCAGGACTACAAAATGCAAATAATTACAACATACAGGTAAATTTCAGTTCTGCCGACGTCAATGGTACCGGCTACCTGAACTACAGTCTATTGGCATTCCCTTTTACAGTGGCTAATGCCCCTGCAGGAACTTACATCAGCAAACAGTCAGGAATTATCAGAAGCAGACAGGATTTGACAACCTGGCTGGTGAAAGACTTTTATGATGTCAGGGAAGTTGTAATGCCAGAACTCGCCCAACCAGGCGACCGAATCATTCTTTTTAAAGATCATCAAACATTGGGCATCAGCGATTGGAAGCCAATAGACCTGAGGCCAAGAATGGAGACAGAAAGATCCCAAATGATCATTATCAGTGCCCCAAATCTTGTTTCCCAGGCAAACCGCTTGGCCTCACATAAGCAGGAAATGGGCATTTCAACCGCTGTCTACACCCCACAGCAACTGTATGATGCATTTGCTTATGGAACCAAAGACATTTCTGCTTTCAGGAACTTCCTCGCCTACCACTATATGCGATCCGGTAACCTCAAACATGTCCTGTTTTTTGGAAAAGGCACATTCGATTACAAAGGTATTTTAGGGGGGAGACCTAATTTGGTGCCTACTTATAGTTCGAGGAATAGCCTTAACCCACTGACCACCTTCTCGTCGGATGATTATTTTGGTTTTCTGGAGCTGGGACAGGGTAGTTGGGAAGAATCCAGCGATGGCGACGAACTACTTCGCATTGGGGTGGGAAGAATACCCGCCATAGATTTCAGGGATGCCAATGAGGCGGTGAACAAAATCATTGCTTACGAAAAGAGACAGCACATGGAAGGTACTTGGAAGCGTAGGATTTCTTTTTTTGCTGATGACGGAGACAACAATATTCACCTGAATGATGCGGAGACACATGCAAATTTTATCCGGGAAAACCATCCAGAATTTGAAATAAGCAAATTGTACTTGGATAGGTTTGAACAAGTCAGGGAAAATGGGATACAGCGCTCTCCTGATGCAAGACAAGCATTGAAGGAGCAAATAGCAGATGGTTTGCTGATTCTCAATTACATTGGACATGGCAATGAGACTACCCTTACGGAAGAAAGGGTTTTCACAGTTGCTGACCTAAGAGATTGGCCTGAAAACCCACTTTTACCACTTTTCATTACTGCTACCTGCGAGTTTGGAAGACAGGACAGCCCTTTTATCCGATCTGGTGCGGAGGAATTGCTTTTTGCTGAAAGAAAAGGTGCCATAGGGCTTTTGACTACAGGCAGGCCGGTATTCAGTTCCATCAATTTTGCGCTGAATAAAGCATTTATAGCATCCGTTTTCCAAGCAGAAGAAGGAATACTGCCTGACCTAGGCACGGTATTCAAAAACACCAAAAATAACAGTTTAAACGGTCCTTTCAACAGGAATTTTGCCCTTATCGGTGATCCTTCTCTCAGGTTAGCTGTTCCGGAAATTCAGGCAAAGACTCAGGAAATTCTTGATTTGGATTTGGAGATTCCAGTGGACACACTACAGGGCCTTCAACGGGTTCGTATTTTAGGAAAAATCAAAGATCCAGTAACCGGGTCGCTGCTTTCTGGAGCGAATGGCCAATATGAATTAAGTCTGGCGGACGAGCCAATGGAATTTGAAACATTAGGTGATGAAAGCAATCCTGTGGCTTTTAAAGAAGAGAAAAGCTTCTTGTTCAGAGGCACAGGAGAAGTCACTGATGGAGAATTCATGGCAGATCTTTTTATACCCCAAAATTTGAAAGAGGATGTTAGAAAAGGTACCATCCGGATAATGGCCAGTCTTCAGGAAGGCCGAGAAGAGGCTATTGGAGCAAAAACAATCCCAATCGGCGGAAAAATAAACACGGAGACAAACGATAATGAGGGGCCAGAAATCCGCTTATTGTTTGGAGAGGAACTGCTTGAAAGTCCTCCCCTCATCCCCTCCAGCACATACCCTGTCAAAATACTGCTTAGTGACATAAGTGGCATCAATATTGCTAAATCAGTTCCTGAAAATAACATCACCCTTCAGGTCAATGATGATTTGCCAATTGTACTAAATGATAGTTTTAGAGCAAGCAATGGAGGCTTTACAACTGGGGAAATTTTGACCAATTTGACCAATTTGGGGGAAGGCGTCAACCGGTTAAGGATAAAAGCCTGGGACAATGTTGGTAATGCCAGCCTCATAGAAGGTCAAATTGAGGTGAGGGGTAGTTTAAATATTAAAATCACCCAGCTTTTGGTCTACCCTAACCCGGCCCGGGAAAATAGTAGATTTTCCATCAGCCATAATAGGCCTGGTGAAAACTTAAACCTGGACTTAGAGGTTTACAGCGTGAAAGGGGATATAATATTTAAAACATCCAGGCGTTATCCTGTGGCTAATGCTGTTTTAGATGACTTGGAGTGGATTTTTTTCCACAACAAAACAAAAAATCCCGCAAAAGGAATGTATATTTACAAGTTGCAGCTCAGCTCTGAAAAAGATGATACTTTGGATCTGAAAAGCGGAAAAATAATTATTCAATGAAAATATCGGCAAAACCCTTTGTTTATTCATTTCATTTTTTGTGGATAAGCCTCCTGTTACAACCTGTATTCGCTCAGAGTAATTCTCCTATTATTTCAGGTCAAGACCCCGACAGAAGGGTTATCACCACGGCTGTGCCATTTTTGAACTTTGCTCCTGACAGCAGGCATTCTGCCATGGGTGACGTAGGGGTTGCTACAAGCCCAGATGCCTTTTCAGCCCATTGGAATGTTGGTAAGTTGGCTTTTGTGGAAAATGATATGGCTTTTTCCCTTTCCTATTCTCCATGGTTGGGCAGATTGGTCAATGACATGTTTGTCTCATACCTGACAGGATATAAAAGAATTGATGAGGTCTCCGCTTGGGGCTTCGACCTGAGGTACTTTAACATGGGAGATATCATTCTCACAGATGGCAGAGGTGAGGAATTGGGGGAGTTTACGCCCAGGGATATTGCTATTGGGGGTTCATATTCCCGCCAATTATCAGAAAATCTGGGCATTGGTATCTCCGCAAGATTCATCCATTCCAATCTATCTGGAAATTTATCATCAGTGGGTGGCAGTGAAAGCCGTCCAGGCATCAGTGTTGGAACGGATGTAGGTTTATATTACACCAAAGAAGTCTTCCCTGCTGACAAATCCGGCGAATGGTCTTGGGGAGTTACCATCACCAACATCGGACCTAAAATCACCTATAACAGTGCGGAGGACTTGGATTTCATTCCGACCAATCTTAGGTTAGGTACTGCCTACAAAGTCAACTTCAATGAAAAGAATTCCCTTACATTCGCTTTGGATTTCAATAAGTTGATGGTCCCATCCCCTCCTATATGGGAAAGAAATGAAGATGGTTCTTTGGCCACCGACCCAAATGGCAACTTGATTTTAGCTGCCGGAAGAGACCCAAACAGACCATTGCTTTCCGGAATGTTCCTCTCTTTCATAGATGCGCCGGGAGGATTTAGAGAAGAAATGCAGGAGGTAATGATCTCTTATGGCATGGAGTACATTTTTGACGAAGTCTTTGCGCTGAGAACCGGGTATTTCTTTGAAAATCCAAACAAGGGTGGTAGAAGGTATTTCACCATGGGATTGGGGTATGTATACAAAGAAAAGTTTGCATTTGATTTTTCATATCTTGTTCCACAAGTACAAAACCACCCATTAGCTGAAACCTTAAGGGTTTCTCTGACTTATAATATACCAAGATTATGACAGTAGACAGGTCTGTGGCACCAGTATTTCAGATACCGGACCACATTGACTTTCCTAAACCTCAACAAAGGACTCTAAAAAATGGAGTCCATTTGTATTTTATACCCACGCCGGAAATTGGGGCAGTAAAATTAGAGCTAATGGCAGACTCCCCTGCCCTATTGGGTAAAGAGGAGAAAAAACTACTCGCTTATTTTACCCTTCATATGCTTACAGAGGGAACAAAATCAAAATCTTCCGCTGTATTGGATGATTTTTTTGACACCTATGCCACAGAAGTAGAAGTTACCTCGACCTTCGAACATCAGGGACTTTCATTGCTCACCACTAAAAAACACTTCCATACAGTTCTCCCTGTATTCAGGGAATTATTGACTGAAGCTGTTTTCCCGGAAAAGGAACTGGCCAAACGAAAATCACAAAAAGCCTTAAGTCTTAGCATCATGCAGGAAAAGACAGGAAATCGAGCTTCACAGCTTTTCAGGCAACAACTATTTGGTGAAAACCATACCTATGGTCAGATTGCAGATGAACAGGATGTGGCGGCGATTGAAAGGGAGGATTTGATTGGTTTTTATGAACAACAGCTTTGGACCAACGTTGAGGTTTTCTTAAGTGGAGACCTGAATAAAGAGGAGTTGGATTTTATAGATCATGTTCTGGGCGATCTCCCCGTTAAAGCAGTGCAACAAAAACCCAGTCACTTTATTAATGCCCCCCACCCAAGAATCATAGAAGACAGAAATAATGCCCTGCAATCCAGTATAAGGATTGGTTGTCATCTCCTTCCAAAATCCCATCCTGAATATTTCGGATTTTGGGTTTTCAATGTATTTCTTGGAGGGTATTTTGGCAGCAGGCTGATAAAGAATATACGGGAAGACAAAGGCCATACTTATGGCATATACAGTAGTATCGGCAGTTTAAAGACAACTGATTACTGGGTAGTTATGGCTGATGTAATCAAGGAAAACAGGGAGGAAGTAATTGAAGAAATCTACAAGGAAATCAATAAGTTGCAGCAAGAAGCGATTTCGCATGATGAACTGGAGACCGTTCGGAATTACCTGGTTGGCAACTTATTGTCTAACTTCAGTTCCTCCTTTGAACTGATAAGTAGATTCAAATCAGTCCATCAAGCGGGCTTAGATTTGGGTTTTTATAAAAAGCAATTGGAATACATCAAGCATTTTGATCCAAAGCAGATTCAAGAAATAGGTGGAAAATACCTGCTAAAGGATCAAATGGTGGAAGTGATCGTCGGCTAGCCTTTAATTTTTTTAAGCAGCACATAAAGTGCGGAGAAATCCCAACGATATTTTATCCATTGCCCGTATATAAAGTAATGAAGGCCCGAAGCACCTAAGGCCGAGGCCAATTCCATAAAGCCAATAGCCTGTTCAAAATTGGCAGATAATAGGCTATGTTTCAATTCATAGAGGACCCTTTGGAGCAAAGCCTTATCCTCAAGGCTATCTTGGTTCATTTCCTTGATTTTCCAACAAATTCGTAAAGTGGAAGGTAACATCACTGATCGGTATCTCATATACTGAGTAGCTGAAAACGCATTGGGGTGCAAGGTTTTGATCAGTCCAAAATGATCCGAAAAAACAAAGGAATACTTTCTGGCCAGTCTCACCTGAATATCGAAATCTTCATAACTCAAGGTTTCATCATAACCGCCTATTGCCCTAAGTGCATCAGACCTAAGGACCATGGTTACAGAAAGGACATGATGAGAGGCTACCAGTTTTTTATATAAATCTCCATCTTCCACTTTTTTCTTCAACTTCCCTTCAGCTGTCCTTGGATAAAAACTACTCTTTTTACCATTCTTTTCAAGTAAGGCATCGGAGAAACATACTGCCGCAGTCGGGTGGTTTTCTAAAGCCTGAACTGATTTCATGGCATGCGCTGTCAGCAACAGGTCATCCCCGGACAAATCGATGAGGTATTTCCCAGAGGTCAGGGAAAACACCTCATTGAAGGATTTACAATAGGGCCATCTGGATTCCCTAAATATGGTTGATACCTGAAAATCAATGTTTTGATTACTCAACCATTCTTTTATGATTTCTTTAGCATTGTCCTCGCTGCCATTGTCCACCACAAACAATTCTACGTTCGGATAATCCAATGCTGCCACAGCCTCCAGGCAATCTTTGATAAAAGCTTCTTGGTTATAAACCGTACAGATTATACTGAGTAAAGGCAAATTATCCATCTTGAGGCTTTATATTTCTTGAAAAAACCTCTTGCATAGCCTCAAATTGGGCCCTCTCCCTGATATAATCATGCTCATCATAGGCTTGGTCTGCAAGTACCAACAATACTGCCCCCTTCCCGAAAGTAACCGATGACCATATCAAGGGAGGTAAAACCAGTGCTTTATCAGGTTGGTCAAGAACAATCTCAAACTGCTTTTTATCCAAAGCTTCCAGGTTAACCCTGACCTTTCCATGCAGGCAAATGAGCATTTGCTTCTCCCTTTTGTGTGCATGTACCCCTCTTTGCTCTCCCTCTGGCACCCCACTGATCCAAAACGAACGCTTGATAGGAAAAGGAAAAGCTTCTGATCCTTCAAAAAAAGTGAGTTTACCACTTGTCTGTACATTACTTTTTAAAGTGATAAGATCAGGCCGTAGAAGTGCTGTTTTCATAATTGCTAAATTAATCGATTCCGGCTAAAGTATTAATCATTAATTTTGATAGCTCGAAGAAGCATAAACAGAGAGAAACCAAATCATGGCACTGGAACATTTACCGGAAGATAGTTATTTGACCCTAAAAAGGGAATCTGAAGGAGTTTACAAAGAAAAAGGAAGTAAGTTTTTAGCTTTTGCTTTCCCTATAAAGGATGAAAATGACATCAGGGAGCATTTAGAGCAACTCCGGAAAAATTATTACGATGCCAGACACCACTGTTATGCCTACATTTTGGGGAAAAACCAGGATCTATACCGGGCCAATGATGATGGTGAACCCAACCATTCTGCAGGAGACCCTATCTTGGGGCAAATCCGATCAAATGGACTGACGAATGTGATGATCGTGGTGGTGCGGTATTTCGGAGGGACTAAACTGGGGGTTTCCGGACTGATCAATGCCTATAAAACTGCAGCTGCAGAAGCTATTGCCAACAATGAAATCATTACTGCCATCCTACATGACAAAGTCAAAATTGATTTTGAGTACCTCAATATGAATGAGGTCATGAAACTGATCAAAGAATATGATCTTCAGATCCTTGAACAACATTTTGACAACCAATGTCAGCTTGTAGTCGAAGTTCGCCAAAAACATTTAGAAGAAATCACCCTTAAAATTTCAGATTTGAATAGGGTGAAAATACATATTTTATAAGGTCTCTCGTAACTGACACCAAAGTCTTGAGTCTTGCATCTTGTATCTTGTATCTTCCTTTTCACCGATTAAACAACTCATCCAAATACCCCTGATACTGTAGCTTTTTATAAATTTCAAGGCAAACCCAGGCATCCGTAGCGGCATAAAGCTGTTGCCGATCTGTCAGTTCAACAGCCTCCCAGTTGGATACTTGCTCGGATTTGGAAATCCGCATTTGCAACACCATTGCTGCAAGGTTTCGCACGCCAATATTCTGGAACCCCACCTTTTTGAGTTCATCATTCAGGTCGAAAAAACTTTGGGGCTCAAAACCAATAGATACTTTTCTCAAACCCCTAAGGTCGTCCAGGACTGCAGCACCTATTTTAATGACCTCGGGATCCTCTAAAATTTCCTGGATAGGACCAGGCATACCTATTTCATTTAACCTGATCAGGAAAGCTACGTCCTCGGTAGCCAACTGCAAAAGAGAAACATAATATTGGGTACCTTTCCGGAAAGAAGGTCTGGTTTCGGTGTCAAAACCCAATAAGCTATGCCGGTCTAATTCCAAGGCTACTTCTTTGATCTGATCTTTTGAGTTGACCAAAACAATATCTCCCTGAAACTGTCCTAATGGTAATTCGTTGATTTCCTCCTTACTGATTTTTTTAAGGATCATACTGCGAGTTCTTTTTTAATCTCCATCATCTCTTCCTCTGTGTAAAAGTTCATTCCCAATTTGAAATACCCAAACAAAATGGTCATGAAAGGCGAAATGATATTAAAAAAACAATAGGGTGCATAAGTCAGAGTGGCCACACCAAGCACAGAAGCCTGAGTGGCACCACATGTATTCCAAGGGACAAGAACAGAGGTAACTGTGGCACTGTCCTCCAGCGTCCTGCTGAGATTTTCAGGTTTTAGCCCCCGTTTCCTGTAAATATCTGAATACATCCTTCCCGGAACCAATATGGCCAAATATTGATCCGAAGTGGTCACGTTGAAAAAGACACAGGTAGCAGCTGTAGATGCGATGAGTGATCCCACCGAATGAACTTTTTCAATAATGGCTTCTGCCAAGACCCTCAACATCCCACTTTCTTCCATAATTCCACCAAATATCATTGCACATACAATCAGCCAAATCGTATTGAGCATTCCAGCCATTCCCCCCGTCATCAACAGTTCATTGACCACATCATTATCAGTGACAATGCTGATTTCACCATATAGCGCCATCATAACTCCTTTGTAAGCCTGGTAAAGAAAACTTTCTTCAGGTTCATTGGCAATGGTCTTTATGATGTCCGGTTGAAATACCACAGCAAAGGCCCCACCGAGTAAAGCACCGGCCAAAAGGGCAGGTACCGCAGGAACTTTCTTAATAATCATCAACAAGACCAATACAGGTACAATGAACAACCATCCGTTGACATTAAAGTTTTCCAAAATTACCGCTGAAATTTCCTTGACCTGTGAGACGGAACCTTCTGCGTTGGATACAATACCTATCGTACCAAAAATGATTAAGGCAATCAAAATGGAAGGTACAGTGGTCTTGGTCATATGTCTGATATGGGTAAAAAGGTCAGTTCCTGCCATGGCCGGTGCCAAATTGGTCGTATCTGAAAGGGGAGACATTTTATCTCCAAAATAAGCACCGGACAGGATTGCACCGGCAATAAGGCCTTCGCCAAAGCCTAAAGCCTTACCAATACCCAACAATGCGACACCAACCGTGGCCACTGTGGTCCAACTACTCCCTGTTGCTATGGAGACTATGGCACTTACAATACATGCGGCTATCAAAAAAATGGTGGGATTCAAAATTTGCAAACCGTAATAAATCATGGCCGGCACAATGCCACTAAGCAACCAAGTTCCTGCCAGCGCACCGATCAACAATAAAATCAAGATACTGGACATGGCTGAAGAAATGCTTTTCACAATCCCATCCTGCAATTTCCCCCATTTGATTCTTAACCTGAAAATAGCCATCAATCCAGCCACAGCAGAAGAAATGACAAGCACCATCTGATTGGAACCAGAAAGCCCATCTGTTCCAAAAATCATGATATTGATGACCAATAGGACAATTAAAAATAAGATCGGAAACAATGCTTCCAGTAGGGTGGGTTCTTTACGACTAGTTGCCATCAATTATTTTTCAAAAGTTTTAAAATCTGAAATTAACAAAATTTATCAAATTCAAGCCTCACTTAAAAGATTTACCAGCTCGGAAGCGGTCTGCCAACCAATGGCCACGCCCATGCCACCCAGTCGTACGGCCATGGCTACATTAGGTGTCAACGTCTTCACTATAGGTCTTTTATCAGCACCAAAGGCCATAATTCCAGACCATTCCGTCTCAATTTTTGGAGCACTGTTTGGAAATATTACCTCTTTCATAATTTCCAAAAGATAGCGCTTAATATTAGGGTTGATGCCAAAATCTACCGTCTCTTCTCCTTCAAAATCTATGTTTCTACCCCCTCCCAAAAGCAGTCTGTTATCAATATTGCGGAAATACACATACCCTTTATCATAATGAAAAGCGCCCTTCCAGGGAATTTCATAGGGCAATGGAGCTGTCACCATCACCAGTCCCCTTCCAGGTCTGAGGTCCATATCAGGCAAGAAACTGGAGGTAAAGGCATTGGTGCAAAGCGCTAATTGGCTTGCTCGAAAATGTATTTTTTCTCCAAAGCCATCAACTTCAAGTATACCCTCTTCTTGAATCATTCGACTTACCCTGGCCCCGGTCAGAATTTTTACGCCAAGCTTACTAGATGTCTGCCACAATGTGTTGATGAATTTACCACTGTCCAATTCTCCTTCAAATGCATTCTTGACTACAGCCTTTACTTTGGGCCCAAAACCAAAGGCTCCATGACTTGGTAAAGCTGAAAAAACAAACTGATTGAAAATGGGGTATAGCAATTCATTGATTTCCTCCAACTTTTGCATAGCCGACAACTCTTTGTCAGTGATAAGCTCAAAGCCTCCATCTTCCCGAAATTCAAGTTCAGCATCACCAAACTTTTCCCGAATGGCCAAAAGCCCATCATAACGCCGTTTGACAAGTGTTACTACTTCTTCTTTTGGAAGTACTTCCAGGTCATCAAGTATCTCTGTCAGACTTCCAAAGCAGGCAAATCCCGCATTCTTAGAGCTGGCTCCAGAGGGAAATAAACCTCTCTCCAAGACCAATACCTTGCGTTCAGGAAACAATTCTTTATACTGAATGGCCGTAGAGAGCCCTACAATACCCCCTCCTATGACAATCAGGTCATGCTTTAGAAAGTTTTTTTTCTCCCAGAAACTCAACATCTGTCTTGAAATTGGATTTTTATGGTGGCTATTTATTAAATTCATATTTATAATCCAATCCAAAACCACTTAACCGCCTCAAACCATGAGAAAAATTGATGATTTATTACACGAATACGGCCTTAGCCATCAGAATGAGACCAACAAAGCCATTCATTGGATCTGCGTACCCGCTATTTTCTTCAGTATTGTAGGCTTAATTTATAGCATTCCAGCCGAACCGGTGGAGCGCTTACTTCCTTTTTTAGGGAGTTTTGCCAACTGGGCAACGCTAGCTTTGGTTATCGTGCTTTTTTACTATGTCACCTTATCTCCACCTCTCGCTTTGGGTATGTTTTTTTTCTCCGCCATATGTCTGGCACTGGCCAATTTGCTTAGCCTGACAGTACCGGTACCACTCTGGGCCCTCAGCTTGGGAATATTTGTGATTGCTTGGATATTTCAGTTTTATGGCCATAAAATTGAAGGGAAAAAGCCCTCATTTCTGAAAGATCTCCAGTTTTTGATGATTGGCCCGGCTTGGCTGATGCATTTTATTTATAAAAAACTTGGGTTAGCATATTGATTCATGCCTAACTTCATCCAAGAAGGCGCCTATTGCCATTGAGTCATTCTGGATTTTAAAATTTGGATAATAAACTCTCATGGGGATTTTTTATTTTTTTCCTTGTATTTTTAAGATTGAGATATGATTACCTAAACCGCTTTTATGATTAATTTAATTTTTGCTGCCGTAGAAATCCCCATGCTGTCCGACATCGTATGGATCTTTGGATTGGCCACTTTGGTTATCCTCGTATTCATGCGTTTGAAGATCCCTACGATCATTGGTTTCTTGTTTACCGGTGCCCTAGCTGGGCCTTATGGTCTTTCTTTGGTACAGGCTTCCGATACGGTAGACATACTTTCGGAAATCGGGGTTATCCTGC
Source organism: Cecembia lonarensis LW9 (assembly GCF_000298295.1). Taxonomy (GTDB): domain Bacteria; phylum Bacteroidota; class Bacteroidia; order Cytophagales; family Cyclobacteriaceae; genus Cecembia; species Cecembia lonarensis. The sequence continues at coordinate 42,775 of NZ_AMGM01000023.1, forward strand.
TTTTGTTTGTCATAGGGATGGAATTTTCACTGAAAAGCCTGATGGCCATTAAAAAAGCTGTATTTATAGGTGGAGCTTTGCAGGTTACGCTGACCATATTGATTAGCACATTTGTTTCTTATTTTTTGGGTTTTGACTGGGCTGTATCCGTTTTTATCGGTTTTCTATTTTCGTTGAGCAGTACAGCCATAGTACTTAAGCTTTTACAGGAAGGAGGTCAGATCAACACCATACCTGGCCGGACTACCTTGGCTATTTTGATTTTCCAGGATATCGTGATTGTGCCTTTGATGCTTTTCACACCTATGTTGGCAGGTGAAACGGATAATGTAGCTTGGTCCTTATTCCTCATGGCCCTAAAAGGCACCTTGGTGGTCATTCTGACCTTATTGAGTGCGAAATATTTCGTCCCTACCCTACTTTATCGCATCGCGAAAACCAGAAATGAAGAGCTTTTTCTTTTAAGTATCATTGTAATCTGTTTTGCTGTGGCTTATGCCACTTCTTTATTGGGACTATCACTGGGTCTAGGTGCTTTTCTTGCAGGATTGATTATCAGTGAGTCTGATTACAGTCACCACGCCACAGGAAAAATCCTGCCTTTCAGGGAAGTTTTCCTAAGCTTCTTCTTTGTATCAGTGGGGATGTTATTTGACATCACCTTCCTATTCGAACACATTATCCCGATTTTAGCTTTGACCTTGCTGACTTTTATCATCAAGTTCATCACTGCAAGTATTGCAGTAAGGGTTATTGGGCAGGGGTTTAAAGAAGCTTTTATGGTCGCTTTTTCCATCTTCCAAGTGGGTGAGTTCTCCTTACTCTTGGCCAAAGTGGGTTTAAATTATAGTCTATTAGACGCTGACACCTACCAGTATTTTCTAGCCATTTCTATACTTACCATGGCTGTGACTCCTTTTGTTTTGAAAAAACGGGAAGAAATTTCCTGTTCTATTCTTAACCTTCCCCTTCCCAAAAGGCTCAATAAAAAATTTGGTAATGAGGACCATCCAGAAATCAAACTGGAAGAAGAATTAAAAGACCATTTGGTCATCATAGGATATGGCCTCAATGGACGTAATTTATCCAAAGCGGCTAAAACTGCTGATATTCCATATGCCATCATTGAAATGAATCCCGCCACGGTAAGAGAAGAGTCCATTAAAGGGGAGCCCATTACTTATGGGGATGCCGCCAATGAAACCGTACTGGAGCATGTAAAAATCAATAAAGCCAGGGTTGCTGTCATAGCAATATCCAATGCAGAGGCTACAAAAAGAATCATTGCTGCCATCCGGCATATGACCCAAAACCCATATATCATTGTCCGCACACGTTATGTGAATGAAATAGAAGATAATCTCAAATTGGGGGCTGATGAGGTGATACCTGAGGAATTCGAAACCTCAATAGAAATATTTACAAGGGTCTTAGGAAAATACCTGATACCAAAGCATGATATTGAAGATTTTACTGAGGAGGTCAGATCACATAATTATGAGCTTTTTAGATTTTCGCCCGGTGATAAAATGCCACGTAAAAAAATAGACTTGCCGGAAATCAATTTTGTAGGGGTTATGGTAGAAAAAGATACAGGTAAATATATCAACAATACCTTAAGAGAATCTGGTTTAAGAAATGAGCTTGGAATCAATGTCGTTGCGATCAAAAGAAATGGGAAAACAATTACCACAATACACCCGGATGAAAAGCTAAAATTGGGCGATGTAGTCTACGTGGCCGGAAAGCCTGATGCCTTGGAAAAATTTGAAGCAGATGTAGAAATTGATTGATCCTTGCTACTCCAAAAATTGATACTCCTTAAGTCTGTTGAGTGATTTTCTGTTGATGGGAGAAGCGATATTATCAATGATAGACTTCTTCTCCCTTGCAGTAAGTCGCCAGTTGAGTGAAGCACGCTGAATTTCCTGTTCTAGCTGATTAAATACCCCCTCTTCATCAGCCAAGCCCCTTTCTCTGAGGTATTGCAGGGTGGAGTATTCAAACTCTATCCTTTCCATTGGGAAATCCACACTTTCTTTTATTCTAGTAAACAGTACTTCGTTGTGCAAGGTCTGAACATTATCCCAGTTGATGTAGATATTTTTCAATGGGGTAAAAAACTTTTCCAGTAAAGTGGGAGGATATTTTTGATCGATATCAGAAAACTTCTCTGAATCCCGGATAGTCAAAAGAAGAACACCTGAGGTATTATCCCTTATCCAATCTTCAAATACATCAATAAATTTCAATGCATCCTGCATACCGAAATTATCAGACAAACCTGCATCCATGGTTTCCATTTGGGGCTTGGAAGGCAATTGTATATTGGGTGTGATGAAAGGAAAGGTGGCTCCCATTCTTAATGCAGTGATAAAGCGAAGACTTAAGGCATCATGACGGGAATAAAATCGCTGAAAATCAATTCCTTGACTTTTTTCATTCAAGCCCTCTACCCTTTTATTGGAAACTCCAAAGTAGCTGATGGGATAAGGTGCAATATAAAGCTTTCGGCCATCATTGGTAACAAGTGGGGTGACAGGCAACATGGGAATTAGGGATCGGAATTCAGGCTCCCTATATGCAGACAAGGGTTTATCTAAAATCCCTTGCATATTGATATTCAACTGATTTTCAAAAGCATAGCCACGGTCTTTTAAATAACGCCTGCCATTGTAATCGAAATACTGATTTCGGAACAAGAGGTCATTTACAAGCAGGGTGAAAATGATAGGATTGAGGTTATCTGAGGAAATCTGGTCCAGATACCTTTCATCTTTGACACTGATCGAGGGGTCATCCAAAGACTGTAGGTATATCTCACGGAAAACCGCTGCCCCAATCAATCCCCCCGAGGCTCCAGTGATCAACTGGGTGTGTTCAAAAAGACGGTTACCGGTCACAAAATGGGCGTCCTGAAGTACCTTCAAAGACCAAAGTGCTGCCCTTTGCCCCCCTCCACTGACAGTGATAAAGACCATTTTGGGTTTGCTGCCTTCCGGAAACTTGGCTTTCCAGTTTTCAAGGATCTGCAGCGTATACTCCCTATCAGCTTTTACTGTATCCGGATGCAGGATGGCATTCAGTTTTTCCAAATTATAGCTAGCCGGTTCGGTGTCATAATCCAAACCAAAAGCTTCATGGGGCCGATTGAACCAAGTGGTATTGGACAGGGAATTAAAAACCAATATAAAAGCCAATACCGCAGGGGTACCCCAGTCCCTCAACCAAAAGGAGACTGCTCCGACCAACATGGTGGCTATGGCCAGTAATAAGATTCCACTGGCTGCAGCCGGTAACTGCAAAAAGGGCGTTTCCCTGAAAATACCCATCAAAAGTATCAAACTGATCAATGCCGTTTGAATGATGATCATGTTCAGGTGGTTTTGGTCAAAAACCCTAAGGAGTTGCTGTCCCTCAAAACCGGAAAGGTCCTGCCTGACCAACTTAAATCTGAAGGAAATATCCAGATAATCCAGCACTTTATACTTCGCGCGCTTACTTTCTTTGATCCTTTTGAGCATATTGGCCCTGGAGATCTTGGTTTTCCGCAACTGCTTTTCAACGGTTCCGGCAAAAAGCACAAAAAAATCCTTGTTGGTGAATCCGAAATAGACAAAGAGTAAGGTGTAAGTAATTATAGAACCCGCACTGAAACCGAGAAAATATTCCCAAATGATCCTATTATTTTCATGTTCATTGTCCAATTGGAATGCAATGAATGCGTAAAGGTACAGCAGGTAAAAGCTTAATGGAATAATTGAATTATTGAGGCAATATTGTAAGAAGGGACGGGGTATGATGGCCAGAAACTTAAACCTGGGTCCATCCAAAATATAGGTGGTCATATGAAAGGCCATTGTGAAAATAGCCAGCGCAATACCAACCAGGAAAAAACTCCTCCAAGAAACCCGATTGAGGTACTCAGGATCCAAAAAAAGAAAAGGAATACCCAAAACAGTTCCAAAACTTTGGAAAATAATGAGTACCAAAAGTCCCCATGTAACCAAAAGCAACAAATTCTTTCTCAGATGAAGAAAGAGCAATTGAACCGGAAAGCTGTAGATAATCTTGTCCCACATAAGACTTTAATTCAGTCAAAAGATAGTAGAATTTTAGTTGAATTCTAAATGGGATTTTTCATTGTGGCTTAAATTCCTATCCCTTACCTTCGCTATCTGAATTAAACGTTGACTTATGAGAATCTGGTTTTTGTGTAAGGTTAAATATGCCAAGGAAAATGAGCAGGGGTTACTGAAAAACGTATCTGAGCAATATCTGGTGGATGCAGTTTCCTTTACGGAGGCTGAGGCCAGGATTTACGATATGCTGGGTTCCACCATCAGGGGTGATTTTCAGGTCACCAATATTTCAAAGAGTAATTTTGTGGATGTATTTCCATACGATGATATAGATATCTGGCACAAATGTAAAATCACCTATGTAGTGGCAGACGCAGACAGTGGAAAAGAAAAAAAGGTAACCCAGTATATGCTGGTGACAGCTCATGATGTAAAAGAGGCTTACGACCGTATTCATGAGAGCCTGAGTAACATGTTGGTTACATTCCGTGTCCCTGACATTACAGAAAGTCCTATAGTGGAAGTTTTCCCATACGAACATGATGACGAAGAACTCCTACCCCCTCCACCTGCCAATTTGAAACCTTTAAGTGAGGTCAAAGCGGAACAGGAGAGAAGGGAAGCCATCAGACAGGAAAATCTAGCAAGTAAATCCGATTCCCCCGAAGAAGAAGCCCGATTGGTAGAATATGAAGGGGAGGATGACCAAGAGGACATTTAACCAAAAAACATTGATGAAGACCTGGTGAGAGAAATTTACCAGGTCTTTTTTTTTAATATGATTAGGCCAAATCTTCCATTTGCAACAATATTATGAATTTTTAAAAAAAAATACGTATTTTTGATTAAACACGTGCATTCATGAAGACTAAACTTACCTTAACCATCAAAAAGAGTGTTATTGAAACTGCTAAGAAAAGGGCAAAGGCTAGAGGCATATCATTGTCAAGAATGATTGAAGAAATTTTTGAAGATTCATCCGATAATCCTATTCAAACCGAGGAGCAACGGGCAGCCAAGAGGTTATTGGAAAGGTTAAAAAGTGCACCAACCATTGAAACTAAATCTGACAAAGACTTACTCAAAGAATTTATAAAAAGGAAATATGCCTGAAGTTTATCTGGATACTGACGTTGCTTTTGATATTATTTCCAAAAGATCTCCCTATTTTGAAACATCCGTTAAACTCATTGATCTTTTTCTCAAAAATAAAATAGAGCTATTGTTTGGTGAATGCAGTCTTGGGAATCTATTTTATTTGACGTTTGAAATATACAAACTTGAAGATTCAACAAAACTATTAGAAGATTTTACAGCTTCTTGCAAGATCATTTCAGGAGGAAAAACAGCCTTGAGAGAAGCATTAAGATCAGAATTCCATGATAAAGAAGATGCCTTACAATACTATACTGCTCTGAATTATGGCGCAGATTATTTTATTACCCGAAATGTCAAAGATTATAAAAAAGCGACTGAAAATTTACAGGTCTTGACTCCTATGGAATTTTTAAATTCTTTTTAACCCCTCAATTGATGATCAATCACAAATTGAATCAATTCATCTACTGAAATCCCAGCCCTTTGGGAGGCATCTGCGATATCATCCCGGCTGACCTGAGCGGCAAAACTTTTGTCTTTCAAGCGCTTTTTCACTCCTTTGATCTCCATACCGTCATATCCCTGCGGTCGCATCAGGGAATAAGCATGTACAAATCCTGACAGTTCATCAAAAGCATAGAGCATCTTATCCAGTTCTGAATCAGGATCAACACCAAAATATTTGGGTCCATGGGAAGCAATGGCCTTGATCATCCGCGGATCTTGATTGCGTTCCTCTAATTCTTCTATAATTTTTCGACAATGCTGCTCAGGCCATTGGTCCCAGTCTGCATCATGCAGCAAGCCAGATAAGTGCCAAAGCTTTTGGGTAAATTCATCATAACCTTTTGAAGCCGCATAAGCCTTCATCAAATGACCTACCTGCAACATATGAAAAACCAATTTCTCATTGGTAACCCATGAATTCAAAAGTTGCCTTGCCTCTTCCACATCCATCAGTTGACCCAAATTGGCCTGATTTCCAAAAGTATCTCTGTTCAAAAGCAGTGAATCTTCCATTTTAAATGCATTTAAATGTTATTTGAATATTTTTTTTGCTTTTTAACTTACAGGAAAGTATATTGGTTCAAATTTTTAACAATGAACCCAGGTAAACTTTCAAGTCTTCAGGTTGAGGAAAAATTAAACTCCTCATCTTATTTGTTTGCGATTTTATTAGACGAAAGTCATCAAATAACTAGCATTAATCCCAAACTTAACAAAACCTGGGAATTTGCTGAATCACAGCTTATCGGCTCTAATTTTTCTGCATACGTTTTCCCTGAAGATTTTTCAAAATATCAATTCCTGTTGAAAAACGCACTATCTCACAAAGAAAGAAGTTTCACCATCGACCTGAGAATATTAAGAGGGGATGGAAAAGACTTTGAATGGTCAAAATGGGAGTTTTTCTTAAGATACTCCAGAAAAAAATTGGCTGATATTACAGGGATAGGTCATAAAACCGGTACCCCAGATGATGAGAACAATCATGCCATTATCCTACTTCAAAAACAACAGGAACTACTTAAAAACCTGACCTTCAACCAATCTCATGACATGAGGGCAAGATTGGCCAATATTTTAGGGATTTTAGAACTGATGGACCATGAAAAAAACGCAGCTGGAAACGGTAAGCTTTTAAATATGCTAAAATCAGAAGCAGAAAAACTGGACAATGCCCTTAAAGAGAGCATTGCCCATTTTGTAAGTTTAAATACTTATATGGAAGAAAAATGAATGTGAGCTTAATTGACGCTCAACTTCACTTCAAATCCCGTTTCACTCCAAGCAAACTTAAGGAGCCCATTTTTCTCATCCACTTCAAGCACTTCAAATCTGAGCTGTTCGACAGGTTCTTCCAAATTTGAGGGAATCACTTCCCATCTGCCCACATCTTCAGATTCCTCGTAATCATCTGCTAAATGCTGTTCATAATTCTTATTGAGAATTAAGGTCCATTTTTCCCTTCCTGGAATAGTGAAAAGGGCATATTTCCCTGCTGGGATTGATTTCCCTTCTATCTCAAGGTCTTCATTAAAGGATATACTTGTGGCAGTATGTGCCCCTGTCACCCAGACTTCGCCAAAGGCCACCAAGCCCCCGAATATTTCCCTTCCCCTGACACTTGGAGCGGAATAATCAATATGGACGTGGTTAGATCCAATATTCGCCATGGCCGCTGTCCTTGGACTTTTCGAATTTGAAGATCCCGTATGGGCACTGTGGTCATGGTGTGAATGCTCCTCTTTGGCTTTCTCCTTTTGTTCCGACTTCTCCGAAGCACAGGAGATCATAAGTAAAGTGGCTATGATGAGGATATAGGTTCTGATTTTCATATCATTTCTTATTGTTAGATTAATTATTTTTTATCAAAACATTAGTTGATGTTTAGATTTTGGGGTATTGGGTAAAGCTCAATATCAAAACATCAGCCAATATCAACCCGGTATCAATTAATATCTAATTTAATGTTGATGACCCACATGCGCCTCTGGCTTTTTATCTGAAGATGAAGTCACTCTCTTCCCCGGTTGATAGGTTTCTTTTACCTCTCCACAGGTCAGCATCATGTCACCAAAATAGGGGTTCCGGATTTCTTTTTCTCCGCTGAGCCAGTAAGCCCCTTTGTCTCTGAAGGCCATGGGACAGTATTGGCGGTAAATGGTTTGCTCCGTTACCCCAAAATATTCCACCGCCTCAATAAGATTATCTGACAAGGTTTCGAAATGCTTCCGCTGTTCTTCTACATCAGAAGTTTGGGCTATTTTGTCCAAGCTGCTTTGCATAGGTTTCAAAATATCCATCCAAATATCATGAGCTTTGTCCTCTAACAACTTCATATCTACTTTTGCCAAAATGGCTTTCGCAGGATTGACCGTGTTTTGGGTTTCTTTGGCATCTGTCTTCACTAAAGCATTCTTGATGGGTAGATAAGCCTTTACAAAAGCAGTCAATTGGGCCTTGAATTCCTCCGGTACTTCAATGGACTTCACTTCTGGCCTGAGCATCATGCTGTAATTCCCCGACAACTGGGCCGCTGCATCTACAGCAAAAACCCCATTGCTGACCACTTGATCCCCTTCTTCAACTCCGGAAAGCACCAAATAATCATCTCCAACACGAGGTCCCAGTTCAATTTCCCGCATTTCAAACGCAGGAGCTTCCTTATTACCTACCTGCACATAGACCACAGATCTGGGACCTGTCCATAAAATGGACGTTTTGGGAACCATCAAGCCAGTTTGAGTGGACTGTGCAGTGGAAATGATAGCTGAAACAAACATTTCCGGTTTCAATTCAAAATTCCTATTTGCTGCCTCTGCACGAACACCCACAGTACGGGTATCCGGATTCAGCACAGGGTCGATATAGGTCACCTTGGCTTTGAACTCCCTGCCCGGATAAGCAGACACCAGAAAACTCAAATCATCACCTTTACGGATGGCACCCAGATCAGATTCATAGGCATCCAGGATTACCCAAACGGTACTTAAATCCACAATTTCAAATAGGACCGAACCTCTGTTGACAAAATCTCCCACAGCCACATTTCTGGCAGTAACTACGCCCGCGACATCAGCATAGACATCAAACTGGGTTTGAATCTGCCCGGATTGCTCTATGCGGGCAATTTGATCATCAGAAATCTTCCAAAGCCTTAACTTCTCTTTTGCCGCTTGATAGAGCGCAGGCTGCCGTTCTTTGATTTTCGCTGTTTCCAAGAGTTCTTTTTGGGCATTGACCAACTCTGGTGAATACAATGTTGCTAACTTCTCTCCTCTCCTCACTTCCTGTCCGGTGAAGTTGACAAACAATTGATCAACCCTGCCGGCAAAATTGGCCGTCAGACTTTTGACCCGTTGCTCATTGGTTTGGATTTTACCGGTCAAGGTCAGTTTACCGGTACCGGCTCCTGATTTCACACGGGTCAATTGTACATTGGAAAGCGCAACGGCCTCAGGTGTCATTTCCAGAACGAATGGATTGGAATCACCGGAACCGCTACTTACAGGAGTCAAAGCCATTCCACAAAGTGGACATTGCCCGGGTTCATTTTGACGGATCTGAGGGTGCATGGAACAGGTATAAATCGTCCCATCTTCCGCAACATGGAAGTGTTCGTGGTCAGGATGATCATCAGTCCCTCGGACCAACCAACCTGCTAAGCCACCAAAGAAAAGGCAGCCAAGGATGATGATGAGTATGTTCTTTTTGTTGTTCATTGTCTTATTTGAAAATCTATATCTATTTCATTTTGATGATAGATATTGATGGATATTAGATATTCACGGATATTGGGGAGCAACAAGTCAGAAACCTAGTCTCCAATATCATAATATCAATCAGTATCCATAAATATCTATTTCATATCCCAACCAACGTTTCCACCCTCGCAAATTCAATCTCCCTTTCAATCTTCGTATTCAGGAGATTCAATCGGAAATCCAAAAGCTCTCGCTGAATATTTAGGATTTCTTCGAAGGAACTTCCCTCGGTGGCATAAGCTGTTACAGAAAGTTCCAAGGTTTGCTCGGATAATTCGATTTGCTCTTCTAAAAGCCTGACTTTGCGGTCCGCATCTTTGATAGAGGCAAGGATAGATTCAAACTCTGCTTCCAGATTTCTTTGCAAGTCTTCTTTTTGGCGCTCATTGGCTTCCCTGTAAAGTCTGGATTCTGCTTCCATGGCTTTATACTTTTTGCGGTAAATGGGCAAAGAAACTGTTGCCATTGGCATGACCATATTATTGCCCATTCCTGCTGGCATATAATCCATCCCCCCCATACCACCGGGAACACCAGATTCTGGTCTAGGGGAAAAGACCATGTAATTCAATCCCAATCCAAACATGGGCCTTCCTTCTAATTTCGCCATTTCCCCTTGCTTTTGAAACGCCAATCCTTCTTTTTCCAGCATGAGCAGCATGGGATTGCTTTCAAGAATTTGCTCCAACATGGCAATTTCCCAGCCCATTTCTTTTTTGCTTCCCAATTGGCTTTGAATGTTGACCGGCTCGTTTTTATCCCTTCCAAGCAATTGGTTGAATCGGACCAAAAGTGGTCTCTTGTCTACTTCTAACTGTTGTAAATCAGATTCCAAAGCTTTAATCTGCACCTGTAAGCGAAGCACATCTGTCAGCTTTCCAGAACCTCCCCCAGAACCCATACTGGACATGGAAGCAGCAGACCCCGATGACTGCCCCATTGCTGAAGCACGCGAAGTACTTCCTCCTCCCATGCCCATACCATCATCTCCTCCACTTGGCTGTCCTCCTCTGGCAGGTCGGCTAACAGCAGTTGAAACTGAGGAGACGGCCTCAGAAGTATTGCCTCCTTGGTAACGGATAATGGCCAATTGCTCCAAAGATTTCAAAATCTCCAGATTAGCACTAGTAATATCCATGGTGTTTTGCAATTGCTGTAACTGAAAATAAGTCTCCTTTACCTGATACAAGAGCACATTGCGTTGCTGCCGAAACTCCTCATATTTGGCTTCGGCCATCAGGGTGGCCTCATCCTTCTGCGTCCTCAACATCCCAAACCAAGGGAACATTTGCATCACCGAGGCCTCAGCCCGCTGATTCCCCATCAACAATTCCATCGGCCTGGTAAATACCCCAATGTTCAATTGGGGTGATTCGAGACTTACCTGATTGGTTTTTTCCAAGGAGGCCTGATAGATTTTGAAACTACCCTGCAAAGCAGGATTGTTTTCTGCGGCTATTTCAAGGTAATCTTCCAAGGTTTGTGCGCTGGATTGAAATAGGATGGAAATAGAAAGTAATACCACAAGGAATAGATATTTGTGGATATTGAAGGATATTGATAGATATTGATTTAGATACCAACTTCTTTTCCTGGAATAAGAATTAGCTATTCTCTTCTTTATTATTAATTCTTCCTTCATTTCAATTCATTTTTTGAATTGTAAATAGATTTGATATAGTTATTTAATTTTACAGCTAATTTTTCAGCTGTATCCTTTGCATCTTTAAACTCATCATCAGAAATAACGCCCCTTTCATGCATCAAACTCAGCCAGTGATTTACTGACTCCAATTTGGAACCCCTACTATTATATAAAAATCTTATCCTGTCTAAATAATGATACCTTCCATAAGCTTCTGCTATATTTGCGCCTATAGAGTCTGAAGATTCAATAAATTGATCCCCCATAATCTTTCTCATTTGCCAATTTAATTTTGAATAAATGGCCCATGCTTTTTTTGATAATGATCTCGATAATTGATAGACCTCTAAGTCTTCCAATTTTATATAATCTTTATTTTCCCCCATGACATCAATAATTTAATTAAACACTTGATTTACAGGATAATATCTGCAAATATCCAATATCAATAAATATCAATTCCTTTTTAACCTAAATTCTTGATACTTACCATAAAGCACCGGCACAATAAACAACGAAATCAATGCCACCGTCATCCCTCCAAAGGCTGGAATGGCCATAGGGATCATGATGTCCGAACCGCGACCTGAACTGGTGAGAACAGGTAACAAAGCCAATAAAGTAGTAGCAGTGGTCATCAGACAAGGCCTCACCCTTTTCAATCCTGCCTCCAAAACTGCTTTGCGGACCTCTTTAACGTTATCAGGTTTGATCTTTTCGAAACTTTGCTTGAGGTAAGTTCCCATCACCACGCCATCATCCGTCGCAATACCAAAGAGGGCGATAAACCCTACCCAAACGGCCACAGATAGGTTGAAGGTCCGCATCTGGAAGAGCTCCCGCATATTGGTGCCCAAGAAATTGAAATCAAAGAACCAATCTTGTCCATAAAGCCACAGCATCATGAAGCCCCCCGAAAAGGCCATAGCAATGGCAGAGAAAATCATCAATACCATGGCTGTAGAGCGGAACTGCAGGAATAAAATCAGGAAAATCACCGCTAATGACAATGGAATCACAATCGCTAAGCGCTTCTCTGCCCGGATCTGGTTCTCATAACTTCCAGAGAAGGTGTAAGAAACTCCAGCAGGCACTTCCAATTCACCTGAATTGATTTTTTGTTGGATATAATTGCGGGCATCGTCTACAACAGAACCTTCTGCAAAACCATCCCTTTTATCAAACAAAACATACCCTACCAAAAAGGTATTTTCGCCACGGATCATCATCGGTCCTGGCCGGTAATTGATCTCTGCCAACTGACCCAATGGTATCTGAGCACCCGTAGGTGTGCTGACCAATATACGTCTCAAAGCCTCTGGATCGTCTCTATATTCCCGGGCATACCGCGCACGGATGGCATAGCGCTCCCTTCCTTCCACTGTGGTACTCAAAGTCATCCCACCGATGGCTACCTCTATGAATTCCTGCACATCGGCAATATTCAGCCCAAATCTACCCAGTTGGGTCCGGTCCAAATCAATTTCCAAATAGGGCTTCCCTAAGGAACGGTCGGCGAATACAGCTTCTCCCTTTACTGAAGGAACTTCTTTCAAGACAGATTCCAACTTCAAACTAAAGGATTCAATGGTTTCCAGATTTGGCCCATACACCTTCATCCCCATAGGGGCACGCATCCCGGTCTGCAACATTACCAGGCGGGTTTCGATCGGTTGGAGTTTAGGTGCAGAAGTCACCCCTGGCAGGTTGGATGTCCTTACCTGGATTTCATCCCATATATCATCAGGCGTACGGATTTCATCCCTCCACTGGCGAAAATATTGACCACGCCTTTCATCAGGCACTAAGTACTTGGCAACATTCCTAATCACAGCCCTGCGCTGGGATTCCTCCATGTAATTCTTATCGTTATCCCAGATTGCCCCATCCTGACGGTCATACCACCATGCTTTTCCATTCACTTCAAGCTGATAATTGCCTTCTTTATCCACTTTGAAGCGAAGTTTTCTGGCATTGTCATCTTGCAGGTATTCCGTCTTGTAATTGATGATGTTCTCATACATGGACATGGGAGCAGGATCCAAAGGGCTTTCTGCCCTACCTGCTTTTCCTACCACCATCTCCACTTCTGGTATGGCCTGAACCAACATGTCAAGTTGTTTGACAATTTGCATATTGGCCTCTACACCAGAATGCGGCATGGAAGTAGGCATCAAAAGAAAAGAACCCTCATTCAAGGCAGGCATAAATTCCTTCCCCATGCCAGGGAAAGTATGCGTCAAACCCGACCATACAGAAGTTGTGCGGATATTTACATTCAGCTTGTCAAATCCAGTGGCCACAAATCCAAAGATTTTCCCAAATCCTAACCAAATATTCAATGCTAAGAGGATGACAGTCAAAGGAATCAGTAAAAACACCTTTGCATTCACTAAACACCAGTTCAACAATTGGGCATAGTAACGGATAAATAAAGCAAATACCCCCAAGACCAAACCAACCACCAAACCGATAAAGAGAAAGTTCACAAAAACGGATTGGGTCAAACCCAAAGGTCTCCATTCAATCGCCAACAATATCGAAACCGCCACCACGGCAATAAACATGGCTATCTGATTCTTGTAGCGTCCCTCCTGTGTTTGTTTCGGGAAAAAGTGATGGATTAAATGATTGGCAGAAAATGCCAACAATACCCATCCCGCCCAAGGGAAGTAAAACAGCAATACCAGACCTGTCAATCCCATCAAAACATTCAAAATGGTTTTGTAATGCTTAGACTTGACCTTTGCACCGAAAACCCAATGGGCAAAAGCCGGCATAAAGACCAAAGTAAAAATCAATGCCGCTATCAAAGCAAAAGTTTTGGTGTAGGCTAAAGGTCCAAAAAGTTTACCCTCTGCGGCCTGAAGCGTAAAGACCGGCAAAAAGCTGACGATAGTGGTCATCACCGCAGTCAGTATCGCCGAACTCACTTCAGTGGTGGCTTCATAGATAATTTGAAATTTGGATTTTTTATTACCTGATTCTTCCAAATGGCGAAGGATATTTTCATTCAGAATAATTCCTAAATCCACCATGGTTCCAATGGCAATGGCAATTCCTGACAAGGCTACAATGTTCGCATCCACCCCCACATACTTCATCATGATGAAGCACATCAATACTGCCAAAGGCAATAGTGCGGAGATCAGGAGAGAAGCCCTCAAATTGTACACCATTACCATAATCACGATGATGGTAATCAGAATCTGTAAACTGATGGCTTCATTCAGTGTATTCAAGGTTTCCTTGATCAAGCCTGAACGGTCATAGAAAGGCACGATGGTCACTTTGGAAACCGTCCCGTCTTCCAATGTCTTGCTGGGCAGTCCTGGAGAGATTTCATCAATTTTAGATTTAATGGCATCAATCACCTGCAGTGGGTTGTCACCATAGCGGGCTACGACTACCCCACCAACAGCTTCAGCACCTCCTTTGTCCAAGATGGCTCTTTCTGCACGGCTGGCCGGTCCAATATTCACTTTGGCAATATCCCGGATACGAAGGGGTACATTATTGCTCACCTTGACCACTGCCTTCTCAATGTCTTCCAATGACTTCACATAACCCAAGCCCCTCACGATGAATTCCACCTGATTGATTTCCATGGTATTGGCACCGATATCCAAATTAGACTGC
>NZ_AMGM01000024.1 GCF_000298295.1 Cecembia lonarensis LW9
AGTTTTTTTCTTTTCAAAGTGGATCAGGGTATGGGACAGGCATTCCTAAATGGTACATCGTTGTATTTCCTATGTTGCTATTTGCCCCGGTCATCTACTTTTTTATTGAATTTGCCCAAAATCAGTTGGATTAACTTAAATGTTAAACCAATAATTCAACTTCATGATCAATGCTCGTTGTTTAGGGGCGAAATTACTGGGGAAATAGTTGTCTGTATATACCAAGAAAAAGTCTGATACCGGTGCATAACGCCATTGTACCCTGGTATTGATATTGATATTGTCAATTTGATTGTTGTATTGAAAGAAAGTAGTCCAGAACAGGTCTTTGGTAAATGTCAGATCAATTCTAGGCCCAATCAAAAAAAGATCAGCAGAATTCTGCGGTTCGGGCAGCCTTATATTGTTATAGCTGAAGTTCATGGAAATATTGGCCAAATAGCCCAATCTCCAGTTCATGGCACCTTGTAAGGTTTTGATATCACCGGTAAAATATTCTCCGAATTCTCCACGCAGGGTGAAAAACATGGCTTGTCTGGGGTTTCCTATATACCTGAAACCTATAAAAGTATTCCTATAATCAGTCCCCGCGGCCAACTGTTCCCCCCTGGTTCTTGTCGGATCAAATGGAGCGAAGAGATAAGTATACCTGTTGTTGAAGGTCAGTGCGAATCTGGACAGTGATTGGAACTGAATCTCATACAATAGCGTATGAAGTTCATCCGTGACGCCCAGTCTTTCATTCCACAAAATTTCTGACTCAAATCCAGGACCATGTCTATTGATCAAATTCGACTGTGGGAAAAACTGATAGGCAAATCCTCCTGCCACTCTTTTGTAATCATTCCTTGGGGTAAATCCTACTTGGGGATTAAAATTTTCCCCTATATCTGAGAAAGACAGGCTTGCTGCAATGTGCAGGTCGTTATAGTTTAATTGCCCATGTAAGGCCCCACTGTTTTCAGGATTGTCAGCTTCAAAAGTGCGGTGATAGAAAAATTTTCCAGTCCACCGGTTGTCCTCTGAGGCAAGGTTATAGTCTATTCCTGCCAGTCGGTTGAAATCGGTCGGATCGAATAAGGAGAATTCCTGACCGAGATCAAGAGTTTCTCTGTTGATAAATATCATACCCACATTAGAGCGAGAAAAGACCTTCTTTTGTAGTGCTGCTACAGAAAAATTCCTTCCAGAAATTCCTCTTTCTTCATCATTGGCCGTTTGCATGTTCATTAGGCCAATTCGCCAATCTTCACCGATTTTTCCACTTAATCTACCACCAAAGAGTATCTGATTTTGCACATTTTGACCCGTGTTTTCATCCCTGTCCACACCGATCCTCCTTGAAAAGAATGGTCTTACATTTCTGGTACCAAAATCCGCAAATAGGTCTGCATTTTCCAGAAAAAACTGCCGTCTTTCCGGGAAAAATATTTCAAATCGGTCCAGGTTGGTTACTTGCTCATCTACCTCTACCTGAGAAAAATCAGGGTTAAAGGTCAGGTCCAGGTTCAAAGCAGGGCCTATCCCAACTTTAGCATCTCCCCCAAAGGCAGGCCGCATGGGGTTGGAGGTTCCTTCCAAAAAGTTTTTATCTGTTGCTACTGCCGCGTATGGGATCAAAGAAACATTTGCACTCTCTTTTTTTAGAGGTTCGGTGAAAATAAGTTTCCTTGAAAATGCCAAAGAAATTACTGAGAAGTTTCTGGGAATAGGGGTCCAAGTACTCCTTTCATTGTACTCTGAATCAATTCTGTAGAAGTTGACATTCCAGTTCATGGCATTGTCATTGTAACGCAGGGTAGAAAATGGGATGGCTGCCTCAACAATCCAGTGGTCTTCGTAAATTTTTGCTTCAGAAAACCACTTATTATCCCAAGCCAAATTTAGGTCTGATGACTGCATACCTCCATTGGCAATAAGAGATTCCCTTTGTACTCCATAAGGATTTACCCCAAACTGGAATGCATTGGTATTATCGTTGAAAGTATCTATTACAAAGCTTATTCCATCGTTTTGCTCACCACGATAATCCCTTCTTAAAGAAGTGCTGACATAACGGTCTCTTGGGCCTAAATTGTACATTATTGCAGCGATGTACAGGAATTTGTCATCGTAGACAATTCGGACTTTACTTTGCGCTTTGGCGAGGGAAGTGTCTGATGGAAAAAATTGGTAGAAGTCAGTGGCCCATTCATCCGAGTCCCAGACTTCTTCATCCAATACACCGTCCAAGGTAATTTGTGCCTCAATTTTATCTGCGATGAGTGGGGGATATTTATATCTTGTCTCTTCTTGACAAAAAGCAAATAGGGAAGAAAAGAAAAAGGTAAGGGTAAGCAAAAACCTCATATACTGGACGAATTAAGCAGCCAATTTTAGCATATATGTCAAGAGATTCACCCTCTTTTATATTAAAGGCAAAATTTTCATGTTATCATCCGGTAATTAAAAATTTAATTTTTTCAGGTGCCCATTGCACTTAATATTAATTTTCTTGATCCACCATAATTCCGAAACTCACAAAGGTAAACTCCTTGCCAGGTTCCTAATAACAGTCGGCCATTTTGTATGGGAACTTGTAAAGAACTCCCGAAAAAACTGCTTTTAATATGGGCAGGCATGTCATCTGAACCTTCATAATCATGGATAAATTTTCTATAACTCTCGGGTATCAGGTCATTGATAAAAGTTTCAAAATCTTTCCTGACTGTTGGGTCCGCATTTTCATTAATGGTTAACCCAGCCGAGGTATGTTGAATGAAGACATGTAATATGCCTGTCTGTATCTCTTTTAATTCCGGGAATTCTTGGATGAGTAAATCAGTGATCAAGTGAAAGCCCCTAGGGAAAGAGGGGAGGGATATGGTTTTTTGAAAACTTTTCATTTATCCAGCAAATATGACTTGATACATGTCCTCCAATTTACTCAAGGGTAATACCTTGATTTTATACTTTTTTGTATCCAGCCCCTTGACGGCGTATTTTGAAACCATGATGCGCTTAAAACCCAATTTTTCTGCTTCTGCAATACGGTTTTCGATACGGTGTACCGCCCTTATTTCCCCTCCTAAGCCAATTTCTCCAGCAAAGCATAAATCCTCCGGCACAGGGCTGTCCTCATAGGAAGAAATCAGAGAGGCGCAGACGGCCAAATCCAGGGCAGGATCATCTACCCGCATGCCACCGGCCACATTGAGGAATACGTCCTGTTGTCCCAAACGCATCCCACCCCTTTTTTCCAAAACGGCCAAAAGCATATTCAATCTTTTGGCGTCAAAACCCGTGGAGCTCCGCTGAGGCGTTCCATAAGTGGCAGGACTGACCAAGGATTGGATTTCAATCAATAGTGGTCTATTACCTTCCAACATGGCCCCTATAGCCACGCCGTTCAGCAGTTCTTCCCGCTGTGTGAGAAGAATCTCTGAGGGATTGGCCACTTGCCTCAGACCATCTGCCCGCATTTCATAAATCCCCAATTCATTGGTGGATCCAAAACGGTTTTTGGAAGTCCTTAAAATCCTGTAAGATAGATGCCGGTCTCCCTCAAATTGCAATACGGTATCCACCATGTGCTCCAAAACTTTTGGTCCGGCAATGGCTCCATCCTTGGTAATATGGCCAATCAAAAAAACGGGAGTACCGGTTTCCTTGGCAAAGCGCATCAACTCACCCGTACATTCCCGTACTTGGGAAACAGAACCCGCAGCTGATTCCACATACTTGCTGTGCAAGGTTTGAATGGAATCAATGACCAATATGTCAGGTTGTAGTTTATTGACTTCTTCAAAAATATGCTGTGTGTTGGTTTCAGAAAGCACATAGCAGTTTTCCGAAACAAAATGCATGCGCTCCGCCCGCATCTTGATCTGGGATTCACTTTCCTCACCGGAGACATAAAGCACTTTTAGCTTGGAAAGCATCAGCGCAATCTGCAGCATGAGCGTGGATTTTCCAATACCTGGTTCGCCCCCTATCAATACCAATGCGCCTGGAACAATACCTCCACCCAAGACCCTGTCCAATTCCTGGTCCTGGGTAATGATTCTTGGCTGTTCCTCAAAATTGATTTCCTGGAGTTTTTTAGGCTGACTTGCCTTTTTGATTCCGGTATTCGCCTGTTTCCAATTGCCCCTGCCTGCCTCTTCTTTTTGGATGACTTCTTCCACATAGGTGTTCCAGGCACCACAGGAAGGACATTTCCCAATCCATTTGGGGCTTTGTGCACCACATTCCTGACAGAAAAAGGATGTTTTAATCTTTGCCATAAGGTTTACTTCTTCTCCCTTAATGCGCCTCTAACCAGTTTTCACCGGTTCCTGTTTCCGCTACTATAGGCACTTCCAACTTTACTGCAGCTGACATCAGCTTGGGAATTTCTTTTTGTAACAATTCCAATTCATCCTTGTGTGCATCAAAAACCAGTTCGTCATGTACCTGTAGGATCATTTTGGATTTCAGTTTTTCTTTTTTCATCCACTGGTGTACATTTATCATGGCCACTTTGATCATATCTGCTGCCGAACCCTGAATCGGGGCGTTGATGGCATTCCGCTCTGCAAATCCCCGCATGGTCATGTTCCGACTATTGATATCCCGGAGGTACCTTCTTCTTCCTAATAAAGTCTCTACATATTCGTTTTTCTTGGCCTTTTCTATGCAATCGTCCATATAGGCTTTGACAGCTGGAAATTCTTTGAAATAGGCATCGATGATTTCTTTGGCTTCCGTTCTGGAGATGTTTAACCTTTGGGAAAGCCCAAAAGCTGAAATCCCATAGATAATTCCAAAGTTAGCCGTTTTGGCCTTTCTCCTCATATCAGAGGTGACTTCCTCCAAGGGAACCTGGAAAATCTTGGCCGCGGTGGCAGCATGGATATCCCTGCCATTTTTAAATGCCTCGAGCATGGATTCATCTTTAGAAAACTCCGCCATAATCCGCAGCTCTATCTGAGAATAATCCACTGCCAATAAAATATGGTCTTTGTCTCTTGGAACAAAGGCTTTTCTGATTTCCCTGCCCCTGTCGGTACGGATGGGGATGTTTTGCAAGTTGGGGTTGATGGAAGATAGCCTTCCGGTGGCTGCAACAAATTGGTTGTAAGTGGTATGCACCCTACCTGTCTTGGGATTGATCATGGTAGGTAATGCGTCCACGTAGGTGGATTTGAGTTTGACCATTTGCCTGTAATCCAAGATGGCCTGGGCGATCTCATGCTCTCCGGCCAGCTTGCTGAGTACTTCCTCCCCTGTGGCATACTGACCTGTCTTGGTTTTTTTGGCTTTGGGATCCAGTTTTAATTTAAGGAATAAGACATCTCCCAGTTGTTTGGGCGAGGCGAGGTTGAACTTTACCCCGGCCAGTTCATATACCTGCTTTTCTATGGCTTTGCTTTCTTCCTCCAAAATAGAGGAGAGTTCTGCCAAGCTTTCTGTGTCGATCCTTACGCCCTCAAATTCCATATCTGCCAGTACTTCTATGAGTGGATTCTCCACCTCATGAAGCAATTTTTCCAGGCCATTGGATTTAATAATAGGATCAAATTTTTGTTTGAGTTTTAAAGTAACATCTGCATCCTCAGCAGCATAGGCGACCACTTCATCTACATCCACATCCCGCATATTGCCCTGGTTTTTTCCTTTTTTCCCAATCAAGGATTCGATGGATACCGGTTTGTAATTCAGGTATTGCTGGGCCAGCCAATCCATAGAATGCTTGCCTTCCGGTTCAATCAGGTAATGCGCCAACATGGTATCGTAGAACTTGCCTTTCACTTTTAAGCCATAGTTCATTAATACCAGCATGTCGTATTTCACGTTTTGGCCTATTTTGGTAATGGCTTCATTTTCAAAAACGGGGCGGAATAATTCCAATAGGGCTTTGGCTTCTTTCTGGTCAGCAGGGAAGGGCACATAAAAGGCCTCTCCTGGAACATAGGCAAAAGACAAACCAACGAGTTCTGCTTCATTGGGGTTTAATGAGGTGGTCTCTGTATCAAAACAGAACTCTTCCTGTAATTCTAAATAGCCAATCAATTCCTTGATGGCATCTTCTCCCGCAATTTTATGGTAATCATGCGCTGTGGTCAGAATGCTGTCATGCAAAACGGGTGCAGGGATAGGTGATTCAACAACTTCTTCCTCTTCAGTTACTGTTTCATCAATACCGGTGAAAAGTCCCAGTTGCTCGGAAACTTTGACCTGAGGCTTTTTCATTTTTTCACCAAAAACCCTTTGGGTGAGTGTTCGGAATTCAAGTTCTGCAAAAAGGGCTTTCAATTTCTCTTCATCCGGACCGTTATACCTTAGTGCTTCCTCGTCAAAATCTACGGGGACATCAATATTAATGGTAGCCAATTCTTTGGATATCAAGCCTTGCTGTGCAAAGTTTTCCACATTTTCTTTTTGCTTACCTTTTAATTTGTCTGTGTTCTGAAGTAATTCTTCTACTGACCCATATTCCTTCAATAACTTTACGGCTGTTTTTTCCCCTATCCCGGGAATTCCCGGGATATTGTCTACGGCATCTCCCATCAAGCCAAGGATGTCCCTCACCTGGTCCACATGTTCGATGTCCCATTTGGCGCAGACTTCCTTTGGCCCCATAATTTCTACCCCATTGCCCATAAAAGCGGGTTTATAAAGGAAAATATGGTCCTCTACCAGTTGTCCATAATCCTTATCCGGTGTCATCATGTAGACTTCAAAGCTGGTGCGCTCTGCTTTTTTGGCAATGGTGCCGATGATATCATCTGCCTCAAAGCCATCCATTTCCAATACGGGTATATTAAATGCCTGTACGATCTGTTTGACCCATGGGGTCCCAACCTCAATATCTTCCGGTTGTTCCTGCCGATTGGCTTTATAAGCTTCAAATTGGGTATGCCTGAAAGTCGGTGCTTTGGTATCAAAAGCTACTGCAATATGGGTAGGTTTCTGTTTTTCCAACACCTCCAACAAGGTATTGGTGAATCCCATCATGATGCCTGTGTTGAGGCCTTTAGAGTTAATTCTAGGGTTTTTACTGAATGCAAAATGAGCTCTGTAGATCAAGGCCATAGCATCCAGTAAAAAAAGCTTTTTATCTCCTTTGGAAGACATATAATAATGAATAAGTGTAAAACCAGTTAAATGAACGTCAATCCTGACAAAAAGCTAAATTACAAATTATAATGGAAAGGCATTCCAAAATCCGTTTTGTACTATAACAAATACCAATCAGGCCTCGTAGAAGCAAAAACTTTAAACGGCCCGATTCTTGTTTTGATTAGTTGGTCTGGTCATTTTTGCCAGAACTGTTTAATGATTATGTTCCATTTAAATTTAATAACTTATGAAAAAGCTATTTTATCTTTTATCCATGCTCTTTTTGTTTTTGGCAGTTTCTCCGATGGCCATGGCAAAAAAGGATAACCCAGAATTGACAGAAGAAGAGAAAAGCAGGTTAGTGGAAATTGAAATGCGGGTGGATGAAATCAAGGCCATGGACTTTTCTACGATGGAAAAGGCTGAAAAAAAAGCCGTAAGAAGTGAATTGAAAGAAATAAAGAAAGAAGCCAAGGATTTAGGCGGTGGAGTATATTTATCCGTTGGTGCCATCATTATCATCCTGTTGATTTTAATTTTGCTGACTTAAAATTAAGAAATCATATCAAAAAAATCCTCTGGGAAACTGGAGGATTTTTTATGTCGATACGGGAATGTTTTAGAACATACGTTTAACCCATATTGCGTAAGTTTGTGCACCATTACATGCCAAATTTTAAAACCACCTTTGAGCTCATGAAAATTTGTTTTGCCACCAATAACCCCAAGAAAATAGAAGAAGTAAAGGCTGCTTTAGGACCAGCATATACCATCGTAGCTTTGGCTGAAATAGGTTGTGTGGAGGAATTGCCTGAAACAGGTGATACCCTCGACCATAATGCTTTCCAAAAAGCAAGGTATGTTTATGAAAATTATGGGGTGGATTGCTTTGCTGATGATACAGGACTAGAGGTAGAGGCCTTGGATGGGGCTCCAGGAGTATATTCGGGAAGGTATGCAGGTGAGCCAAGGTCTGATGAAAGAAATATCAATAAGTTACTGAAAGAAATGGAGGGCAAGACTAACCGAAAGGCAAGGTTCAGGACGGTGATTGCGCTGATTCAGGATGGGATGGAGCATGCCTTTGAAGGGATTGCTGAAGGTGAAATTTTAGAAGAAATGTCAGGAACAGGAGGTTTCGGTTATGATCCTGTTTTTAGGCCTTTGGGTTATCAAAAGACTTTTGCCGAACTGAGTTTAAAAGAAAAAAATCAGATCAGCCACAGAGGAAAGGCTGTACAGGCCTTGGTGGACTTTCTAAAATAATCTTTAATTTTGTCCCCCATGAAGAAACCTTTCATCGTTGGGATAACGGGCGGTAGCGCCTCTGGGAAAACACTTTTCTTAGATAAATTACTGCATACTTTTGAACCTGGACAAGTTTGTCTGATATCCCAGGACAATTATTATAAAGCAAGACACCTACAGCCCATCGATGACAAGGGGGTGCATAATTTTGATACACCCAACTCCATTGATTTTGAACAATATGCAGAAGATATCCGCAAAATAGGCAATGGCGAAACCGTTTACAGGCAAGAATACACCTTTAATAATCCCAACAAAAAACCCAAAATGCTGGAATTTGCTCCGGCCCCAGTCGTGGTGGTTGAAGGAATTTTCGTGTTGTACTATCCGGAGTTGGCCAATCTTCTCGATCTTAAGGTTTTCATTGACGCCAAGGAATATATCAAGCTTAAAAGAAGGATTGTCCGCGATAAGGTTGAAAGAGGTTATGATTTGGATGATGTACTTTATCGCTATGAAATGCATGTGATGCCCACCTATGAAAAATATATAGAGCCCTTTAAGCATGATGCGGACCTGATTATTCCGAATAACCGGAATTTTGATAGGGCTTTGGATGTGATTCGGACGTATTTAAGGGTTAGGACAGAATAATTATCTGATTACAAAGGGCTTGTGCTGTGTTTAGCCTTTTGCAGTTTTTTTGAAGAGATACTGGAGTAATGTATAATTCTTCCTATATTTGCCACCCATGAAATCAAATGGCAGACATAACAACAATTGGAAACAACGGGCCACACTGGCTTTAGTAATGTTTTTCTGTGTGTTGATTTCAAGTGCAGAGTACCTTACCCTTTTGCAACAGGAAGTTGAGCATCAAAAGGAAATCAAGGAATTACCTGAAAGTCAAACAGAAACTGAAACTTTTTTCAATATTGCCGTAGATGCGGTAGTTCCTTTTGTTACAGTTTTGGGACAGCAGGTTTTCCACCTTATTTATGAAACTTTTAAATTTGAAAAGCCTGAAACAGGATTTCAAAACATTAGCTTTCCAAGTACCTTACCCTTTTGGGAGATTCTCTTGGAGCGGATCATTTCGACCAACGCTCCCTAAGTCTGTTTTTTTACTCCATTTGCTTTTGGCTTTTATTGCCAGTGATGATTCATTCTATTCAATTAAAATCAATTAAACTTAAATATCATGCGTAACAAAGGTGTCGTAGTGTTTCTGACGGTAATCATTACAGCATTGTGTCTGTATTACCTTTCATTTACACTTGTATCAAACAAAGTTGAGGGCCAAGCCACGGCCTTTGCCACTGATGAGGTGGGCAATGTGGATTTTGACATGAAACAAAGGTACCTGGATTCTATTTACAGGGAGCCGGTGTATAATTTTCTTGGTGCAAAATTCACTTACAAAGAAATCAAAGAAACGGAGTTAGGGCTAGGTCTTGACCTTCAAGGTGGTATGCACGTAACCTTAGAAGTGTCTCCAGTGGAAATAGTAAGAGGACTTTCAGGAAACAGCAAGGATGCTGCTTTCAACACAGCCTTGGATCAGGCCACGGAAGCTGCCAAAACTACCAATGAAAAGTTTGTCAACCTTTTCTATTCTGCCTGGCAACAAAGTGCTTCCGGTAGAAAGTTAAGCGAGATATTTGCTACAGCAGCCAATAGAGGTAGAATCTCTTTAGAAACTTCTGATGCGGATATTCTCAAAATCATTGACACTGAAGTAGAAAATGCCATTGACCGATCTTTCAATATCTTGAGAACCAGGGTTGATAGATTTGGTACTTCTCAGCCAAATATCCAAAGAATCCAGGGTACAGGTAGGATTCAGATTGAACTTCCTGGTGTAAGTAATGCTGAAAGGGTTAGAAACCTATTGCAGGGGGTTGCTAAGCTTCAGTTTTGGGAAGTGGCCGAACTGAATGAGTTTTTTGCTGAATTGGAGGATGTCAACCGTCTATTGGTAGAAGAGGCAAGGGCTGCAAAGGGTCAGCCTGCTGAAGCTACAGAGGAAGGTGAAGTGGATGAAGCCACTGATTTGGAAAGACAGCTGGCTGAAGGTACTTTGGATGATGTTTCAACTGAAATCTCCCCTTTATTTTCACTAACTAAAGGTCAGGGCCTGATTTATGAAATCAGGGATACAGTTGCCATTAATAGAATTATGGCCAGAGAAGATGTGAGGTCTCTTTTGCCAAGAAATGTGAAATTCCTATGGTCTGTGAAGCCTCAGGTGGTGGACAATATGGAATTATTGGAATTGTTTGCCATACGATTTAATAGAGCAAGCGATCAGGCTCCGTTGGAAGGTGATGTGATTACTGATGCCAGACAAACCTTGGACCAAACTTCCAGACCTGCGGTAAGCATGCAGATGAATGCAGAAGGTGCCAGAAAGTGGAGAAAACTTACTTCTGAGAATATTGGAAGAAGGATTGCAGTGGTGTTGGATGATTTTGTGTACACCGCTCCTGTGGTACAAAGTGAGATCCCTTCCGGACAATCTGAAATCACCGGTAACTTTAGCATTGAAGAAGCCAAGGATTTGGCCAATATCCTGAAGTCAGGATCCTTGCCAGCACCAACCAAAATCGTGGAAGAGGCCATCATTGGACCAACTCTTGGTAAAGAAGCCCAAAGACAAGGTATCATTTCCATGTTGGCCGGTTTGATTTTGGTGGTTATGTTTATGATCGCTTATTATTCAGAAGGTGGATTTGTAGCCATTTCAGCATTGGTGTTCAACATTTTCTTCATATTAGGTATTCTTGCTCAGCTTGGTGCGGCTTTGACATTGCCGGGTATTGCAGGTATTGTGTTGACCATAGGTATGTCCATTGATGCCAACGTGCTGATATTTGAACGGATAAAGGAGGAGCTCAGGAACGGTTCAGGCCTGATGGCAGCCATCAGTGAAGGGTATAACAAAGCTTTCTCTGCCATTCTAGACTCCAATGTGACCACTTTCCTTACCGGTGCCATATTGTACGCTTTGGGTCAAGGACCTGTGAAAGGCTTCGCTATTGTATTGATGATTGGTATCGCTTCTTCTTTCTTCTCTGCGGTATTCATTACCAGAGTAATTGTAACCTGGATGACCAAGAAGGGAGACAGAAGTAAAATTTCCTTTGCTACACCTTTCGCAAAGAATGTAATGGGTCAATTGAATATTGACTTCTTAAGTAAGAGGAAAGTTGCTTATTTGATCTCAACCGGGATCATTATTGTAGGCTTGGCCATAGCTGCAGTGAATGGTTTGAAATTTGGTGTAGACTTTACAGGAGGTAGATCCTATATCGTTCAATTTGCTCAGCCGGTTACGGCAACCGATCTAAAAGTTGGTCTGGATGGCGAGTTTGATGGCTCAGTTGAAGTGAAAACTTACGGTGCCAACAATGTTATGAAAGTAACCACTTCTTATCTGATCAATGAAGATGATGATGCGTCCAATGCCGAGGTGGAAAGAAGGGTGATAGAAGGCATTGCTTCTGTGACAGGTCTGAGCTTTAGTACAGATGTAACCAACCTTTCTGATACAGAATTTGCCATCACTGGGTCCTCCAAAGTTGGTGCTACGGTAGCTGATGATATCAAGAAGTCATCCGCTGAAGCGATGTTCTTTGCTTTGGTTGCGATTTTCTTGTACATCTTGTTGAGGTTCCGTAAGTGGCAGTTTTCTTTGGGATCTATCATCGCCTTGGTGCACGATGTGTTCTTTGTAATTGCGGCATTCTCGATCGCTTCAGCCTTGGGTGCTACC
Source organism: Cecembia lonarensis LW9 (assembly GCF_000298295.1). Taxonomy (GTDB): domain Bacteria; phylum Bacteroidota; class Bacteroidia; order Cytophagales; family Cyclobacteriaceae; genus Cecembia; species Cecembia lonarensis. The sequence goes on from NZ_AMGM01000024.1 coordinate 12,107, forward strand.
TTTGAAATTGACCAGGTATTCATCGCAGCGGTATTGACCGTAGTTGGTTATTCCATTAACGATACTGTGATTGTATTTGACCGTATACGGGAAAACATCGAAAACCGTGGCACTTCCAAATTGGTGAAGATGTTTAATGATGCCATCAATCAGACCATGGCCAGAACTTTGATTACTTCTGCTACTACACTAATTGTGGTCTTGGTACTATTGATTTTCGGCGGTGAGGTATTGAGAGGCTTCTCTTTTGCCTTGTTGATTGGTGTCTTGGTCGGTACCTATTCATCTATCTATATTGCTACTCCTGTAGTTGTAGATTTAATGAAGAGAGAACTGGCAGCTGAGGCAGCTCAGGAAGCAACTGGTAAAAAGGCCGTTTAATCAATAATTTCATATAGAATTTAAAGCTTGGTGTGCTTTTCAGTGGAAAAAGTTCAAGCTTATAACCAAAAACTCCCTGTACAGGGATTTTTTGGTTTTTTTATACTACCTACCTTTGTAAAGCTTATTCAATATTAATGTTTGGTAGTTTTTATCTTTTTGTCATTGCTGTTGGTTTTCTGTTTTCTCTTTTTCCTTTGAGGAAAAGTAAAGGGTTAGAATCCACTGCCCAAAATGTGATCATAGGCATTTTGTTTCTTGCTTTGCTGATGGAATTAGCTGGGGCATTTACAGCCGCAAGGGGGATTAATAATTCCCTCTTGTACAATATAGGTTGGGTATATGCTGAATCTTTATTGCTTATTTTCTATCTGAGTCTTCTTGAAGTCAATCAGAAATTCAGAAGAAAAATTGTTTGGATATGTTTGGGCATAGTATGCTGGGGCTTGGTCAATGCTTTGTTTTTTCAATCTATTGACACCGTTTTTCAATATTTCACCTTCCTACCTTTTGCCTTATTGATTGTTTTTTTGGTGTTAAGGTTTCTGATCCATTTGATACAGATGAAAACTTATGCAGACAGGGATTTGATTCAATTGCCCCATTTTTGGATTTCTTGGGCCATATTGCTGTTTTATTTTGAAGCCATATTGTTGTTTGGGACTTATCAGTTCCATCCGGTTTTTGTCCTGGATCATGTACATTTATTATTCACCATCAATCAGTTGGTAGCAGGCTTGATGTATCTGGTGTTTGGTTTGGCTTTTATGTTGCCCTGGCTTTACAGGAGGAGCTTTACTATTATTGAATAACCTTATTTCAGGTTAGAAAACCTTTTACCCAGCCAAATAATATCTTTTGTTTGCCAGGTATTTTTAGTGTAAAATTATCTGCATCAAAAGATAAATACTTTGAACTTGGGATTAGCCTGGACATTTTACAATTACATCCTTTTCTTGTCATTCGTAATTGGGGTATTCCCTTTTTTTACTTTGCAAGAAAATAAAAAAGAACATAGGGTTTTGTTTACTGTGATTTTTTTGGGCATGCTCACCGAAGCTATTGGAAGGTATTATGGGGCTAGGGGAATATATAATTCCTGGATATTTAACTTTGGCTTTTTATACTTGGAAACCATTGTGATTTGGTATTATTTCTTGACCGTATTCCGGAAGGGGCATTATCAAAAGATATTCATTGTGGGAATTGTGTTATTTTCTATTTGGTTTATTTTCAACTCCTTCTTTTTACAGGGTTTTTGGGAAACTTTTCAAAGCTATACTGTCATTATTTCATCCCTGTCGATCATCTTATGCTGCCTTTGGTTTTTTTATGCCATTTTAGTTAAGAATTGGTTGAATGGCAAAAGCTTGCTTTGGATTCCGTCTTTTTGGGTGGTCTGCTTTTTGTTTTTCTTTTATACTGCCTCTTTTATGTATTTTGCTTCTTTCGGTTATTTGATTGGTTTGGATAGGAATTTGATATTTATATTAGGCTCTATACTAAGAACCTTAAGTGGCTTGATGTATTTGGTCATGGGTTTGGCTTATCTTTTACCTTATTTCCAAAAAAAGTTTTTCTTAGCCCCTTAAAAGCATTAAATTAGGAATTATAATTCTTTGATATTATAAACTTTTAAAATGTAAGCCATGAATCGAGATGATTTAAAAAAATTTGTAAAGCCTTATCGTGAAACTATTCAGGTTGGAGAACCAGGTCGAGATGAGCAAGGAAGGGCCATTAAAGAGCAGTCCCAATGGGTATTTTTTGATAGGGCAACCATTGAAAAACTATTAAGAATGACAGATGCCAATAAGGGGGGTATAAAAGTTTATTTTGGGCAATATGATAGGGAAAATCTTTATTTAGTTCCACAGGACAGAAGGGATAGAGAGCAATACATCGGAAAAATTTCAGTGGCCCTCTCTGCAGCCAATGAAGAGCAAAATGGTATTTTTGATGTCTTTTTGAACTCAGAGGGTCAAAGAAGTGATGCTAATTCCATTGAAAATGGAGGTATGCTTTGCCCTCCTTATTGTGAGCCTCCTATAAATACTTAATTTATTTCCATGTGGTCGTGGTATTTCATTTTAGTTTCCATTGCGGCGCTCGGAAGTATGACACTACTTTTCTTTGATTTGGGCCCGTTCAAAAAATTACATCGTATCATCCTATTGATTCTGATCCTTGTAGCTATTGTGGAAAACCTTGGCTTCTATTTGGCAACTAATGGTAAGCCAAATTTAGTTTACTATAATGCCATCTTTGTATATACATTGCCCATTTTATATTTATATTTTTTCAAAGAAATATTCCAACAGGGAAGTGTGAAAAATGCATTTATAATGTTAGGCGTTTTATTTTTGTTATTTGGGACCGTCAAATCTCTTTTTTTTACTTCTATTCTAGAGTTTCATCATAATTCCTATATTCTTGGTTCTATGATAATTCTTGGCTGTTGTTTTTATTTTTTTTATGGCCTCATCAGTAAGAATATGTTTATCGAAATAAACCTTTTAAGATTTCCTGTTTTTTGGGTAGTCACCTTTCTGCTATTTTTTTATTCCAGCTCGATATTAAATTTTGCTTCCATAAGATATGTCACCACTACTAATTTTGAATTAATGAGAATGATGCAAAACATCATTAATGCTTTAGGAGCTTTTATGTATTTGGTTTTTGCCATTAGTTTTTATCTGCCCTTGATTAAAAATAAAAAGACCAAAATCAGCAGCAATCTGAGTTGATTTGTTAGGATAAGTAGTGTCAAAATGTGTACTTTTAGTCAAATCATCCAATTATAGGTTTCTTTGGCATGGATAATTCTGGAACGGAAGTTTTCTACATCGTTTTATTGGGATTTGTATTGATGTTGTTGATGGGCTCATTTATTGTGACCATGGTGATAGTACATCGTCAAAAGCAGCTACAAAATCAACAAAAATTGGCGGCAGTGAGGGCAGAATACGAGAAAACCATCATCAATGCCGAGAAAGAAATCAGGGAAAACACCCTTACCCACGTAGGGCGGGAACTCCACGACAATATTGGCCAACTCCTTTCTTTGGCTAAAATGAATTTGGCCAGTTCCAAACCCGAAAAAGTATCAGAGGGAAAGTCCATGCTTAACCAAATTATCAAAGAAGTGAGGGGACTGTCCAAATCTTTAAACCTGGATTGGGTAGAATCCATCACTTTGGAGGATTTTATACAAAATGAGTTAGCCAAGTTGAAGAGTGCTGCCTTTTGTCAAACACAATTCGAAAAAAAAGGAGACGAAATCCAATTGGACAAAGACAAAAAAATCATCCTGATCAGGACCATTCAGGAGTGCCTGAACAATGCCATCAAACATGCCCAACCCAAAAGTATTTCCTTTCATTTGGAGACAAGACCGGAACACTTGATAATTTGTATAAAAGATGACGGAGTAGGTTTTGACACTTCACAGGTAAGTAATGGTTCAGGGATGTATAACCTGAAGAACCGCATGCTTGCCATAGAAGGTGAATTTGATATACAATCAGCGCTTGGAAAAGGTACAGAAATCAAACTCTCCTTGCCAATATCGAATCCTTGACTTATATTTTGTTTCTGAAATCTATCACCCAAACTTAGATGATCCATATTGCACTGGCGGATGACCACAAGATGTTTGCAAAAGGCATAGAAAGTCTTTTGGAGGAGGAAGATGATTTTGTCATCAAGGGAGTCTTTAATAATGGTGTGGAACTGATGGATTTTTTGAAAAATAAAGCAGTGGATGTGGTGCTAACTGATATGAATATGCCACAGATGGATGGTATGGGGGTAGTGGCTGCGATAAAGAAAACCATACCTGACACCAAGGTAATTGTGCTTTCTATGTATGATGATAAAGAAATCTACGAGAAATGCATAAAGCTCGGTGCTGATGCCTATGTATTAAAAGGCTCAGACCCTGATGAATTGATTTATACCATTAGGGAAGTGTATGAAGGAAGTTATATTCAAGGCTTCCAAAAATTACTTTTTCAACAGGATGACGGAAAATACCCAGATCATTTCAAAGAGCGCTTTAAGCTATCCCGTAGAGAATTGGAAATTTTACGCTTGATCAAGGACGGCAACCTCAATAAGGAAATTGCCGATATCTTAAGCCTAAGCCAGCACACCGTTGAATCTCACCGCAAAAAAATACATCAAAAGCTTGGGGTGAGTTCTGCCGTAGAACTGGTGAAAAAGGCTATAGAAATGAACCTTTGAATGTTTATACATTCACAGTATACAATTCTTTCAACTTTTCCACGGTATAATCAACCTCTTCGGCAGTATTGAACCTGCTGAAAGAAAACCTCACGGATTCTCTTTCGGGGTCATGTCCCAAAGCACGAAGCACATGTGAACCTACCGTGGCTCCACTGCTACAAGCCGAACCCCCAGAAGCAGAAATGCCATGCAGGTCAAGGTTGAACAAAAGCATACCCCTATTTTCTTCTGATGGGGGTAAACTTACGTTTAATACTGTATACAGGCTCTTTTTTAAGTCTGCAGATTTGCCATTGAATTCAATTCCGGGAATATTTTCCTTCAGCAATTCAATAAACCTACTTTTAAGGCTTTCAATGTGCTTTCTATGTCCGTCCATATCCTCATAAGCCAGTTCCAGGGCCTTGGCAATGCCTATGATTCCGATGACATTTTCAGTTCCACCCCGCATATTCCTTTCTTGGGCACCCCCGTGAATAAAGGGGTGTATTTTCTTATCCTTTTTCACATATAGGAAACCTGATCCTTTAGGGCCATGAAATTTATGGCCTCCGGCAACCAGGGAATCAATGGGTAGGTTTTTTAAATCATGGGCATAATGCCCCATGGTCTGTACGGTATCTGAATGGAAAAATGCGCCGTAGGTTTTGGCCAATTCGCCGATGGTTTCAATATCGTTGATATTGCCAATTTCATTATTGGCATGCATTAATGATACAAATGAATTGGGATTGGCCTGAAGCAATGCTTCCAATTGCTGCAAGTCTACCTCCCCTTTGGGATTGACATCCAGCAAACTCAGTTTAATCTTTCCTTTTTTGGCACATTCCTCTAGGGTATGTAAAACTGCATGGTGCTCAATAGGGGAAGTAATGGCATGCTTGATGCCATAGGTTTCTATGCCACAAACAATGGCAGTATTGTCTGCTTCGGTTCCACCTGAGGTAAAAAATATTTCAGAAGGAGCAGCATTCAAAAGTTCTGCAACTTTCTTTCTTGCCTTTTCTATGGCCGAACGCACTTGTCTGCCATGGCTATGGACAGAGGAGGGGTTGCCATAATGCAACTTCATATAAGGCAGCATGGCTTCGATCACCCGATCGTCCATGGCTGTTGTAGCGGCATTGTCAAAATAAACGCGCATCTTCAAGTTATTTTGCTGGTTGTATAGGTAATCTTTTCCAAAGTTAAGAACTTTGGAAAAGATTTAAGTTCCTGAGATCAGTTCTTTGATGTCAAGAATAATCTTATTGGCCAGGTGTTCTGCTGTGGCCAGGGTTTCAGATTCTGAATAAATCCTGATGATCGGTTCGGTATTGGATTTTCTTAAGTGGACCCATTCTTTTTCAAACTCGATTTTCACCCCATCCACATCATTGATCGGATGTTTGCTGTATTTACTTTTAATCGCCTCTAGGATCTTATCCACATCAATCTCAGGTGTCAATTCAATTTTGTTTTTAGAAATATGGTAATTTGGATAGGTAGCCCTAAGCATAGAGATGCTTTTTCCAAATTTTGCCAAATGGGTCAAAAACAAGCCAATACCTACTAAAGCATCCCTTCCATAATGAGATTCGGGATAAATCACTCCTCCATTCCCTTCACCGCCGATGATCGCATTGGTTTCCTTCATTTTGTTGACCACGTTGACTTCTCCCACGGCTGCGGCCTGATAGGTTCCACCACGTTTTTCTGTTACATCCCTCAAGGCCCTGGTCGAACTCAAATTTGAAACAGTATTTCCAGGCGTTTGAGAAAGCACATAATCTGCAACAGCCACTAAGGTATATTCCTCACCAAAAGGGGAACCGTCTTCATTCATGAAACAAAGCCTATCCACATCCGGGTCGACCACAATTCCCAAATCATATTTTCCTCTATGGAGTTTATCTGCAATATCTCTAAGGTTTTCTGGCAATGGTTCGGGATTATGGGGAAAGTGGCCATCTGGCGTACAGTACATTTCCTCTATGTTGTCTACTCCCAAAGCCCGGAGTAATTTGGGTACTGCAATACCACCTGTGGAATTCACCGCATCTACCACTACTTTGAACTTTCTGGCTTTGATGGCTTCCACATCTACTAATTTGAGTTCAAGTACATGCGCTACATGTCGGTCAATATAGTCTTCAATCAGCGTGTATTGTCCTAGTTTTCTTACCTCTGCAAAAGCAAAATTCTCGCTTTCCGCACTCTCCAAAATGGCTTTTCCTTCTGCATCTGAGATGAACTCTCCTTTATCATTGAGAAGTTTGAGGGCATTCCATTGAATAGGATTATGGCTGGCAGTAAGGATGATACCTCCCCCGGCTTTTTCCAGAGGCACGGCCAATTCCACCGTTGGCGTGGTGCTTAATCCCAGGTCGATGACATCGATGCCCAAGCCTTGAAGGGTGGCTGTTACTAATTTGGAAACCATTTCACCCGAGATTCTGGCATCCCTTCCAATCACCACTTTGGGATTTTTGGTGTGTGAGATGATCCATGAACCATAGGCAGCGGTAAATTTTACGACGTCAAGTGGGGTAAGCCCTTCTCCAGGTTTGCCTCCGATCGTTCCTCTGATTCCGGAGATAGATTTGATTAATGCCACGATGAAAATTAAATAAGGTTAATAACAGAAAAATCCTGGACAAGCCAGGCATACAAAATATTTTTATTTGAATTTGGCCAACACCTTGTCTACCTCGTTGTCGGGATTACCACAACTGGAATTGGCATCTACGGTTTTACCGCAATATCCACAGGTTCCACCTTCTTTGTTCAGGTAAGGATTTTGGGAAGCACAGGTGCCTTTGAATTCACCATTTTTGATAAAGATGAGCCTTACGGACATCAAAATGAAAAATAAGGCAAGAAAGGCTAAAGTCAAATACAAGGTTGTCATATCAATATAATTTGCGCAAATTTACGTAATACTTTCAAAACGTCCTCACATAAAGAATAGTTTCCCTTTTTATGCCAGAATTATCTTCAAGAGAAGCCCAGCTTGCCGCATTTGACCGTTTATTGACCATTATGGATGAGCTCAGGGAACAATGTCCCTGGGACAGAAAGCAAACTTTGGAAAGTCTACGACACCTGACCATTGAGGAGACTTTTGAATTATCGGATGCCATTTTGGAAAATGACCTGGAGGAAATCAAAAAAGAACTGGGGGATATACTGCTACACATTGTCTTTTATGCCAAAATCGGATCAGAAAAATCGGCATTTGACATGGGAACAGTCATCAATAGTCTTTGTGAAAAACTGATCAGGAGACATCCCCATATATATGGGGACACAGAGGCCAAAGACGAAGAAGCAGTGAAACAAAATTGGGAAAAAATCAAGCTTCAGGAAAAGGGTAATGTGTCCGTCCTGGGAGGTGTCCCTAAGTCCCTACCTGCATTGATTAAAGCCATGAGGATACAGGAAAAGGCAAGAGGCGTAGGCTTTGACTGGGAGGAAAAACATCAGGTATGGGAGAAAGTGGAAGAAGAAATGAAAGAGTTTAAGGAAGCTTTTAATGCCATAAAAGAGGAAGAAATTGACAAGGAAAAAGCCTCAGGGGAATTTGGTGACTTATTGTTTTCCCTCATCAATTATGCCCGTTTTATTGATATCAATCCAGAAGAGGCGCTGGAGCGGACCAACCTTAAATTCATCAAACGCTTCCAATACCTTGAAAATGCAGCCAAAGCAGCGGGCAGAAAAATTGAAGAAATGAGTCTAGCCGAAATGGATGTGTACTGGGAAGAGGCCAAGAAGCTTTGAGGCTTGGGATTCTAGGTCATTATCTACCGAAATCATCCTGCAACCTGACAATGTCTTCTTCGTCAGAAGGATGATTGGCATCTGTATGCTGCCAGATTTCAGCCACCATGCCCCAATCTTCCAATCCAATCAAACGGTGCCTTTCCCCTTGTTGTAATTTGATTTTATCACCTGTGCTTAAAATATGTCTTTCCTTTTCTTCATCGCTCATGCTGGATACCACGGCAACTGAACCTCCAATACAACGCCAGATTTCTGCCCTACGGAAATGATATTGCCAGCTGAGCCGCTTTTCAGGGGCTACCAACAAGATTTTTGGGCTGAGTTTTTCTGAAATTTTTAAGGACTCAAAATCTTCTTCTGGGAAAAATGCCTTGGCAAAATCCTTGGCCTGAGCCTCTTCAATAACCAGAAATCCACCCCATGGCCTATCTCGGTCTTCTGCTACAACCTTTAATCCTTTGGTATGCAACAATGATTTTGCGCTTTCAAAAATTTTGGTTTTGACTTCCATTTTTCAATTAATACCGCTGTACAATAAGTCCAAAGATGCAAATTGCTGTGGAATTTTGAAATTTTATACTCATAACTCTTTTTGGTCTTAAATTTTGCCGATTCGCCAGATGATTTATTGGGGTATTTTAACCAAATTTATGGCAAGTCCAACCAAATACATCATGAAGAAAATACTGTTATTTGTTTTTATGCTTGCTGTTGCTTTGCCATCCTTTTCCCAAAGGGGGAAAAATACTGTGAGCAACCCTGTAACCATCAGTTTTGATGCCTCACTTTATGAAGGGCTGACCTGGCGCAACATCGGGCCATTCCGCGGCGGTAGATCCAATGCTGTTACCGGCCTTCCGAGCAATGATCAAGTTTATTTTGCAGGCTATACCGGAGGGGGGCTATGGAAAACAGAAAATGCCGGGATTTCCTGGTTCAATATATCTGATGGATTTTTCAAAACCAGTTCTGTAGGGGATATTGCCATCAGTGAATCTGATCCTAATGTCATCTATGTGGGTATGGGAGAGCATGCCATTAGGGGAGTCATGACGACCTATGGAGATGGGATTTTACAAGTCCTTAGATGGGGGAAAAACTTGGAAGCATATGGGACTGGAAAAGACCAGGCATATATCTGACGTGGTTATCCATCCACAAAATCCTGATGTGGTTTTTGTCGCTGCACAAGGAGCTGCACATGGGCCGAGTGAGGAAAGGGGCATTTTTAAAAGTACTGATGGAGGGGTGACCTGGAAAAAGACGCTTTATGTTGACGAGAATACAGGGGCATCTTCTTTGAGTATGGATTATAACAACCCAAGAATTCTCTACGCAGCGACATGGGAGCACAGAAGGTTGCCCTGGCAGGTCCAAAGTGGTGGAGAGGGGGTCATTTATACAGGAAGTGATTGTGGATTGGTTCATATTACCAGAGATGGAGGGAAAACCTGGGAAAACATTACTCCTGCTGGTTTGCCGGAAAGTTTGATACAGTCCATTGAGGTTTCCCCTCATGAAAAAGGCACCGCTTATATAGCTGCCACCCGGTACAAATTCAATGATTTCCAGAGCATGTCCTATAAAACTACTGACTATGGCAAAACTTGGACAAATATTAACACTGGCATTGATAAAGATGACTTTATCAAGGTCATCAGGGAAGATAAACAAAAAAAGGGGCTATTGTATGCAGGTAGTGAAAGGGGGTTTTATGTATCCTTTGACGGAGGTCAAGAGTGGAATAAATTCCAGCTCAATCTCCCTGTAGTGCCTGTCACAGACATTGCTATTGCAGATAATGACCTGGTAATATCCTCAGCAGGAAGGTCATTTTGGATTTTGGATGACCTGAGTGCAGTTCAGCAGTCCATGGGTAATCTTAAAGGACTTCAGCTTTTTGAGCCAAAGACCACGGTGAAATATGAAGGTTTTATTCCATCTTGGATGGATTTGCCTCCAGGTATTGGGGAAAATCCAAAAACCGGAGTCATTTTGGATTATTACTTGCCTGAAAAAGCAGACTCTTTACCAGTAAAACTTGAGATCTTTGACAGTATGGGAAGGAATATCCGCACTTTCTCCAATCAAAAGGATGAAAACTTTAAAGCTTTCTCCGGAGGACCATCACCTGAACCATTACTTCCTTCCCATAAAGGCATCAACCGATTTGTTTGGAATTTCCGAGGTAAAACCCTTTTGGAAATCCCCAATGCTTTTGTGTACGGGGATTATAGTGGTCATCGTGTAAAACCAGGGAAATATAAGGCCGTGTTGCATTATAATGGCGGTACTTCAGAAACTGGATTTGAAATTGTACAAGATCCAAACCTCAAAAATGTTACAGATGCGGATTGGGAGGCCCAGCAGCAATTCTTAGAACGGGCAGCCGCTACGCTTACAGAAGTCCACCAATCCGTAAATGAAATCAGGAAGGTTAAAGCTCAGGTGGTGCATCTCAACGGTCTTTTAAAAGACCATGAAGCGCATGCTGATCTTTTGGAATCTGGAAACCAACTAGTCAAAAAAATAGATGATTGGGAAGGTAAAATCGTAGAAACCAGACAAAGCAATTTCCAAGATGTGATTAATTTTCCAAGTCAGCTGAATGCTCAGTTTTTTGAGTTGAGATCAGCTGTAGATGTGCATGATCCAAGGCTGACGGCAGCCGTAAAAGCAAGACTTTCAGACTTAGAAAACGAATGGAAAACCTACAAATTAAGCTTGGAAGAAATCCTTGAAAAAGATGTCGTGACTTTCAATGAAAAATTCAAGGAAAAAAATATTCCTGCAGTGATGAAAGATTAAACTTTTTGGGTTGGAAATCAGTCTAAATGGGAGACGTACAAGTCTCCCATTTTATTTCCCATTGGAGGTAAGATTAGTGGCAAAAGTGAATTGATCTATAAATTTCTCTTAATTTTCAGATCCCGGCTTTTAGAAAAGGCCGGGATTTTTTATTTAGTCTTCTCAAATTACCACCGTTCAAAAATAAATGGGATTAATCTATCCTAAATAGCCGCTTACTTTAGTAATTTAGCCTTATGGAGTATAAATGGATGATCAGGGAAAAGGCCGACCCTAAAACTGTAGAATCCCTTAGCAAAGAAATCAATGTCAACCTTACTTTAGCCAACATACTGGTTAACAGGCGGGTAGATACTTTTCAAAAAGCCAAAGATTATTTCAGACCCGATCTGGACAAGTTGCATGATCCTATGCTCATGAAGGACATGGACAAAGCAGTGGCCAGAATGGGAAGAGCCATCAAAAATGAAGAAAAAATTTTGGTTTATGGAGACTATGATGTGGACGGAACTACTTCGGTGGCCATGATGTATGGTTACATAAGCCAGTTTTACCCCCATGTGGATTTTTATATTCCAGATCGCTATAAGGAAGGGTATGGTATTTCAGAAAAAGGGGTAAGGTATGCAGCGGAAAACAATTTTAAACTGATCATTTCCTTGGATTGCGGCATAAAAGCCATTTCCAAAGTGGTTTTGGCCAAAGAACTGGGAGTAGATTTTATCATCTGTGACCATCATACTCCTGGGGAAGCGTTACCACCCGCTGTGGCCATTTTAGACCCCAAAAGAAGCGATTGCTCTTATCCTTACAAGGAGTTGAGCGGCTGTGGGGTAGGTTTTAAACTCATACAGGCATTTGCTTCATTGATGGGGGATGAGGCTGGTAAGGTTATGGAGTTTTTAGACCTCTTGGCTATCAGCATTGCAGCAGATATTGTTCCCATCACCGGAGAGAATAGGATATTGACCTTTTATGGCATTGAAAGGATCAACAACAACCCTAGGCCTGGGATAAAGGCCCTGATATTGAGAAGCAAAATTGAAAAAGAGATTGAGATTTCAGATATCGTTTTCAAAATAGGGCCAAGGATCAATGCCTCTGGACGCCTGGAACACGCCAAAGCATCTGTGGAACTGTTGATCTCCAAAGATTTGGAAGATGCTCTAACAAGGGCTGAGCTGGTAGATACCGTAAATGCTGCCAGGAAAAATTTTGATGAAAACATCACCAAGGAGGCACTGTCTATGATTCAAAGCATGGAAGAAGTGCAGCAGATGAAGACCACCGTACTATTCAAGGAGGATTGGCATAAGGGAGTGATCGGAATTGTTGCTTCGAGGTGTATCGAAAGGTATTATAGGCCCACCATCATCCTTACAGAGTCAAATAACAAAGCTACGGGAAGTGCCCGATCAGTATTTGATTTTGACATTTATGAGGCCATTTCTGAATGTAGTGATTTATTGGAACAGTTTGGTGGACACAAGTATGCAGCAGGGCTGACACTTTCAGTAGACAATGTTCCTGCCTTCCAGGCCAAGTTTGAAGAAGTAGTAAGTGCAAGGATTCATGATATCCATATGAAGCCGGTACTGGAAATAGATGATGAAATACTTTTGGACCAGATCAACTATAAATTTTACAATATTTTAAAACAGATGGCACCTTTTGGCCCTGGGAATCCGGAACCTGTATTCACTGTGAGACAGGTTTATGCTGACAATGTCCGGATTTTAAAAGATAAACATTTGAGGTTCAATGTTGTGCAGGATGGTCAGGAAACCAAGCCGATTTGTATTGCTTTCGGTTTAGCGGATAAAATCACCTATCCCGATGAGATCATTTACAAAATGCTGATGCGAAAAATGCGTTTTGATTTGGCATTTGAAATCAGAGAGAATACTTTTAGAAATAACAGTACTCTTCAATTGTACGTGAAAGACATAAAATTTGACTGACATGCTATTAAGAGCGGAACATCTCGTAAAAATATACAAGGGTAGAAAAGTAGTCAACGACATATCTGTCGAAGTGAATCAGGGCGAAATTGTGGGACTTTTGGGCCCCAACGGTGCTGGCAAAACCACTTCATTTTATATGATAGTGGGTTTGATCAGACCCAATGAAGGCAAGATTTTTTTAGATGAGCAGGAAATCACCGACCTCCCCATGTACAAAAGAGCAAAATTAGGGATTGGCTATCTGGCCCAGGAAGCCTCTGTTTTCCGAAAACTTTCAGTAGAGGAAAATATTATGGCGGTTTTGGAAATGACCAATAAAACCAAGGCAGAGATGAAGGAAAAGGTGGAGAGCCTTTTGGAAGAATTCAGCTTGACCCATGTGAGAAAAAACCTGGGCATGGTACTTTCCGGTGGGGAAAGAAGAAGAACAGAAATTGCCAGGGCTTTGGCGGTTGACCCGAAGTTTGTACTTTTGGATGAACCTTTTGCTGGTGTCGATCCGATTGCTGTGGAGGAGATACAGACCATTGTGGCCAAATTGAAGACGAAGAACATTGGTATTTTGATCACAGACCATAATGTAAATGAAACCTTATCGATTACAGATAGGGCTTACCTTATGTTTGAAGGAAGATTGCTTAAAGCAGGTACGGCGGAAGAACTTGCCGCGGATGAACAGGTACGTAGGGTTTACTTGGGCCAGCATTTTGAATTGAAAAGAAAAGTTTTTAACTGATGGAGGTAGTCAACTCTTTTATGACCTGGATTTTTAAAAACCGCATAGGTCAAATAGATAATTTCAAAAAAAATCCAATTGAAGTTCAACGAGATACTTTTGAAGAACTGATAGCATCTGCAAGGAGGACGGAATTTGGAAAGCAGCATGGCTTTTCAAGTATCAAAAAATATCAGGATTTTGCGGCAAATGTACCTGTGCAAAGCTACGAGGAGATGCAATCTTTTTTTGAAAGGATTATGAAGGGGGAGCAAAATTTACTTTGGCCTTCGGAGATCCTTTGGTTTTCTAAATCCTCAGGTACTACTTCAAGCAGAAGCAAATACATACCTGTATCCAATGAGGCGTTGGAAGATTGTCATTTTAAGGGGGGCAAAGACATGATTACCCTCTATGTCAATAATTATCCGGATAGTCGCCTTTTTTCAGGGAAAAGCTTAAGTATAGGTGGAAGTTTAAGTAACAACCCTATCAATCCGGACAGCGAAATTCAGGTGGGCGATATTTCTGCTGTCATCATGCAAAACCTACCACTTTGGGTTCAATTTGCAAGAACACCCGGTCTTGAAATCGCATTGATGCAGGAATGGGAGAGTAAGATTGAAAGGATGGCAAGAGAGGTCATGGATGAAAATGTAGTGAGCATATCCGGTGTACCTACTTGGACCATTGTGCTGTTACAGCGAATTCTTGAGTTAAAGAAAGCCAAGCACATCTTGGAAGTCTGGCCGAACCTTGAAGTGTTTTTCCATGGGGCTGTAGCTTTTGGCCCTTATAGAAGTTTGTTCAAGGAACTCATCCCTTCTCCTAAAATGAGGTATATGGAAACCTATAATGCCTCAGAAGGATTTTTCGGTATTCAGGATCAGACAAATTCAGATGAAATGCTTTTGATGTTGGATTATGGTATTTTTTATGAGTTTATCCCCATGGAAGATTGGGAAAAGGATAGCCCTAAGGTTATACCATTATCTGAAGTGGAAATCGGTAAAAACTACGCCATCATCATCTCTACCAATGCAGGTCTTTGGCGCTATAAAATCGGTGATACGGTAAAATTCACAAGTACTCAGCCGTATCGCTTTAAAATTTCTGGTAGAACGAAGCATTTTATCAATGCTTTTGGGGAAGAGGTGATCGTGGAAAATGCGGAAAGGGCTGTCCAAGCTGCCTCAGAGGCTACAGGAGCCACCATCACCAACTTTACCGCAGCTCCTGTCTATTTTGGAGACTCTTCCAGCAAAGGGGCACACGAATGGGTGATTGAATTCAAAAAATTCCCCGATGATAAAGAAAAGTTTACGGCTGTACTGGATCAGAAACTGAGGGAAATCAATTCGGATTATGATGCCAAAAGGTATAAAGATTTGGCCTTAAGCCAACCCAAAGTGCATTTTTCAGAAGAGGGTTTGTTTGAGAAATGGCTCAAAAGCAAAGGAAAACTTGGAGGTCAAAACAAAGTGCCAAGACTTTCCAATACAAGGGAGTATTTAGATGAAGTTTTGAGTCTGATTTGAGGAATTGATGCGTCCGTTTGGGCTTAGGTATAGATTAGCGTTTTTTCTATATTTTTCGAACTAAATCTTAAAAATTCCAGAGAGCTTTATTGAATAAGTTGTAAGCTAGCTGTGGAGTAGATACCATTTCAAAAAAGTAATCTGTGGAAATTTGCACTTAGCTGAATTAAAACTACAGCCCCATCCCCACCGGCTGGAGGTTATTCATTTGTCTAAGTATCCAAACTTGCCTTCCTTGAATGTATGGGGTGGGTCTGGCTGGATTCCAGCGCCTTGGATTGGGTAAAACAGCAGCAATTAATGCTGCTTCATTACGGGTCAGTTTTTCAGCAGGTTTCTTGAAATAGTGTTGGGCTGCGGCCTCTATGCCATAAATCCCTTCCCCCATTTCAATCACATTGAGGTAAACCTCCATGATGCGTTCTTTGGGCCAAATGAATTCTATCAGAAAGGTAAAATAAGCTTCTAAGCCTTTTCGGACCAAAGTCCTTCCTGGCCATAAAAAGACATTTTTAGCTGTTTGTTGGGATATGGTAGAGGCACCTTTGATTCTTTTTCCTTTCTTATTTTGCTCCCAAGCTTTTTCCATGGCTTCCCAGTCAAATCCTTTATGGGTCAAAAACTTCTGGTCTTCTGCCGCCACTACCGCTTGAGGGACATGCTTCGAAATTTTTTGGATGGATACCCAGTCCTTGTACAGGCGTAGTGCTTTCTTCTCGTCCTTTGCTTGCTCGTAAAGTCTAATGACCATTAAAGGGGTAATAGGCACCGGAACAAACCGGTAAAGCACAGTAAAGCCAATACTCAGAATGAAAAACCATAAAATGATTTTAAAGAATATCCTGAAAATTCTTTTGATGATTTTCATTGCATTAAGCGTAAGCAGTGGCTTGGATGAACCTGTAATTAAAAATCGACTCTGGCATTTCTTTTAAGGAATCCATGGCCTCTTGCATGGCCTTGAAATCCTTCTCCGTAATCAAACCTTCCTGAATCAGCGAAGGCGCACCTGAACTCATTAGGTTTTTCCAATAGGTAAATACCGTCTTTTTTTCCTCTGGCTTCCTTTTGTCCAAATGGAATCCTCCACTTCTCAATTCAATATCCTTATAACCTGCCTCATCCAGTAAGGCCCCCAATTTGGCGCCTACTTGAGGATCTCCGCCAATGGTTACTTGGTACTGATTGTAAATCTCCCAATAGTCCATGACTGCTGGAAGGTAAGGGTAGGTGTAAAAACTGCTGTTGAAGACTTCGGTGACAGAAACCATGGCGCCAGGTTTTAAAAAAGGTTTCATACTGATAAGAACCCTTACAGGATCAGGAATATGTTCCAATACCCAGCATATAAATGCCGCATCGAAAGTTTTATCCAAATGAAGCTTGGTGGCATCCTGCTGTATAAATTTTACTTTTTCCGGACCATAACCCAAGGCAACCATGTTTTCTTGGGCTTTTTTAATTTGCAGGGCTTCATACTCTACCCCGGTTATTGATAGGTTTGGAAATCTGCGCAAAAGGACTTCAGTCTGTGCGCCCACCCCACTACCTATTTCAAGCAAGTCCCTGACTTTGGAAAAGTCTATGTACCCATATATTGGTCTTTCGATGACCAAAGCCTGCTCCCTTAACCTTTCCTGCTCAGTGGCAGTATAGCCATGGATATATTTTTTTTCTGATGGATCCTGCTGCATTGATTTTTTTCTATGCAGCAAAATAAGGAGTTTTTATGTGCATAATAAAATATATAATCAATAGGAATTTTAAGGTTTTGCCTTTAGCTTAATAATAACGGGTTCCGTCAATTTACCCGTGACTATTTCCATGAAATACTTGAGTTCGGGATATA
The DNA here is from genome assembly GCF_000298295.1 of Cecembia lonarensis LW9. Lineage (GTDB taxonomy): Bacteria > Bacteroidota > Bacteroidia > Cytophagales > Cyclobacteriaceae > Cecembia > Cecembia lonarensis. The sequence continues at coordinate 29,375 of NZ_AMGM01000024.1, forward strand.
TGAATGGAGAAATCAACGGATATTTAAGTGTAACATTAGCCGAAATCTTTACCGAATTGTCTAAAGTAGTTAACTGATAGGTGAATAACCCATCTCCACCCGGAATGGCCACTTCGGTATTCTCAGGATAATCATCCAGTTCATATGCTTCTGGAATTTCAATGATTGTGGTATAGCTATCATTAAAAGCGTATGAAAAATCAACAGGAAAGGTTCTGTATTCGGATTTGAAAGGGTTTTCAGCCCAACGCATCAAATGGAAAGGGGAAATTAGGATCATAGGACTCTCTGTTACCTTTCCCTCTGAATAATTATACTTGGCTTCCAGTTGCAGCCGTGGCTCAGTTTTTTCAATAAGAGTGAAATCATAAACATTGATCTCTTGGCTACCAAACCATTCCTCTTTGATTTTTTTGTCTTCTGATAAATTGATTCCATTTCTTTTTTCCAAGGCATCATATTCTGAAAACCTTACAGTGGACGAACTTACAAAATTGCCGTTATCTTCCTTCCTGATTTGGCTCATTTGTAGCATGCCGGATCGGTGAGATATATTTATGGGGACCAATCCGCTGTTTTGGTCGTGCATAAGGTAGCCATAGGCTACATGCATGTTCAATGGAAGATATCCAAAAGGGAAACTATTGCTGGTAGCATCCAAGTAATAATCTTTGCCATCTGCTTTTAAATGGATAATCATTTGGTCAAATTGGTCAATAAATGGCGTGTCGACCAATCGTGACCTTCCATTACCCTTTGTGCTGATAAGTAGCGGGTTTGCGCTGATTCCATTTTGTCTCAAATAAGCCATAAGCGTAAGGTTAATTTCAGCTCTTGAGCCTTTTTTGGAGTCTAGTACAGATTTTAAATTTTTCTTTGGGAAGTAACCTCCCTGACCAGAATAAGTATAGTTGCTCAAAATATATTCATAAACTTCCCTTGCTATTTGGGTTTCAGAACTTCCCGAAACATTCAAGGTGGCCAATTGTCCTTTGAGAGAGGCGTTTGGTTTCATGTACTGAGCAAACTCTTCTAATTCGGTAAAAAATCTTGTAAGGTCTTGCCAGGTCGCGAACGTTTCCTGAAACCCGGATCTCCCTCCATATTCGCTTGTATTAACAAAGGCATATCCCGCCAGTTGAAAATCAATTTTTTCCAGGTAATCTCTATAATTGGACATCATTGGTTCTTCTTTAATTGATGGGAGATCTTTGACTGTCCAGCTATAAAAGCCATCCCTTTGGCCTTTGAAAGGCGTATTTAAGGTTTTTTCTCCTTGGGCAAGAAAACGGTAATTTAAATAGGAAGGCAAATCAATCGTATAAGTGGACTTGATCGTGGGAATTGGATTATGAAAGACCCAGCTTTCAAGAAAGGCGATACTTTTATCGGTTTTATGGTAACTGTATTCCAGAATAGAGCCCACTTCAACACTGGGAAATGTAAACCTTACTTCTCTCCAACCATTATCTAATTCAACTTGAAAAAAATCTGCTTTTGATAGTTTGATGACCTGCTCTTCTCCATTTACAAAATTCACCGTTTGTGCATTCAGTTTAGAAACATCCTGAATACCTGCTTTCCCAAAATAATATCTAATAGATACATTCCCTTGATTTTTTCCAGGTTCCTTAAGCACTTTAACCCTGCGGTGTACATCTGTATGTTGGACGGTGCCCATAAATTGATTTCTGGAAATTTCTTCCAATACTACTGCATTGGCATCCGGTTCAAAATCAATTTTTTTCAGGTTGATTTCTTCTTGGGAGTATTTACCAAACTTCATGACCTGAGTATTGGCAAAAGAGGGGAAAAGGAGCATTCCCATTAAAAAGGGGATGAGGTGCCGGTTTTTCATATTAGTCTAATTTTCTAAGTAAAAGTTGGTGTTTAAGGAATTCCTGATTGATTGTTGCGACAAGTTTTTCTTTTTCCTCTTGGGAGGCTTCCGTAGGAAGGTTTACTTCAAGTTGATTACTGATTTTGATTCCGTCTGTTGTCAGAATACTTTCCAACCTGTAGGAGTAAAATTCGGATTCAATTTTAATTTTCGACCCATTGGATTCTAATTCCACTGTTCTTTCTGAGCGAATCATATATTCTTCTTTCCAATTTAGCGTACCAGTTGGCAGCATTGTTGGGTCGAGTTTTTTCCAATGGCTGGGTAGAATGATTCTTTTGGCAGTCTGTTGACCAAATCTTTGGATTATTCCATCAAAACTGATTGAGGTCACCGGGATTTCCTTTTCATTACTTTTCTCCAGGGTATAATTATGGATTAAGACTCCGCCTCCTCCTAATTCCCGGTTTAAATAATCCCTTTTTTGTTTTTCCTGTCCACGCTCTTCTAGAAGAAAATAGTCTATACTTGGGAATCCTGAAAATTTTGAAAGACCTTTTAACCGGGCATCGCCATTCCCAAGCAATTCTATATCATAGATGGTTTCAATTGAGTTGTAGGCTGGTTCACGGAAATCAGGCGTACGATCTAAAAATCCTCCTTTTTCGGTTACTACCAATACATCTCTGTTCATGGTAAAATCGCCCGAAAAACCTGCAGGTAAAAAGCTGTTGGTACATTCAAGCCAAATTACTTCCTCCTTTAAAGGTACCCTAAGCATGGCGTGGTTAAATTGATTGATTGGAAATTCCCTGTCCAGCGGTCTGTAGTCATCCCCGGCAAATACAAGAGTATATTGGGATTCAATACCAATGGCTGAGAGCATTCCTTTCATTAAAGTGCTCAAGGCCTTGCATTCCCCGTATTTGGTTGCAATGACTTCAGTGGCCGGTCTAGGCATCCAACCGCCAATACCAAGCGAAATGGCTACATACCTGTAGTTTTTTTGCAAGTAATTGTATAATACCGATACCTTTTCATAATCACTTTCTATACCCTCTACCATCTGTTTTACTTCTTCCGAAAAATTCAAGGGTAATGTCTCTTTTTGATGGTTGAGTTTGGCAATGAAAGCAGCTAGTCCTTCCCAACTATCCATATTTGAAGTATATCCTTCTAAGGAAAATCTTTGTGGGGCAATTTCGATTACTGGAATTGGTTCATCAGTTCCAACTTGAAGAACTTTAAGGTCTTCAAGTTTCCAACTGAGCGTATTGTCTCTATTATCTTTGACTTCTGATTTTGGTGAATTTATAGCTTGTTCTTTATACCTAATTCCAATTATACCAGGATATTTAAGTTCAAGTTTTGCCTTTCTTACTTTTTGATTGTAATCCATTATAGGATACCAGTTTTCTATAAAAAAATTACTTGAACTGATTCTCTGCATGCTGATTTCAACCCTTACAGGTAGGCTGACAGCATCTAATTCAAAAATTTTAATTTGTGTATCATCATAGAGACTGTATTGATCTTGATATGACACAGATTGAAGGTCTCTTAACCTTATTTTTTTATCGTTTTTCCTGTTGCTATACTGATGATTGTAGCCTCAAAATGCTGAATTTTATTTAAGCCGTCCTCAGGCATTTTTATGGTGGCATGGGCAAGGCCCCTCTGATCATAAATTTCGATAATTCTCTGGCTTTCATATAGTACAGAAAAGTCTTCTTTTAAGGTAATTTTGTCTGCTTTTTCCAAGAAGGAGAATGTGGGAATACCTTCATTTGGATGAATGAAATTCAGGTCGGCTTTAAACCCTAAAAATAGCAACAGGAAGATTAATTGAAGCCGCATAAAATATCGAATAAAACGTTGGAATTTATCAAATTAGTTTGTAAAAAAAATCATAAACCAGAAAATATTTTTTAAAACTTAATCAATTAAGGATAATGTTTTTCTGAGATTTGATGGGATCTACAAAATGATCTAATCAGAATCCATATTTTTTTTACCTTTATCAGTAAAAAATAAATAATAGACATGAACCCGATCACAATTGGAAGTTTTGAAGATTTTGAAAAATTCATTGGACAGGGCCTAGGTGTATCAGACTACCATCAAATCACGCAGGAGCAGATCAATAAATTTGCAGAAGCTACCCTAGACCATCAATGGATACATACCGATCCAGAGCGTGCAAAATCAGAAGGTGCATTTGGAGATACGATAGCGCACGGCTACTTGACGCTTTCTTTGGTGCCCTATCTTTGGGAGCAGATTGTGCAGGTGGAAAACTTGAAGATGATGGTCAATTATGGCATTGAAAATCTGCGTTTTGCTCAGGCTGTTTTGGTAAATAGAGAGGTTAGGCTAAATGCCCATCTAAAAAATGTGGTCAACCTGAGGGGAACGATTAAAGCTGAGGTGGAAGTGAAGTTGGAAATCAAAGATCAAAGAAAACCGGCTTTTACGGGAGTGTTGGTTTTCCTCTATCATTTTAATGCTTGATAAAATGGCTTCATCCCAATAAATCCAACATGGGATGAAGTTATTTAATTCCCAGCTAATAGGTCATTGACCACTACAGAAGCACAGCTACAACCAAAGGCAGCAGGCAAAAAAGACATGGTGCCATAGGCGGACTTTTTATAATTTTTCCCATCTGTTAACATCAAACTTTCTTTGAAGTAATGCTCCGTCGAAAAAACTGCCTTAAAGCCCTTTTTAATATCGTGTCGCTTTAATCTTTTTCTAAGCATCCTGGCCAGTTTGCAATTATAGGTTTCGGAAATGTCAGCAATCCTGATTTGGGTGGGGTCTACTTTTCCTCCTGCCCCCATAGAGCTGACCAAGGGAAAACCCTTACGGTATGCGCCTTCAATAAGATGTAATTTAGGGGTTAGGCTATCGATACAATCGACTACATAATCAAAGGTATTTTCAGCCAATAATTGGGTCATAGGTTCCGGCTCCAGAAATTTTTTAATGGCATTGATCTTCAAATTTGGGTTGATGCTTAAAAGTCGCTCTTCCATCCATTCTGCCTTAGATTGTCCTATATTTTTTTGGGTGGCCGGTAGTTGTCTGTTACAATTGCTAATATCCACTACATCACCATCGATGATGGTCATGGCACCAATACCACTTCTGCAGATAAACTCAGCAGCAAAAGAGCCTACGCCCCCTAATCCCACAATCAAAACATGTTTTTTGGCCAACTTTTCCAATCCTTCACGACCAACGATCAACTCCGTACGTGAAAGCCAGGCAAAATCATTCATTTAATTCCTCTTTTTGATATTTGCTTCCAATTCTTCCCAACCTGTTTTTCTAAGGTTTTTACAGGAATGTCCAAAATTAAGGAAGCCTGCTCATATATGGAGGAAATATTTTTATCAGAAATATCGGTTTCAAAAAAAATCCTGTCCAAAGGACAGATTCTAAGCCATTTTTCTGCGTTGGAGCCCTTTTTGAACAAGGCCTCTCCAAAAGAAAAAAAAATGGGGAAAATAAGGAGTTTTTGTGCAATGTTTACTTTTTGGTTGAAACCGTGCCAAATGATAAATGGAGGGTCAGTATGGGTTTTTAAATATTGCTGTAATAAATGCAGGCCTTTGACACAATGTAAAATGACCGGTAATTGAAATCTTTTGGCTAATGTGGCCTGTTGGATGAAAACCTTTAGTTGTAAATCGGTTGAAGGTCCTTTGATCAAATCAAAACCGCACTCCCCTATTGCGTAAAGGCTTGGGTGGTTAATATGTCGCTCAAGATGAAAAAATTCCAGCTTCCAATCCTTTTTTAAATACCAGGGATGCAAACCAAGAGAAAAGGGTTGTGGTTTTGCTTTTTCTAATGCCAGTCCATTAAAAATACCCTTGGGGTTTCCGATAGTGTGCGTATGAATGTCCAGTAGTGCCATTGAAAGAGAAAATTACAAAGATTTGTTAACAGGGGCTATCTTTCCATATCTTTTTGAAAAAACAAGTTTTTTGAAATACGAAAATTTGTATTTAAAAATCAAATTAAATATTTTTAAACAAAATTTTTCGTAAAGAGTTGTAATTGATTATAGGGTATAAGAAACTGACTATGAATAACATTCAATGTGCGAGTATGACATTTTTTAAATTTGATGGAATACTTAATCAATCTTGGGGGCTTTCAAAATTGTTAAAACTGCGTTTTTCAATCAAAAAAAATAAACATGTTGGGTTCTTCAAGCTTTTAGGAGCTGGCAGTGGATTAGGTTATAGGGCCTGGCCTAAATATGGTGTAATTGGGGTATTCATGGTCTGGGATGATATAGAGCTTGCAAAGGATTTTTTCCAATCCAATCAATTTGTAAAGCTTTCTGGGATTTGTTCAGAGCAATATACTGTGTTTTTAGAGCCTACTTCATCAAGAGGCACCTGGTCAGGTTTTGGAAACTGGAAAATCGCATCTAGCGAAAAACAAAATAATGGACTGGTTTGTGCCTTGACCCGGGCCACAATAAAAAGAAAGTACCTTTTAGATTTTTGGAAAATGGTGCCTTCTATCAGTAAAATCCAAAAAGATTACCCTGGTCTTATTTTTTCGCAGGGGATAGGAGAGGTGCCCGTACTCGAACAGGCTACTTTTACCATTTGGGAAAATACCCAGAGTATGGAGGAATTTGCTTATACTACTTTTCATGGAAAAGCCATTCAAAAGGTGAGACAAGCAGATGGTTTTAAAGAGCAAATGTTTACAAGGTTCAACCCTGTTATGAGCTATGGGACTTGGGGCGGGTTAAATCTTTTGGAAAAATATGGTGTTCCTACACTAGAGCCACAGGTTGCTGAGACTGTACCCTTAGTGAATACCATTTAATTTTCATCAACCGTGAATGTGAACATCCCAAAAATCGGCTCACCATCTTGAGATAATCCTTCCAAAATTACCCTGACTGTTGGACTGCCCTCAGTAAGTCTAAAGTTAACTTCTGTTTTTCCCTCTAGGTCTGTTTCCAATTTGGGATTCCAATAAATGGTGGAACGATAATCTACTGCAAAAGGCGCATTAATCGATGGAACTACGGGAGGTTCATAAAATTCTCTTACGCCAGAATATCCCAATACCTCAGCAACGGCATTGCCTTTCACCTCTCTGTCTGAGTAATCCTGATTGGGATTACCAGATTTGGTCAAAACATGTACGATTCCACCGCCACCATCATTACCAAAAACAGCTGCCTTACTCAACCCCCGAAGAATATCTATTCGCTCGATTTCAGGCACAGGAATTGCAATGAGTGTCTCTGGTTGGACCGGTTGACCATTCAAAAGATATGATGCTCCTGCTAAACCCCCTTCGCCGGTAACCCTACCTCCCCTTATTAGTACGACTGGGAAAGGATTTAAACCTATCACATCCCCTCTTACATCGACTCCTGGAACTCTCCCCCGGATCAATTGAAAGATATTTGCGAAGTAATAGAAATCTTCAGTGACTTCAAGTTTTGCATCTGGAGCGTCCAGGTATTGGATAGTTCTCTTATCAGGTATCATCTGAGACCTTCTACCAACTACAGTGACTTCTCCCAGTTCAATATCCCTATTGATTTGGAATTGCTCCATAAGGTTCTTCGTTTCTCTTACAGTTATCAAATATTCATTTTCATCCCGGAAATCAGGATTTGGAGAAAAGCTTGTATAGGTTCGCTCCCCGATAAATGGAATCCGGGGAGGTAAAATTCTAATATCATTTTCTTTGACTTCTCTAGAGCGTCTTCGTTTTTCCTTTACTTCAAATGCCTGAATAAAAACAGTTACCGAATCCTCGAAATCCAAGCCTGTAAAACTAAAATTCCCTAAGGAATCGGTTTCGCCATTATAAAACATGGGCTCCTCCAAAGGATGCCTGACCATAAGGGTTAGCACTTTGTGTTCTGAAATTTCTCTCTTTCCGCTTCCCTCTACTTTTCCAGATACAGACAAGCCCGGTTCAATATTAAAATTGGGCAAAGATTGAAGTTTAGCCAAATCACTCCAATCAAACCTTCTCCAGCCTTGGGTCAAAAGTAAATTGTCAAGATGCTTTTCTGCCTCTTTTTGGTTGGGGTCAAAGTAGTAGGCAGGATTTTCTATTTCTCCACGTACTTCTGAATCCAAAAGAAAATAGGTGAAAATATTTTGTGTTTTTTCCGGATAGAAAACCTGGTCTCCATCCAAAACCGAAACGGAAAAATCACCTGCAAGCCCTCTTCCCGTGAGATCTTGAACCTGAATGTCCAATTGAACTTGTTCTTTTGGTTGATAGGTCTCTTTATTGGTTTTGAAAAGGGCATGGCCTGCTTGCTGAGGGAAAAGGAAAACCAATCTTTCTGCCAAAATCCTCGTTTCTCCATCCATCAGGGAAAATTTGTGAAGTCCTGACTGGAAAATATCTTTTGGAATGGTAAAGCTGGTTTCATTCCCGGATAGGTTGATTCGGTCTCTCCAGGCAACTACTCCTTTGTGCATAGCAATCAGGTACAATTCTCTTGGAAGTTCAGAAGTGTTTTGAAATACTTTGATGTTCAGCTGGGTTTCATTGCTTAAGCCATCAATGTGTAATAGGTGACCTTCAGCAGCAATTACTCCCAAATCGAATTTCTTAGGCGCTTGGTTTTTGGTACTGACCAATACCACGTATTGCTGGTCCTTTTCTGGTATGAATTTTACGGTTCCCATCCCTAAGTAATCCGACTCAAATTGTTGGATTTGATCGCCTTGGCTGTTTAAAATCACCCCAGTCACATCAATTCCTTTACCAAATTCGTCTGTAGCTTTAAAGCCTATTAGGTTCTCTGTTCCTGCCACTAAATTACCACCCTCCGGATAGAACCCGATTTGGAATTGGGGGTCAAAATTGGGGAGGTTCCAGCCATCGCCCACTTCCCCAATGTAAATATCTTTGGTAAAAAAGGCCTTCTCACCAAAATTATGCATCCAATTGGTATAAGCCCTCAAAGTATAGATCCCTGGTTCCAAATCTCTGGGGAGTACAATATCCCCCATACCTCTTCCCTCTTCCATCTTGACAATAGCGCGTTTGATATTCCGATCAAACCGGCTATCAATCAAATCTACGTAAAGCGGAACGGATAGTGTGGGGTAAATCTTTTTACTGTCGACCTCCAAAGTTCCATAAGCCTTGAACCAAATCGTATCATTTAGGAAATAGTGGGGTTTGTCAGTATGTAGGTAAACTTTTTCCCATGGGTAAACAGCCGCATAATTCTCAAGTGCGGTTTCCAGTAGTTCAAGGTTGCCTTGAGCAAAAATTCTGGCTGAGATAAAGTAAAAAAAGACTGTTAAAAAAAATGGTCGTTTCATGTGTATTTATGTTATGTGAAGACGAGAACTAAATATCAATTAAATAAACAAATAGTTATAGTTAAAACCAAATTAAAAAGCTTCATTTAATCCAAAATAAAATGCCTTTTGGTCACCATAAGCAAAATCTAATCTTACATTCAGGCCTTCCTTATTTAAACGATACCGAAAACCTAGTCCTGCCCCATAGCGCATTTTGGATAATTTGATGTTATCAAAATTGGGAAACACCAGCCCTGAATGGCCAAAGAATACCATTCCAAGATTTCTGTAAATTGGCGTTCGAAGCTCTGCTTGTTGTATCATAGCATGCCTGTCCCTGTACCTGCCTTCAAAAAAACCGCGCATTCTCTCGCTACCACCCATCAATGATATATGTTGAAACGGTGCGTTTCCAGAAGTTAAATTCCACCAAGATTGTATGGTCAATACTTTTTGACTGCCTATCAAGGTATATTTTCTTACATCAATGGTGTATTGAGAAAAAGTAAAATTACTGCCTAACCAATCAGGAAATCCCATCAAGGTGATCGTACTAAACCATCCTTTAGTAGGCTGAAAAATTTGATCGCGGGTATCATGGCTGAGTACAATACCCATTCCTGATAGTCGCTGTCCGTCTGAGCCGAGGATATTTCCTGCATCTAACAGACCTCCTTCTTTCTTTTCGTAGATGTTGTCTACCCTGAACTCATACCTTCCGCCCAGGTAAAGACCTTTTGTCAATCGCTTTTGATACAATAAATGCAGGTATGCATACCTAGTACTATAAAATTCACCCTCTTCTACGACCGGTTCTTGGCCGATACCATAAAACCTAAATGGGAAATCAGATAATTCTAGTCTGGCATTGAAAAAATTTTTGTTTGCATTAGACCAGAGGTTTATCTCTGATGTAAAAATTGCTTGTCTGTTAAGGGTATAAAGAAAGGTAATCGGTAAACTCGATGGCCTTAGCAAGGCATTTTCTTGATCCTTAAATTGAAATACCCTAATGGCCCTGATGCCCAAACCTAAACTGGTTTCGGGAGAATAGACTATGATGGGGATAAAGGCCCAATTTTCTCCAGAAATCAAATCAATGATTTGGTCTCCAAGATCAAATGCTTTATCCCAAATCCCCGTTTTTTCTTGTTTGATACTATCTTGAAAAATTTGGGCTTGGGTTTTGGCTAGCAAAAACACAGATATAAATAAAAATAAAAAAGACTTTTTCATCAGAGGCAAAAGTAAAAAAAATAACACCTAGGCGATAGGGCCAGTGTAAAGTATTTAATTTTTAGAATTCTACTATGATACCAATCGTAGGAATTATAGTCCCGGCTGGATTATCTACCAAGCGCATAAGATAGCGGGATGGATCATTTGGATTGACAAGTAATCCCCCCTGTGCATCCCTAGTGGGGAGTAGAAGTGGAGGTTGATCTGCTTTGAAATCGTAAGCATTTTCTATATCAATATACCAATTAAAATTCCATTTTTTGAAGAAATACCTCTTGTCGAGACGAACATCTAGTTGGTGGAATTCCCTCAGACGGAAAGCATTGATCTGATTGAAATCGGGAATACCTTGGCCCCTTAGGTTCCAGATATCAATTAGAGAAGAGGTTTCCACATCAACGGGTGTATAAGGGGCCCCTCCGAGATAACGCCACCTGGCACCAAACTCCCAGTTTTTACCAAACCGTTTCCCTGCCGTCAAGCTTACAATGATGCGATTATCCCAAGCTGAAGGGACAAAGCCTTCTGTATTGGGATTGGTAAACTCACTCCTAACCAAAGTGACTGCGGCAATGCCGTAAAAATTATTGTATAATCTTTGTTGGGCAAGAAACTCCATACCATATGCCCTTCCTTCTGCATTAGATAACACAGGTTCGTTGCCTATGACACCAAAATCAGCGCCTAAGTTGGCCAAGGCTATACCGTTCAAAATAGAAGAAGGGTAATCTCTGTATAATTTATAGAAACCTTCTATGCTAAATCTCCTGCTTTTTTCAGGGATTACCTTTTCTATTCCACTTACAAAATGAGTTGCCTGAATGAATTTGATGTTGTTAAGTTGATTCACCAATTGTCCATCATTATCCCGAAAACCTAGGGAGGTATATGCAGGTCTCTGGTAATAGATTCCGGCATTATTGGTCCAAAATAGTTGGGGTTTAATCTGGTAAGAAACGGAAAGCCTTGGACTGATTTGATTCAAGGGGTTTCGGGCAGTTTCACCAAAATCACTTCCATCTATCCTAACTCCCCCCGTTATCAAAAGTCTTTCATTGTTAAAGTTTTTACTCCCTGAAATAAATGCACCATAACTGTTGAAAAAGGTTTTTTCGTTTACATCAATGACCAAACCTTCACTTGCAAAAGAAAACCTGTCAAAGCTGTTGACAAAAAATCTGGAGTATTCATAATTGACCCCATATTTTAGGTTGAAGCCTTTTTTAAAAATAGAGTTTTCAGCTCTAAACTTATTTTCACTTTCTTGGGAGATGTAATCAAAAGTAAGGTTGGCAGGGTCGCTTTCGTCATTTTGGAAGTACTTGAAAGAACGGTTGTTGAGCATGTTGCGACTCAGCACAAATGTCCAAAAACCATTTTCTCTGAACCGTTTTAGTCTTAGACCTGTCGTGTAATTCCATTGTGAGGTGATGGGAAGATTTTCCAGTAAATACAGTCTGTTCTCCCTTTCCAGTTCGGTTTCATTCCTGGGTTCATCAAAATTTAAAGCAAAGTTGCCCGTCGCACCTACTGCCAAAAAAGTAAGCTCTGTTTTTGGATTGATCTTGGTGGTGGTTTTAACGGTAAAATCGTTAAAGGTTGGTAGAAATGGAAGTCCTAAGGCCCGGAATAAAAACTGCAGGTAAGAGCGTCTGGCAGATACCAAGTAGGTAGTTTTTTCGCCTAACGGACCCTCATTGGAAAGCGTAAATTCGCTAGCGCCTACTGTCATTTGGGTAAACATTTTATCTTTTCTACCTTCCTTAAGTGAAAATTCAAAAAAGGAGCTCAGGGAATTCATACGGTCTGCTGGAAATCCACCGGTGATCACATCTACATTTTTGATCAGGTTTACATTTAAAATTCCAACAGGGCCTCCTGATGAACCTTGCGTGGAAAAATGATTAATGACAGGCACCTCAATCTCATCCACAAAAAATTTATTTTCGTTAGGAGCACCACCTCTGATAATGATGTCGTTCCTGAAATTTGCTGTGCTGGCGACCCCGGGAAGGGACTGGATCACCCTGCTGATGTCCCTGTTTCCTCCCGGATATCTTTCGATTTCATTGGTGTTCAGCCTTCTTACAGAGATGGGGGTTTCATCTGAACGGGAGAATTCTGCGGCGACTGTTACCTCGCTGAGGTCGGATGCTTCTTCGATTAAGTCAAAATCCAGCCGTACTGCTCTTGCAAGGGTTATTTGTATATCAAATTCAGTTTTTGACCTGAACCCAACAAAACTTGCCCTGATATTATAAAAGCCTGGGGGAATATTGGAAAGCACATAATTTCCATCAATATCTGTTACCGTGCCGTAATCGGTGCCCAGAAGGATAACGTTTGCAAATGGGATACCTTCATTATTGACTTTATTGAAAACCCTGCCTCTTACTTCACCTTGCTGAGCAATAACTGAGGCGAAAGTGGACAAAATGATAAAAATTGTAAATATGTATTTCATAAACGTGTACTAACCCCAACTATAAGTGGATTGACTTGGGAATTGTTTACTAAAAACTATTAAATACCCATTTTTATGCAAAATTATCCTATTTGCTCCTCCTTAACTTTCCAGAGTCTCCACCAAGGCGTGTTTGGTGAGTCATGATGCTCATAGTGGTAGCCAAAGAAGTAACAGGAAATAAAAGCCCAAATGTGATTTTTTTCCTGACTGTTTGAGTGATGTTTGTTATCGGATTCCCCTTTGTGTGGCAGGTATGTACCAAAATAAAATAATTGTAAAGTGGATAAAATAGCTGGTAGCATCCAAAAAATGATCAAGTTTTCAGTAGGTATAAAAAGCTTCAGGATATTGAAGGTAATGGCCATGAGCAAGAATTGCCAAATGCTTAAATACTGTTTGATGAAACTCAAATACCAAACAAAGAAGTTTCCTGAGGAATGATAGTCAGGATCTTTATCTGTTGCTACAAAACGGTGGTGTTCATGGTGTTTGGGAAATAGCTTCCAATAAAAATTATAGGAAAATAGAATCGCTGCTATCCAGCCTATAGCATGATTTAGCTTTTTGTTGGTAGCCACCACACCATGCATGGCATCATGCGCTGTTATAAATAGCCCCGTATAAAGATGCATTTGCACTAATATGGCTAGATAAGTCAAAGGGTTTAGCCAGGAAAAGTCCCATTGCAGCAAGAAGAACAAGGAAATAAACCAAAAAAAGATAATACCAAAGGCTATTAGGATACCATTTGGATCAAGTGCTTCTGTTTTTATTCTTTCTCTAACCACCATACAAAATTAGCCAAGAAAGCCATGAATTAAAAGGTTTCAATTCTTTCTTTGACCTGTTCCATCAGCCACATCGGTGTTGAAGTTGCCCCACATATTCCCACAGTCTCGTTTGATACAAACCAATCACTTAATACCTGATCTGGATTGGATACAAAATAGGTATTTGGATTTTTTTCTTTACATACATTATACAGCACTTTTCCATTGGATGATTTGGTGCCGCTGACAAAAATTATTTTATCGAATTTATCAGCAAAATCCCTTAACTCCTTATCTCTATTAGAAACTTGCCTACAAATGGTGTCGTTGGTATTCACTGAAATACCATTCTCCTTTAGCACCCCATTAATCTCGTAAAATTTATCAGTACTTTTTGTAGTTTGGCTGTATAGTGTAAGGTTTTTAGGCAAGCTTGGAAGGTCTAGTTCGTTGATGTCTTGAAAAACCACAGCCTTATTATTGGTTTGGCCGAGTAATCCAATTACTTCAGCATGGCCATGCTTCCCATAGATATAGATTGTTTCATCTTTATCAAATGAGTTTTTAATCCTGTTTTGTAATTTTAGTACAACCGGGCAGCTGGCATCAATTAAAGTCAAGTTATTATTGATGGCCAATTCATAAGTGGAAGGTGGTTCACCGTGCGCCCGAATCAGCACTTTTTCGTTTTGAAGGGTCTTTAATTCATCATGATCGATGATTTTTAAACCCATTTTGGTCAGTCGGTTGACTTCTTCATCATTGTGTACGATATCACCCAGACAGTATAAATAGCCTTGTTCTTCAAGAATTTCTTCCGCCATTTCTATAGCATAGACCACGCCAAAACAAAAGCCGGAGTGCTGATCAATATGTACTTTAAGATTCATCATAGCTTTTAACTTGTGACTTTTTTTATTGTTTTGCCCAGATCACTTTTTCAACAGTATCTCTTTTCATTTACGAATTGAAAGTAAATGGTTTTGAAATATTTATCCAAATCCTAACTTCATTCCAAAGTATGTCCCTAATAGCAAAGAAAGCTTCCTTGCATTGGGGATACGGATACGTTCTTGAGTGATGGTTTCAGGAGGTAATCCTTTAATTTTATCAAATAGTTTTTGATAATACAGATAAGCTACCTTTACACCTAATTTCGCCCCGTTGGGTAACTTACGGATACCATCCAAAGCCTCATCGAAATCTTTTTGAATATCTTCTTCGATCAATTCTTTGGCGGTCTTGTCAAATGTATTGAAATCTACTCCAGGAAAATAAACCCTGCCCCTTTCTTCATAATCACTTTTAATATCCCTAAGGAAATTCACTTTTTGGAATGCAGCACCAAGTTTGCAAGCTGGTTCTCTTAATTTTTCGTATTCCGCTTGATTACCTTCTACGAATACTTTTAAACACATGAGGCCCACCACTTCAGCAGATCCATAGATGTATTCATGATACTTGGAATCATTGTAAGTTTTAAAGTCCAAATCCATCTCCATACTTTTCAGAAATGCCTCTATCAAATCCAAATCGATTTGATATTGATTGACAATCAACTGAAATGCGTGGAGTACAGGGTTTAAGCTGATTTTTTGCTCAATGGCTTCGTAGGTGTCCTTTTTGAACTGCTGTAGCAGCGTTTTTTTATCTTTATCATGGAAAGTATCCACAATTTCATCTGCATAACGGACAAAGCCATAGATGGCATAAATGGGCAGGTGAAACTTCTTTTCCAGGGTTTTGATCCCCAAGGTAAAGCTCGTACTGTACCGCTGGGTAATCAGTTTGCTGCACTCCATGGTGGTTTGATCAAAAAGCATTTTTGCATCCATACCCATAATATACAAATTAATCTACAAATTGTTTTCTTTGATCACTTCTTTAGAAACCACATGTCCAGAAATGATAGTAGGAGGCACTCCCGGTCCTGGAACAGTAAGCTGTCCTGTGTAATAAAGGTTCTTAACTTTTTTACTTTTCAAAGAAGGTTTTAATATGGCAGTTTGCAAAAGTGTATTGGCCAATCCATAGGCATTTCCTTTAAATGCATTATAGTCTGCTTTGAAGTCACTGTGTGCATATGAGCGCTTGTATATGACATGACTTCTGATTTCCTGACCGGTTAATTTTTCCAGTCTGTCCATAACCATATGGTAGTATTTTTCTCTGATTTCCTCTCCATCCTCTAGGTTTGGAGCCAAAGGGATTAAGATTACCAGGTTTTCTTTTCCCTCCGGAGCTACTGATGGATCTGTTTTTGAAGCTGCTGACAAGTAGAAGAGCGGTCTTTCAGGCCATCTTGGGCTTTTATAGATGGCATCCGCATGCGGACCCATTTGTTCATCAAAAAAGAGGCAGTGATGGGTCAAGTTATCCAACTTTTTGTCAACACCTAGATAAAATAAAAGGGAAGAAGGTGCCATTACCCGATTATCCCAATATTTTTCATCATAATTTCTAACATCAGGGGCCAATAATTTCGAATCAATATGATGGTAATCTGCTGCGCCAATCACCACATCCGCTTCGAATTTATCTCCATTTTTGAGCGTGACATCCTTAGCAATGCCATTCTTTACATTGATATGTGATACATCAGCACCCAAATGGATTTTTACGCCCTTTTCTTCTGCGAGTGCCACCATCCCTTTTACGATTTCATGCATTCCCCCCATGGGATACCAGGTCCCTAAAACAATATCTGCATAATTCATGAGGCTGTATAAAGCAGGAATATTTTCTGCTGTTTCCCCAAGAAATATGACAGGAAATTCCATCAGACGGATGATTTTTTCATCTTTGAAAAACTTTCTGACGTGCTTGGCCATGGATTGAAATACATCCATTCTGACCACATCAGCTAGCAAACCTGGACTTGTAAATTCAAACAAAGATCTGCTGGGGCGATAGACCAAGTCGTTAATGCCTACTTTGTATTTATATGCCGCTTGTTTGAGAAATTCATCCAGTTTTGGCCCTACCCCCGGTTCCATACTTTCTAATAAGGCTCTAAATTGAGAAAGGTCTGCAGGGATTTCCACAAACTCATTTTCTCCAAAAACCACAGTGTAGGAGGGGTCTAGTCTGATCAAATCATAATAATCGGATGGCTTTTTGCCAAAATGAGCAAAATAATTTTCAAACACATCTGGCATCCAATACCATGAAGGGCCCATATCAAATACAAAACCCTCGGCTTCGAACTTTCGAGCTCTTCCGCCGGGGGTTGTGTTTTTTTCTAGAATGGTTACCTGATATCCTGCGTGCACCAAATGTGTAGCTGCTGATAGTCCGGCAAAACCCGCACCGATAACAACTACCTTTTTGTTGGGCATAGTTGATTAATTTTTATGTTTATAAACCAGTAAATCTTCTTTTAAAAGCTTTCTAGCAATATGTATTCTATTTTTTACAGTTCCAATTGGAATATTTAATTTATCTGCAATTTCGTGATATTTGAACCCTTTGTAATGCATCATAAAGGGAACTTTATAAACATCATCCAATTTATCAATTGCTGCGTAGATATCGTCCATGGCAAAATCTCCATAAGCACCATTTTCTACTAAAATGTCTCCCGAATTAATGTAGTGCAGGTTGTCTGTTGTATCTACAAAAGTCCCTCTTCTTACCATTCTCTGATAATTGGTAATGAAGGTGTTTTTCATGATTGTGTATAACCATGCCTTAAGATTTGTACCCTCAGTGAATTTATCCCTGTTGGTGAATGCTTTGACCATGGTATCCTGTAACAGATCATTGGCATCATCCATGTCCCTGGTCAATTTTAAAGCAAATGGCTTAAGAGAACTTGAAAGTTTGTTAAGCGAGTAACTGAATTCTAGAGTTGTCATGGCTATTTGTTTTTGTTTAATCAAATGTAGTAAAGATTAAACAATCTGCAAATATTTTGTCTAATTATTTTTAAAAAATATTAAACAAAAATAAATGTACTTGCGCTAATTCCCCTAAAAATCCGATTTTAACGTCTTTTTTGCCCATTTTCAAATAAAAAAGGTGAAGTTGCCAAACTTCACCTTGTTTAATTTTTTTTAAAAAAAGTAAAACTATTTCTCTTGTGGTACCGCTTCAATTTCCGTTAACATATCTTTAAGTTGTCGGATGTAATGCATTGCTTTCACATTACTTGGGAACTTCAGGTCTTGACCAACGATTTGGTATCCAGATACAATGATGTCACATTGAGAAAATCTTTCTGCCAAGGCATCTAAGTACTCTTGGATATATTCCGAGCTTGGTGATGTGGTGATTACTGTTAAGATATACTCTGGTTTATGGAGTTTGTAAACTGTAAATAAATCATCATTAGGTGTGTTTTGACCCAAGTAAATCACCCTATGACCATTATTTTTGATTAGGAATGCAGCAAAAAGAATGGAAATTTCATGCAATTCTCCTTCGGGTAAGTATAGTAGAAACTTTTTACCTCCCGGTTTTGTGACTTGACCATCAATCGCTACGATCAATTTTTGGCGGACCAAGTTGCTGATAAAATGTTCTTGAGCGGGATTTATCGCCCCTGTTTGCCACAAAACACCAATCTTGGACATGAATGGGTAGATGATGTTCATCATGGTCTGCTCAAAACCTATTTTAAGTATATTGGTAGAAAGAACTTTATCAAACCTCTCCTCATCCATTTCAATCATGCAAATGGTCAAAGCATGAATTTGATCATCATGGGTCAGACTTCTTTCAGTAAGTTTAACCACCTCCTCGCGCATTTCTTGTTCTGACATGCTTGCGATTTTACTGATTTTATAACCGTTATCATTTAATAAGGCCACATTTAAAATCAGTTTTAAGTCCTCATCGTCATAGTAGCGAATATTTGTATCCGTTCGCTTTGGTGAAAGCAGGTTGTACCGCTGTTCCCAGATACGTAATGTATGTGCCTTAATTCCAGACAATTGTTCCAGGTCTTTGATTGAATACGTGCTGACTATGCTCATTTACTTTTAAAATATTTTTTCGGTACAACAAAAAGGCCAAAGGATACAGCATCATCTTTATTGTTGGTCGCGTGGTGCGCCTGATGTGCTCTGAATATCCCCAACAGCAACTTATTTTTAGGTCTTTCAAACCATTTTATTCTTCTATGCACTAATACATCATGGATAAAGAAATAAAGCATCCCGTAAAAACTGATACCCATACCTATCCAAAATCTATAATCCAATCCTTCCAATCCAAGAAATATCATTAAAACCGCGATACTTCCAAATAATAATGAAAACAAATCATTCAGCTCAAAAAAGGATTTACTAGGCTGATGGTGGGTTTTATGGATATTCCACAGTGGCCCATGCATGATATATTTATGTATAAACCAACCTGAAAATTCCATGATAGCAAACCCTAATATTGTGAACAACAAAGCATACATCATATCAATAACCTATTTAATATCAGAATGTTTAATCGTTTTAAATAATAAAATTCAAGATCACAAAGAAAGCCGTTAGATTGAACAATAGAAAAAAAGATATTTTGTTCTCTTTCTTGAATTGAAGCTTTCTGTAAATCATGTGAATGATAAAAGCAACACCTAACCAGCCCAAATAATTGGACAAAGGAATTTCATTGCCTTCCCATGACCAAAAGTCTAATGCTATGGCTACAGGCTCTATGGCAAAATCAATGAGTACCATCATAAAAGCTCCCAAAATGGCTGCAAGCCAATCTTTTGAAATTAATCTATTTAAAATGGAGCCAGTCAAGTACACAAGTATGAGCCAATTAACCCCAATCATTAAGGGCACTTCCAAGAGTTGCACTCCTAGAACGGGTCCATAAGCATAATTGCCAAAAGGAAACCCGGTATGAACACCTAAAGCCTCGGAACCATAACCTAACGTCCAGGCTGCTGCAGCGAAGATTAGAAACTGTTTGTTCCAGTCGCTGTGAAACAAAAGCATAACACCTACTGTCATCAATAAATGAAAGGGTGTTAAATACTGGAAATAAGGCCTGATTTCTGGTATGGCCATTCCTGCTATACCCACCAAATAAAGAATTGATACTATAATCTTTACCAACGTCAAGTGCCTGATGCTCCAGTTTTGTATTTGAAGAAGAGGGCTTGGTGGCGTCGTTGTTTTTAATTTTAATGACATATTCTTAAGGACCAATCTGTGTGGAAGGCAAAATCTTTAACTACATGAACGTATATTTGTTGGTAGATATACAGAACAAAAGTAAAAATAAAACCAAAATATTATGTTATTGTACAACGTAACCGTCAATATTGAAAAGGATACCGAAGAAGAATGGGTAATTTGGATGAAGGAAGTCCATATCCCGGATGTATTGGCTACAGGTATGTTCATAGAAAATAAGTTTTACAAAATCCTGCATGATTCCGAAGATGGAAGTGTAAATTATTCGGTACAATACTTTACAGACCATATGGATAAGATTTTGGATTATCAGAAAAGGTTTGCCCCAAAGTTGCAACAGGATACCAAAGACAGGTTTGGGGAAAAGTTTGTGGTTTTTAGAACCTTATTGGAAACAGTGGAATAAGCCAACATTTTATGCAATCAAATCTTTCAGACCAAAAATGCCGATGCGATTGGTGCTTGGGTTTTGACGCGTATATCCGCTATCATGATGAGGAATGGGGGGTTCCCGTGTGGGATGATAAAAAGCAATTTGAATTTTTAATCCTTGAAAGTGCCCAAGCTGGCCTAAGTTGGTCGACAATATTAAAAAAGCGAAGTGGATATCATAATGCCTTTAACGCCTTTGACTATAAACAGGTAGCTTTATTTTCAGAAACTGATATTCAAAGACTCCTAAAGGATCAAAATATAATTAGGAATGAGCTCAAAATCAGAGCAGCAGTAAACAACGCGAGTCGATTTATGGAAATTCAGGCCGCTTTCGGATCGTTTTGCAATTATATCTGGGATTTTGTAGATGGGGTACCGATTCAAAATGAATGGAAAACTATACAGGAAATTCCACCCAATAATGTCCTTTCTGATAAACTGTCGAAGGATCTAAAGCAAAGGGGGTTTAAATTTTTGGGTTCCACTATCATTTATGCCCATATGCAGGCAACAGGCCTGGTCAATGATCACCTGATGCATTGCTGGCGATATGAGGTGGTGAAAAATTTAGATTCTGCAAAAAAGGGCTAAGCAGTTTCCTACTTAACCCTTATACTTGCAAGCTTTTATTTGGTTGGCTTATATGCTTCGGCATACTTGCTCCAAATTTCATAGATTGGATTTCCGGTGGAGCTTAACCCACTGTGATGCCATTCTCCATCCTTAATCTCAAAATCGAAACTTAGGCTGGCACCTACCCTGGAGTCGTCTCTAGAAAAAAACGTAATTAACTCCGTGTATTTCCCATTTTCAGCTGTGTAAGTTCCTCCTCCAGTTCCCATAAATTCCTTGGTTTCGGAATTGAAGGCAATCCACTGAAATCTGCCTCCACTCAAAATCTTCACGGTTCTTCTCGCGCCCGGCGTTGATCTGGATATTTCACCGTCAGATTTTCTTCCTGTAAAAACCCAATTTCCTGTCAAATCATCTTTTCTGTTTCCGATTTTTTCCCAGATTTCCACCAAAGTTTTTCCATCAATTTGAGCGGATATAACAAGCCTTTCTCCTGTTCGGTCTAGGTTATAAGTGGTAGTAGTACCCACTTTCTCTGGGTCCATAGTAAAAAAGTCCAAGGTTTCCTTGTAAACATTGCCTTCTAGGCTAAAATCACCCCCTCCGGCTCCAATAAATTTATTAGTGCCCAATTCCTTAGCACCAAAAGCAAAATAACCGTCCTGGTAAATTTTAATGAATTCTTTGTCATTCATTTCTTTTCCATCCTGATGGGTCATTTTCCAGGCGCCCTCGATAATTTGAGCTTGAAGGATTCCTGCCAAAAATAGCATCGGTAGCATCAGTATCTTTTTCATAAATGGATTTTTGTTTATAGTTTGGCTGTACAATATAATCGAAAGAAGCTGTTGATGAAAACGTTTATACTTGGAAGGACGAAAGAAGAGGTGGAAAGGTTGGTTCCTGAAAATCAAATTAAAACCGTCAGGCTTGGTGAGGAGAAAATTTGTTTGAGCCGTGTAGGAAATGCTTATTTTGCATTTGAGCGTACTTGCCCTCACAGAAAGGCTGATTTAGCTAATGGTTTTATCAACAAGTTTCAGGAAGTCATTTGTCCACTTCATCAATACCGTTTTAACCTGGTGACAGGAAGATGCCATCAGTCCAACTGCCAGGATCTTAAGTTATTTAAAAATGAAATTACCCCAGAGGGTTTGAAAATCTATATATGAACCTAAAATAATTTTGCACCATTCGGTACTATTTTATCCGATGTGGAAAGAATAATAGCGCCATTTTGGTCTTTAAATCCTGTCACCAAGACCTCTGAAATGAAATTGGCGATTTGTTTGGGCTTAAAATTACAAACACACAAAACCTGTACTCCTATCAGATTTTCAGGCAGATAGTTTACAGTAATTTGTGCAGAGGACTTTCTTACGCCCAACTCACCTAGATCTATCCATAGCTTATAGGCTGGTTTTAGTGCTTTTTCAAAATTTTCTACCTTGATAATTGTGCCGATTCTCAAGTCGATTCTTTGAAAATCACAAAAGTCAATCGTTTGCATTGTGAAATATTTTTATTAAATTTGAAACATAAGTATAAACGTAGAGTTAAAATTACTCAACCTCCATCACAAATGATATTTAAGGACAAGAATTCTATTAAAGGATTAAATATATTCCTTCTGGGAATAAGTTTCTCCTTTTTTTTCAGTTTTGCTGCCCTAGCTCAAGGTGAAAAAGAGAAGGGTATGCAGGATTTTCCACGGAATCCTGATGACTTGGGGCAATTAGAAAGTTCCGAATTTTCTCAGTTAGATTGGAGGCAAGAAAATCAAAGATTGAATGCTATAAAACCTTTAGAAGGTAAGAACCCTAATAATCAAAATCTTTTGAGAAAAGAAAACCCAATATATAGACAGGGTGGAGAAAAAGATGGTAGAAAAGAAGGGATGTCTACTTTATCGTTTAACCTATTCCTCTACATTGTAGACAAATTCAGAGAAGACTAAATGCAAATACCAATAAATCCAAAATAAAAAAAGAGATCATGTGATCTCTTTTTTTTATGCTTTGCTGTCTATGTTATCAAGTTTTACTGTGAAATCCCAAATGGCAATTCCCATGCTCACGGAAACATTTAGGGAATGTTTGGTGCCCAATTGAGGGATTTCAATTACCTGGTCACTTTCCCTAATGATGCTTTCTTCCACCCCGAAAACTTCATTTCCAAATATCAATGCATAATCCCTCTCTTTTTTGGGGGTAAATGTATGAAGAGGCACAGACTGATCGGTTTGTTCAAACGAGCAAATGATATAGCCATTTTCTTTAAGATTTTTGATGGCTGCAAGGGTGTTATCAAAATATTCCCAGTCCACAGATTCTGTTGCCCCTAAAGCCGTTTTTTGGATTTCCCTATGAGGTGGTTTACCCGTGATCCCACACAAATAGATTTTTTTTATCAAAAATGCATCAGAAGTTCGAAAAGCTGAACCGACGTTATTTAAGCTCCTGACATTATCCAACACAATGACTAGAGGCGCTTTGTCTTTCTTCTTGTATTCCTCTACCGTAAGTCGGTTGAGTTCTTCCATGCTTAATTTTTTCATGAGGTTTTGTTTACCTTTTGATATCTTTTAATTTCAGGTTTTGAACCGTGTCAAAATTAGCATAAAGATTTAATCCTGGGAGCATATGGCGAAATCAAAACAAAAGGAAGGTAAGGAAACTCCTTTGATGAAACAGTATAATGCCATTAAATCCAAGCATCCTGGGGCATTGTTACTTTTTAGGGTAGGAGATTTTTATGAGACATTTGGAGAAGATGCCATTGTGGCTTCCAAGGTGTTGGATATTGTGTTGACAAAAAGAGCCAATGGCGCAGCCTCTCATATTGAACTGGCAGGATTTCCCCATCATTCCCTGGATTCATATTTGCCTAAATTGGTACGGGCCGGAAACCGGGTTGCAATATGTGATCAGCTTGAAGATCCAAAAGAAGTCAAAGGTATAGTAAAAAGAGGGGTAACCGAGTTGGTAACACCCGGCCTTTCTTTCAACGATAACGTTCTTGATAAGCGACGGAATAATTACCTTGCTTCTCTTCATTTTGGGAAAGAATCCATTGGCATTGCATTTTTAGACCTGTCAACCGGTGAGTTTATGAGTGCTCAAGGAAGCCAAAGCTATATAGAAAAGCTTTTGCAAAGCTTCAGTCCTTCAGAGTTGATTTTTTCCAAAGCCTTTAAACAAAGGGCTCAGGAAATGCTCAAGGATCAATACACCACTTTTCACTGCGAAGATTGGGTGTATCAGTATGATTATGCCTATGAAAAGCTTACCAATCACTTTGCTACTAACAACCTGAAGGGGTTTGGTATTGAAAACCTCGAATTGGGGATAATCGCTGCAGGAGCGGTATTATATTATTTGGAGGAGACAGAGCACCGCGAAGTCAAACATATAGCGGCCATTTCCCGAATTGCAGAGGAGAAATATGTCTGGTTGGATAAATTTACCATTAGAAACCTCGAGTTAGTATACGCCCAGCAGGAGGGTGGAGTGCCTCTTATTCAAATTCTTGATCAATCGGTAACGCCCATGGGCTCAAGAATGATGAAAAAATGGATGGTCCTTCCTTTAAAAGAAAAGGAGCCTATTGAGGAACGGCTTAAAGTAGTGGCTTATTTCTTTGAAAATAAACAATTGGGGGATGAAATCTACGGTTACCTTAAGCATATAGGTGACCTGGAAAGGTTGATTTCAAAAGTTGCGGTGGGAAGAATTAACCCCAGGGAGATGAATCAGCTTAAAAAAGCCCTGAAAAACACCGTTCCGATTAGGGATTTGATGCAGTCTTCTGATAATCCCTCTTTGAAAAAGTTGGCTGATCAAATGAATTCCTGCGCATTTCTTCTTGAAAAAATTGAAAGGGAATTGCAGGAAGATGCACCCATGCTTATTCACCAAGGAGGCATTATCAAAGAAGGTGTGGACGAGCAACTGGATGAGTACAGGAGTTTAGCAAAGTCCGGTAAAGATTATTTGGTGGCACTGCAGCAGCGGGAAATGCAAAATACCGGAATCAGTTCACTAAAGGTCGCATACAACAAGGTTTTTGGCTATTACCTGGAAGTTACCAATGTACATAAGGACAAAGTACCACAGGAATGGATCAGGAAGCAAACCCTTGTCAATGCAGAAAGATATATTACCCCTGAACTCAAAACCTATGAGGAAAAAATCCTCAACGCCGAGGAAAGGATGATAGCCATCGAGCAAAAATACTTTCAGGCTTTGGTACTTGATGCAGCAGAATATGTGACCCAAATTCAGCATAATGCAAGGATTTTGGCTACAGTGGATTGTTTGCTCTCGTTTGCGCATGTTGCCCGGATAAACAATTACAGCCAGCCAAAAATATCCGATACTGATGCGCTGGAAATTAAAGACGGCCGTCATCCGGTAATTGAAAAGCAGCTTCCCGCAGGAGAGGAATACGTACCTAATGATATCTATTTGGATAATGAGAACCAACAGATCATCATCATCACTGGCCCCAACATGGCGGGTAAGTCCGCATTATTGCGACAGACGGCCTTGATTGTGCTCATGGCTCAAATGGGAAGTTTTGTGCCTGCCTCATACGCAAGAATAGGAATCATCGATAAAGTATTTACAAGGGTTGGTGCCTCTGATAACCTCTCTAAAGGAGAGTCTACCTTTATGGTAGAGATGACCGAAACAG
>NZ_AMGM01000025.1 GCF_000298295.1 Cecembia lonarensis LW9
CATTAAAAGTAATCAATGTATATACATCGGTAGAGACGTGAATTTAAATTGGTTAATAGAGCAATTATCAGAAAAACTTAGGTGTTTTACCCATTAATAAGACTAGCAACTTGGTCAGAGGCAGATTTCTCCCCTAATTGCTGGCGAACTTCTGAATAGCCATCCAGCATCTCCCCTTTATAAGTAATCGAACCTAATAGTTGATTGAGCTCTTGGGTTACCTGTTCCGGACTAAATTCACTTTGGATAAGCTCCCTTACCACTTGTCTGCCCGCGATCAGGTTGACAAGCGAAATAAATTCTACCTTAACCAATTGTTTACCTATCCAATAACTGAAAGGACTGGTCTTATATACCACCACCTGTGGCACCCGGAACAGGGCTGTTTCCAAAGTGGCTGTACCTGAGGTCACCACAGCTGCAGTGGCATGATGCAACACATCATAGGTCTGATCAAAGACCACTTTAATCCCTTGCTTAAGCGCTGAAGCATAAAGCTCGCTATCCAAGTTAGAAACACCGGCAACCACAAATTGTGCATTGGGAAATAAAGGAACTACTTCCAACATTACCTTAAGCATATTTTTGACCTCCTGTTTTCTGCTGCCAGGCAATAGAGCGATTATAGGCCGGTAGCTCAGTTCATTCTTTTGATGAAAAAATGGATGTGATTCAAAGTGCTTGATCTCATCTAATAAGGGATTACCTACATAGCGGGCATTGACCCCGAATTTTGTAAAAAATGCTTCCTCAAAAGGCAAGATACAATAAACCTGATCGGTATATTTTCTGATCTTATGCACCCGTTTTTGATTCCAGGCCCAGACCTTGGGAGGAATATAATAATGTACAGGAATTTGGTGGTTTTTGGCAAAAGCCGCCATTTTCATATTGAATCCGCCGTAATCCACCAAAATCAGTACATCAGGCATATAATACAGTATGTCTTTCTGGATCAGGTTGAGGTATTTCAGTACTTTTCTAAAACCAAATACCACTTCCAAAAATCCCATTACTGCCACTTCCTTATAATGGGCACTGAGTTCCATCCCTTCTTGGGAACAATAATCCCCGCCCATTCCTCTGAAAGTTGATGAAGTATCACAAACTTTAAGTGACTTGATCAAATTGGCGGCATGCATGTCACCACTTCTTTCCCCACAAATGATATAATACCTCATTTCAATTTTAGATAGTTCCGTTTCAGGAGCATTTACTTTAGGTCTGCCGGTAAAAACACGCAGGCCTAATCAAAAAATAAAAGTCTTTTCCATTACTCACCCAAATACTCCACAAAGTTCCTTGGCGTTTCATATAAGGTCAACTTATATAACCTTCCTTGAGGAACAATGGCATTGACAGCAGGTTCAAGAATTTTCCAAAACTCCATAACTAAATTTTCACAACTGGCCATTTTACCCAACATAAAGGGGACATCCAAATTAAGATTTTTGTGGTCTACTTTATCAATAACGAGCTCTTTGATCAATACACTAAGGGCTTTTAAATCAACCACAAAACCTGTTTCTGGGTCAGGAAGCCCTTTGACGGTCACAATCAATTCGAAATTATGTCCATGCCAATTTACATTGGCACAAGGTCCAAAGACTTCTATATTTTTCTCCTCTGTCCAATTAGGATTCCAAAGCTTGTGCGCAGCATTGAAATGCTCTTTCCTGCAAACGTATATCATCACTCCATCAATTGAACCGCAAAAATAAGGAAAAAGATGGGATTTGAAGCATGCCTTTTATAGAAGCCATGTTTTAGGTTAAAGGCAAGGCAAAGCCCTATAAAAATGTAAAAACCGGAAAGTTCAAACCGACCTATAGGATCTCCTGCTATCAATACCCTCTGTTCTGATTGAGGTTTCTGTTGTTTTCCACCTCTCGTGTTGGAATAGGAGCCAAAATTCTAAAATCTTCAAACGGTACGATAGCATTTGGACCTAAGTAAGATCTTTTGTCTATGGCCAGCCCGTAACGCTTGAGATCAAAAAAGCGCTGTCCTTCAAAAGCAAACTCCTTAAACCTTTCTTCCAGGATTTCATCCAATATCTCTTGTCTGAATAGTTCCACCCGATCAAGCCCTCTTGATACTTTAAATTGATTGAGCGATTCCAGCGCCTCTGCGTCTCTGCCCAGTTGGAATAGAGCTTCAGCACGGTTCAAAACCATTTCAGAAGCTCTGATAACCGGGATATTATCGCCATAGGCAAAGCCATTTTTCCCCATGAACTTAATACTTTCAATTTGTCTCCTGGCAAACTTTTGGTCATTCCCTGTGGTAAAAAGTTTAGATCGAATGTCCTCATTTCTTGTCACATCCCAGTTGTTATTATCGGATGCCGGATTCCCTGTCTGCTGTGGCGTAAGCCCAAAAAAACCTGTGACTTTAAGACTGGGAATTAAATCACCCCAGCCGCCTCGGATATTTTTATTTTCCAAGTCCAACAACGTATTATAAGTTCCCTGAAGTGATAGGTTTACCCCCAGAGATTCTTCAGGTGTTTGAACCCTGACTTCAAAAAAAGACTCAGGATGTACAGGGGTGGCCCATCCATCTACATATTCCTGACCGCTGAGCAACTGACCGACTCCCGATAGCAGTGCTGCATTTGCCGA
Source organism: Cecembia lonarensis LW9 (assembly GCF_000298295.1). Classification (GTDB taxonomy): domain Bacteria; phylum Bacteroidota; class Bacteroidia; order Cytophagales; family Cyclobacteriaceae; genus Cecembia; species Cecembia lonarensis. Next base: position 2,625 of record NZ_AMGM01000025.1, read on the forward strand.
ATCAGCAGCCAGTTGCCAATTACCTGCATACAGGGCTACACGGGATAAAAGGGCTAATGCTGCACCATCGGATGCATATTGTACCCCTCTCCTCCCGGAGTTACGAAGTATATTGGCCGAGCGAATCAGGTCATTGGTGATTTGAATATAAACTTGCTGGATTGATGCTCTTGGAAATTCATTTAAGAAAGCTACGTCAGCTATCCTTACAGCCAACAGTGGCATTGGGATACCTCCTTGATCCACCACGCCAGGTTGATAAATTGCTGTAGGTATGTAAGCGTAAACCTTGACCAAATCAAAATAATACAGTGCCCTAAGAAACCTAGCCTCGCCTTCCCATTGACGCAAGTGTGCATCAGTAGCGCCCTCGACACCAGCTTCCAATTGATCCAAGATAAGGTTCAGCTCTCCGATTGCAGCGTAACTCTTTTGCCAGAAAGCAGGGCTGAAATGTGCATTGACTTGGTTGTTGTTTTCAGCTACCAACCTACCCGAATTACCTATGGCTCGCACTCCATCTGCCAAAGCATCGGACTTGGCAAACATATCCCTGCCATAGTGTTCCAAAGACCGTAAATTTCCATAAATAGAGTTCAATGCGGACTCTATTCCAGCCGGACTATTAAGGACATCTTCTAAATTACTATTGAACCTCGGTTCAACATCCAGACTGCAGGAATTTAAAAATACCGCTGAAACAAAAATCAGGAATAATACTGTGCTTTTGAACAAATTGATCTTATCCATGACTATCTCCCTTAAAAACTGAGCTGAATACCGATATTGTAACTCTTATGAATGGGAATCTGACCCGTTCCTGTCCCCATAAACTCCGGATCATATCCCGGATAATCCGTCAAAGTCCAGAGGTTAATACCCTGCGCATAAATCCTGGCCTGTTGCAAACCAATGTTTCGCAATAGTTCAGTGCTGAAACTGTAAGCCAATTTGACCTGAGCCAAGCGTATGAAATCGCCCTTCAATAATGAGGCAGAACCAAAGTTTCTGATTTGGCTGCGGGCTGCTTCTCCTCCGGAAAGGGCAAAGTTTCGCGGAATATCAGTCATATCTCCCGGTGCAGTCCAGGACCGATCATTAACATCACGCAAGGCATTGAAAGTAAACCTTGTCCCATTTTCTCTTAAAAAGTTGTATTGGCCATCGGAAACCAATGCGCCAAATTCATAGGTGAAAAAAGTAGTCAATTCGAAGCCTTTAATAAAAAAGGTATTGTTGAACCCACCAGAATAAGGCGGAAAATTAGATCCCAGATATACCCTATCACCATTACCCGGGAGGTAAGTATAATTTCTGTTGGCATCCCACCACATAGGTCTGCCAGTGGCTGGATTCACACCAGCGTATTCCGCTAAATACCAGGCGCCAGGGGCCTGCTGACCGGGAAATGCCGGATTCCCAATAGGCTGACCTATGGCCAATCGTGGATTATCAGGCATCACCTGTAAGTTATTATAAAGCGATGTTACTTCATTTTTAACATAACTGAATACTAAAGAAGAATGCCAAGAGAAATCACCTCGCTGAAGGTTGGTGGTAGAAATTTCCAGTTCAATACCCCTATTCCTCAATTCTCCAATATTTCTTAAAAAATTCTCTCCTCTGTTGATCCAGAGAATAGGTAAATTAAGCAACAAATCCTTTGTCCTACGATCATAAACATCCACACTACCTGTCACTTTCCCCTCTGCAAACCCAAAATCCAAGCCCAGGTTAATGGTTTCATTGGTTTCCCAGCGCAGGTTTGGATTATCAAATGAAATGGGGCGAAGTCCTTGCCCTCCTGAATAGGTATTACCCGGTCCAAATAAACCAATGGCTCTAAAATCTCCGATTTGGTCATTTCCTGACATGCCCCAGGAAGCCCTCAGCCTCAGTAAAGAAAGGAACTCTGAATCTTTTAATCCTTCTTCATTGGAAATATTCCAACCTAATTTGACAAAGGGAAAAATACCATAGGTGAAATTCCTGCCAAACCTTGAAGATCCGTCTACTCTTGAACCAACATGGAAAAGGTATTTTTCCGCCAACTGATAGTTGACACCCAAATAAGCGCCTTGCCTTCGGTAACCGGTCCAAATACTATCCATGGAAACCAATGTAGCGCCTGACAAAAGGTTATTAAGAGTTGGCGTCGAGATTCCGGTTACTTCAGAAAATTTGGATTCGCGTTCTTCCATCAAAAACTCATAGCCTGCATATATGGATAGAACGCTATTATCAAAACGTTTGGTCCAATCTACGGTATGATGGGTCATGTACCTTTCCACAAGATGACTGGCTACTGCATTTCTCCCATTGACCTCTGCCCCATCTGGCGTCCTAGGGTCTCTGAACCTGAACTCTTCCATGTCCCTGTAGTCCACCCCTGCAGTTCCTCTGTAATTCAGGTTTTTTGCTATATTGTAATTTAATCCAACATTACCTACCCCAAACCTACTGTTGTTTTCTCCTGAATTAAATGCATTGACCTGAGCGATATTTTGACCAGCCAACCCACCTATTTGCTCATTAAATGAACCATCTTCATTAAAAATCGGATTATGTCTTAATATCAAAGAGGAAGCATAAGCTGGGTTACCCAAGAAAGATCCATCCAAAGAAAACGGTACATTTTGAGCTATACTGGCTAAATTGGCATTAGCTTCAAGGCTAATTCTTTTTCCAATATTTTGCTTTATGGAAGCCCTGATGGTACCTCTTTCAAAATCTACAGGATCAAAAGAAGAGCCGCTGAAATGATAGGATCCGGAAAGGTAATAAGTTGTGCTTTTAGTACCTCCCGAAACATTCATTTCATAATTATGCAACATACTATTGCCCATCATTTGTCTTTGCCAATCGTAGGTAGGGAGATTGAGACCAATGGCATCCAATTCAGCAGGGCTAAGCTGATTCCAATTATCCGGCAAAACCCCCATATTGGACAATGCACGAGCTTCTGGAATGGAGGCCTCTGAATTCTTAAAAGCATCCCTTCTCATCGCATACCATCCTGGCCCATCTAACAGGTCAAGATATTTTATCGGCATGGTTTCCCCGGCATACGCATTAAGTTCCACACGTGCCCTACCTTGTTTTCCTTTTTTAGTGGTTACCAAAATCACCCCATTAGCGCCCTGATTACCATAAATGGCTGTTGAGGCTGCATCTTTCAAAACCTCAATACTTTCAATTTCATTGGGATTTAAAAAAGCTAAAGGATTGGTTTGTGTGAATTGAGAAAAAGAAATATTATTGATGAGCACACCATCCACAATATAAAGCGGTTCATTTCCTGCAAAAATAGACCCAACACCCCTGACACGAGCATTGACCAGACCTCCTGGAATTCCACTTGCTGCTTTAACAGCCAATCCTGCAACTCTCCCTTGCATAGCCCTATCGAAGGACTGAAAAGGAATGTTTTCAATCAAATCTCCCGGACTTTTGAATCGGGCGGCATCCTTCTGCAATGTTATAGGCTCTTCCTCTATATCTTCCTCCTCCTTAGCCTCTACTGGCTGGACCACCAACAATTCCTCTCCCTCTTCCAGAGGCACTAAATAAACGTCCACCAAATTATCATCTCCAAAATAAACTTCTTCTGGTTGATAACCAAAATAACTGTAAACCAGTGTAAAGCTTTCCTGAGTTACCTGAAGAATATATCTCCCTTCAAAATCTGTAGCTGTACCTATGGCTGTTCCTTTGAGTATAATGGAAGCACCGGAAATAGGTTGATTATCCTTTTTGGAGAATACCTGTCCTCTTACCACCCTGGTCTGCCCAAAAGTAGGTACCGTCGCTAAAAGCAACAGCATGGTGATTAAAGATAAAAATATCTTCATGTCGGTCCTATTTGATCTCATCTCTGCAATTCAATGTGAATCCAAAAATTCACGGAAAAATATTTTTTGTAGCTAACGAATAAGTATTTTGGAATACTTTATCCGTGCTAAAATTATAAAAAAATATGAAAATAAAATATTATTGAATAAAATTTGTTGATTTTAGAATTTGAGGCATATCAAACAAATTCAATTAGCATAAAACAAAATTTTATTTCAAATCTAGTTTTTTATTTTTTGTATACAGTTTTTCTTTTTACAACTTCAAATCTATTTCCTCCATGTTGAACTGCTAAACCCCAAAAAAATAAAAAAGCTTCCCCTTGATGAGGAAGCCTTTTTGTCAAATTATGCTTAATAACCAGGATTCTGCTCTATCGGAGCCGTACTGTTATTCAGTATTTCTTCTTGTGGAATAGGCCAAACAAACCTTGTATCCGTGTAAGGCAAAGCATGGTCTGTTGGAATTTCTCTATCAGTAGTGTAGAAGTCCAAACTGGTAATTGATCTCGAAGTGGCTTTTAAAGGAATTCCATCCATTAAACCTTCACCTGAAAGCCTGTGGATATCAGCCCATCTTCTACCCTCCGCCAAGAATTCTATTCTTCTCTCATTAAAAATCGCGGTCAACAATGCATCAGTATTGGCAAAATCTCCAGCAGTAAATGATGGAATAGAAGCAGGCAAGGCCCTATCTCTTACTGAATTCAACAGTTCAATTGCCTGTGCTGAATTACCCAGTCTAGCATGTGCTTCTGCAGCATTCAAGACCACCTCAGAAAATCTCAAAATAGGATTTGGATCAGTTCTTGTCACTACATCTGTGTATTTAAAGGAGTAGATACCGCCGGCATTTCTGTCCGTCAATTCAGATCTCCTCAGGTCTTCAGGATGCCAGAATTCTGATCTCCAAATCAAAGGACTGACTTTCACCAAACCCCTAGCACCTCTAGCAGGGTTGCCATACATAGCAGGTAATGCGCCATTTACACCTGCATTAGATTCGGCGGTATGTACGAAAGAGAAAATATTTTCAGGACTATTCCAATTTCTGAAAGGTGTGACTGGGCTATCAGTCAAGCCATAAGTACCGGTAAGTTTATTAAGCTCATCCACAACGCCCTGCCAGTTACCCATGTGCAGCAAAACCCTTGATTTTAGACCAATTACAGCACCTCTCCTTACTCTAGAAAAGTTACGCTCAAGCGGTAATAAACCTTCCGCCTCATTCAAATCAGCCAAGAGTTGTGCATAATCATCAGCAACGGTTGTTCTTCCAACAGCCTCATTTTCAGCAACCAATGGCACATCATTAATAGCAACCGTTCGATAAGGAACACCTAGGCTACCGGGATTATCCATGTAAGGTCTGGCAAAATGAACCAATAATTCATGATGGCCCAAAGCTCTCATGAATAACATTTCGCCACGTAACACATCTCTTTGTTGTTGATTGATGACACCGGCCTGCAAAGCTGTTTCCAAATTTTCCAATACAATATTGGCCCTATTGACCATCCTGTAAATGGAAATCCACATACCATTGTTATTGGCACTGAAAGGGGTATGGTTGGCCACATAAGTGATCTCATAAAACAACTGATCGTTGTACATGTCCTCTCCTCGCATATCACCCTGCTGTACATTGGCTGCACCAAAAGGATATCCCCTTTGAACTACTCCAAGATAAAATCCAGCCTGTGCAGATTCATACACACCTAAAACGACTGATTCTACCCTAGCGGCTGTACCAAACGCTTCCTCATCAGGAATTAGGTTAGCTGGGCTAAGGTCTGTCACATCACATGAACTGGCAACGCCCATTATCGCAATTGCGGTAATGGCGAGTTTTATATTTTTAAAATTTATTTTTCTCATCTCTATTACAATTTTTGAAGCGGATTAAAACCCTACATTAAGACCTACAGAGAAAGTTCTGAAAATTGGTGTTACGTTCCAGTCAACACCAAAACTCAATTGTCCCGCAAATACATTGGATTCTGGGTCTAGACCAGAGTAGTTGGTGAATAGGAAAGGATTCTGGGCCTGAGCAAAGAACCTTGCACTCGAGATGGCACCATTAAAGGCGCTCTGTAGTGTAGCAGCAGGAACTGTGTAACCAAGCACGATATTTTGAACCCTTAGGAAATCACCTCTTTCCACAAATCTTGAATTGGAGGTTCCTGTCTGCCACATAACAGCATCTGAACCTGTATACTGTTTAGGAATATCAGTGACCTGACCAGATTCTGTCCACCTGTTCAATACACTTGCATGATTATTCGAGAATCCTTGACCTAACTGCCCCCTCATGGTCTCATTCATGATCACGTTGCCACCAGAAAATCTTAAGAAGACTTCCAAGTCCCAGTTACCATAGGTGAAGTTATTGTTCCAACCTCCCCACCAGGTAGGTAGCGTATTCCCCAGGAAATCCTGAGTTGGGCCGGTTGCTCCAACTGAAACATCAGAAGGATTGGCAGGATCAAATGCTCTCCAACCTGTCGCTCCAGGAACAAGATTAAACTGAACGATATCATCGCCATTAAAATACATAGGGTTTCCGTTGTTAGGATTAACACCAGCCCACCTTACTCCGTAAAGTTGAGCAATTGGTCCACCTTCAACAGTTCTATTATACGTACCTACAATAGGCTGAACCAAATTCGTTACTTCGTTTCGCAATAGGGAGATATTGAAGTCAGTGTTCCAAGAGAAGTTGCCTCTATTGATCACATTACTCATTACACGAAGCTCTATACCTTCGTTGAACATGGCACCAATATTCTGGTTAATGGAATTACCTGGAACCCCCAAAGAAGGAATTGTAGGCGCACTCAAAATCAACCCATCGATATTGTTTCTAAAAACATCAGCTGCTAATGTTACTCTTCCGATAGTCATGTCAACACCGGCGTTGAATTTTTTAGAAGTTTCCCATAACAAGCCTCTGTTGGCAATTCTATTATACCCCAATCCGGCACCTGCACCACCCAAAACCGGATTAAATCCGCCAAAAGCAGCAAAAGTTCCGATTTCAGTATTTCCGACTTCAGCATAAGAAGCCCTTACTTTAAAATCAGAGATCAGGTTTGAATTGAAAAAAGCTTCATCAGAAAGCCTCCATCCCACGGAACCCCCAAAGAAGGTACCTCTTTGGTTTTCTCTGGCCAAATCGGAGATCCCGTCATTCCTTAAAGTAAAGGATAACAAATACTTTCCTCTGTAACCATAGTTTACCCTGCTGAAATACGAATCAAACCCACGTTCTGCAAAACCACCTCCGGAAAACTGATTGTTAAAAGAACCGGAGATCAGATTATCCCTTCTAAAAAAATCATCGGAGAAATCATTACCTGAAGCAGAGAAATTATAGAAATTATCGTACTGGTATTCCATACCTAAGGTCACATTTAAGGTATGGTCATCCGCAATAATGGTCTGATAATTCAAAGTGTTCTGCCAGTTCCATCGCTGCACAGGGTTAAATGCCATGAATACAGAACCGTTAACACTCTGGCCATCTCCATGTCTCGGGTCTAAAGACTGAAAATCATCCGCTAGGGTTAAATCAACACCCACCATGGACCTTGCCGTCAATCCTTTAACAATATCCAATTCACCATAGGCATTACCCAAAACTCTATGTACTCGGTTTCTGAATAAATTGTTAGCCAATACAAAACCGATATTAGGCAGGTTATTATCAGGCCCCGCAAGGTTGGCCCCAAGTCCAGTTGTCCTACCATCAGGGGTTACATTAAAACCATCAAAGGCAATATTATCAGGATCAAAAGGAGAAACATTTGGCAATGCTCTTGTTGCGTTCAACATGACACCGGACAAGGAATTTGCACCTTGGTTCAAGCCATTGATTTCAGTGAATGAATAGTTAAGAGATGTACCTATTCTGAAGGACTTGGATACACTATGATCAACATTGGCCCTGAAAGTATATCTTCTCAAATCGTTCACATCCAACGCAGACTCCTGTTCTGTAAAGCCCATAGAAAAGAAATACTTGGTTGCATCAGAACCACCGGAAATAGAAAGGTTGTGTTGCTGGGTAAACCCTCTTCTCAAGATCAAATCTTGCCAGTCAGTATTGATTCCTGAAGGGTTGGCCAATGGTGATTGATTGGCATTTGCCCTTCTCTCATTCGCGATCGTAACAAAATCATCACCATTCAAAAGATCAAAGCGGTTTTGAGCTTCATTAAAACCAATCGCTGTATTGTAATTTACCTGTGCTTTACCGGAAGAACCCCTTTTGGTTGTAATCAAGATAACGCCATTGGCAGCTCTTGAACCAAAGATGGCAGTTGCTGAACCATCTTTCAACACTTCAAAAGACTCAATGTCCGCTGGGTTGATATTCGCCAAAGGGTTGGAAGCATTAACAGCAGACCTGTCCGCATCTACTACCGGTACACCATCAATTACAATCAGTGGGCTGGCACTACCCGTAATGGAGTTAACACCCCTGATTCTAATAATCGGAGCAGCACCCAATGTCCCATTGGGTGTAGTAATCTGTACACCAGGAGCACGGCCTGCCAATTGGGATTCAAAAGAAGGTGTTACCAGGTTTTCAATGGCCCTGTTATCAATAGAGGTCACTGAACCGGTTATATCTCTTCTTTCTTGGGTACCATATCCCACTACTACAACTTCACCCAATGTCTTTAAATCGGGCTGTAAGACGACATTAATGACCGAATTATTTCCAATTGTCATTTCCCTCGTCAAAAATCCAACAAAACTAAAAACCAACACATTTCTGCCCTCGGGTACAGAAAGGCTGTAATTACCATCAAAATCGGTAACAGTACCGATCGTGGTCCCTTTAACCACGACGTTTACCCCTGGGATACCCTCCGGTTCTTCCGGTGAGGTTACCTTTCCAGAGATCGTCCTACTTTGCGCAAACAATGACACTGCCGTCATCGTCATCAACGCGACAACTAATAAAACTTTCTTCATATTTAAAGATTTAAACTAGTAATTCAATCGTGCATTTTAGCAACAAATCGACTGATTTACAATGAATTAAATATTCTTATGGTATTAATAAACTAAATTTATAAAATAAAAAATTTCGGAATTTAAGCTGCTTAAAAAATCTTATTCAAACTATTCCAATAATTCACAATACAAAAACGTACTCCTTAATTCAAGAAACAATAATTTAACATTTGTTGAAAATTTTTAAAAAAATTAAGTTTTTTTCTCCAACTATAAAATCGATATAGTAATCCGTCTATTCAAGGCTCGGTTCTCTGCGGAATCATTGGGCATTATTGGCTCTTGGTCACCCATACCTTCTGAAAACAATCGGGCTTCAGGAATTCCTTTGGATAATAGAAACTGCCTGACACTTTCAGCACGTCTTTGACTAAGGTTTTGATTATAATTAGCATTTCCAACATTATCAGTATGACCTGTGATAAGAATTTTTACCTGTGGGTTTTCCTTCAGGAAATCTAAAAGACGTGAAAGAGAACTCATGGATTCCTGTCTCAACTCATCTTTATCAAAATCAAAAAATATATTTTCAAACACAAATGCTTCCCCTGCAGCTATCGGTGTCAAAGAAATCTCCAGATTTTCCTGATCTTTTAAATTATCCCGTTCAACATTAAAAATTTTGGGAAGGTAACCCTTCTTTTCAACATATAATCCTGAAAAGGACCGGTCAGGGTAAATCATCATGAATTCACCTGTTTTTCCATCCGAACGAAACTCATAAAGCGTACTGTCATTGCTTAAGCTTACCAAAGATAGCTTCGCATCAATAGGTTGCCCAGTTTTACCATTAAGCACTTTGCCTTGCGAAACAACCAGTTTTTCACCTAAAGCGATCTCATCAGGAAATTTAAACCGGTACAATAAAGACCTTTCCACCTTACCACCTTTGAAATAGCTCTCGGTGTAATAGGCATAATCCCTTTGTGCAGTGATGAATAATGAAAATTGGTCCTGATGATCATTAATCGGGTAACCTAAGTTTTCAGGAGTTGAAAACTCACCTTTCACCACCCGTGAAACAAAAATATCCATTCCTCCAAACCCTTCATGCCCGTTGGAAGCAAAGAAAAGAATTTCATTGTTGAAGTAAATGAAAGGAGATACTTCATCTTTTGGGGTATTGATGACTGGACCTAAGTTTTTTGCTTCTGACCATGAACCATCGGGCATCCTTAGGGAATACCAAATATCATTGCCCCCATACCCTCCTCTTCGGTTGGATGAAAAAAACAAAATCCTACCATCTGCCGATAGGGAAGGCTGGGAATCCCATGATCTCGAATTGACATTTTTCCCCATATTTTGGGAGCGCTGCCATTGACCATTTACCTTGTAAGCTACATAAAGGTCACAACTGCCAAAAGAATCCGGAGCATCACAGGAAGTATAGATCAGAATATTGCCATCAGCTGAAATGGTACATGTTCCTTCATTATAGTAAGTATTGATTTTCTCCGAAATCCCCTCGGGCTTAGACCAACCTAAGCCATCATCAAAATATGAAACAAAAATATCTTCCGTTTGATAATTCTCCAGACCATCCCTTTTGGTAAACAAAAGTTTCTTACTGTCTGCAGTCAAGACTGGAAAATACTGAAGGGTAAAACCATTGATAGGTTCTGGCAACCTTTCTTTCTCGATGAACAGTCTTCTGTCCAACTGACTGCTAATAAAATCTATTCGGGTCTTTATCTGCCCATAATCATGAGACTTTTGAAAGGTTTCATTCAGAAATTGATGCGAACTTTCAAATTCAGAGATGGCTTTGCCAAATTCCCCTGTCGCCAAATACAAGTGCACTTTTAACCAGGAAAAATCTCCTTTGATTCTATCCTGGGCTTTTACTGCCCGCGCTTCTCCCCTATTGACTACCTCCAAAGCCTCCACGGGATTGCCTTTGGTCAACAATACCCTCCCCCATTTGATGTATGACTCTAAAAAATTCGCCTCACGCTGAATTGAAGCCCTATATTTCTCAATGGCTTCATCGTATTGGCGATTTTTAACCAACTCATCCCCTTGCTCATGCAACTTGATCGCCCTTGAATCTATAATAGAATAGGTTTGTCCCAGTGTTACAGTAACACTGAAAATCAAGCAAAAAAGAAGCAGGGCAATTCTCATGTCTTTATGGAATGTCCATAAATTTATGAGTTTGGAGGGAAATTTTCCAATCTGGATGGTTTTTAACATAATTTATGATGCCTTCCAACATCTGAGTGGACTTACTCCATTCCGGTTGAAGAAGCTTTTTACAAGCTTTATTCACCAATGCAGCATGTTTTTCAGCAAATTCAAAGTCAGACTTATGAAAAATAACAACCTTCAATTCATCGGCCTTGGTATAAATGGATGGATGCGGAGCCTTGAATTTTTTAGGTGAAAAACACACCCAATCGAAATTTCCCGAAAAAGGATGTGCTCCGGAAGTTTCTATATGGATGGTAAAGCCTCTTTCTTTAAGTAATGCTGTTAATGGATCAAGGTTATACATCAAAGGCTCCCCGCCAGTGATGACAATCATTCTTCCCGGATAAATTAGAGCTTGATCTACTATTTCTTCAATCCCCAATACCGGCCATTTCTCAGCTTCCCATGACTCCTTGACATCGCACCATACACAACCCACATCACAACCACCTAATCTTAAAAAATATGCTGGATTTCCGGCATGCATGCCTTCTCCTTGTATTGTATAAAAAGCTTCCATGACAGGAAGCATCAATCCTTCTTTGATCTTCAGTTTTTTATCCATCTCAATTTTTGTTGAAGCGGGTAATTGAACCGCCTTAGTTTTTCGGACTGCAAAGGTAGAACAAAAAGTTCCAGCAAAAAAATCCAATAAAAAAACCTCCGTTTCCAGAGGTTTCGAGAAGCGCAATATAAGCTTTATTTTTCCGCCATAACCTGCTTGATAAAGGCTACACTTTGAGGAATCTGTTGTACAGACCTTGAAGATTCATCTTCAATGATCAGGTATTCAGTACCCACTTTCATGGCCTGCTTGATCAAACCGCGTATATCCACATCGCCTGTACCCAGGACCACATTAGTTTCCACATCACCTCTCCCATCAGAACTACCCGGAGTGCCATGGGCCCTGTCTTTTAAATGCAGCAAGGGGAATTTTTTTGGGTATTTTTTCATAATGGCCAAGGGATCTCCTCCCCCCATCTGCACCCAATAAACATCCATATTAAACGCATAATTTTTTGAATGCTTTAAAAGCTCATCGAAAAGCACTCCCTTTCCATGAGGCTTAAACTCATAGCCGTGGGGGTGATAACATAATGTAATGCCAGCATCTTTAAGAATTTTTCCAGCCTCATTGAAGACCTTAATGGCTTCTTGGGTTTCTTTTATACTGAAGTTACCATTCTCATGAGGAATCCAAAAACAGGTAGCATATTTCGCACCATAAGCTTTAGCATTGTCTATGATGGCCTGGGGGTTTTCCTGTAACAATTTAAAGTCCGCTCCAACTCCAATCACTGAAAGCCCAAGGCCAGAAATAAAGGCTTTATATTCCTCTAACTCCATGCCATAAGTGCCTCCACCTTCCAGGTATTTGATTCCCCAATCGGCTACCAATTGGTGAGAACCTTTCATATCTTCCCGCATTTCATTCCTTAAGGAATAAAGTTGCAGGGCGATCTCTTGGGCCATTAGAGAACCTGACAACAAAATCATTAAGCCCACACTCAAAATTCTTGTAATACTTTTCATAGGTTTTAATTGGGTTTGATTTTGAAATTAATGAAAATCCGTCTTCTATCAATAAGTATTTTTTACAAATGGTATTTTACTATGCTGTTTTTTTTAGATATTTTGTTTTGAATTTCTAAAAATCACCATGACAACCATCAATCGGAGAGATTTTCTTAAACAAACCGCCCTTTCGGGTTTAGCCATGAGCACCTTTCCCCTTTCAGCCTTCCAACTAAAAAAAGACACCATCATTGGTCATGGTGATTTCACCTACAAAGTGGATTTAAATTGGGGCGATCTAGACCCCAGTAAATTCCCTGTGAACAATTGCCATGAAATGGTGATGGATAAAAAAGGTCGCCTATTCATGGTCACAGACGAGCCTAAAAACAATATCCTGATCTATGACCAATCGGGAAAAATCCTTGGCTCATGGACCCTAAACCTTGCTTCTGCCCATGGACTTTCTTTGTACCAAGAAGGCGGAGAAGAATTTCTCTGGATTGTAGACAATGGGGGCAGGGTCATCAAAACGGATTTAAATGGAAGAATTATTACTGAAATCCTTAATCCAGTCGGTCAAGGAATTTATGCTGAAGGGATGCGCTATACCCCTACAGAAACGGCAGTAGCTCCTAATGGGGATCTTTACGTTACAGATGGTTATGGCTCCCAATTTGTCCTTCAATATGACGCAAAAGGAAACTTCATTAGAAAGTTTGGTGGTGATGGACATGAAGACCATCAATTTAAAACAGTGCATGGAGTAGCAGTGGATCAAAGAAAAGGAGCTGAGCCCACTTTACTCTGTACATCAAGGGGCCATAATTCCTTCAAAAGATTCACCATGGAAGGAGAGTATTTGGAGACTATTTTTCTACCTGGGGCATTTGTCTGTAGACCGGTGATTCACGGTAAAAACCTCTATGCAGGTGTGTGCTGGTCCAGGAAAAAATACCTCGAACAAATGGATAATTCGGGTTTTGTCACCATACTGGATGAAAATGACAAGGTGGTTTCCAATCCGGGAGGAACGGCTCCTAGATACCTTGATGGTGAACTGCAGCTTATGGTACAACAAGAGACCATCTTCAAGCATTGCCATGATGTCTGTATAGATCAGGACGAGAATATTTATGTCTGCCAGTGGAATGCAAATAAGACCTATCCTATTAAACTTACCCGGGTTTAACTTCCTTTTTTTCTAATTTATTAGCGGTGCAATCTGATCTTCGGTAATCACGCCGGCTGGCAATTCTGTTATCCTAAGATTCCTGAAATGGATTGGCGCTCCTTCTGATTCCAAACAGATATACCCCTTTCTTTGGGTAGACTGACTGATCCCATTGACAAATTTACCATTAACAGAAAGTTTGATGACCCCATCCACACAAACAACCACATAGGTATTCCACTCTCCTTTTCCCAAGCAGCGGTTTTCTATGGATTTGCTTCTGGTTCCCCTTGGATTGTCAGGAACAGTTTCTACTCCCCCAACCCCGAACAATTCGCCATGCACATAGGCGATGGGAGGTAAAACTCCGTCTTTCTTATTTTGATTCACCCAATCCAATTCCAACATCTGTACCTCCACCCCATCGGGGAGCCTATTTTCTCCCGGTACAGCACTGCTCCAGACAAATGTACCTGAGTTCCCACCTGCTTCCATGTGCTTCCACTCGATGTGCATGATGAAATTTTGGTATTGCTTTTCTGAACGGATGACACCTATAGGCAAACCCTTACACACCAGTTCTTCCCCTTCAAAATACCAAGAATCTTTTCCGGTATTGACATCAAACCACTTGATTGGGGTTTCTAAGGGAGTTTCCGATGCCACCAAAGCATCCAAGCCTTTTACTGTACCAAACTCAAATAAATATTCCTGGGCATTGCTTTGAAACACGAAAGCAAGCAAAAACCCAATCAAAATCGCTTTTCTCATATCTACTACTTGGATTAAATATCATTACAAAACTTTCGTGACACCAGGAACCGCCACTGGAGGTACAGGCCAGACCAAATTCCAATCATAATCTTCCATCTTTGGTCCTAGAATCAGATTAGACTTCATGGCATCATCCCAAGAAATCGTCTGTCCACTGTAGGCCGCCATTCTCCCTATGATGGCAAGCATGGTAGAGTTGGCCATCAACTCCCCCTCATTAAGCGGTTTATCGGCCCGGATTGCGGCAAACAATTCCTCGTGCTGTGTTTCATAGGGATTGTTTTTTTCACCTTCATAACTCCAAGAGTTTCGACCGCTGATCAGATGGGTTTGTCTGCCAATATCAATAAGCGCATCCCCTTCTCTTCCCACAATCTCTGCCCGGTTGGTATTGGAACTACCCTGCTGCTGTCTGCTAAAATGTACCCCCTTGACGCCATTGGGGTATTCGTATTCTATAGCAAAATGATCATAGATATTGCCCCACTTTGCTTCTGTCCTTGATTGTCTGCCGCCTGTCCCTGTGACCCTGATCGGCAATTGTCCTCCAAGTGCCCAAGACATCAAGTCCAAGCTGTGCACCATCATTTCCACAATATAATCTCCCGACAACCAATCATAATAATACCAATTCCTCAATTGGTATTCCATTTCTGTCCAGTTAGGCTTTCTTTCCTTGTACCAAAGTCCTCCACCGTTTCTCACCGTCATAATAGACCTCACCTCCCCAATATCCCCTTGATCGATTTTTTCAAAAAGGGCTCTTTTGGGAAAATCATAGCGATAAGTAAAACCAGAAACCACAGACAATCCTTTTTCCTTAGCTTTTTTGGCTGCTTCTAATACTGCCCTGACGCCTGGTGCATCTACCGCAACCGGTTTCTCACAGAACACATGCTTCCCTGCAGCCACTGCTTCAGTAAAATGATGTGGCCTAAAAGCAGGAGGAGTAGTCAAAATGACCACATCCACATCGGAGTCCAAGACCTTCCTGTAAGCATCAAAACCAATAAACTGATGGGCCTTATCCACTTTGACCTGATTTGGATTGACCATCATTAGGTTATTGTAAGATTCTTCCAGGTGATCAGGAAAAATATCCGCCATACAGGTCAATATGGCATCAGGGTCAGCCTTTAAAGCCTGTGCTGCCGCACCTGTTCCTCTGCCACCACAACCTATAAGACCTACTTTCAAAACTTTATTTACCGAGGCATGGGCAGGTTGAAACGAAAATGTCAATGGCAATGCAGCAGTGCCTACAATGGCCACTCCAGTCGATTTCAGGAAATTTCTTCTTTGGTTCATAAGGAAGTTAATTTAACACCTTTTTCTCTATTGATCTGGGGAATCAAAAGCGCATGTGACTGATTTTAGCATCACATAGAAATTTAAGGTTTGAAAAGAGGAAATCAAAAATGAATTACACCAAAGGAAAAATTCTAAAAATTAATCATTAATCCGAATTTTTAAATCAACATAAACCCGATTAACAAAATTTTTCATTATTCAATTCAACAAATTGATATATTCAAGGATTAACAGGGTCTCATCATTCTCCTTACCTTGATAAACAAGTTTTCCTAGCATTATGAAAAACCCAAAAGACTCCAGAAGAGGATTCATTAAAAAATCCTTGACTGCCTCAGCAGCCTTAAGCTTGGGAGGCGTTTTACCTACCTTTGGTGCAAAAAGCTACCGCAATATTTTAGGTGCCAATGAGCGGATCAAGGTAGCGGTGATGGGCGTAAATAGCAGAGGGCTGGCCTTGGCTTTGAACTTTGCTTCGCAGCCAAATGCAGAAGTACTCCATATCTGCGAGGTGGATAAGCATGCTGCAGAAAAATGCATAGCAGCTGTTTCTGATGCTCAGCAAAATAGACCAAAAGACACACCTGATTTCAGAAAAAGTTTGGAAGACAAAGAACTGGATGTTTTGGTTGTTGCAGCCCCTGACCATTGGCATGCACCTGCGGCCATCTTGGCCTGCAAAGCGGGAAAGGATGTTTATCTGGAAAAACCTGCAAGCCATAATCCCCATGAAGGAGAATTGTTGCTTAAAGCCACGGATAAATATAAAAGAATCATCCAAATGGGAAATCAGCGAAGGTCCTGGCCCCATGTGGTTGAAGCCATAAAAGCGCTCCATGCAGGGGTTATCGGCAGACCCTATATGGCAAAAACATGGTACAGTAATAACAGGGCCCCCATTGGTATCGGAAAAAAAGTACCTGTTCCACAACATCTGGATTATGACTTATGGCAAGGCCCGGCGCCAAGAGAGGATTATCGTGACAATATCATCCATTACAATTGGCATTGGTTCTGGAACTGGGGAACTGGAGAGGCATTGAACAATGGCACCCATATGGTAGATCTGGCCCGATGGGGTTTGCAGGTAGATTACCCAACCAAAGTGAGTTCGGCCGGAGGACGCTACCACTATCAAGATGATTGGGAGACACCAGACACCCAGATTATCAACCTGGAATTTGAAAACAAAAGCCTTATCACCTGGGAAGGAAGGAGCTGTAATGGGCTGAATGTGGAAGGCTCCAGTGTAGGGGTAATCTTTTATGGTGAAGAAGGTGCCATCAAAATTGATGGGGGAAATAATTACAGCATTTTGGACCGCCAAAATAAAGTGGTCAAGGAAGTAAAATATGATAGACCCGTGGATCCCAGGAACCTTTCGGATCCTACCCATGAATTGGATAGCATCCATATCCAAAACATGTTTGATGCGATCCGAAAAGGAACCCCTTTGGCTGCAGATATTTATGGAGGGCAGACCAGTACCCTTTTGGTACAATTGGGAAATATCGCCCAACGTGTAGGCCGATCATTGGATATAGATACCAAAACAGGCCACATCCTTAACAACCCTGAAGCTCAGCAATACTGGTCAAGGGAATATGAACCTGGATGGGAACCGAGTGTTTAGCAATCCTGTAGCCTCATGAAGCTTAGCAAACTAGACCTGTTCATCATCGGCCTGTTTTTTTACTCATGCTGGCCATTGGTGTCTATGCCTATTTCAGAAATAAAAATTCAGAAGATTATTTCGTGGCAGGAGGAAATCTTCCATGGTGGCTGTCCGGAATTTCCCACCACGTCTCCGGCTACAGCGGAGCAGTATTTGTGGCTTATGCGGCTTTGGCCTATACCCATGGCATATCGGTTTATTTCTGGTGGGCATTCACCATTGGTATCGGCATCCTGGTGAGTGCCAAAAAATTCCCGGTGCTTTGGATGAAATTAAGGAAAGTTTTCCATATCCAATCGCCTTTGGAGTTTTTAAAAAACAGGTACAATCTCTTTACCCAGCAATTGATGGCCTGGTCAGGCGTATTGCTCAAACTATTCGATATAGGAGCCAAATGGGCTTCGATTGCTATTTTATTGAATGTATTTACCGGAATCAGCCTGCCTGTAGGAATTTTGGTCTCTGGAGGAATTTCCCTGCTTTATATCACCTTTGGCGGGCTATGGGCGGTCGTCATCACGGATTTCGCCCAATTTATCGTTCAACTATTGGCGGGAGTGGTGATGTTTATCGCTGTACTCATGCATCTTGATGGGCTATCAACCCTTTCTAGCCTTTGGCAAAATCTACCTGAAGGAAATAGTCAAGTTTTCAATGAACCTTATACTGTTGGATTTGCCCTGGCTTTCCTTTTCATCAATTTTCTGTCCTATAATGGTGGGCAATGGAACCTGGCTACCCGTTACATTTCAAGCCCTTCTGAACAGCAGGTGGTAAAAGCTGCTAAATTATCCGGGTGGTTGTATCTGATTTGGCCTTTGATCCTCTTTTTTCCGATGTGGGCAGCACCTGTCCTACTACCGGATTTGGCAGATCCCAGCCAATCTTATGGTGAGTTGACCTTGCTTTTACTACCTTCGGGATTGGTAGGTTTGGTTATCGCTTCCCTGTTTGCCAACACCATGTCCATGACTTCTTCCGACATCAACACCATAGCAGCGGTAATCAGCCGGGATATACTTCCAAACCTTTCGAGAAAAATCCATCCAAACTCTCTGAAAACAGCCAGGTCGGTCACCTTTGTCTTTACCTCCATGACCATATTAGTGGCATTACAATATGAATATTTTGGTGGCGTGGTAGGCTTGATCATCTCCTGGTTTGGCGCATTGGTTGGCCCAATAGCCGTACCGTTACTTTTGGGCTTGATACCCACCTTTAGGACATGTGGTCCGGCTGCAGCCATCTCTTCAGTTATTGCTGGACTGTTGGCATTTGTATTGACAAAAAATGTGGAAATTGGTAGCCTTGCCGTTCAGGTCAGCTTGCCATTGATGATTTCATTCCTCACTTATATGACAGTAGGCCTTCTTTCCAAGGGAAAAGTTCCCGAAAAAGTAAGCACCATGTTGTCACAATTATATCAAAATTAAAAATCCATGCAGGTACAAGTTTATCAAAACCGCAGAGAAATGGGTGAGGCTGCCGGAGGTTGGATTGAGAAGAAAATCCTTGAACTCGTCGGGCTAAAAGATGAAATCCGGATAATATTTGCCGCTGCACCCTCACAAAATGAATTTTTAAGTTACCTCAGGAAATCTTCTATTATCCCTTGGGAAAAGGTGGTGGCGTTTCATATGGATGAGTACATAGGACTTGAACCTTCCCATCCCGCTTTGTTCTCCAATTTTTTGAAAGCCGCATTGTTTGACCATGTTCCTTTCAAACAGGTGCATCTAATTGATGGGGATAATTCTATTGAAAAAGAATGTGAAAGGTATGCCACAATTTTAAATGAAAAAGGGATAGATATCGTATGCATGGGCATCGGTGAAAATGGACATATTGCCTTCAATGACCCTCCTGTGGCCGATTTCAACGATACAAAATATGTCAAGGAGGTGGAATTGGATGAGGTCTGCAGACAGCAACAGGTAAATGACGGCTGCTTTGAGAACTTGAGCACTGTACCGACCTATGCAATAACTTTAACCGTTCCTGCCTTATTGAATGCGGAATGCATCTGCTGTGTGGTCCCGGGGCCAAATAAAAAAGAGGCTGTGCATCAAACTCTTTACGGTCCGGTATTTGAATCTTGTCCAGCCTCTATTCTTAGAGGACATTGGAATTGTAAGTTGTTTACTGACAAGGATGCTCTTCCCCAAGTTGACCCATGGACAGCTCAAGAAGACATTTTTGCCAAGGATATACTCACTGGAAAACTTTGCATTTTGGACGATCAGCTGGGCATCCGACCCACTGCCATTAAAATTCTAAAAAATGAAAAAATGCAAATCCCCTATTGCGGACCAGGACTGATAGACCTACAGGTTAACGGGGTTGCAGGTGTAGATTTCAATGAAAGCGGGCTTACTTTAGGAGCTGTCCGTAAAGCGGTCAACGCCTTATTGAAAAAAGGGGTAACTGGATTCTTTCCTACATTGATCACGAATGATCCAGAAATCATTTCACAAAACCTGAAAATCATCAACCAGTCCTGCAAAGATGATGCATTGATCAATTCCTGTATTTTGGGCATCCATTTGGAAGGCCCTTTTATCTCTCCCATTGAGGGTGCCAAAGGTGCCCATCCTGACAAACATATTCAAAAGCCCTATTGGGAATTGGTGGAAAAATACCAAAAAGCCAGCGGTGGCCGCATCAAACTCATCACTTTGGCCCCAGAACTGCAAGGTGCTGAAGCGTTGATCAAAAAATGTGTGCAGGAAAATATCCTCATCGCCATCGGACATTCAAACGCTTCTGCCACAGAAATTGATGTTGCGACAAAAGCCGGTGCCTCTCTTTCTACCCATTTGGGAAATGCTGTGCCACTCATGCTTCCAAGACATCCCAATATTCTCTGGGATCAATTGGCCAATGATGCCCTACATACCAGTCTGATTGCAGATGGTTTTCATTTGGATCCATCATTTTTGAAAGTTGTCCTGAAGGTTAAAGGGGAAAAAGCCTTTTTGATCAGCGACAGCACCAAATTCTGTGGCATGGAACCTGGCGCATACCAAAGCCCCATTGGAGAAGAAATTATTTTGGAAGAAAATGGACGTTTGGCTATGAAACATGGAAAAGGACTTTTAGCCGGTGCCGCCATGAATCTAATAGAAGGAGTGGAATATCTGGTAGAGAAAGAATTTCTTGAACTCCCAGAAGCATGGAGAATGGCATCGGAAATCCCAATGTCCTTTGCGGGATTGAAGCCAAAAAATGATTGGCTAATATTCAAATTGGAAAATGGATCATCCCTGAAAATTGACAAAGTCTTCAAACAAGGGGTACAATTTTCCATTCATAGTTAATCGTTCCTCTTCGGATTTTAGATTTTATTTTTGACGTGAAACTTAAATTTGTCGTGAAAATTTTTTTATAAAAATTTATGACGTAAATTTGTCGTGAATAAGAAAACTTACGACAATGATTAATTCCACCACAAAACATGAGCTTTACGCTATCCAGAATTTGATAGCAAAAAACACTTATGGTGCCTCCATTGAGGACATCATGAGTGGAAGTGGGCTTAATCTGGAATTGAGGACCTTGCAGCGTAGGCTTAAAAAACTAAAAGAGGAAGGAATTATTTACACAACCGGAGGGTCAAAATCCACCAGATACCATCTTTCCTATTCAGACCATCTGGTAAGAGAAAGTGAACAGGAAAAGTTGATACGTCCCAAAAGAGAAGGCCTTTCCATTTCCAAAGAAGGTGAAAAAATCATTTCTTACCTTTCAAATCCCCTATCGGACAGGAAAAAAGTCGGTTACAATATGGAGTTTTTAGATACCTACAGACCCAATATTGATGCTTACCTATCAGATGCAGATATCCATAAGCTGACTTTACTGGGATATACCAATAGTCAGCATCAGCCTGCGGGTACGCATGCCAGAGAAATCCTTAACCGACTGTTGATTGACCTTTCCTGGAACTCCAGCAGGTTGGAAGGGAATACCTATTCTTTATTGGATACCCAAAGACTGCTTGAATTGGGGGAATCTGCTGAGGGTAAGTCCTTAGAAGAGGCGCAAATGATCATCAACCACAAAGATGCCATCGAGTTTTTGGTGGATTTAGGAGAAGAGTTGGACTTTAAGCCTTACATCTTGTTGAACCTTCATGCCCTACTTGCGGAAAACCTCATGAAAGAACAGGCATCATTAGGAAGGTTACGATCCATGCCTGTCGGTATTTACCAGTCAGCTTACACGCCACTATCCATACCCCAATTGATAGCAGCGCAATTTGAGTTAATACTGAAAAAAGCAATGGAAATCAGCAATCCTTTTGAACAGGCATTCTTTATGATGGTGCATCTACCCTATTTGCAGCCATTTGATGACGTTAATAAGAGGACTTCTAGGTTGGCGGCCAATATACCCTTGATCAAAAATAACCTTTCCCCAGTTTCTTTTGTGGAAGTTCCCAGTATGATTTATATGCAAGGGATTCTTGGTGTATATGAATTGAATCAGGTTGATCTGTTAAAGGATGTGTTTATGTGGGCTTACGAAAAATCAGCGTTACGCTATGCGGCCATAAGACAGACCATCAGTGAACCTGATCCCTTCCGGACTAAATACCGGGATAATATCAAAAATCTGATCATGAAGATTGTTTCCGAAAATTTGAGCCCTAATGAGGGCACTAATTTGATTCAATCTACAGCCAATCATCTTCCAAAAATAGACAGTGATAGATTCCGGGAAATGGTGGAAGGTGACCTGCTTGTGCTCAATGAGGGTAATTTTGCCCGGTTCAAGGTTTCTCTGTCAGAGTTCAAAGCATGGAAAGAAAATTGGTCAAGGAAGGCTTAATTCCTTGACCTTTTTGTTACCTCATCCAAAAACACCCTTTCTCCCTTCAGCCTTTTGCTTTCATCTGCCGCTTCCATAAAAGCCAGGATCTCGAGTGTCTCCTCAGGCTGAACAGGAATAAGGCCTGTTTCGAAATATTTGACGATTTCAAGCAGTAACGGCTCGTATCCAGAATAAGGGCCTAATACCACATTCTTTTCTGTGGTAAAGACTGTTCCTCCATAATCATGGACGCCTGATCGGGTTCCTCGAAAAGTTCCAATTCTTCCATCCTTCCAGGTACCGACTACCACATCGGTATTTTCAGTGCTAATTCTGACTAAGGACTCACAACCGGTTCCCATGACGGTATACAAGGTCTCCACTCCATGTATTCCATACCAGAACAAATCAGGGTGGGAAGGTTCAATTGTGGCTGGACTAAAAGTATCTGCTCCGAGCACTTTGCTTTTATCTATTGCCTCAATTCCTTTGACATACCGTAAAGAAGAGGATGAAAAAACAGGAATACCATATTTTTCAGAAGCCTGAAAAATCTTAACCGCATCCGCATAGGATGCGGTAATCGGTTTGTCAATAAACATTCTTTTACCTGCCTTAAACACCTCCAAAGCCTGTTCCAGGTGTAATTTCCCATCATTGGTTTCCAGCAAAACCACATCTACCTGTTCGAGTAATTCAGCAATTGATCCCATAATCCTAACTCCCATTTTTTGAATTTCTTCCGTGTATCCGGGAATCCGGTCCATACTGGATGGGATATCTCTGCTTCCATGAGGATAGGCAGCCACTACATGGTAACCTAAATACTCCCCTGTATACTGATGTTCATTTAAAACTTTGGTGAATGCGATGCTGTGAGAAGTATCTAATCCGATAATACCTACTTTTTTGCCTGTCTGCTTTGATGCCAAGGTCAGGTTTTGCCCCCCTAGAACACTTAAACCTAAAGTGGTCAGGGAAGCCCTCTTGATAAATTCTCTTCTGCTATTGGATAGGTTTTCAGTCATAAAATTTTGTAAAAGTTACATCAGGTAATCTTGCTGAATCTAGTTAAATTTAATCTTTAAACCCAATCAAACCCAAAAAACCAATTTCTCAACCATGAAGCCTTCAAGAAGAAAATTCATTCGCCAAACCGCTCTTTCCACCTTGGGAATCGGGGCATTATCTATAGAGTCAAGTATGGCCTGGAGCAAAAAAAATCCCCCAAGCGATCAAGTGAATGTGGCTTTGATTGGCTGCAATGGCCATGGATTTGGCATTTTGAGACATCACTTACAGGTTCCAGGTGTAAACTGTGTTGCTATTGCGGATGTGGATCAAAATGTTTTGGAAAGGAGGTCCCAAGAAATCAAAAATTCACATGGCCATCAACCCAAGCAATATGCTGACTTCCGAAAATTATTGGAAAACAAAGATATTGACGCGGTGATCATTGGCACACCTGACCACTGGCATTGCCTGCAAATGGTCTATGCCTGTCAGGCAGGTAAAGATGTATATGTGGAAAAGCCACTTGCAAACAGCATCGGTGAATGCCAAATCATGGTGGATGCTGCCAACTATTACAAAAGGGTAGTGCAAGTAGGACAGCAGCAAAGGAGTGGATATACTTTTATGGAGCCTATCCGGCTAATCAAAGAAGGCCATATCGGGAAAATCAGAAAGGTAAATATTTGGTCCAATTTCAATTATGGAACAGGGGCAATGCCTGCCGAAGATGATGAAATCCCCCAAGGTGTTGACTATGATTTTTGGTTAGGGCCTGCTCCGAAAAGGCCATTTAACCGGAACAGATTTCATGGAAGTTGGAGGCATTTTTGGGACTATGGGGGTGGATTGATGTCCGATTGGGGCGTTCATTTATTAGACATGGGAGTTTGGGCAATGAACAACCCCAAGGCTCCAGGAAAGGTAATTACACAAGCTTCCAATACTTCAAGTGATATACGGAATAGGGAAACTTTCGACAGCATGGCTGTATTGTATCCCCATGATGAATTTACGATCCAATGGGACATGTTGGGAGGTATTCAACAGGGCCCTTATGGAAAACCTTATGGCATAGCCTTTATTGGTGAGCGGGCTACCATAGTGGCTGACCGCAGAAGTTTTGAGATTTTTCCGGAATGGGACAGTGACAAAAAAGGACCCAAAATTGATCCATTATCCTTTACCGAAGGAAGAGAGTCCCATAACCTACATGTTGAGAATTTTGTGGATTGTGTCAAATCAAGAAAGTCACCCATCTGCCCACCTGAAATTGGCAGAATTGCTGCGCTTTACGCCCATATCCCCAATATCTCTGGAAGGATAGGGGAAAGTGTTTTAGAATGGGATGATCAGAAGCAGGTTTTTAAAAACAACCAAAGAGCCAATGACTTCATTTTGCCTACTTATCGCTCCCCATGGGAAATCCCTAAAATTCCCAAATAAGCTTTTCTTCCTGAAATATTTGACAAATGGCAGAGCAACCCATTTTCTTGAAGATATTATTCTTCAGTAAAAAGTTTGAAAACAGGATTGGAAGTTCGGGCATTTACAAAAAGTGCTTGCATCTCCCTGATTACTTCGGGGTATTGATCAGACAGATCCAGGGATTCCGTTGGGTCTTTTTTCAGATCAAACAATTCGATCGGTGCATCTGGGTTGTTTTTCACGTTATACCTGACAGCTTTCCAATCCCCCTTTCGAATGGCCTGCCTACCTCCCAATTCATGGAACTCCCAGTAAAGGTAATCGTGTTGCTTTTGCTCCTTTCTTCCTTTCAATGAAGGCAAAAAAGAAACTCCATCCAACTTATCCAAATTCTTCTCCCCTAAAAGGTCAGCGAATGTTGGCAGAAAGTCCCAAAAAGCAGATACATGTCCTGACTGGGCACCTCCTTGGATAACCCCTGGCCATTTGAGGATCATTGGCACCCTAATTCCACCTTCATATAAATCACGCTTGTAGCCTCTAAAAATACCATTGCTGTTGAAGAAATCAGGGTCATTCCCCCCCTCTTGGTGAGGTCCATTATCTGAAGTAAAAATGATGATCGTTTGCTCGGTAAGACCTAACTCATCCAATTTGTCCATGATTTCACCAACCTGCCTGTCCAGTAAAGCCACCATGGCAGCATAGCTGGCTTTGGGGTAAGGATTAGATTGGTAACCAGGAATATTGATTGGCTCATCTCCATAATCTGATCCCCTTGGAGCTATATGAGGTTCTTCCGGTCCAATCTTTTCTCTATAATATGCCAACAATTCTCCATCAGGAACGGCCAATTCCGCATGGGGCATGACCGAGGTAACAAACATAAAAAAAGGATTATTGGCATTATCTCTTATGAATTTTAGCGATTCCTTGTGAATGATATCCGCTGCATAGGTTATTTTTTGTGTCCAGTCATTGCCTTCAAGAAATACTTTTTCAGCGTTGTCCCAAAGGTATTCGGGATAATAACGATGGGCAATCCTTTGACAGTTATATCCAAAAAACTGATCGAAACCTTGGTGATTTGGGTCCCCTTCTGTACCCACAAAACCCAATCCCCACTTCCCAAATGCACCCGTAGCATAGCCTGCCTCTTTGAAGAGCCTTGGTATGGTGAGTATAGTATCTGGTAAGGGGTATTGTCCTTCAGGCTGGATCTCAAAGTTTCCTCTAACCGGTGTATGACCGGTATGCAAGCCTGTCATAAGCGTAGATCTTGAGGGGGCACAGACTGTCGCACCTGCATAATGATTGGAAAAAAATATGCCTTCGGCAGCCAACCTGTCCAAATTCGGGGTTTCGATGATTTTT
Organism: Cecembia lonarensis LW9; assembly: GCF_000298295.1. Taxonomy (GTDB): domain Bacteria; phylum Bacteroidota; class Bacteroidia; order Cytophagales; family Cyclobacteriaceae; genus Cecembia; species Cecembia lonarensis. The sequence goes on from NZ_AMGM01000025.1 coordinate 28,771, forward strand.
TGTCCTAAAAAACCCAAATCCCCGTAGCCGAGATCATCTGCCAGAATAAAGATAATATTGGGTTTTGTAATTGTGCTTTCACCAAGCTGTTTGCTTTCTTGGCAGGCAAAAAAGAGTAAAGTGGTGAGAAACAAATTAAACGATATCCACAATCCTTTCATTTTACCTTACTTTTTGAGCGCCCTGAATAATTTTAAAAACAAACCCAACTATAAGAGCTGGAATAAAAGTAAACCCAAACACAGTAAAAGTTTTCGCATTAAGGTCTTTTTTCAACCTTATCTTTCTAAGTATTTCATTTGCTCTTCACTTTCGATAATTACTTCCTCATATTTTAAAGTCCATCCCAAAGATTTGGTGAGTACTAGGATATTGGCCAACTCAGCCATCAATCTTTCCCTACTGTTGTCCATAAGGTTTGACTGATTGACCTTTTCCCTGATACGGGCATTGACTGTATTCTTGATCTTATTGTAATCGGCTGCACCAAACTTATTGAAATAGTCCTGAGTCACGTCATAGTACTCTATATCGGGATAAATATTGACTACTGGTTCAGGAATCCTTTTCAATATAACCGTTTTATTTTCTATGTCCAATTCGGTCTCCAACTGCCTTAAATCGTACTCCACTGTCACCTTAGCATTGGCGACCACCAAAGCTTTTTTATCAGAGCGCAACATGTTTAAGAAAAGATTTTGAGAATTTTTAAAAGTGAAAACCTGTGAAAAGTAACCTTCTGTGACAATGAGCTTCCCAACCTGCTCAATTTGTTGTTGAATCAATGCTGAACTTTCTCTCAGCTCTTCCTTGCTTTCTTTTTTAGTCAATACAAACCAGGCTGCTATAAAAAGAAACGCTCCGAAAATAAAGCCAATAATAAATTTATTCATTACCTATTATACTGATTCCGGCTAAATTGGTTAAAAATAAATAGGCATCCAATTTCCGAAAATCAATTTTACAGAAGAGGTGCAAAAAGCTTTTTAATCCAATTTTCCACCTCATCCATCCAAAAAATGTTTGAATCAGGATTGACCATACCAAAACCATGCCCTCCAGTCTCAAAATAAGTGGTACCCACTTCAATTCCTTTTCCTTTCAAAGCCATTTCGAAAACATATGAATTTTGGATACTGACCCTATCGTCCTTGGCATGGACCAAATAAGTAGGCGGTGTATCTGTGCTAACCTGTTTTTCATTGGAAAACTTATCCAACATTTCTTGGGGCGGATTCTCACCTAACAGGTTCTTGGCTGACCCACTGTGTCCTATGGCTGGATCAAAACTGATGACCGGATAGACCAAAACCATAAAATCAGGCCTCAAACTGGATTCTTTGGGATTTTCAATTTGGACTTGGTGAAAATGGGTCCCTGCTGTGGAAGCCAAATGGCCTCCGGCCGAGAAACCCAAAATTCCCACCTGTTCGGGATTGATATTCCATTCCTTTGCACTTTCTCTCACCATTTGAATGGCCTTTTGAGCATCCTGTAAAGGTCCAATGGTTTTGTTAATCATCGTTTCATCATTGGGCAAGCGGTATTTCAGTACAAAAGCAGCCACTCCCCTTTTGGCAAATTCCTGGGCAACATCTGCTCCTTCATGGCCAGCAGCTAAAATCCCATAGCCTCCCCCTGGGCATATAATAACACCCTGTCCTGTAGCCTTTCCTTTTTCCGAGAAATATGCTGTCAGTGTCGGTCTACTGACTTTGCTGATCCGCAAGATACCTTCATCCCCCATTTCTGTTTTTTCTTCATCCGGTCCATCAATGGAATTAGGAATGGATTGAACCCCATAAAGGGGATAAACGGTCTGGGCTGAAATTAAGGCAGGTAAAAAAGCCATAAGAACAAAAGAAAGCATACTTTTCATACTGAAATCTATTACTTTATTTGATGCATTCAAAACTTGACTCACCTATGATTCATTTGATGGCAAGCTGAAATTCGCCTCAGCTCAAATCTTAAAAAAATCCGCTTTGTCATGTAATACCCTATGGATGGCTCAAAATAACCCTTCTATAACTGGTTAAACTTGGCGTTCCACTGTCCTCCACTTCCAAAATGACATGAAGTTCTTGCCCTGAGCCTAATTGGGGCATTTGAAATACCAATTCCTCACCGAAAGGATTATGAAACTCCAATTGTCCGTTGAAATTCCCAGCCTCCTTGTACACCCACCATTTGTATCTTAATTGATCTCCATCGGGGTCATAGGTTCCTTTGGATGATAACCTTACATAATCTCCTGCTTTTACTTTCCCTTTTCCAAAAGCCTTTCCTTCGTTTCCGTTGAGTACTATTACGGGGTTGTGATTGGCATCTTTATAACTTTCTGCTATATTCCAGTCCATCCTGGCAGCAAAATCATGCTGAAAGGCCTTTCTCCACCTCCAAATCGTGGCCTGATTTGAAGCATCAATACTTCCATCAGGTAAAACCACTTCATCTTGGGTATATACCGATGAAGTCCATATCTTATCCACTTCGCCAACAGACTTATACCACTCATAGCGACCTGCCCAACCTCCCCAAGCAGGGCTTTTATACCAAGCCAGGCCATTTTGAATCAGTCCAAAAAAAGAAGGAGTATCTCCCTCCATAATGTATTCCAACGGAGGGTACAAAGCGCCAAGCGGACCATGATCTTTGGCAATATTTTTCATTAACCATGGATTTTCAACCAATTCATGTTGCCATCCCGGTCCATTCTTATAAAACACATCTCCTCCAATACCAGTCCAAGTCGCTTTGTAATATTCCCTCCAATTATCTCCTGCACTGGCATCTACGATATAGAAAATGCCAGGGAAATTTTGTCTGATCCATTGACCTGAAAAATCCTGATCTGAAATAGTATACACCCGCAATTTTTTGACGAATTTTTTAACTTCCTCTTCAGATCTGGTCTGCTTCACCTTCCATAAGGCCTGTGCCAAACAATTGGCACCACCCCAAGCAGAAACCCACAGTGGACGATTGTCATCTTTGTCAACGGCTTGGATCAACAACTCTGAGCCCGGTGAGTCCTTTCCCTCCCCTACTCCTTCCATGCTAAAAAAGGGGACATGTTCTGTGGTCACACTTAATAAATAAGCTGCACTGGGAAATCCATCGGCATGTTTTTCCAAATTACCGACCACCAAAGCAAATGCATTGACCAACTCACGGATTCTAGCCTGATTTGTAGCATTCATCAAATGGGTAGAGGTAGTGGCCACCAATCCTTCCACGTCATATTCATTGGCATAAACCAAAAACCTCACCAATGACTGTTGATCATCCGGTTCATTCATGATATCTGTTAACACAAAAACGCGCTGTTTGACAGGTTCTTCAAATTCTAAGGTCGTTTGTGCCACTAGAACTAATGTAAAAAAGAGAAAAGGCAAGAAAAGGAAGGTTTTCATTATGATTCAAGATTATTTTAGTGATTATTTCAATCCAATTAAAGATACATTACCCTTGTCAAACAAACAACAAATCAATACGCCATACTTTACCTCCAGCAAGGCGGACAGTGGCAATATCTTTTTGACCAGTATCAATTTTTTCGGCTCCTGAAGGAACCTGTTCGGCTGAGGGAATCTCCAAATGAAGCGTGACGCCCGAAGGAATGGAAAGTATTAACCTTCGATTCCCTTTTGTCCCTTGGCAGTCAAATTCCAAAGGCCCAAAGGCAGTACGGTAAGCCAATTTTAATCTTTCCAAGGTAGCAGGTTGAGGCCTCATACGGATCAGACTTCCACCAGGCCTGATGACTTCGATACCGGCAAAACACATATATGCTGCATAAAAAGGGGCAATACCGGCATGGCTCAATTGGTTCTGGGTATCTTTCTCCGCACGCCAATGCTCTTGAATGGTATTGTTCTCCCTGACAGAAAGCATATTTAACCAGCGCTGATCAAAGTCTTTCAATATAAATTCCGTATTTCCCAAAGCTGACAAAGTCCAATATGTCCAAATGGTATTGGCAGGATAGCATCTCCCTAGCCGCTTTGGTAGGGAGGTCAATTCCTTTAAAACTGTTTTTTTAGAAGCTTCTCGCACAAAACCACCCAACACCCAATGGGCTAAGGAACGTTCACAGGTTCTCTTCTCTCCATCCTGTTCAATCCAAGGCAAATTGATAATCAGTAAATCTTCACTGGCCAGGTAAAATTTGGCATCCACGCTCTTAACCAACTGCATGGAGATTTCAAGCATTTCTTTTTGCAATGCATCAAACCCAAATTCCCCTGCCAAAGGGGCTAAGGCCTGTTTCAGCATAGCAGCCACATACAGGTTATAAGCACATTGTTTGTCCCTGTCGGCTTTATAAGAATCCGTGTCCATCCAGATAGCATTTACCCCTAAATTTTCTACCGGAAGCAGACCTTCTGCACCTATGGAGTTTTTGATCAGATCATAAAACCGTAACAGTCTTGGGAAAGCCTCCTCTAAGTCATCTTTCTTGCCTGTGTAGAGATAATGATGCCAGCAATCATAACAAAAGCCTACGCTGTGATCCAAAAGCACCCCCCAAGGAGTAAGATCCAACTGCCTTTGGGCGAGTCTATTTAACCGGTCATAGGCAGGCCAGCTATCCATAAAAAAGCCGTCTAAAGTAATTCCCTGACTGTAAGTATCCACAAATCGATAAGGAAGCTGCGCTTCTCCAAAACCAAAATGCAAGGCATGGATTATGTGTCCTATATCCCCACTATACTGCTGTCGCTCCCTACCCACACAATCCACAATGGTGTCATGGCTGTTATTCCAAACGGTGTTGATACAAGCTTCCAAAAGTTGATTAAAGCCCTTATGAGATGTTTCTACTATCGGTTGCGAAGAAAAATCATATATCCTTCTTAAAATTCCGAGGTTACTGATTTTGATCGATCCTACTGCATGATGAATATGCAATTGTATCCACTTGACACTCTCATAATCAAATGTCATGAATTGATTTTCCCCTTCTTTACATATAAACCTGGTCCAAGAATTGAAGTTATTATTGATCAGCGCGGGTCCTCCCCTTTTCAATAACTCATGTCCCTGCTGCACCATCATTTCAACTATGGTGCCTTCACTACAATTGATGGTAAAGTACGGCCATCCTATGGCATGCTCTTGCATTTCAAAAGACAGGACCAGTCCCTGACTTTGACTTTGTGGAGCTTCAAAATCCCATTTTCCAACCTCCTCTGAAAATCCTTCTAGGATTCGATCAGCTTCAAAAGCATCCTCTGTTTTAAAATCAAAATATTCTTCAATAGAGGTATTCCATTGTAAGGTATGCGCTTCCTTTAATTGAAATTGGTTAATGGGCTTTTCCAATATCATGGGAACAGATCGCTCTCTAAGCTGAGTATTTTGGTTGCCTCCACTGTCATACAAATAATCAGAAATGGAAGAGCTCAAAGCTGTTTTGTTGGCCTCATTCGAAAAAACCTTAGCTTTCTTCCATGAATGGTCCTCGGAAAAACCTATATCATTCCAACCTTCAGGGTATAATCGGTTGTCAAATTCTTCCTGCAGGGCACGAAGGTACCAGCGTTTATATTTTCCAGCAGGCCAACTTTTAGCTTGCTGAACAGACCAGTTTTCATCACTGATCACCAGTGCTTTTTCACCATCCTGATAAACCAATTCCAGTTTGAAAATAAAACCAGCCTTTCCCGCAGGCCATGCCCCATCTCCAAAACCAAAGTAAACCACAGTTGCTCCTAGGACATTTTCTCCAAGCTTTAAATTCTTGGAAAAATCGATCGGATCAGCTTCTGCATATCTTGGATCGGAAGGGGCTGGTCCAAATTGAACCCTTTTCCCATTCAAAAACAATACATACCTACTTTCTGCCTGAATCCACCCTTTTGCTGATTGGATGGGCCTTTCTAGCCGAAACACCTTTCTGAAATGAAAAAAAGAATTGGGCAGTATCCGCTCCGCAGGAAACCAAATCCAAGAGGCAGGAGAAAGGTCAAGCTCTTTTCGCTTAGGGAGCTCAGTAAGCTTCAGGGGAAAATCAGAGTGTTTTACTGCTTCCACACTTTCTCGGGCTTGAACCCCTGAAAATGAGATAGGCATCAAAGAAAATGCCCCCGTGGTAGATAAAACACGAAGAAAATTCCTCCTGCTTTGATCGCCTGCATTAAACTCGCTCATTATTTTTGAATGAATGGTGGTTTTTGTTTATCCAAAAGCAACACGGTCCTTAACATCAGATTTGCTCCTTTTTCCATATCCGCTTTGGAGGAAAACTCAAGAGGGTTATGGCTGATACCATCTTTACTGGGAATAAAAACCAATCCAATAGGACCTAAAGCAGCCATCTCCTGTACATCGTGCCCTGCTCCACTTTGCATTTTCATATGGGAAATTCCTAAAGTAGCTGCCGCTTCTATCATCTTATCCTGAATTTCTTTACTGGCCATTTTTGGCGCATTGGATAGGTTGGAATGTATGAAGGTGATGCTTGTACCTGTTTCTATTTCAATTTGCCTGGCCCTCTCTTCTATCGCTGAAAACATCAGCATGATCTTTTCAGTGGAAAGATCCCTCATCTGAAGGCTCATCTCCACCCTACCGGGAATTACATTAGGCGCACCTGGCTCAACTTTCATTTTTCCTACGGATCCTACCTGAAAACCTTGAAAACTGTTCACTACCTCATTGACGGCCAAAACCAATTTAGAAGCAGCAATTAAGGCATCCTGTCTATCATTCATAGGGGTACTTCCAGCATGATTGGCTATACCTTCAACAGTGATGTCCCAATCTTCAATGCCTACAATCCCTTCCACGATAGCTACATCAATCCCTCTTCCTTCTAAGACTTTGCTTTGCTCAATATGAATTTCCAAGAAAGCGGTTAAATCACCGGGGCTTCTTACAGCTTCTTCCAACCGCTCTGGATCACCGCCTATTTTGACAATACCCTCTCTGATACTCAAACCACTGACGCTTAACTGGTCCAAGGCCTCTTTTTTTAAGTTTCCGGTCATGGCCCTACTGCCCACCAGACCTCCCTCTTCATTTTGAAAAACCAAAACTTCTAAAGGGTGTCTTGTAAGGTGCTTGTTTTCATTCAATACCTCTATAATTTCTAAGGCAGTAATGGCCCCATAGGCCCCGTCATAATTGCCTCCATTGGGCACCATATCAATATGAGAGCCAAAAGCTATGGGCTTTAAATTTGGATCCGATCCCTCCCTTCTTCCAATAATGTTTCCTGCTGCATCTATCCTCACCTCCAATCCCGCCTGTTGCATCAAATTTATGAAATATGCTCTTCCTGCCAGGTCCCCATCACTGTAAGCCACACGGTACCCTTCACCTCTTTCATTTTTCCCAAATTCAGCCAACTCAAAGATTCGCTTTTCAATTCTATCTGCATTGACCTGTAAATTGGCGCTCCTTTCAACTTGACTATAACCTGGGATTACAAACAACAAGATAAGCAAGAATAATAGCAGGAGATTTTTCATTTATATTTTGGAAGTTTTTGGGAATTAAGAATTTCAATATCGGAAAAAAAACACATAATTATCTATGTAAAATTTTTAATTCGCCAAATATTCCATGTACTAAACTATTGTATTCCTTACTTTCTTTCTATAACTTGAAAAACTTGTCCAGAACCAATAACAAATGAAAAAATACAGCTTTCTCCCTGCGCTACTATTGATTTTCTTTATTTCCTGCGGACCTCAGATTCAAGAACAAGACAGCTCAAGTTCAGTCACAGTAACTTATCTTGATTTTTCCAACAGGGACGACCAATTTGAAGGTGGTATCCGCATGGTTCCAATCCAAACCCCCAAAGGAGAATTCAGGGTATGGACCAAAAGGGTTGGCAATAATCCTACCATGAAAGTTTTACTCCTCCACGGCGGACCAGGGATGACCCATGAACTTTATTCCTGCTTTGATGGCTATTTTCCATCAGAAGGAATCGAATACATTTACTATGATCAGCTGGGTTCTTATTATTCAGACCAACCAGAAGATCAGTCTCTTTGGACCATTGACCGCTTTGTAGATGAAGTAGAACAGGTGAGAAAAGCATTGGGGCTCAATAAGGATAATTTTTTCCTCTACGGACAATCCTGGGGAGGAATGTTGGCCATGGAATATGCCTTTAAACATCAGGATAACCTGAAAGGCCTTGTGATTTCCAATATGATGGCCAGTCTGGATGAATATGAAAAGTACGCCAAGGAAGTATTGGGTCCACAAATGCCCGCAGAAGTTTTTGCAGAAATCATGCAAATCGAAGAAAATGAAGACTTTGACAACCCCAGGTATGAGGAATTACTGCTCGAGCACCATTACCAGCACCATGTCTTAAGGATGCCTTTGGAAGAATGGCCTGAAGCAGTCATGCGTTCCCTAAAGCATGTCAACCCTAATGTCTATGTGTACATGCAAGGGCACTCAGAATTTGGAATCACAGCAGGGGCAACTTTAAAAGGCTGGGATAGAAGGGCTGATCTTAAAAATATAAAAGTCCCTACGCTTGTGGTAGGAGCTGGCCATGATACCATGAATCCTGCGCATATGGAGTGGATGGCTTCGGAGGTACAAAATGGACGCTACCTTTTCTGCCCGGATGGTAGCCATTTGAGTCAATATGATGACCAGAAGGTCTTTTTCGAAGGTTTGATCCGCTTTGTAAAAGATGTGGATCAGGGGAAATTTTAAAAACCTTTTATTTTCCAAGGAAAATGGTGTAACCAAATTTTATTCCAAAAGTATTCTGTCTAGTGTAGAATCCATCAGATTCAAAATTCGCGCTATTGGAACTGTAATTCAATAGCAGATCAAAGCTGCTTCGCTCTCCCAACAACAGCGCAAGCCCAAAGCCTCCGCCAATATTGGTGATACCTGTATTGCCTTCAGTATCTCCAATCATATCAGTCCTTGTTCTTTGGTTGCCAAAAATAGAATTTACCTCAGCAAAAGGAAGAATTTTTCCTTTTGGCACATAATACCTAACAAAAGGCCCTGCTCCAAACAAAGCGTTGTTGGCTTTAACTGAAAAATCTGTTAGGGGTATTTCTGTCTTTCCCCATCCAAAAGCCAAATCGATTCCTGCTGCCAAATTATCTGTTAGAAAATACCCCACCTTCGGTGCAAAAAAGATATTATACGAACTTCTTTCCTCAGAAGTACCATCAGCAAATTCTCTCGTTGTATTGGTGAAGTACATGTCCATCATTCCTATACCATTTGAAAATCCAAAATGGGTACCTGCACCGAGAAGCATTCTCCCTTTTTCAGTTTGGGAATGAACAGAAAAACTGATCAATAGGAAAAAGCTTAAAATTTTTAATATTTTCATAAAGCAAAATTTTTGGTAATGGATTGAGATTTTTTGGATCGAATAATTGAAAATAGCCAGGAATAGAGGAGGAGAAATTTAGCTCAACCCTATTTGGCCAATTTTATATTTCAGGTACCTTCCCAAGAAACATGGTAAAACCTATTTTGATCCCTAAGGTGTTTTCCCTGTCCGTATAGTTCTCTGATTCAAAGTTAATTCGGTTGGAGTTATAATTTAAAACCAAATCAATGCTGCTTCGATTTCCCAATAAAAAAGCAAGACCTACCCCCCCACCAATATTGGTAAACGTTTGTTGATTTTCTGAAGCAAATGCTCCTGTGAATTCAATGTTCCTGCTTCCAAAAAGAGTATTAACCTCTGCAAATGGCAAAACCTTTCCGCTTGAAAAATAGTATCTTACAAATGGACCTATTCCGAAAAGTGAGGTATTTAAATCTGAATTTTGAGAGGCTCCATCCAAAGACGTTGTTCCTTTCCCCAAACCCAATGCCATATCCAGTCCGGCAACCAAATTATCAACGATAAAGTATCCTGCTTTTGGTGCTATAAAAATATTATTGCTGTTTGTTTGACCAGAAAGATCATCATTGATAAAGGTTTTTTGCCTGGAAAAAGAAAGATTCATCATCCCCGCAGACTCAGATATCCCAAAACTGGTACCTGCACCAACCAAAAACCGGCCTTTTTCGGTTTGGGCATTTATTGAGAAACAGATAAGAAAGAAGAAACTTAGTATATTAATTTTTTTCATAGGGAATATCTATTTTGAAAACCGAAAAAATTAATATACTAAAACTAATGCGTTATTGCAAAAAAAATAAGGGGGGGGTTAACCCACCAATGGTTTTAGTTTTACTTATAAATCCCTTGTAAAAATATTCTTTAAAAAATTAATCCTTTACCCCTCTCCTCTTTTACCCACCCAATCCATTAAAGCCAAACCTACAAACCAGCAAAGGGTGCAAATCACCAACCCAGCCTTTAATTGGAAATCATTCAGTAATCCAGTGAAATAAAGGAAAGCAAGGATCAACATCACTACCAAAACCAATATGGGATACCATAGCTTTTTCATTTTTTCTGGAAAATTTTACTGAACACTAAGTACAAAACACCGCAGGCAATCCATGCCGGTAAAGTAAAGAAAGAAAGGAAAACTCCTTGGTATACAGATAGACTGTAAAAAACAGCCATGCTGATCAACCAGGCCAATAAAACTGCCGCATTGAATTGTATACCTTTGGAAGAAGCATAGTATTTCGTCACGCCCAGTTTCTCTGCCCAGTAATGCTCAAAGAAAATTACTGCCCCGATAGGTGCCAGAATGAATCCATAAACTGCCACAAAATCGAGTAACTTCATCGCAAATGCCGGAAACAATCCTGCAATGGTAGCAATACCTCCAGTCACCAAAGTCACTTTCACTGTCGAACTTTTAGGGAAAATGGCCTGAAAAGCCAAACCTGCTCTGTAAATCGTAGGATTGGCTGTTGTCCAACCTGCCACCAATACACAAATCAGTCCTGCAATACCCACAACTTCGTAAGCCAAAGGTCCCGGCGCTACGGGAGGCACCCCTCCACTGGCAAAAATGGCCGCAGCTTCAGGACTTTTCAAATACAGAGCAAACATCAAACATGCTGAAATCCAAGCCATAAAGTGTCCTACATACATCCCTGCAGCAGTGGTCCAACCCACAGAGTTTTTGTCGGCATAGCGCAGGACAGACAGGTCTGACATACCCAAATGCATGGCAGCATTGCAAAACCAAGCAAAGAACAATACATGCCAGAAGGTAAACTTGATCTGTCCGGGAAATGGCTCCGAGCCAGTACCCCATACTGCCCATAAATCAGAAAAACTATCTACTCCCAACCTCTTGGCAGCCACGATTCCTGCAATCAAAAACACCATGACCATCCATGGAGCAGCGATATTAGAAAACTTCGATACCGCATCATAACCTTTGGCAGCCACTATGGAAATTACCGTCCCCACGCCCAATACCACCAAAACCCAGGAGAGGCTGTTAGGAGTGGTATCCGTCAAGGCAGGCATGGGCATGTCAAAAGGAATGCCCACGGCTGTAGCGGAAACGGTGATCATGGCACCGGCCAAAAAACAGAACAGAAGGCCATTTGCCAAATTATACCCGGTTACCAGCTTTCTCCCAGCAATTTTCTCCAGTTTGAAATAAAGGGTCAACCTTTCTGCTGTGGCAATCGGGGTCGTAATATACCTCCAGGTCAGGACGGCCAGAAAATTACCCAGCAACAAACCAACTATCAAATCGAAAGCAGATACGCCAGCTGTTAGGAAAAGCGGTCCTATGACGAACTCTGTTCCAGCTGCATGTTCTCCGGCAAACATCCCCAGAAATTTCCTCCAGTCTTTGAATTGGGAAGATGGAACAGGTTGGCGTTCAAATTCACCTACAGGGGTATTTGTTTGCAGGCCAGTTGAATTTTCCATAGGTCGCTTTGGGTTGGAAGTGAAAAATACAAAAATTCAGGGAAGATTGCTGTCCTGTATTGTCCTGCTGCTTTTAAAAAATTGGATCAGGTTTTTGAAAGTCTATCTGGATCAGGATTGCTTTACTTTCAGAAAAGCAATTAAGTCACGGAAATATTCTTTACCCCAATTTTCAATTTTTTGTGGATCTTTGATAAATCTTCTGATATCATTTTTCGCATATTGAAAATTAACCTCATCTATTCTTTGGATTAAAAGAGTCCTAAACTCTTCTTCTGAAATTTCTTTTTTGGGCCAATCTCCACTATCAAAAGCCCTTAATGCAAAATGCTTAAGATTGACCTTAAAGCCTTTTTTAATATACCACTCCATATCATACCAGTCTCTGCCTTTAACATTTTTTCCCCATCTTCGAAACAACAATGCGTGCATTTTACCTGCAAAAAGGTCCGGTATACTTAAACATTTGACATAAAAAGAAAAGGGCCTCAATAATAAATGATCGGCTGTCTCAAAGCCTAAAGGAGGTAGCGTATCTACTTCAATTTTTATTTTCAAATTCGCGATTTGGTTTATACCATGTTGGGGGATTATACTTTCTAAAACAAGTTCTTTCCACATGGTTTCAGATTTAAGGAATGCAGAATCTATATTACTGTTATTTTGCTTCATTTTTTCTTTAAATGAAACCTTCATTCCTAAGGATTCAAATTCATGGACTATTGCATCTTGGTATTTTCCTAAGGAAAATAACTTATCTCTTTTGAGTAAAGAGAAGTCCAGGTCTTCAGAAAACCTATCGAGCCCATGAAAAATTCTTAGAGCAGTCCCTCCATAAAAAGCAGCTTTTTCAAAAAATCCGGCACGATATAATCCAGCTAAGGCAATTTCATGCATTATTTCCCTCAGTGCATCTTTAGCCTCTTGCTGGTTGGCCGGTTTGTATTCTTTTAACCAATCCCGAATCATAATTTCTCAATCATTTTAATGGTCATTGACAGGCTTTTTGCCTTTGGGGCATCCGGTAACCACAATTTGATACTTTCAAGGTCCATGGTCTTTAATGAATCTTCATCTATTCGCATATTTCCTACTAAGAAATCATAGGCATTTTGTGCGCTTCTAAATGAAATACCCGAGGTAGTCACTATTTTATCACATATAGCCTTTTCAGCAGAAGCCATAATTGCAAACTGATTAGAGGATAATTGTAGCATACGTAAGCCAAATGAATAATAGGGCAAGGGTAGATACCTGTAAGAGAACCTTCCAAGAGATGTTTCAAATGTTCGGGAAGGTTTGGTAGTCATGGAGGTGATTTCATGGACCTTCTCTGGAATTAATCCATAATAAGATAAAGCCGATTCTGTGGAAACATAACTAGGCCCCATAATATGATTGGCAACCAAAAAGGGCTCTGGCTTTTTTTCAGTTAATTCCGGACCAGCATAGTACAATCCTTTTTTTACTGACTTCAAATATCCCTGAGACTTAAGGTAGGCGATTTTATCATTAGGACGTTGATAATCTATTAACCATGAACTGACCAAATGATGTGGCAATAGTTTTCCTGTATTTTTTGCTATTTCCCTGAAAATTTTCATGTTACTAATGTAAAAAAATAAATTGATAATCGGAAATTTTCCGATTATCCTATCAAATTTTTACCTAAACCCAGGTAATCGACCCTTATTTATTGATGAACTGCTTTTCTATTTCCTCCAAGGTTTTGCCCTTGGTTTCGGGTAAGACCCATTTCAAAACAAAAAATCCAAGCAAACAAATCAACCCGTACAGCCAGAAATTATTGGCCCAGCCCAGGTTTTCTTTGATGGTCGGAAAACTGAAAGTCAGGGTGAAATTACCCACCCAATGCGCCAAGGCTGCAATGGACATGGTAGCCCCTCTCACCCTTGTCGGAAAAATCTCTGACAGCACCACCCAAAGCAATGGAGCAAGGGTAAAAGAATAAAACATCACATTGGTCAAGACCAAGAATACGACGACTGCCCCTCCTATATCCTGATAAAAAGTCAATCCTATTAGCAGATACAGAAAGGCCATGGTGGAAGTACCGATCAGCAATAATTTCTTCCTTCCAAATTTATCCACTGTGAAAATGGTAATGAATACTGAAAGCACCATGACCGAACCGATCACTACGATGTTTAGCATCATCTGCTTCAAAGTATAACCTGCTGCCTGAAAAATATCAGCCGCATAATAGATGATGACATTCACCCCACTCCACTGTTGAAGAAAAGAAAGGAACACACCGATACCAATAAATTTCAGGATGTTTTTCTGGAAAAGCTCTTTGAAGTTCACCCTGGCAAGATTTTCTTTTGTCAGAGTAGCATTGATTTCAGAAATCGACAAATCCGCATAAAACTCCCCTCCTATCTTGGTCAGGACTTCTTTGGCTTTCTGAACTTCTTTATTCTTGACCAACCACCGGGCACTTTCAGGGACAAAGAACATCAACACAAAAAAGAGAAAGGCAGGGACAAACTCAGCAGCAAACATCCACCGCCAACCATAATTCCCTGCCCAACTAGTGGCGATCTGTTCAAAGGTCGCCGTATCTGAAAGATCTTTATCCACTAAGGAAATCTGCCAGTTGATCAGTTGTGCCAACAACACCCCAATCATTACCAAAAGCTGATTAAAGGTGACGAGCATGCCTCTTTTTTCAGGTGGGGCAATTTCAGCAATGTAAAGCGGAGAAAGATTCAAGGCAATTCCCATGGCTACCCCGCCCATTATCCTGTAAAAATTAAACCACCAAAAGGTATCCGCTAAGGCTGTTCCCAATGCGGACAGGGAAAATAGCAAACCTGCAAAAATCAAAAGCCGCTTTCTTCCAAATTTGTCACTTACCCATATGCACAATGCAGCACCAATCATACAGCCAACCAAAGCAGAACTGGTTCCCCAACCTTGCTGACTGGGTAGTGTGATATTGAAATAAGGTTCATAAAAAGGCTTAGCCCCACCGATGACTACCCAATCATAGCCAAAAAGAAATCCACCCAAAGCGGCGGTCAGGCTGATTAACCAAATGTATCTTTGATTGTACTTAATTTCGGTGGCCACGAATCAGAAGTCTAAAGCGGTTAAATAGGTTTCCGTAAGCTAATTATTTGGATGCTATCAAGCAATATAATGGTTTTGGTAAGTTTTTGAGAAAATAATGATGCAAAACTTTTTTTATCAGGCTTTTAAAAATAATTTAAAAGCATATTCAAAACACAACCTATGAACCACGTGAACATGCCCAACCCGATTAAGGCATTAATGATGCTTTGCATGGCCTTTTTTATATTGACAGACAACAGTTGTATAGCACAGGAGGGAAAAACTTGGCTACGGTTTGAAGGAAAGGAAGGGCCCGGTAAAGGCAAACACATTGTACTGGTAAGCGGGGACGACGAATACCGTTCTGAAGAAGCTATGCCCATGTTGGGTAAATTGCTGGCCCAACATTATGGTTTTACCTGTACGGTACTATTTCCCATTGAGCCTGAAACAGGCCATATAGTTCCTTCCTATCAAAACAACATCCCTGGTCTCGAACATTTGGAAAAAGCTGATTTAATGATTTTGTCAACCAGATTCAGGGAATTACCCGATGAGCAAACCCAATACTTCCATAATTTTCTTCTGGCTGGAAAACCGATAATTGGCTTGAGGACTGCTACCCATGCTTTCCATTATGAAAAAAACAAAAACAGTCCCTTTGCCAAATACCATTGGATGGGTAAAGAACCAGGATGGGAAGGTGGATTTGGACAGAAAATCCTTGGCGAAACCTGGGTAGCGCATCATGGTAACCATGGTACTGAAGGAGCAAGGGCATTGATTGATGGCATCGCCCAACAGCAGGACCACCCGATATTAAGAGGTGTAAAAGATATCTGGGCTGCATCAGACGTATACACAGTAAAAAATATCCCCAAAGAAGCAGAAGTATTGATCTATGGGGTACCGACTTCGGGAATGACTCCTGAATCGCCCATCAACTGGGAGAAATCCATCATGCCTATGGCCTGGACTAAGGATTACCAAATCGAAGGTGGGAAGAAAGGAAAAGTATTCACCACCACCATGGGCGCTTCCATTGACCTAATCAGCGATGACCTGAGGCGATTAATTGTCAATGCTGCTTTTTGGGCCTTGGATATGCCTGATAAAATTACAGCAGATATGAATGTCTCTGTTGTGGGGAAGTATGAGCCATCCATGTTTGGATTTGGAACATTTAGGAAAGGAATGAAGGTGGAAGATTTCAAGTAAATAGATACAAGACGCTAGACACTAGACTTAAGACTTGCGCTAGAATACAACCTTGGTATTCGAAAGATTGAGTTCAAAGTCCATATTTTATTGTGAACAAATAAACCAAAATAACCTATGAACAAAATCGGATTCAATGTCCTAGCCTGGTCAGCCAATATGTCAGATGAGCTCAAACCTATCCTGGACAGACTCAAAAAAATCGGATATGATGGGGCTGAATTTTTTGTTGGCTCCCCAGATGAAGCAGCTTACAAAAACATAGGAAATTATTGCCGGGAGATTGGTTTGGAAGTCACTACTGTTTCTGTGCTTAGTCCGGAAGAAAACCTGATCAGTGCTGATGCAGCTGTCAGACAAAAAGGATTGGAAAAGATCAAGTGGATCATCGACAGATCGCATGATTTAGGTTCGCAGGTCTTATGTGGCCCTATTCACTCTGCCTTTGCTACTTTTTCGAAAGCTGCCCCACAGGAAATAGAGTATGAGAGAAGTGCCGAAATGCTCCATCAGGCAGGAGATTATGCGGCACAGGCAGGAATCCTGCTGACCCCTGAGGCATTGAACCGCTTTGAATGCTACCTCTGCAACACCATGGAGCAATTGGGTTATTTGCTGGGCATAGTCAATCATCCCAATGTAAAAGCGATGTTTGATACCCATCATGCCAATATGGAAGAAAAAAAGTTGGGTGATGCCATCCGGCAAATCGGTCCAAGGTTAGCCCATTTCCATATCAGCGAAAACGACCGTGGCACGCCTGGTTCAGGACATGTGCCTTGGGATGAAACTTTTGCCGCCTTGGCAGAAATCCAATACAAAGGTTGGCTGACCATTGAAGGCTTTACACGAAACGATCCCGACTTTGCCAATTCTATTGGCGTTTGGAGACAATTTTCTGAGCCTTGGGATATGGCAGAAAACGGATTTGCCCATATCAAAAAAATGATGGCAAAACATGGGTTGTAGATTGAACTCGAAAGTAAACACAGTCTTAAAAATGGTAAGATTCATTTCGTTATCCTTCTTTGTTTTCCTTCACCTGAGTTTTAATTGTTTTTCTCAGGAAAACAGGCCAAATATCATTTTCATTTTGACAGATGATCAAAGGTGGGATGCTTTAGGATTTGCAGGAAATGAATTGATCCATACACCTGAAATGGATAGGTTGGCCGAGGAAGGAGTATTTTTTGAAAATGCTTTTGTGACCACCCCCATCTGTGCAGCAAGCAGGGCAAGTATTTTAACAGGAACTTATGAAAGAACACACGGCTATACTTTTGGTCAGGGAGAAATAAAGCCCGAGTTTATTGATCAATCTTATCCAGCTTTGATGAAAGACAGTGGCTACTACACTGGTTTTTTCGGGAAATTCGGTGTCAATTATTCAGGGTTTGAATCCTTATTTGATGTGTGTGAAAATTACGACAGGCTGGACCGATTTAAGGACAGGCGGGGTTATTTTTATAAAACAATTGATAGCGACACTGTCCATTTGACCCGATATACCGGCCATAAGGCCATTGAATTTATCCGGCAAGCGCCAAAGGATAAACCATTTATGCTTTCCATAAGCTTCAGTGCCCCACATGCCCATGATCCTTCAGAAGAACAGTTTTTTTGGGATAAGGAATTCGATTCCATGTATGAATCATCCTTGTTTCCTGAACCTCCTTTAAGCAGCCAAGAGTATTTTGAAGCTCAACCTTCCTATGTGAGGGAAGGAGAAAACCGAAACCGTTGGCACTGGAGGTTTGACACTGAAGAAAAATACCAAAGCAGCATGAAAGGATATTACCGGATGATTTCAGAAATCGATCAGGAAATTAAGCTGATAAGGGAGGAGTTGGTCAAGCAGGGCAAGGATAAGAACACCATCATTATCCTGACCAGTGATAATGGCTATTTTATAGGAGAGCGTCAGTTGGCCGGAAAATGGTTGATGTATGACAATTCCCTTCGGGTTCCCATGATTATTTATCAACCTGGATCGGTTCAAGGAGTTAGATTTTCTGACATCGTATTGAATATTGACATTGCTCCTACGATTTTTGATCTGGCTGGTATTCAGATTCCCAAATCATGGGAAGGGCTAAGTCTGGCTGGATTTTTAGATGAAAAGCCAGATGTATTTCCCCGGAAAGAATTTATTTGCGAACACCTATGGCAGGTGGATATCATCCCGCCAAGTGAAGGGTTAAGGACTGAAAAATGGAAATATTTCCGGTACATCAATGATCCACAGCATGAGGAGCTTTATGATTTGGAATCGGATCCATTGGAGACCAGGAATCTTTCTTTGAATCCCGAGTACCATGATCAATTACTCGATATGAGACATCGGTTTGAGGAAAAAGAAAAGGAAATGAGACACTGGAAACCTTATTACTATTAATTTGATTGTAGAGATAATAGCTCCTTATATAAATTAAATGAGTAGGTGCTATTCAAATTGAACAAACACTGATTCAAGCTAGGGCTTTTCGCTTTTTTAACCGGCATTATTACTTCTATACAAAAAAAGTGATATTGCTAAAGCATGTAAACCAATTTTTATTTTATTCACAGTGAAGTGAATTGGTGCTGAATAAAAAGTCCTGTGAGGATACCTAATTCTATTGTTTAAAGTCTTATTTTGAAGAATCCAACACTTTTTCCTGCCTGATGACAATGGGTACATACCCAGCCTCCATCCCCACTGGAGGGCTTACAATCAGTTCAGGATCTATGGTTACCAACTTTCCAGTACTGGGTGGAGCCATATATTCCTGTTCGATCGTCCAGTGTATATGAATTTGCTCAACAAATTTCTGAAGTCGATCCTTTTCCTCTTCACTCCAATCAAATTGCTGGAAGGAAGGCTGATCAATAAATCTATACCATTTATAGGTGACAGTTGACCCATCTTTCAATTTTGATTTATAGGGCTGGGAAACAGGGCCAGGATTTGCCCAAGCTCCTTCATTAGGTGAAGTATAGGGCAGGCTTTTATCGATGATAAAATTCCCCTCAACAATTTCATTTCCGTTTCTCCAATTGACATATTGACTTTCAGATTCTGCCTTGGGGAACTCCATATTTTTTAGAATTTCAGGAATTTCTTCGTGGCTTACAGCCCGACGTTGATCACCCACTTGTTTGAAATATTGGGGGAAAAGACCTTGTTTGGTAATTTGATTTTCTTTCCATTGCAAACCAAAAGCATTTGAATCTGTGATTGTGGTTTGCAAAACATCTTCCAGACCGGTGATTTTATACCCCCCGTTGTTTAAACCTGCTCCTTGATCCAGAGATATATCTCTTGGATTTAATTCCGGTTTCCAGGTATGTGTTTCATCAAATTTACCGGGATAGACTTTACCGCCTTTCTTCCATTCCAGAAGATAATTAAATAGTGCGCCTTTTGAGTAATAAGTGACATCCTGGACAAGGACTGATTGGCCATGTTCATTCACGGGGAATTGAAGCTCGGGTATTTTGATATACAAATCTCCCTTATTGTCTCTCATTTCAAAGGAGGGTACTGTATTGATTTCCATGGCTCCTCCGCCACCCATTTTTCCTGGCCTGACATCCAAGCCCATTCCTTCTATGGCTTTATAATCTTTAGAAAGCCTGCTCCACATTTCCGGGATATAAAAAGCCACAGGACCTTTGAAGTTTTCTGAATTTAAAAAAAGTGTCCAACTCTGATCCCCAGTTGGAGGTGGACCTGGCTTTGCATCCGTCAGGGGAAGCGCCATGTGGGTATATCCTAAAAACCTACCTTCCAGATCTCCTTCAAACGTAATACCATCGGGGGGGACCAAAATTCTGTTGCTTAGCTGGGCAATTCCCAATTGGCCATCCGGCAAAGCTTCCGCTCTGTAAAAGAAGGGCCAACCTGGAGAAGCTATTTCTGAATTATAGCAATCCGGAACCCCGTTCATGCTGAATTTTGGAGATCCATAATGGTACCTGTTTCCTCTCCAATATCCCAATCCCCCTTCCTGCGTCTGAAAGACACTTTCCCATGTTGGCCCCCTTGGTTCCCATGTTCGGGCAATCGTACCTTCAGGGCAGCAGGGGATATCTTTGTTTTCGGGATTGTCAGGGGTGATCCAATTGCCGGGAAGTCCTATCTGGAATCCAGCCAGGGGTTGTTCCACTAAAGGCCATACAGCTGTATAAAAGCCAATTCCGGCCCCAAAACCTTCCGGGCGTTTTTGAGTACTATAGCCAATATAGCCATGCAGGCCATTGCTATTTGCTGTAATGTCTTCGGAGCCATAAGCCATTTCTTTTATATCGGCGCTGCATCCAAGAGATAAAAAAATTACAATTGAAATTCCAAAACGTGTCAGCATAGCGCTATTTTAAAGTTTGTTCAAAATATGATTTCAAATCCTCGTACTTTGTACATGGTACCTAGTACTTGGCACATCTTGTCTGCAGTGGCGGATGGTACATGCTACCTAACCCTTCTAGATTTTTTCTTATGTCTTGCTTCTTGGTCTCGTCCTGAAAATACTTGACACTTATTTCATTTTCTTATCTAGAGTTCGACTCCCTTGGAGTCGGGATTGCCGAATATCAAAATCACCTCTCAACCCCGGGTTGCACCCGGGGCAAATACCCTTAAGGGATTAAACCCCTATCGGGGTTGTTTTGTCACAATTTCAAGGAATTACCTTAATGAATCCCTAAATTATCTAAAGTCTTGCTTCTCGACTCTCGCATCTAGCATCTCTCTCCTGCTTGCAGCAGGCAAGTCTAAAATCTCATTTCTCCATCGGGTGTTCTTTCAACAACTCAGCTGGCGAATAAAATCCCCGCTTATTTTCAATCGATGTCCTGACTGCTTTTACCTTTTCCGGACGGATAGGAGAGGCTTGATTTCCAAAAGAGTTTCTCACATAGGTCAATACCGCTGCAATTTCATTGTCATTAAGCATGCCTTCATAAGGCGTCATAGGCACATGGCCAGGGTATTCCCTACCCAGCACCTCTATAGGCCCCAATAAGCCTTTCAATACCAATTTGATCAAGCGTTCTTCACTGCCCAAAACCCATTGGGTGCCTACAATTGGTGGAAATTGAGAAGCTGAAAGCCCCCTGCCATCGGGCTGATGACAGGTAGCACAAAAACCATCTCTATTGTAAATTTCTTTCCCTATGAGGTACAGTTCCAGATCCCCCCCAGTCAAATTGGACCTGATGTCTTCTTCTTTCTTTTCCCTGACTGAAATCCCATTGATATGGGCTACCGCAGTCTCATGGGCATGTACCATCCAGTTGTCCAAAGGTTTCTTTGTTGCTTCTTCTAAAATGGGCAGGCCTTTTTCCTTTTGAAGCCAAGACGCTGCTGTAATAGCTTCCAGTCTTACCCGTCCATGCTCATCTCTTACAGCTTCCATCATTAGATCTGCCTGATCAGCCACTTGGTGACCGGTATACCTCAGTACCCTCACAGCCGCAGCCCTAACCCTGAAATCTTTCGCTTGAAGTAATTGCCGGAGTAATGACTGATCGACCTTATTTAAACCCCAACTTACCCATAGTGCTTCCAACAAATAAGCTTCATATTTCGGGTCATTTTTGTCTAAAGAGGCAGTCCACGATGTGATGGCTTGCAAAACCTGATCTGCATCTCTACCTCTTAATTCCCTTTTGGTCCTGTACTTTGTCCTGAATTCCGGTAATTTCAAATTGTCCAAGAGCTCTGGGATACTGGCACCATGGACTTTTGCCGGCTCCACTAAGGGTCTGGACGGATAGGTAATGCGATAGACCCTGCCATGAACGTGGTCCCTCAAGGGATCTCGGGCATTGTGCTGCATATGGCCTATCAGCACATTGTGCCAATCAATAAAATAGAGCGAACCATCGGGAGCGAATTCCATGTCCACAGGGCGGAAATTCCTATCGGTACCCTTTACCAAATCCAATCTATGACGGGTCTTAAAACCTGTGCCATCATCTTCTATGGCATGTTGCTTCATACCCAAAAATCCGATCGTATTGTTGATCAAAAGGTCTCCTTGCACTTCATCTGGGAAGTGCCTGCTAGACACAAACTCCAAACCTGAAGTTGGCCTCACCCTATGGTCATCTTCAATGAGGTTGTAAGATTTATGGGTGGCTTCCCCGTATCTGGGCAAAACCGTACCTGGCATCATCCACATCACGTCAGGACCAGAAGTTTCGGCAAAGAAGTTCTGCCCCCATTCATCAAAAGCTATCCCCCATGGATTGGGAATGGACAATTGCGCAGTTCTTTCTAATTGGTGTCTGGAAGGGTTATACCTGAAAAATCCTCCATTGGTAGCCCGAACAGGACCATAGGAGGTCTCTACATTGGAGTGTAAAAATACGCCCTCTCCCATGTAAATCGCCCCGGAAGGATCTGCTGCAAAGGCAGAAATCACATGGTGGGTATCGTGGTCATCGAAACCACTGAGCAAGATTTCAACCTTATCGGCCCGGTCATCTCCATTGGTATCAATGAGTATTTTTAGATGCGTACCCTGGGAAACATATACTCCTTCTGGAGCTATCTCGAATCCCATAGGGAGGTGAAGTCCATCCGCAAAAACAGTTTGCTTATCTGCTTTTCCATCGCCATTGGTGTCCTCTAGGATGATGATTTTGTCATTGGGTTTTTCATTGCCTGGCTTGTAATGGGGATAACTGGGACAGGTTGCTATCCACAACCTCCCTTTGTTGTCAAAACTCATTTGCACCGGATTGGCCAAATCAGGAAATTCAACCTCTGAAGCAAAAAGTTCAATTTTGTATCCCTCTGGCACTGTCAATTGATCCAAGGCGTCTTGACCATAGAGATAAGTCAGGTTACCATTTTGCTGTGGATTGTAATTGGTCTCTACAGGTGGCAGTTCTATGGTATTTTTGTCAGCTGCTTCAATATCCATGATTTCCCCTTTTGCTGCCTTCCAGATGGCTTCATCCCGAATGGCGGTCATTTGTCTTATTTTTTCCAGTTCGTAGGGATAATTGTCCGGTCCAAACGGTTTGTACCTTCTTCCATAGACATGCACGCCATTTGGAATTTTGTAATCATTATGCCACATCCAGTTTTTCCGCATCACCATCTCATGGATCAAATCCCTGTTTTGAGCAGCTTTAAGTTTAGCCTTGCCAAAAACCTGATCGGCCAACAAAACCGCTAATTTTTGATAGCCCAATTCATTGAGTTGGGAACCGTCTATGGTTAAAGGATCGGTATTGGATGCGTACCATTTTTTGGATGGATTAAAAGCATCCACGAAAAGGACTTGGTGTTTTTCAGCGACCTCTTTCATCGCTAAAGTGTATAATTCAAGGTTTTTGTTTTCCTTCACCCCATTAGGCAGATCCTTGGTTGCCGATAAGTCCTCAAAGGCTATGGGGGAAATGAGGGCCAATTTAGGCGGAGTGCTTCCATTATAATTTTGCTGTAGGGTATGTCTGATAAAAGCGTCTAATTCTGCTTTATAATTTTCCAGGCCAGCTTCCCCTTGAAAGGATTCATTATACCCAAAAAAGGCCAGAATGATGTCTGCTTTATGCCGAAACAACCACTCATCCGGGCTTTCATAATGACCTTCACTTCCAGAGGAATTGGCAAATTCAGTCTGAAAGTCTTCTGCCCCAGGAAATGCCCATGGGGAAACCCTTCCGGAATGTGGACGGAAACCCGGGGTATTCCCTCCATCGCACATATTCCTGATATAGAGCAGGCTATCTGGGTAACGGACATACATTTCCGTTTCAAAAAGCCCATAATCCATCATTCTCGAGCCTAGATTGTTGCCGATAAGGATGATATGATCGCCTTTATTAAGTTTAATGCCCTCTTTTTGGGAACATTGAAAAAGGGGTATCAAAAAACTAAGTATTGCTAAGTGTTTGAGTAATCTTTTAGCACGGGGGATTAATAGGTTTTTCATTCGTTTATTGT
>NZ_AMGM01000026.1 GCF_000298295.1 Cecembia lonarensis LW9
TAAAATCAACCGGTTGATACAGGGGAAGCTATGTGTGCTATCTTCTCCTATGTGGTTAAAAAAAAATCTGCCAGAAATGTCCCTCTGAGGTAGAGAGGGATAAATCTTCAATGACTGTCATTTCTTTTTTTGAACATTTTCTTAATTGTTGAATTCTACCATTGACGGATATATAATCTCCCCCTCGGCAGGCTCAGGGGCCGGAAGGTTTGGTTTTTAATTTGTCATATCCTTTCTGTATATGCCAAATGCTAAAATCTCAGAATGACGCTACTTAAGTCATTTCAAACCACTTTTGCCTTTTGTCACTTCGACATGCTCACCAAATCGCAGTGCATCGCTTTTGCCTTGGCTCTTGTTCCCACACTTCATCCTGGCCCCTACACCAATTCCAAGTGATGCCTTAAAGAATCAATGACGGTGTCCGCCACCAGATGATAAAACACCTCTGGATTATTATCGACCTGAACGGCCTCCAAGGCCTTGTAATAAGCCAACCTGGAGTCCAGATCTCCCTTCAGATTAGCAATGGTCAGGCCATGCTTCAGCAAAATCAGGTTCATCACCAACCTGCTGGTCCGGCCATTTCCATCAATAAAGGGATGGATACTAACCAAACGCTCATGCATCTCTGCCGCCAAAATGACCGGATGGAGGATTTTCTTCTGAGCATCATAGTGGATGAAATATTCCTCCATCAACTTATCCAATAAATACGGCTGAGGTGGCTCATGGGCACTGCCCGAAATACGAACAGGCACACTCCTGTATCGGCCCGCATTATCTCGATCTATACCCTTTAGGATCAAATAGTGCAATTCCATCAGAACCCTGGGACCATAGTCCATCTGATCACTCACCAACTGCTCCAAGTAGGCCACTGCTTCTGCGTGATTGATGGCCTCCAAGTGCTCTCGCATGGACTTCCCTCCTATGGTAATCCCCTCATTGACCACCAAATGGGTCTCTTGTAAGGTAAGGGTATTGCCTTCGATTCTATTGCTCTCAAAGGTATACGCCAACATGAAATATTCCTGCAACTTTCGTAATTGGGTACCTGCCAAAGGCTTTTTGGAGAGCCATTCCTCCTTTAAAGTATCAATCTGCTTTAATTTTTCCTGAATCCCGGCACTCAAGCCCTGCATTTGTAGGGCTTTGTGGCTACTCAAATACTCCAGCCTGGACTCAACTAATGCTAAAATCTCTACCGCATCTTTCTCGTCCTCAAGTAGCTGATAGATCTTGTCTACCAACCATAGCTTTCTTAATGCGTCAAAAGGAAGATCCAAAGCCAAAGCCAAGGCCTTGAGATTCTCCTCTGTAGGCCTCCTTACCCCTTTTTCAAATTTTGAAACCAAGGCCGGATCTATTTTGGCTTCAAAGGCAAGCTGTCTTACCACCCAACCCTTTTGAAATCTTCTTTCGGTCAAAGCTTTTGCTAAAGTCTTCATTTTTGTAGACATTTTTATTGTTGACAAATTTAATCAACAAAATTCGTGTTTTTAATTTTTTTTACCATTTTTTTTCCACAAATTGGAAAGCAAACCCCGGATACCCCATGAACAAAAGAGCATTTCTTAAAAGTCTGGCATTTACAAGCTTTGCCTCTTCCGCATCATTCCAGGCCTTATCCAAAACAATTGAGGCTTATGCCCATATTCCTCCAGCAAGGCTGGCAAAGGATGAGAACTTTTGGGCTGAAATCAGAGGTGGCTATAAACTCAAACCGGATTATATCAATTTGGAAAACGGCTATTATTGTTTTATTCCCCAAGAAACGCTGGAAGGATACATAGACTGGATCAGGGAAATCAACTACCAAGGCTCTTGGTATTTCAGAACCGTCCAATGGGACAACAAAGACAAAGCGGCTGCAAGATTGGCTGCCCAATTTGGTGGAACTGAAGATGAAGTAGCCATTACCCGAAATGCCACAGAATCTCTGGACATCATTATCTCAGGATACCCTTGGGAAAAAGGAGATGAGGCGGTTTTTGCACACCAAGATTACGGAAGTATCAAAAACATGTTTGAACTGGTGTCCAGGCGCTATGGCATGGTCAACAAAATTGTGGACATCCCCCTCCACCCCCAATCTGATGAGGAAATTGTAAAAATCTACGAAGAGGCCATCACGCCCAACACCAAACTGATCATGGTCAGCCATATGATCAATATCACCGGTCAGATCCTCCCGGTAAAAAAAATCTGTGACATGGCCCATAGCAAAGGCGTAGAAGTCATGTTGGACGGCGCACACTGTATCGCCCATTTTGATTTTAAAATAGATGATTTGGGTTGTGACTACTATGCCTGCAGCCTGCACAAATGGCTAAGTGTACCATTAGGTGCAGGGTTATTGTATGTCAAAAAAGACAAAATCAATAAAATCTGGCCCCTGATGGCTCCTTATGAATTGGATCATCCCAATATCAAAAACCTTAACCATACCGGGACCCATCCAGTGGCAACTGACCTGGCAGTAAACAACGCAATCGATTATTTTGAGAAAATCGGTGCCAAACGCAAAGAGGAAAGGTTGCGCTACCTGCAATTATATTGGTCCGATCAAGTAAGGGACATTCCCGGGGTCTTGCTCAATACCCCCGCTGATCCCAGCAGAAGTTGTGGCATTGCCAATGTGGGCATTAAGGGATTGGAACCTAATGAAATGGCCAAAATTTTATTGGACAAATACGGCATTTATACCGTTGGAATTAAATACGCTGGCGTATATGGATGTAGGATTACCCCAAATATTTATACCACTCCAGAAGAACTGGATGTATTTGTCGAAGCCATAAAAGAAATGGCTTCAGGGGCATCCTGACAGTACCTTACTGCCATAAAAAGGATAAATCCATAACTCTGCTAAATAATCCTTACCAATACTTGCATTTTATTTCAAACCTTGCAACCTTTACATCGTATTTTGAATTAAATGCAAAACCTAAACAACATAGCGCAATATTTACTGCCCACTTCAGCATATGCTGTTGTTGTGTCTATGTTATTTTTGGCTCCTTTGAGGAGATTTAGGAACAGCTTCAGGGCGACGTCCCTGTAATATATTATGGTGTCCTACGTGGAAGGCCGACAATAGCATAATTCCCCATATCATTCTATTTAACCCAAACGCTCACTGAGCAAAGCATCTATTTATTCCAAATTGAATTAAATGGAAAATCATTCCTTTATCATACAACCCGCAACAGAAAAACATCTGAATTACGCGGAAACCATAACCCAGGAGATGGAACAATCTGCTAAAGCTAGAGGCACTGGCATTGCCAAGCGTTCCCCCGAATACATCAAAACCAAGATGCAGGAAGGTAAGGCAGTGATTGCTTTAACCAAAGATGGCGTTTGGGCTGGATTTTGTTATATTGAGGCTTGGGGCCATGGTAAATTTGTGGCCAATTCAGGCCTTATTGTAGCACCTGAATTCCGAAAATACGGCTTGGCACGTCAGATCAAAAGTGAAGTATTTAAGCTCAGCCGTTTAAAATATCCTGATGCAAAAATATTTGGTCTGACCACCGGTGCTGCAGTCATGAAGATCAATTCAGATTTAGGCTACGTTCCTGTTTCTTACTCAGACCTTACGGAAGATGAAGAATTCTGGAAAGGGTGCAACAGCTGTATCAATGTAGAAATACTAAAGTCAAAAAGCCGGCAAAACTGCCTTTGCACGGCTATGCTTTACGATCCCTCCAGAAAAGCCAAGACCGAAGAGGTAGCCTTACGCAATGATTTCAAAAAGAACCTGAAATTATTTGAAAGGTGGACCAGGCTGAAAAAGGCCATCATGCTGAATATCAAAAAAACCAAGAACAAAACCTTAAGCATATTTTAAACCCGAAAGCTATTCCTGGCTTTCCCTACAACCTTTAAAAAAATGAAAAAAGTCGTATTAGCGTACAGTGGAGGTTTGGATACCACCTTTTGTGCATTGCACCTTTCCAAAGACCTCGGGTACGAAGTACATGCCGTCCTGATCAATACAGGCGGTTTTTCTCCAGATGAGTTGAAGGATATAGAAATTAGGGCCAATGGACTCGGTATCGCCTCCTTTGTCATCTTGGATGTGACCAAAACCTATTACCAGGAAGTCATCAAATTCCTGATCTTTGGAAATGTCCTTAAAAACCAAACCTACCCCCTTTCTGTGAGTGCAGAAAGGATCTTGCAAGCCAAAACCTTGGCCGAGTATGTCAAAAAAATCGGCGCCAAATCAGTGGCCCATGGCAGTACCGGGGCAGGGAATGACCAGGTACGTTTTGACATGATTTTCCAGACCATTATCCCGGATATAGAAATCATCACCCCTATTCGGGACTTGAAATTAAGCAGGGAAGAAGAAATAGACTACCTCAAAAAACATGGGGTATCCATGAATTTTGAAAAAGCTGCCTATTCCATCAACAAAGGCATTTGGGGAACCTCTGTGGGGGGAAAAGAAACCCTTACTTCCAACCAAACTTTGCCTGAAGCTGCCTGGCCTACCCAAGTCAGCAAAACAGCAACAGAAGAGATGACCATAGTATTTGAAAAAGGGGAAACCAAAGCTGTAAATGGGATCATCTATGACAACCCAGTAGAAGCCATTCAAAAAATCCAAGAAATTGCAGCCCCATTTGGCATAGGCAGGGATATCCATGTAGGGGATACCATCATAGGCATTAAAGGCAGGGTTGGTTTTGAAGCGGCAGCCCCCTTGATTATCATTAAGGCCCACCAACTTTTGGAAAAACACTGTTTGACCAAATGGCAAACCTTTTGGAAAAACCAAATTTCAGAATTTTACGGTAACCATCTCCATGAAGGGCATTACCTGGATCCAGTAATGAGGGACCTGGAAGCCTTTTTGGAAAGCACCCAAGAATTTGTCAGTGGTAAGGTAAAAGTATTGCTCCACCCCTACCGCTTCCAAATGGTGGGCATTGAATCCTCTCATGACCTTATGGCTTCTAAGTTTGGAAGTTATGGGGAAATGAACAAAGGATATACCGCAGAAGACGTCAAAGGCTTTACCAGAATTTTAGGTAACCAAACAGCCATTTTCCACCAAGTCAACCACCATGAAGAAAATTAAAACAGCCATTATCGGTGCAGCCGGATATACAGGAGGAGAATTGCTCAGGCTCCTCGTTCATCATCCTGCCTGCGAGCTGATATACGTACATAGCAATAGTCAAAAAGGGAAAAAAGTCACCAAAGTACATCCAGATCTGATTGGAGAAACAGAGTTGGTATTTACAGATGAAGTACAGACGGAAGGCATAGAAGCCTTGTTTCTGGGCCTTCCGCATGGACAGACCAAAGGATTTTTGGAAAAACATGCGTTTCCCAAAGATACGGTCATCATAGACCTAAGTACAGATTTCAGGGATGAAAGCAATGGTTTTACCTACGGTCTTCCTGAAGTGAACAAAGACAAAATTAAACAGGCAAAAAAAATAGCCAATCCCGGTTGTTTCGCTACAGGTATTCAATTGGCCCTAGCGCCTGCAGTAGCAGCGGGATGGACAAAAGACAGCATTCACATCACAGGAATCACGGGAAGTACCGGTGCAGGAAAAGCCTTAAGTGAAACCACCCACTTCAGTTACAGAACAAATAACATATCGGTTTATAAGCTTTTCAATCACCAGCACTTAAAAGAAATCGGGCAGACTTTTAGACAGATAGAGTCAGACTTCCAGCAGGAATTGCTCTTTGTACCTTATAGAGGAAATTTTACCCGAGGCATTTGGATTACTGCTTATTTTCCATTTGAGGGTACTTTAGACGAAGCCACAAACAGCTACCGTTCTTTTTATCAGGAAGCCCCATTTACTTGGGTATCTGAAGCTGATATTGATCTAAAACAGGTGGTTAACACCAATAAATGCCTGCTCCATTTGAAAAAGGAAAAAGGAAACCTGATAATTTATGCTGCCATAGACAACCTTTTGAAAGGTGCTTCGGGACAAGCTGTACAGAATTTCAACCTGGCATTTGGATTGGAAGAAAGACTTGGACTCAACCTAAAAAGTATCGCATTCTAACCCATTAGCTATGAACTTGTTTGACGTATATCCATTAATGGATGTTACTCCTGAAAAAGCGCAAGGAGCAACAATCTGGGACAATAAAGGAGAGGAATATCTGGACCTTTATGGAGGGCATGCGGTGATCTCAATAGGACACAGCCATCCCCATTTTAATCAAAGGATCAAGGAGCAATTGGATAAAATCTGCTTTTATTCCAATTCTGTTCAAATCCCTATTCAGAAAGCGTTGGCAGAAAAACTTGGAGAACTTTCCGGTTACCCTGATTACCAGCTTTTTTTATGCAATTCCGGTGCCGAGGCCAATGAAAACGCTTTGAAGCTCGCATCTTTTGCTACAGGAAAATCCGGCTTTATCAGTTTTTCAGGTGCTTTCCATGGAAGAACAGCCGGTGCGGTGGTATTAACGGACAATCCCAAAATCATTGCACCTTCCAATGAAAGGGCTGATGCCCACATTTTGCCCTGGAATGACCTTCACGCTGTAGAAAGTCAGTTGAAGAAGGGAAATATTGCTGGAATCATCATTGAAGGTATTCAAGGGGTCGGAGGCATCCATGTACCGGACGCTCAATTTCTGAAGCAACTGGCTGTCTTATCCAAAAGTTACGGCACCAAACTCATCCTTGACGAAGTTCAATCCGGTTATGGCCGTACTGGCAAGTTTTTTGCGCACCAATGGGTAGAAGGCTTAGCACCAGACCTGATTACAATGGCAAAAGGCATGGGCAATGGCTTTCCCATTGGGGGAGTGTTGATCCACCCGGATATAAAAGCCTCTTATGGGCTTTTGGGCACCACCTTTGGAGGCAACCACCTTGCCTGTGCCGCAGGTTTGGCAGTCTTGGAGGTAATAGAACAAGAAAATCTGATGCCGCATGCACTGAAAATGGGCGATTATCTCATCCAAGCTTTAAAGGAAATTCCCGGCATCAGAGAGGTGCGTGGAATCGGATTGATGATAGGAATAGATCTGGACAGAGACGCTGCTCCAGTACGTTCTGAATTAGTAAAAAAATACAAAATTTTTACTGGCAGTTCATCAGGTAAACAGACCATTCGTTTGCTGCCTCCTTTAACTATTAAAACAAATGAACTATATTCGTTTTTGGAAAGTTTAAAGAAAATATTAAACTGAGACTGCCCCTTCCAGTATGGGGACAACCTATCAGAATTATGAAGTATTTTACAAAATTTGATTCCAAGGCAGTTGCCGATCTACTCATAGAAAAAGCATTGTTTTACAAGACCAACAGCCGTGTGGACCTGAACAAAGGTTCCGGAAAAAGGATCGGTTGTATTTTCTTAAACCCATCCTTAAGGACGCGGGCCAGTACCCAAATTGCTGCGCTGAACTTGGGAATGGAACCCATTGTCATGAATATGGACAAAGAAGGATGGGCTTTGGAGATGAAAGAAGGTGCAGTGATGAATAAGGGTACCGTGGAGCATATCAAAGATGCTGCAGCAGTACTTGGTTCGTATTTCGACATTTTGGCAATCAGGGCATTTCCCAGCCTAACCAATAAGCAAGAAGATATTGAAGATTTTATTTTCAACCAGTTTGTCAAATATTCCGGAGTACCTGTCATCAGCTTGGAAAGTGCCATCAGGCATCCCCTGCAAAGCCTTGCAGATATGATCACCATTCAAGAGCAATGGAAGGGCACTAAAAAACCAAAGGTAGTCTTGACTTGGGCACCCCATATCAAGGCCATACCCCATGCCGTGGCCAACTCTTTCACAGAATGGGCATTAGGCTGTGGGCATGAACTGACCATAACGCATCCCCAAGACTATCATCTTGACCCACAATTCACAAAAGGTGCAAAAATTGAACTCGACCAACATAAAGCTTTGGAAGATGCTGATTTCGTCTATGTGAAAAACTGGTCAGGTTTTAATGATTATGGGAAAATAGTCACGACTGACAGTGCATGGATGCTGACAGAAAAGCACCTAAAACATGCTAAAAATGCCAAGGTTATGCACTGTCTGCCAGTACGAAGAAACTTAGAACTATCTGATGAAATACTGGACGGAAAGAGAAGCATCATACAGCAACAGGCCGAAAATAGAATTTATGCCGCGCAAGCGGTCATTAGCCAAATTTTAGGCTAATACAACAACTTTAACTACTAATAAACCAACTACACTACCCATGAATGTAAGCATCATTAAAATCGGAGGCAATGTCATCGACTTTCCTGAAAAGTTGGATGAATTCCTTTACCTTTTCGCTAGGTTTCCAGGCAAAAAAATCCTGGTTCACGGAGGGGGAATTATGGCATCCAAATTTGGGGAAAGCCTTGGTGTCATGCCTGAAATGGTAGACGGCAGAAGAATCACCGACAAAGACACGCTAGATATCGTCACCATGGTTTATGCCGGACTCATCAACAAACAGATCGTAGCCAAATTGCAGGGTTTGAAACAAAATGCCTTGGGAATGACCGGAGCTGACGGCAACCTGATCCGTTCCATCAAAAGACCTGTCAAAACCATTGATTATGGTTTTGTAGGAGATATTAAGGAAGTTAATGTTGACCTCATCAAAACCTTGCTGGATGCTGACATCATCCCTGTAGTCAGTGCCATTACCCATGATAAAAAAGGACAGTTACTCAATACCAATGCAGACAGCATTGCTTCAGAGTTGGCGACCAATCTATCCAAAAAGCTTAACGTGAACCTCTATTATTGCTTCAACAAAGCAGGCGTTTTGATCGATGAAAAAAATGAAAGTTCCATCATACCACTCATCAATGAGGATATCTACGCAGAGCTGAGAAAAGAAAACGTGATTCACTCCGGCATGATCCCTAAATTAGATAATGCATTTACCGCACTTCACAAAGGTGTCAACCATGTTTGGATAGGTAAAGCAGAGAATTTATTACTGGCCGCAAAGGGAAAACTTTCAGGTACAAGCATTGAGAGGCACAAGTACGACTTGTATTGAAATTTATGGACAATTTGGTGCAGGAACTGACAGATAAGGCCATTGCCTTACTCCAATCCCTCATTGAAACACCTTCACTGAGTAAAGAGGAACATCTTACCGCTGACCTGATTGAGGCTTTCTTGACGGAGCATGGCGCTGTTTGCTTTAGGAAAGGAAACAATGTCTGGGCTTTCTCGAAAAGAAAGTGGGAAAACAAGCCCTACATTTTACTCAATTCGCACCACGATACCGTTAAGCCCAATTTAGGATATACCAAAGACCCATTTAAGGCCATTATAGATGATGGTAAACTCTTTGGCCTGGGCAGTAATGATGCCGGAGGTTGTCTGGTAAGTCTTTTGGCCACCTTCCTCTATTTTTATGAAAAAGAACTCCCCTTTAATCTGATCATGGCCGCTACGGCCGAAGAAGAAATTTCCGGGAAAAATGGAATTGAAAGCATCCTTTCTGAACTTCCGGATCTGAAACTGGCCATTGTAGGGGAACCTACGCTTATGCAGATGGCCGTTGCCGAAAAAGGATTATTGGTAATTGACGCCAGAGTTACTGGCAAAGCGGGGCATGCAGCAAGGGAAGAAGGAGAAAATGCCCTTTACAAAGCTTTAGATGACCTAAATGCTATCAGAGATTATCAATTCAAAAGGATTTCACCCTATTTAGGGAAAAGTAAAGTTACAGCCACCATCATTCAATCAGGTGATCAGCACAATGTCGTGCCTGATCTTTGTACCTACACCTTGGACGTAAGGGTGACAGATGCATACACCTTAGAAGAGGCTATGGAGGAATTGAGAATTGTTCTCAAGGCAGAACTTCATCCCAGATCTTTGCGGCTGAACTCTTCAAAAGTTCCTGATGGACACCCTATACTAAAAGTAGGGGAAATCTTAAACCTTGAAAAATATGGGAGTCCTACCCTATCTGATCAGGCACTTATCCCCTTTCCATCTATAAAAATCGGCCCGGGAGATTCTGCCAGGTCACATACCGCTGACGAATTCATTTATATCAATGAAATTAAAAATGGAATCATTGGCTATATTCGCTTATTGGAAACCTACGCAGAATTGGTAAAATAAAAGTAACCCTAGACAATTAAAAAGAATAATTCAAGCATGAAGCTCTGGCAAAAAAACACAAGTGCAAAGAAAGAAGTCGAACAATTCACCATTGGAAGGGATCCTGAATTTGATATCATTTTAGCCCCTTTCGATGTTTTGGGATCCATGGCCCATGCCATCATGCTTAAGAAAATCGGACTTTTGACACAAGGAGAACGGGAGCTTTTGCTCAAAGGCTTAAAGGACATTTACTTTGAAATTGAAAAAGGTCAGTTTACCATCGAAGAGGGTGTGGAGGATGTACATTCTCAAGTTGAATTTTTATTGACACAAAGATTGGGTGAAGTAGGGAAAAAGCTACACAGCGGCAGGTCTAGAAACGATCAGGTCCTGGTAGATCTGAAACTATTTTACAGGGCTGCCATAAGGGAAATCACAGAAGCAAGCATAGAATTATTTACGTTATTAACTGAATTGGCCGATAAGCACAAAGCAGATCTGATGCCTGGATACACCCATACCCAATTGGCTATGCCTTCATCATTTGGATTATGGTTCGCTTCTTTTGCGGAGAGCTTAGCCGAAGACATGGATCTCCTGTACGCTGCTTACAAGTTGTCCAATAAAAACCCCTTAGGTTCCGCCGCAGGCTATGGTTCTTCCTTTCCCCTGAACAGGACCTTGACCACCCAACTATTGGGCTTTGAGGACCTGCACCACAACGTGATCAACGCACAAAACAGTCGGGGAAAAACAGAAAAAAACCTTGCTTTTGCCATGGCAGGCATAGCTGGAACCTTAAACAAACTGGCAGCAGATGTCTGTATTTTCATGAATCAGCATTTCGGTTTCATCAGCTTCCCGGACAATCTGACCACAGGAAGTAGCATCATGCCCCATAAGAAGAACCCGGATGTATTTGAATTGATTAGGGCTAAAACCAATCAGATACAGGCCATTCCCAATCAGGCTACCTTACTTTTGACTAACATGACCACAGGGTATCACAGGGACCTGCAATTGCTCAAAGAGTCTATTTTCCCTGGAATAGATAGCCTTTTGGATTGCCTACGGATGAGTACTTTCATGTTGAAAGAAATAAAAATCAAAGAAAATATCCTCAAAGACGACATGTATCAGTATGTCTTCAGTGTGGAAGTGGTCAATGATTTGGTTTTGCAGGGCATGCCGTTCAGAGATGCCTACAAAAAAGTAGGATTGGATATTGAAGCCGGAAATTTCCAGCCCGACCAAAGCAAAGTTAACCACAGCCACGAAGGAAGTATTGGCAACCTTTGTTTGGAAGAAATTAAAGGAAAAATGCAGGTTGCACTGGACCAGTTTGATTTTAATAAAGTTTCCAAAAAAATCGAGGGACTTCTCGCCCATTGACAGATAGGAGTAACCGTCACCCTGAGTGAAGCGAAAGCCTGCCCCGATGCTTTCGGGGGGTCTCCTATTTTATGGGAGATACTTCGACTCCGCAAGCTCCGCTCAGCATGACGTTTCAATAACTGTCATTTCTTTTTCTGAACATTTTCCTAAATGTTGAATTCTCAGAATGACAGATTGAACTCCAGCTTCAATTCCTCTTCTACCTTAACGAGGCCGCCAAGTTTCTTTGGCGCTTCCAATTCAAGTTCATTAAAGCTGAGTACAAGATTGGCACGAATACCATCTGCCACTCTTTTTAGCGGCAGGTCTTTATAATGGAGTTTTTTACCAACTATGTCTACGGAAAGGTCACAGGAATAATGTCCGTAATTGGATTTAAGGTTCTTCACTCTTACCCTTGCATGAGGATAATCCTCCGCTTTGATGGTTTTCCGGAAATCACGGTTCAACAAAAAATTACCGCAGGAAAATTCTTGGACTGGTATATCAAAAACAAGTTCTTTGGACTTTAAGGGAGAGTCAATAATAAGCGTGTCCTTCAAGCTATTTTTTGCATAGTCACAATCGAATCCACCAATAGAGGTCTGACCACTGACGGTGATCATTTTTTTGGTTACTACGACCTCCCTTTCTTCTTTATAAGGATTCAAAAGGACCAGGAAAAGCGCTAAAAGGACACGCATATGATCATTATTTTAGAAGCCTATCACACCTTCAATCATCAAGCCATTGAATTTGCCACCATTTCTGATATCACTTGCGGCAAAGCCATTGTAGTTTTGGCTCACGTACTCTAATTTAGCCAAGATATTTTTGGTAACAAACCATCCACCACCTACTTGCACTCGGTCAATACTTGCTTCAAGACCTGAGCCAAAAAGTGTTCCTTCAACCTTATTGTATCTTCCTGCCACATAGAATTTTTCATGGGTTCCAAATCTATACACCAGGTCTGTTCCGATTTGATTCCAGGTTCTATTGTCTGCCTCACCTCTTGCTGAACCGGTTGTTCTTTCAAAGTTACCGAAGAATTCCAAACCATGGAATTTCACGAAGGGATTGATTACCCAAGCTGTGATATTATCTGTCTGATTCGGGTTAAACCTACCTGAAGTAAAATTACCTGCTGTAGAAGCCAAGGTGTTTTCCATCACCATGTAGTACCTGGAACCTGCCCTGTCACCTCCCCATAGGGTATTTCTCTGAGAACCTGAAGTGGTATAGATAGAACCTGTCAACCTAACCCTGAGGTCATCCGCAACCATGTTGTCATAACCAAATTTACCAATAAAATTGGGATTTCTATTGGCCGGATTGGTTACACCGCCCTGGATTTCACCACCGGTAACAGCCACCATAGCCAACCAGCCCTTATTTTGGAAGAATAATTCACCCCCAACTTCTGTGGTAAAGGCGTCCATGATATAGTTACCTACAAATGGATTCCACATGGCATTGCCATTATCTGATCTTCTAAAGTGGGCATCACCGTAGTTGATTTCCATGTGCCCCACACGAAGGGTTAAATATTTATTGAACCAATCTTGCTCACCTAAACCAAGGAAGTCCAATTTATCTACTTGAATAAAACCTCCTTTAACCCATGCTTCAGGATGGTGACGGGAAGAAAGGTAAGTAATTAAGTTCAAGCGCACACCATCTGCCAGGGCCACATCAATATTTAGGTTAGCGGTAGCCAAGTTAGTTCCTGCTCCAATTTCCATCAATTGATTCAGGTTAACACCATTGGGATTTAAATTGGGTGAAGCTGTATTAGAGTGGCTTAGGTTTTGCCATTGCTGGGCAAAATGGCCACCAATCCTTACCCGCATACCATCAAAAGCAACGGTATCTTCTTTTCCGGTTTCGAAAATATTCAAACCTCTTTGGTCATAAGGTCTCCAGAATTGCATGTCTCTCTGAAGTCCCTGAGCCATACCGGATACAACAAATCCGATTAAGGCAATCGCGGTAAAAATTATCTTTTTCATAGTTATGGGATTTTAATTATTTGGTTGAAATGTTGTTTTAAATTTTATAGTGATTTCATCTCTTGTCTTGACAGTACCTAAAAGCGCTGTTGGTGGATCAATCGAGAATGTTGTCAATTTTGTATCATAGTTTCCTTCAAATATGATGTTTTTACCACTTTGAGAAACTTTCACTGGAAAACTGGCTGGTTTAGTCACCCCAGCAATGGTAAAGTCACCTTTTGCCTGATAATTTGATCCATTGCCAGTCAATTCCTTCAGTGTGAATTTGACCTCCTTGTTCTTTTTAGTATCCAAGGCTTTGTAAGCATTGGAATCCAATCCTCTGGTTCCACTTTTTAAGCTTTCAGCTTCCATGGTAACTTGAAGATTTTTGATGCCTTTGAATTGGTTACCTTCCATTAAAAACTCTCCTTCGCCTTTGGCTGTATTGGAAGTCATGTCCCAATCATGAAGTGAGGAACCTCCTTCTACTTTCAGTTCAGGGGATGGTCCCAATACATATTTTGTTTGAGCTTTTGCAACTTCTATAAGACCAAACATCAGCGTAAGGATCAAAACGGGTATTAAGGTTTTTGTAAATTTCATAATCTTATCCGGTTAATTGATAGCACAAATTTGGAAACAAAGAGCCTAATACATCATGACGAAAATCATATTCCACTATGATTAAAGGCACAACTAAAAAAGTCATAAAATAGCGATATAAACAGAAAAACCTCCTTCTGAAATCAGAAGGAGGTTTTTTAAATTATTATTCTTGCAAAAGAATTTTTTGTATAAATTCTTTATATAAACAACTTTTGTAAAATTTTATAAGTAATCAGATAAGTAGGTTTCACCCCATCCATACCCAATGCACCAGAAGCTAGGGTACTTCCTGTCTCCAAAGGATTATCCGAAGCATAATAGGCATACATGACTTTGACATTCTTTTTAATACTCTGTCTGATCCGGCTTTCTGATTGAATGGCTTTTTGATAATGCGCACCTTCCATTTCAAGCCCTATGGCTTTCCATGATGATTCCATCAGGTAACTGAGTACATCCTTATTTTGGAGAGAAGTACCTAAGACTGTAAACATTGTGCCTTGGAAAACGCCAAGACCGTGGCCTTCAAAGTCTTTTTTGTTCAGCTCATTTTTGAATGGATAATTGTCCGCCGTTCCTTCAAAAACATGGCTATCAGGGATCATAATATCCCCTTTCCTACCGGTTAAAATACCTGCCTTTCCCATAATAGAGGCTGAAAGTACATTAAGGGGAAAAGATTTGCCATTTTCTAATTCATAAGGCTTCAATAATTCATCAAAACACTCATAAGCCTGTTCTCCAAAAGCATAATCCATCACAAGAATTACAGGCCTTTTATTGGGGTCCTCAGGCAATTCACAACCTGAAAGCAAGGTTTTGGCTGACATGGCCGCAGTGTCAAAAAGCTGCACATGTATATTGGTTCCGGATTCATCAAATATTTCAATGAAACCGTTTTCCTGAGCATAATTATAAATTTCTTTGGCTTTGTTTTGTTTTGCGCCAACACTGATGTCCATGGCCACCTTTTCAATTTCTTCAAAGGTACTCAACCCCAATGCCTGATGGCCATAAATGGTATTAAGAAAACTATGCAAATTAGCAGATACAATATGTAAGGGCCTATCTATCAATCCGTGATCAAATAAGACTTTCTTGATTTTATTGGCCCATAACTCCCCATAAACGTGATGACCTACCCTTAAGCGTAATGTGGAAGAAAAAGATATTTCCCTGTCCCTTCCTTCAAAAGTCTCATCCATAGCCAATTTTCCCAAATGGTAAACAATTCTGAAAAGACTATTGGTATGTGGGGAAACTTCAAACTTCTGTACAGCATCATGGGTTTCATCAAAGGTTCTTCCAATCACATGACTGAGATAAGAACAGGCCACCTCTTTGTCAAAATCCTCACCATTTTCTTCCTTGGCCACAATCTTACCAAGCATCTCCCAATTCAAGTCAATCCGCCCTTTGGGATCGGTACTATTGCTTCTGATTTTTTCAGACTCTACATATAAAAAAGTCAAATGGGTCAAAATATCATAAATATCAGACCTTCCTCGTGTCATTTCAACATACATCTGATCCTCATCTACCCTGTAACAGTTTCTTCTGCGCTTGGCAGGCACAATGGCAGGAAAGGTGGAGTTTTCATACCCTTCCCTACTGATCAATCGTATATAACGACATTCTTCGATGCCTCTGGGAAGCCTTTCCATGACATACAAAAGGCCATCCAATTCTATTTTTTCATCCTGGGCCAAAAGGCCATAAATCTCAGGACTTAACACCAAAAGTGAATCCACCAAAGACTCTCCTGAAACGCCCATCGGCTTATAAGAACCTCTCATAAAAAGGTGCCGCATGGTGATATATAGCTTCTCAATCGCCGCTCTGGATTCCTGTGCTCTCGTTCTTTTCATAGTTTATAAAATCATTTTGTAATAGATAAATTCTGCAAAA
This sequence comes from Cecembia lonarensis LW9, assembly GCF_000298295.1. Taxonomy (GTDB): domain Bacteria; phylum Bacteroidota; class Bacteroidia; order Cytophagales; family Cyclobacteriaceae; genus Cecembia; species Cecembia lonarensis. The sequence goes on from NZ_AMGM01000026.1 coordinate 15,965, forward strand.
TTAAGCAAAAAAGCCGAATCTGAAGGATTAAACTTTTATTAAATCCTTCATAAATACCAAAAAAAGACCTAAAAATACCTGGTTTTCAATATGTTCAGATGATGCTCTGTATGTCCGGCAATGATGTAAAATAAAGCCCTTACCGAAACTGGACTGTTATTGGCATTGCCTTTAATTGTGTGTGTGGCTTCAGGCAGGTTTTTCAGTAAAGCGAGTAAAGCATACCGCGATGCTTCAAACTCATCCAGTAAACTACCCAAAGAAAGGCCATTGAAAAATCCATTTGATGCATAGGCATTTTCATCATAACCCGGCAAGGCTGCCTGTTCGCCCCTGGCGATACACAATGCCCTATATGCCATGATCCTGTCCGTATCTGTTATATGTCCTAAAAGTTCTTTGCCCGTCCATTTACCGGCAGCATATGCTTTTTGACTCCCTTCTTCACCCAATTGACCGAAAGCTTGCCTGACATCGTCAATTTGATTGCGTAAAACATCGGCTATATTTTTCCCTTTTACAAAAGAAACATAAGACTCGTAATATGGATTGTATTCCCCTGCTTGTGGCTCAGATAATGCGCTCATGTAATATATATTTAAATCATTGGTAGATCCATGTAAATTTAAGCGAATGACATAAGATTTAAGAAAGTATGAGAAAAATTTTAACACTGATCGCTCTTCTAACCCTTACTCAGCTCACCCATGCACAAACACAAATCATCCATAGGGATGGTAAGATTGAAAGTATGGTAAGGGAAATTTCAGCAGAAAACCTGGAAAAATATGTTAGGGATCTGTCTGCATTCAGAACCCGCCACACCCTCAGTGATAATAAACCCAATGAAGGAATCTATGCTTCCCAGAAATATGTCTTGGATCTTTTCAAATCCTTTGAAGGCCAATCAGGAGGACGTTTGAGCTCCTATATCGATACATTTATCATTCCTGCAGACGGAAGAAGGATACCCGAGGACAGCGAATTGGGCAATGTCATGGCAACACTAAAAGGTACAGATCCTCAGGATGATAGGATTTTTATCATTTCAGCGCATATCGACAGTAGGGCTTCCGATGTAATGGACGCTAAAATCGATGCTCCTGGTGCTAATGATGATGGATCAGGCGTAGCAGCGGTAATTGAACTCGCACGTATCATGTCCAAAAAGAGCTTCCCCGCCACCATCATTTTTGTCATCGTCTCAGGGGAAGAGCAGGGTCTAAAAGGCGCTGCTTACCTTGCTGAGAAAGCAAAAAATGAAAATTGGAATCTGGTAGCCATGCTGAACAATGACATGATCGGCAATAGTTTTTCATCGGAAACCAACATCAATGACAATACGCGTGTCAGGATTTTTTCAGAGGGTGTTCCGGTAGCGGAAACAGAAAGAATGGCTGCTATCCGCAGGTACACCAATGGAGAAAATGACAGTAAATCCCGTCAGCTAGCCCGCTACATGAAGGAAGTGGGTGAAAGGTATGTCGACCAATTGGAAGTAAAATTGCTTTACAGAAATGATCGATTCCTTAGAGGAGGAGACCACACGCCATTTGCCCAGCAAGGTTTTACTGCCATCCGTGTGTGTGAAATGAATGAAAACTACTACCAGCAGCATGAGGATGTTCGCGTAGAAAACGGCATACAATACGGTGATTTACCTGAATTTGTGGACTATGAATACATGAGAAAGGTTACCGGTATCAATTTGGCATCTTTGGCTTCGATGGCTACGGCACCATCCGAACCGACAGCAGTTGGCATAGATGTCAGAAGATTAAGCAATACCTCAACATTGAGATGGGAAGCTCCTGAAAAAGGAAAAGCAAAAGGTTACTATGTGCTAATGAGAGAAACCGATGCTTCTATGTGGCAAAAAAAGTTCTATACGGAAGATACCAGCCTGACTATTCCCTATTCCAAGGACAATTATTTCTTTGCCGTTCAGTCTGTGGGTGAAGGAGGGCATGAAAGCATGGCAGTTTTTCCTCAGCCTATTACACGTTAATTACACGTTAAAGCTTCTCGAAATTTGCAATTTCGAGAAGCAATAAAGCGGATTTTTAATCCCTCCATGAGAATTGTATCAAAGCGGCAAAAACCATCACAGCAATACAACCAATGGCATTGTACCATAAAAAGCCGATATCAATAGGAATGCCGAGGATACTACCTCCATTATTGTAATGAATCAGTAAAATCAAAGCTTCTGCCAAAAATGCCGCAATGAATACCGCATTTCCTTTGACCCATTTCATGTAAAACCCTACCACAAAGATCCCTAAAATGGTACCATAAAAAAGGGAACCCAGTAAGTTGACCGCTTGAATCAGGTTTTCGAATAAAGTCGCATAAGTGGCAAATAGAATGGCAAAAATCCCCCAAAAAGCGGTAAACAGCTTGGAAGAAATCAAGTAATGGTACTGATCGGCCTTTTTCACAATGGAGCGTCTATACAAGTCAATGGTGGTGGTTGAACCCAAGGCATTAAGTTCGGAGGCAGTAGAGGACATGGCAGCACTGAAAATTACCGCAAACAACAATCCCACCACCCCAGTAGGTAAATAATCCATCACAAAACGCATGAAGACGTAATCTGTATCCCTGGTCTCTGCACCCGGATTGTTTTTGACAATCAGTTCTTTCACCTCTTTCCGCACCTGTTCCTGATAAGCCGCCTGAGCTTGAATTTGTGTTTTAGCAGTGGCAATAGCAGCCGCATCATCGGCTTCTACCGCCTGCAATAAATTACCCAACTGTTGGTTTTTCTCCTTAAATGCCTGCGTGAATTCCTCCTGAAGTAACAAATAATCTTCCCTGAAAGCAGATTGTTCCAACTGCTCCACCTGCACCTTATTGAAAACCACAGGTGGTTGGAAATACTGATAAAACACAAAAACCATCACCCCAATAAACAGGATGATAAACTGCATAGGTACCTTTAAAAGCCCATTCATCATCAAACCCATCCTGCTTTGCGTCAAGGAGCTTCCTGTAAGGTAGCGCTGAACCTGGGATTGGTCTGTCCCAAAATATGACATGAATAGGAAAACAGCAGCTGTCATCCCTGACCAGAAGTTATAACGGTCTCCTAGATCCAGCTCAAAATTCACAATATTGAGTTTTTCCATTTTCCCAGCCACGTGCAAAGCCTCGTTAAATTGGATAGGAAGCATTTGAATGACCAGAATTCCAGCCAAAATCATCCCTCCCATCATGATGCCCATTTGTTGCTTTTGGGTAATGCTAACCGCTTTGGTCCCACCAGATACGGTGTAAATGATCACCAAAATGCCAATAAAAATATTAGTAAAGGTCAAGTTCCAGCCCAGCAAAGTTGATAGAATAATGGAAGGAGCATAAATGGTAATGCCTGCTGCCAATCCTCTTTGAATCAAAAAAAGAAATGCTGCCAACGTCCTGGTTTTAAGGTCAAATCGATCTTCCAAGAATTCATAAGCTGTATATACCTTGAGTTTGTAATACATGGGAAGAAAGGTGACCGAAAGTATAATCATGGCCAAAGGAAGCCCGAAGTAAAACTGAATGAAGCGCATCCCATCTTCATAGGCTTGCCCAGGTGTGCTTAAGAAAGTAATTGCAGAAGCCTGAGTTGCCATGATGGAAAGTCCGATGGTCCACCAGTTCATATTCCCTGTTCCCCGGATATAGGAATCCATATCCCTTATACCGTAGGTTTTATATACTCCAAAACCCACAATAGTCAAAAGGGTCCCAAAAAGCACCAACCAATCTATAGTACTCATGAAAAACTGGTTTTAAGCCAATAGAACAAAAGGACCAAAATACCCAAAACAACCATCTGGGCGATATACCACTTTTTCCAATTGATGTTATCTTTCACGTCCTTGCTCGATAAGGTTGACAAAAATTTTAATTGCTCCCGGAACTCCTGCCGGCAATTGCCTGAACCAGGATATCCCTGAATAGGTATAAGTTCCTTTACCATATTTGGCATGCAATAAGGCCCCTGCTGTCGCTTCTTCACCCGGGTCTTGCATGATTAAGGGCGTAGTATACTGAGCATCCCAGTTGCTGGTGAAATAAAGCCCCCTTTCCTGTACCCATCCCTCAAAGTCTCTCAGTTCAATTTGATTGGGTGTGCTCAAAATCGAATGAGAAAAGTCAGCTTTAACCGGTGACTCTTCCACCGTCACCCTGTCTCTGGAAATGCTGAAAGGAAAAGGACCTAATTCTCTTGTCAAAAGCGGAGAAGAGGTGTTGTATTGCACGATCAGATTACCGCCATCTTTCACATATTCCATCAATTCTTCCACGTTGTTAGCAAGAGACTGGTTAACATTGAAAGCCCTGATCCCCACTATGATGGTGTGAAAATCCTGAAGCCTACTTTTCCTCAGATCAGCATCATCTAAAATAGATACCTGATAGCCCAAGCTTCTCAAAACACTTGGAACATCATCACCTGCACCTGGAATATAACCTACCTTAAGCCTGTTGGTCTCAATATCCATTTTGACCAGATTGAGACTGGTATTGGTAAAATAAGTCAAGTTTGGAATATGCTTATAAATAATCCTCTTTGTGTCCTGATGGAATTTTCTACCATCTTGAGTTTCAAAAACAACCATCACTTCAGTTTTTTCCCGGTCAGCATCTAAAAAACGAATACGGTAATCTATCCTGTTTCTCCGCTCGTCTACCTGCTCATCCAAAATCTCAAACTGATGTTTGCCTATTCCCTCAATACCAATCTCTCCTTCTAAAATACGGTCTCTGAAAGAGACTTGGACCCTAAGCACATCATCTGCACCCGGAATAATGAATAAGTTGGATTTATCTAAACTCAAATTTACTTCCGGCACCAAAGTAAAGGGCTGATTGATCTCCCCATCCACCTGATCATTGTATTTGTACTTTAAAGGCAAAGTCAAACTTAGCTCTTGACCATTTGTTTGCAGATAAACCGTGCCTGAAATGGTGGAACCATTGATGGGCGGACCTATTAAACTGGGGTCTTCAATGCCAAATAGACTGTTCTTTATCGGGTCAACCAACCAAAAGGGCTGGGAAACCGGAAAGTCCTTAGGAACATTTATTTCAAAGCTTTTACCTACAGGACGGTTATTTGCAGCCACCGCTTGAATTTCCTGATTAAACAATTTGCCTTTAAATGAAGTCAGCGTCAGTGGAAAACTACTTGGGTTGTTGAAAACCATTTCCACATTGATCCGCTCTCCCGGATAGCCGATTTCTTTCCGAATGATAAACTCAGATTTTATTCCCAAAACATCCAAAATCAGCTGATCCAAATGGGCTTTTTTATCTAAAAACCATTGGTCTTCTAGTTTTTCTTCTGATAGTAAGCGATGGATTTCCAGGAGCTGATGTATATTGTTTTCTGGCCGAACAAAATCAAAGTGCTGAAGCGCCTTTTCAATAGCTGCCTCCACTTCTTTGCCATTAGCCAACATTCCCCAACGGGAATCAATCCCTTCAAAAGGGCTCTTTTCAAAAGTACTCCCTTCAATCATCTCTATAAAGTCTATGCCCTGCCCTATCTGGGAAGTTGAACCAAATCCCTGGGATTTGTGCATGGTTCGGCTATCTGCTGCAATTTGGGAGTAGGTAGTCCCTAATAATGGGTTAAAGTCTCCTACCGGGAAATTGTGGTACAATTTCCCTTCCTTCGGTTCGTACTGCCCGCCCCAGCTATAAGCATTCCAAAATATCCTTTTGGCCTGCCAAGGTCGGGTATGTTGCAATTGCTCTGGAAAAATATTCGGATCTGCAGCCTTTGTAAAAGCTTCCACACTGAGCATGGCCGAAGAAGTATGATGCCCATGGGTGGTACCCGGAATGGTATTGAAGCGATTGATGATAATATCAGGTTGGAAATTCCTGACTATCCATATCACATCTGAAAGTAATTTTTCCCTGTCCCAATTGTTAAAGGTTTCATCAGGGTTTTTACTAAAGCCAAAATCCAGGGCCCTGCTGAAAAATTGCCTTCCTCCATCAGTTTCCCTAGCTTTCAAAAGTTCATGTGTCCTGATCAATCCCAATTCAATACCCAACTCTTTTCCTATAAGATTCTGGCCACCATCCCCTCTGGTCAAGGAAAGATAAGCAATATCGGCATGTTCCGCATTGGCCATATAAGCGATCAATCTGGTATTCTCATCATCCGGGTGAGCAGCTACATAAAGTATCCTTTTGGTCTCCTGAAACCTCAAAAGATCATGGTACAAAACAGAAGACGGGGAAGTCTGAGCAAATAGATAACATGAAAGGAAATAGCAAAAGCTAAAGAGCCACCATTTTGGGTTTTTCATAATTTGTCAATTTGGGGAAATCTACGGTAATGCAATAAGAATTAAAACTCATTTTTATATCAATGGGTTTTGTTTCATTTCAATTGACACCTAATATTTTATAATCTCCCTTTGCTATACAAAAAAAGCCGGACCATTTGGCCCGGCTTCTTTTTATTATCATAGTATTACTTAACGCTCCATCCAATCTGGGCCTAAAATGGCAATCAATTTCTGATTGTATTTTTCCGCCTCATCCGTATTTTTCAATCGGGTATGAATCTGGAAAAGAATCTCAAGGATTTCTGTATTATCAGGTCTGATTTCCGATGCTCTTGCAAAGTAAGGGACAGCATCTTTGTATAAGCCATCTGCTTCAGCACCCATTTCAGGGGCTCTCTTTTCCCACTCTTCATCGGAAAGATTGTTGACTTCTGCCAAAATAGCCCTTGCTCTATCTAAGTAGATCGCACCAGTGTAATAATTGCCTTCAAAGAAATCAGGATCAGCTTCCACGGCCTTTTTGTATTGTACCAAAGCACCTTCCAAGTCACCGGACTGTTCCAAAAGATAACCATATCTCAACAGCAATCCAGAGTTATTTGGATCATCCGCCAATGCATTTTTAACAGAAGCCATGGCTTCATCCATTCTGTTTAACTGGAGTAGCAACTGTACTTCAAACTCAGACAAGGTTTTGTCTTCTGGAAAATCTTCTCTTGCAGCTAAAGTGTACTTCAAAGCCTGCTCAGGATCTTGATCTTCTGAACTTGCAATCTGAATAAGGAAATAATAAGTGTTCAGCTTATTGTACTCCTCCACTTCCAATAATCTTTTGAAATGTTTTTTAGCAGCCTCCACATTACCTACTTCTTGATAAGCCAAATAACCCGCATTGAAATTGGCCGTTGTATCAGAAGGGTCAATATCAGACACCAAATTAAAGAACTCATAAGACATGAGGAAATCATCATCCTCATATGTCTGAATGGCTTTGTTAAAAGCAGCTATTTTTAGCGTCTCTCTTGAAAAAGGTCGTAAATTATCAGGCATACCAGGGATGTCTTCCTTTACGATTTCTTTCCCGATTTTGCTGGAAAGGTCTCCATCAACCATATCCAATGTCTTGTTGAAATATTCTAAAGCAGAGCGACCAATATTGACAGTTGAAGCAGCATAATCTTCATCCAACTCAAATCTTTTGGTTTGAATTTTGGCTTTAACCAAAGAAGTATTTGGATCATCTTTGGTCTCTGCATCTTGCAAGGCGCTTTCAATTTCTTCAAGTGCTACTTCAAGCTCACCTTTCTTGAAATTTCTTTCAGCAGACCTAACTACTTTTTTCTGGGCGAAAGCAAAAGTCGCTATACCGACCAATGCTATGGATAAGAACAACTTTTTCATTTGTTTATTATTTTGCTAATTGTTTGGGTACTGTTTAAGTTCTATTCTGTTTGTGAATCAGAGGATTCCTCCACTTCCTCGTCTTTTTCTATTTTCTCCACCGATGAAATGGCATCACCTTCATTCAATTTGATAAGACGGACACCTTGTGTAGCCCTGCCCATCACCCGAAGATCTGACACCGGAGTTCTAATGGTGATGCCTGACTTATTGATAATCATCAAATCGTCAGAATCTACCACCTCTTTGATGGCTACCAAATCACCTGTCTTTTCGGTAATATTCATGGCTTTTACGCCTTTTCCACCCCTGTTGGTAATTCTATATTCATCCAAAGGAGACCTTTTGCCGTAACCTTTTTCTGAAACAACCAATAAGCTGGCATCTTCTCTGGCTGCACATACCATGCCAACAACGCTATCATTAACATTACTTAACGTTATGGCCTTCACCCCTGTGGCAGTACGGCCCATTGGCCTTACTGTCGATTCATGGAAATGTATCGCCCTTCCAGACTTTGCTGCGATGATAATATGGGAATCACCATTGGTCATATCCACTCTCAGCAATTGGTCATCTTCTCTGATATTCAGGGCAATAATGCCATTAGACCTAGGTCTGGAGTATTGCTCAAGGGTAGTTTTTTTGATGATACCCTGACGGGTCACCATTACGAGATAATTGTTATTGATGTAATCTTCATCATTTAAATCTCCCACTTGAATGATTGACCTGATTTTGTCATCTGCTTCAATATTGATGAGATTTTGAATAGGCCTACCCTTTGAAGTCTTGGAGCCTTCTGGAATGGCATATGTTTTTAGCCAGAACAGTTTTCCGTGATCTGTAAAGATCAATAAATAATTGTGTGTAGACGCCGTAAAGAGGTATTCTGTCCAATCATCATCCTTAGTCGTAGCTCCTCTAGAGCCTACTCCACCCCTACTTTGTGTACGATACTCTGCCAAAAGTGTTCTTTTAACATATCCCTGATGGGAAACGGTAATTACCACCTCCTCATTTGGAATCATGTCTTCATAACTGAAGTCTTCTGCATTATGCTCAATAACCGTCCTACGGGAATCGTTGTAGCGATCTTTAATTTCGGCCAATTCATCCTTAATGATCTGCATCCTTCGTTCCTCACTGCTTAAAATATCCTTACAGTCTTCGATGAAAGCCATGATCTCCTTGTATTCTTCTTGGATCTTCTCACGCTCCATACCTGTCAAGCGCTGCAACCTCATGTCAAGGATTGCCCTAGCCTGAATCTCACTTAGGCCAAACCTTTCAATCAAGCCATTCCTAGCTGTTTCCGGATCCCTTGAACCACGGATTAAAGCAATGACCTCATCAAGGTTATCCAAAGCAATCAAGTAGCCTTCAAGAATATGTGCCCTTTTCTCTGCTTCTTTTAACTCATACTCGGTTCTCCTGACTACCACTTCATGTCTGTGATTGACATAGTGGAAGATCATATCTTTCAGGTTTAAGGTCTGTGGTCTTCCTTTAACCAAAGCCACATTATTCACTGAAAATGAGGTTTGTAGCTGAGTTTGTTTATATAAATTGTTGAGAACCACATTGGGAATGGCATCCCTTTTCAGTTCATATACAATCCGCATACCTTGACGGTCAGATTCATCTCTAATGGCTGAAATGCCCTCAATTTTTTTCTCAGTAATAAGCTGGGCCGTTTTTTCAATCATATTGGCCTTATTGACCAAATATGGTATTTCTGAGATGATAATGGATTCTTTACCACTATCCTTGGTTTCAATATCTGCCTTTCCTCTTAATATGATCCTTCCTCTACCAGTCTCAAAAGCGGCTTTCACACCGTTATACCCATAAATGATACCACCCGTGGGAAAATCCGGCGCAACAATATACTCCATCAATTCTGATATGGTAATGTCTCTATTGTCTATGAATGCGATAATGCCATCTACTACCTCCCCAAGGTTGTGGGGCGCCATATTGGTAGCCATACCTACTGCAATACCCGAAGCTCCATTTAATAATAAAGCGGGTATTTTAGCGGGAAGTACTACGGGTTCTTTTAGGGAATCATCAAAATTAAGCTGGAAATCAACGGTTTCCTTATTGATATCAATCAATAACTCCTCAGCAATCCGCTTCAACCTCGCTTCTGTGTATCGCATGGCTGCAGGGTTATCACCGTCAATGGAACCAAAGTTACCCTGACCATCCACCAAAGGATACCTTAATGACCAAGGCTGTGCCATACGCACCATGGTTTCATACACAGCCGAGTCACCATGCGGGTGGTATTTACCTAAAACCTCCCCTACTATTCTTGCAGATTTTTTAAATGGCTTATTGTGTAAAACTCCCAATTCCTGCATACCAAAAAGTATCCTCCTATGAACTGGTTTTAGTCCGTCCCGGACATCTGGAAGTGCTCTGGAAACAATTACTGACATCGAATAATCGATGTAAGCACCACGCATTTCATCCTCAATGTTAATAGGTATAATGTTCTCGTTTTCTCCTTGCGCCATATAGTTATTACATACTCAATAAGCTGGCAAGTTAATAAAAAGAAAACGCTTTTAAAACAGATTATTTGGTCTTCGGTAGCTTATTGAAGGCAAATCAATACCATTGCCCCACCTTTCTGTTTTGCAAATTAAAAATGGAACTGCCCCTATACTCTACACCATCGTGTAAATGCTTCATTACCACCCCACAACCTTGGACTTTACACCGTTTGGTACCGGGCAGATTAATTGAAAAGCCAACTTGGGCTACATATAAGATTTGTTTTAAATCCTGAAATTCAGACAAATTTTCTGTTTGAAATGCAAAATTTCTAAATTCTGCACCTGCTTTTACAAACATACGGGTATACTCTGAAAACTCACGTTCAATTCTTAAACCTACACTGTAGAATGCCTGATCATTGTTCAATAAATTTTCATCAAAAGACCTTCTGATTAAGATATTCCCAAATTCTCCTTCCAGGATAAACCGCCAAGGATATCCCTGTCTGATCCTTTGGTTTTTTTCAGATTGCATGTAAAAATTGGAAGATGCATACCTTTTGTACCGCCAATTGAGGAATTTGGCCCGCTTTCTGGCATCATATAAAACAAGTCCCACATTACCATAAACCCGATCAAAAACATAATTATTTTCCTGAAAAGTCCATTCATAATCGCCTGACTTCAGACTTGACATGCTTCCAAACTCCCTGCCATATCCTCCTCCTAATGTCAAGGTGTTAAACACATTGATTTTTACTCCCAAATTCAAGGGGAAAGCCATAGCCCCACCTCTAAACCTCAATGTATCTTCAGCTGTAAGCTCTTGTGGATTTTCTAGGTTTTGATATTGACTGATAGGATATTGGTTGGGAAATTCAGAGTTAAAGTTAATAAGTGGTGTATGATAAGCACCACCGCCTGAAAACTCAAAGCTAATATTGCTGATAAGATTGCGGGTAACATTGCCAAGGTCGCTTTGAGATTTCCTGTTTTTAGTTCTTGCTTTGGTGTCAATACCAAAAATATCCTCTTGTGCAAATGCAGTACTCCAGCAAGCAAAAATGATCAAAAATAAAATCGGTTTTTTCATATCACATTATAAACGATATCGAAATTAAAAATTATATAGATTAAAAAACAAAAAAGGCCTCAAATACTTGAGACCTTTCATTTTTACCAGTCAAATATTATTTCTCCTCACTTTCCGCTTCATCACCTTCCTCTTGGTTCTGTAACTCAGCTACCAAATTGTTGATTTGCTCTTTTACAGCTGGATCAGCATTCATTGCTCTTCTCACTTTATTATAAGTCGCAGCGCCTAACACCTCAGCATCCATGATCAAACCTGTCATGTACTCTTTCACCTCATCTCCTATAGCATCAATATACGCCTGGATCTCAGCAAATGCTTCTTTTTCTTCTTCAGTAGCTTCAATCTCTGCTAATTTTTCATCATTTCCCCAGGCTCCTTTGATTTCATTGTAGCGGGCACCACCACCAAGGGTTTCATTTTCTTTAATCATTTCTTCCATGGTAGTCTGCTTCTCCTTGATGAATGCCTGTACTTTGGCTTCCATAGCGGCATACTTTACCATCTCTTCCTCAGTTAATTCTTCGCTTTCGTCCTGGGCATAACTCTGTACGCTGATCATTCCCAACATCAGGAAGGCAAGTAAGAACAATTTTTTCATTGCAATAATTGGTTTAAATCTATAATTAGTTAAAGTTTAATTTCCAATAAATAACCAATACTTCAATTTCACAAGAAAAATGACAAAAAATACACCTTAAAACTTGTTAAAAGGCAATTTATCTAGAAAAGTGGCTAGATCAATTCACCCGACCCTAAATTTAATTTTATTATTTTAGGTTTAAAGCATAATCTTTTTTTAAATCATCCACTTGACTACTATACCCTATATTAAGTGGAGTCAATTTTGATTTTAGGAGCCGAATTGTCACCTTATTCTTAAAAGCTAAAGTTTAAGCCATATAAATTTCAACTCATTGATAAGCAAGCAAAAAACTGAAATTATAACGTATAAGAAACAGGTATCCTATTTTTAAAGTTACTAGTTTAAACTCCAAAAAAATGAAAAACCTTCTCCCAAAATCACCCCTTTTTTTACTTTTATTGATCCTGTGCACAAACGGCCTTTATGCCCAATCCAAAGAAGATTTAATTAGGAATTTCAATCAGACTCGAATTCAATACAATAAGCAGGGAATGGTCATTTTGGGCTCTTGGGCAATTGGCAACATAGTCTGGGGAGGTGTCATGGCCGGAAGAACGACCGGAGAAATTCAAGGGTTCCATCAAATGAATGCTTACTGGAACACTGTAAACTTGCTGATTGCAGGCGTTGGGTATTATTCAGCCTTGAAAGAAGAGCCCGGCACAGATTTTTGGGGAACCATTCAAAGCCAACAATCCATTGAAAAAATTCTATTAGTGAATGCTGCCTTGGATGTGGCTTACATGGCAGGAGGACTTTATATGCTGGAACGGGGAAGGAGAACCGACAACCCCAGGCTTAGTGGTTTTGGACAATCCGTGATTTTACAGGGTGCGTTTTTGATGAGTTTTGATCTGATCAAATTCATGGTCCATAACAAGCATGGCAAGAAATTACCCGGCCTTTTGGAAGGACTCAGCATGGGACCTGGAGGAATGGGATTCAGAATGACATTCTAATAAAAAATAGGCAAGAGCCTTTCAATTCCTTAATCCACATTTCAAGAAGCTTCCGGATTGATGCGCTCAGATAGCTTTACAACCCTTTTAAATTTTTAATGGTATGGATAGGATCCGGGGAAGTGAACACAAAGCTTCCGGCTACCAATACATCCGCACCTGCTTCCATGAGTAGCGGAGCATTGGTCTGATTGACGCCTCCATCAATTTCAATCATGGTGGATAGCCCTCTTTCATTCACCATTTGTCTTAACTTCCTTATTTTATCGTAGGTCCCTTGAATGAACTTCTGACCTCCAAACCCAGGGTTCACAGACATCAGACATACCAAATCCAAATCGTCTAAAATATTTTCTAATGCTGCTACAGGGGTATGAGGATTCAGGGCTACGCCAGCTTTCGCCCCTAGATCCTTGATATATTGAACCGTACGATGGAGGTGATTACAAGCTTCTATATGTACAGTGAGTACTTCTGCACCAGCCTTTCTAAACGCCGGAAGGTATCTGTCCGGATCCAAAATCATCAAATGCACATCCAAGAGCTTTGCTGCATGACGGTGAATGGCCTCTGTTACCGGCAATCCAAAAGAAATATTGGGAACAAACATCCCGTCCATGATATCAACATGTATATAATCTGCCGATGATGTGTTAAGCATTTCGACTTCTTTCTGAAGATTCGCAAAGTCTGCCGCTAAAATGGAAGGCGCTATTTTGACTGACATGAGGGTAGCTATTGAATTTGCATGCAAAAAAAAGAAAATAGATTTCGAAGCCTATCTTTTCATCAACTTTGTCCGCTTTATTTCTGATCCGGATTGCATTTCTACCAAATAAACTCCGGAGGGCAGCGATGGGATTAGGATTTCAAATGGCTCTTGGCTATTAATTCTATCCACCTGCACTTTTTGGAGAAGTTTACCTTGTAAATCCATCAGAGAAAAATCGCCTGATTTATGATTACCAAACTTTACGTTGAGTCGGGTACCTGCTATGGGGTTAGGATAAACCTTCCACTCACCCATTTCCTGAGGATGTTGAATATTCAATATTGGACCATAATAAGCCCTGACAAAATTGGGGATGCCATAGCCTAGAAAATTATCAGGCTGATTGGCCTGGGTGGCACTTTTTATAAGTAATTCGATCAACTGATCCTTATTGAGTTCCGGCTTGGCTTGCCATAATCCTGCAGCTAAAGCAGCAATTTGTGGCGCTGAAAAAGAAGTGCCACTGGCAGTGGATAAATTCCCTGAGTTACGCAAGAGCCAAACCTGCTGTCCAAAAGTCACCAGTTCAGGTTTGATCCGTCCATCCACTGTTGGACCTTGTGAACTGAAAGATGCCCTGGACATTCCCATATTGGTAGCGCCCACACTCAATATGCCTTTGGCATCAGCAGGGGCCGTAATACTTGACAGGCCTCTATTTCCATAATTTCCAGCACTGGTCACCACCATTATACCCTTTTGACCTGCAATTGTCGCTCCCCTACTGATCAAGGCTGTCTCCCCATCCATGTCTTCTAAGGAATAATCCATTTCGGGATCATCAAAATCCCAATAACCCAAGGAACTGTTGATGATATCCACGCCGAGACTATCGGCATACTCCGCAGCCTTGACCCAGTTGTATTCCTCTACCCGAAATTCCGTAGGCACTTCCTCCGTAATACACAATATATACTGTGCATCCGGTGCAGCAGCCTGCAATAGACCGGGGTCATTAGCGGCCATGAGCGAAAGCACATTGGTTCCATGCTGATTTTTGGAATATACATTATCATTCCATACATGGACAAAATCCTTGGTGCCAATGATCTGATTGTTGTCAAACAGGTGGGAAAAAGCGGCAATCCTATCTACACCAGGGAAACCTGCATCAAAAACCGCAATAGTCAGGCCTTTTCCTGTATATCCTGCCTCATGCATTTCCTGGACACCTAATAATGCATTCTGAAATTCAAATAGCGTTTCCTCTTTATTTAATTTATTCCTCAAATTGAACCTGAGCCCTGCCTTTTCATTTAATGGATTTCTTAATCTTCCTTCAGCAACAAAGCCCTGCGCCGCTAATACCACAGATTCTACAAAATCAAAACCTTGCAGTGCCAAAACAGCTTCCTGATTGGCTACCACGACTGAAGCATTCAACCAATGGCTGTGATAAAGTACTTCCTGCACCAGGGGTTGAATCATGGTTATGTATTGCTCAGATACAGGCAGATCCAAACTGTCCAAAGCTATACCATAGCGCATCCTTCTATCTATGGATGATTGGGACAAGAAGGTTTGGGGAGCTTCTAAACTGTGAAAAGTCTGTGGTTTGTATTTATAATGAACGGCATACCTGTCCTGCGCTTGGCCGCTAAAAGGCAAACAAAAAAGAAATACCCATACAAGAAGCTTCAATTTAAATCCTACCATAAGTTGATAGTTTGAGATGGGTCTTCCGTCCAGAATCTTTGATCATTTGCCCCAAACAATCATTCCGACTACAATAAGTAAAAACCTCATAATAATGCTCTATCATACCTACACCTCTGGCATAAATTTCATAGCGGTTGTCCCTAAAGGTAATTTCATCATCATCTTCCTCCTGAAGTACTTTTACAGACCTCTGGAAAAATTGCTCCCCAACGGTGGCATCACCCATAAATGCTATTTCAAAAATATCAGAGGGGAGATTATTATACACCATGGCATCCCAATTCCTGCCCACCTGAACAGGAAGCACAAGATTAACTATTTTCTGATTACTCAAGTTCCTGATCAATGCATTTCCCCTGAAATGAAGGGAATATCCCGAAAACTGTTCCCAGCTGCTCCTGTCCTGCGACCTTTCCCTCCTGACAACAAAAACCTCTTCTTCCTGCACATTAAAAAAACTGTATTCGATGACATCCCGGATAAAATATTCCTCTGTTTGACTGTCATTTTCGCCAAAAACAATGGTCTCCTCCACCTCATAAATCCAGAAAAGTCCGACTTCAAGTGGTTGATAATCCCTTCCAAAATCTGTCCTCGGGTTTTCTACCTCCCTACACGAAACAAATAAACAGATAAAAAGAAAAATACTGAATGATAATTGATAGCGCATAAGCATTGCCTTACTAAGGGCTAAAAATACGTTTTTAGATTGAAATCTTTTACCTTAGCGCTCACAAAATCAATAATCTTTACTATGGCGCTTAAAACTTTTGTCAAAATATCTTCAGTAAACAACCTCTCCGATGCCAGATATTGCTCAGGCATGCAGGTCAACCTGATGGGTTTCAGCCTGGAAGAAGAAAACAAAAATTTTACTTCAGCACAAAAATTCAAAGAGATCACAGATTGGCTTTCAGGAGTTGCTTTTGTCGCTGAATTTGAATTCTCCCATCCACAGAACATACTAGAAAAAATCAAATCCTATGAAGGAATTGATTATATACAAATTGAAGAGGAAATGCATCTCAAAATGCTGGTTAATTCAGGATATGGCATCATTTTGAAAGAAAAGATCCAAGATGTGGCGCAATTGGATGCCCTGATTGCCAAAGCCGACAGTTACAGTAATTTCAACGTCACTTTATTATTGACCTCGGACAACTTAAAAATCGACGAGGCAATAAAGGACAAAATCAAAACACTTGCAGAAAAATGTGAATTGCTGTTAGGCTTTGGTCTTGAATCCAGAAACGTTTTGGAATTGGTAGCGTACACCGGGGTCAAAGGAATCGCCATGGAAGGGGGTGATGAAATCAAACCTGGACTAAAGGATTTTGACGAACTGGCTGAGATTTTGGAAGCTTTGGAGATTGAAGATTAAACCGCAACCGGATAAAGATTGAGACAAATGGATAAAATTAAAATCAGTGAAGATTTTATGGCCATTCAGGACCATATATGTCAGGAATTGGAGATGGAAGATGGGACAGGCAAATTCAGGGAAGACAAATGGGACAGGCTTGAGGGAGGTGGTGGGCGGACACGAATCATTCAAAATGGAAATATCATTGAAAAAGGCGGAGTAGCATTTTCAGCAGTTTCTGGCCCCACTCCTGAAAAAATCCTGAACAAACTTAAGCTGGAGAAAGCTGACTTTTTTGCCACAGGCGTATCCATAGTCCTGCACCCCGAAAGTCCTATGGTGCCTATCATTCACATGAACATCAGGTATTTTGAAATGAGTACAGGCGTCAAATGGTTTGGTGGGGGTATAGACCTGACTCCTCATTATGTCAATGTAGAAGATGCCAAATTTTTTCATGGGGAAGTAAAAAATACCTGCGATCAATTTAATCCTGTTTATTATCCCAAATTTAAGAAGTGGGCAGATGACTACTTTTTCATCAAACACCGCAATGAAACCAGAGGAATCGGAGGAATTTTCTTTGACAGATTGGTAAGCGAAGACCCTCAGGAAATGCAAAATATCTATGAGTTTGTTAAATCAGTAGGTTACCTGTTTCCAAAAATTTACCGGCATTTTATGGCCAAAAATAAAACCTTGCCATATGGAGAGAGAGAAAAGAAATGGCAAGCGTTGAGACGTGGCAGGTATGTGGAATTCAACCTGGTTTGGGATGCAGGCACAAAATTCGGTTTGGATACCAACGGCAGAACAGAAAGTATCTTGATGAGTATGCCGCCTATGGCCAATTGGGAATATATGCATCTTCCTGAATTAGGTTCCAAAGAGGCCCAAACCCTGGATTATTTGAAAAAAGAAATTGACTGGATCAACCTTTAATTAGATTGAGTTATGTTGGAAAAAATTGGTCAAATAGATCAGCAGATATTTCTATATTTAAATAATAACTTCCATTCAGATTTCTTTGATCCAATCATGTTTTTGTTAACCAAGACAGGACCATGGATCCCCCTGTATATTTTTCTTTCCTATCTTATTTTGAAAACCTATAAAAAAGATGCCTGGTGGGTTTTTATGGCTGTCGGGCTAACCATTTTATTTGCTGACCAAACGGCTTCTGGCCTAATGAAGCCATTTTTTGAGCGATTGAGGCCTTGTCATGAACCATTATTGGAAGGTATGGTGCACAATTATGGTTACTGTGGTGGTGGAAAGTTTGGCTTTGCTTCTTCCCATGCTTCCAACAGCTTCGGGGTGGCCACCATCATGACACTTACCCTGGCCTTCAGATATCCTTGGCTGAAATGGTTATTTGCCTGGGCTGTATTTTTTTCTTACACCAGAATATATCTGGGCGTGCATTACCCCGGAGATATTCTTGTTGGGGCAATGGTAGGCATCTTAAGTGCAGTACTGGGGTATTTTATCATGAAAAGCATCAAGGAAAGGTTTTTCACAAAAAATCCCATCCATTAATTTTGTGTTTTTACCTTCCCCTAAAAGACTTATTTTAGCATCACCGAAAACTAGACCCAAATAACTTTATGGACATTGAATTCAACAAGAACGAAGACCAAAACAAACAATTACTTTTTCAGCTCCACAAAAAATTGGAAACAATCAAATTAGGAGGCGGAAAGGCAAGGATTGCCAAAGAACATGAAAAAGGCAAATTGACCGCAAGAGAAAGAATTCAATATTTGATAGATTCCCAATCTGATTTTTTGGAAATTGGTACCTTAACCGCAGATGGCATGTACCAGGAAGAAGGTGGCTGTCCTTCTGCTGGTGTGGTGACAGGAATAGGCCATGTTTCCGGAAAAATGTGCATGATTGTAGCCAATGATGCGACGGTAAAAGCTGGCGCCTGGTTCCCCATGACCGCCAAAAAAAACCTCAGAGCACAGGAAATAGCCATGGAAAACAGGTTGCCCATCATCTATTTGGTGGACAGTGCCGGTGTATTTCTTCCCATGCAAAATGAAATATTCCCTGATAAAGAACATTTTGGAAGACAGTTCCGCAACAATGCGAAAATGTCATCTATGGGCATCATTCAAGTAGCTGCCATCATGGGCAGTTGTGTGGCAGGCGGTGCCTACCTTCCCATCATGTCCGATGAAGCCATGATTGTGGACAAAACCGGGTCTATCTTTTTGGCCGGATCATATTTGGTAAAGGCAGCCATAGGTGAAAATGTGGACAATGAAACTTTAGGAGGGGCAACGACACATTGTGAAATCTCTGGGGTGACAGACAATAAGTACGAAACAGACCAAGAGTGTCTGGATGCCATCCGTAATATTTTTGACAAAATTGGAAGTTTTGAAAAGGCCGGGTTTGATAGGGCTGAACCAAAGAAGCCACTCAAAAATGAAGAAGAGCTTTATGGTATTTTTCCTTCAGATAGGGTAAAACCTTACGATATGCTTGATGTCATCAGCCGTCTGGTAGACAACTCTGAGTATGAAGAATACAAAAAGGATTATGGCAAAACACTCATTTGCGCCACCGCAAGAATTGATGGTTGGGCAGTAGGCATCATTGCCAACCAAAGGAAAATTGTGAAGACCAAAAAAGGAGAAATGCAAATGGGAGGCGTCATTTACTCCGATTCAGCCGATAAAGCGGCACGATTTATCATGAACTGCAATCAAAGAAAAATACCTTTGGTCTTTTTACAGGATGTTTCAGGTTTTATGGTCGGAAGTAAAGCTGAACATGGGGGTATTATCAAAGATGGTGCTAAAATGGTCAATGCCATGGCCAATTCTGTAGTGCCAAAATTCACCATAATACTAGGCAACTCATATGGCGCCGGCAACTATGCCATGTGCGGAAAAGCCTATGACCCTAGACTGATTTTCTCCTGGCCTACTGCGCAAATGGCTGTGATGAGCGGGGCATCTGCTGCCAAAACACTTTTACAGATCAAAGTGTCATCCCTCAAAAAGTCAGGTAAAGAAATCAGCCCGGAAGAGGAAAATAAATTGTTGCAGGAAATCACAGATAAATACAACGAAGAATTAAGCCCTTATTATGCAGCCGCAAGACTATGGGTGGATGGTGTGATCGATCCATTGGAAACCAGAAAGGTAATCAGCACAGGAATCGAAGCGGCCAATCACTCCCCCATCACAGAGAAGTTCAATGTTGGAATCATTCAAACTTGAAAAAAATAAGGAACAAAGCAGCTGTCTTGTCCTGTTATTTTTGTAAATTAAGTGACACTGCGAGGTATGGAAAAATTAACAGCAAAGGAGCTGAATGCCCTGATTTCTTTATTGGATGACACGGATATGGAAGTAAAAAGCCATGTCCGGGACAGAATCATTGCTTTGGGGAGTGACATTATTCCGCTCCTGGAGAAAAAATGGGAAGATAGTTTTAACCCGGAAATCCAAAAAGAAATTGAGGAATTGGTGCATTTTCTTCAGTTTGATTTGGTAAAGCATAGATTAAAGGATTGGAAAAAATCACCGGACCAAGACCTACTAACAGGGCTATGGATTTTAAATACCTACCAATATCCTGACTTGGAATTTGAGAAATTGAATGCCGATATGCATCAAATCTATTTCGAAGTATGGACGGCTTTCAGAAATGACCTTCAACCCCACGAACAGGTACGTATCATCAACGGTGTATTGTTTAATCAGCTCAGGTTTTCAGCAAATACCAAGAATTTCCATTCACCGGGAAACAGCATGCTGAGCAATGTCATTGATACGAAAAGAGGAAACCCGATAAGCCTGGCAGCCATCTACCTCCTAGTGGGTAAAAAACTTGGCCTCCCAATTTACGGCGTCAATCTTCCCAATCTATTTGTCCTCACCTATAAATCCAAGGACATCACCTTTTACATCAATGCATTCAACAAAGGATTGGTTTTCAGTAGGCAAGACATCAGTAATTACTTGGAACACCTGAAAATTGAATCTAGAGAAGAATACTTTGAGCCTTGTTCCAGTGAAGATATTGTGGCCCGTTTTTTAAGAAATATGGTAGTTGCCTTTGAAAAACTGGGAGAAGTGGAAAAGGTGGAAGAAGTAAAGGAGCTATTGGCTATTGTAAGTCCCTAATTTCAAGGCCTCAAAAAACGCACATTACAACCCACAGGCCTTGTGGATGCAGGGCTTGGATTTCTCCTGTTAATGATGGAAGTAAGTGCCCCCTCCAAGTATTTTAAACTGGCGTTTGCGGCTACTTGTGGGTTATTATCTATAGCGCCTCTATAAGCTATAGCAAAACCTGTTGGGCTTGGGTTAACAACAACAACTTCAGGTAATTTGGTGATACCAAACTGTCGGGTAACGGTTTGATCCCCATCCATCAAAAAAGGGAGATTCATTTTTCTTTCTGCAGCCCTCAACTTCATATTTTCAACGGTCTCTTCTTCCTCTACCCTGACATGTGGGTTAATCAATGCAAACACAAAACCTTGATCGGCAAACTGCTGATGCAAGGCCACCAAGCGCTCTTCGTAGAGTTTTGAAAAAGGACAATTCAGGGAAGTAAAAATCAAAACAACTGCCTTGGCTTCCTCATGGCTACTTAATTCAAACTCTGATCCGGATATGGCATCTTTCAGCCGAAAATTTTCCGCCCTTTGGGCCGATACCTGAAAGCCTGTCAAGAGGGCAAATAAAAGGGTTATGGTCAATTTTTTCATGATTGAGATTGAATGCTGTTCTTCTTTATTACAAAGACCCTACCAAATGGTATAAGTCAATACAATATCGTTTTCTTTTTCCACTTTTACCTGATAGAAATGATCTGAATGTTCGGATTGGTATACTTTACCTTTAATCACTTTATCCTGCAATGAAAATGGTTCCAGTAGAATATTGGACTTTAGGCTAATTCCCCGTCTTCCTTGGCACTTGAAAATAGATTCTTTTGCAGACCATGCTACAGTATAAAGTTCAGGATCATTATTAAGAAAATCCATCTCAACTGGATCAAGGAACTTTGGCCCCAAACGGATTACTTTTTCTCTGATATAATCCAAATCAATGCCTACTGGCATTTCCTTGTGGAAGATTGCCGCTGCAATACCACGGGTATGAGATAGGGAAACATAACCAAAGCCATCCATGGGATGGGATTTACCATGTTCATCCTTAAAAAAGCCCGGATAAGGGATTGAAATACAATCCAGAGCTGATTTAATGGCTACTCTAGCGCCTTTCCATTCTACCTTTTTATCCATTCTGGAAATATTGGCAAAGGATAATTTCTCCCTAAAGCTCAAAAAATCAACGCCATTTTGGGATACTTCTTGAATATTATTAACCGCTAAGGCTGATAAAGGACTTATTTTTTCTATTTTTGTTTGCATAGGCCCATATGGGTTTGAGCGCTAATCACAGCAATTTATGTCAAAAATACAAGTTAATAAACTGCATACCTTATCAGGCCACAACGATTGCATTTACGCACTGGTCGAAGGGCCTGATCCGCGTTTTTTTTATACGGGTTCGGGAGATGGCATGGTGGTGGAATGGGATTTGGACAAACCCAAGGACGGGAGACTCATTGCCAAAGTTGACCATTCGGTTTATGCCTTAGAGGTGGATAAAGAAAGGAACCTACTCTTCATTGGACACAACTTTGAAGGAATTCATGTCATAGATCTGGAAAAATCTAAAGAAATATGGTCTCTTAAAATAACAGATCAATCTATATTTGACATTAAAGCTATCGGAAATGAATTGTATGTAGGTACAGGAGATGGGATTATCATTGTGATTGATATTGAACAGCAATCCGTAAAAAAGCACATCAAAATCGGAAAGAAAAGTGTACGGGTATTTGCCATTGACCCCAGTAAGAGGCAACTGGCTGCGGGCCTTAGCGATCACTCCATCAAAATCTTCAACCTTTCGGACCATAGCCCCATCCATAACCTTGAAGCCCACAACAATTCTGTTTTTGCCCTGAGTTATTCGCCTAATAAATCCATTATGGTGTCTGGAGGAAGAGATGCACATTTAAATGTTTGGGAAACCAAAAATTACTCACTTCAGGAGTCCATTGTAGCGCACATGTTTGCCATTAATTACCTCTCCTTTCGGGAAGACGGCGACTATTTTGTGACCTGCAGCATGGATAAATCGATCAAAGTTTGGGACAGTAACTCTCTTAAGCTTTTAAAAGTAATCGATAAGGCAAGGCACGCGGGACATGGGACCTCCATCAACAAGGTACTTTGGAGCAGCTACAACCAGCAGATTGTATCAGTGAGTGACGACAGAAATATTTCTATTTGGCAAATTGAACTTTAATGAGCATGAAATATACAGCTAATGATATCCGGGAAAAATCCTTTGAAAAAAACTTCAGGGGATATAATCAAGAAGAAGTTACCGAATTTTTAAAAAGTCTGTCCGATGAATGGGATCACCTTATCCAGGAAAAAAATGAATTGGAAAGAAGGTTAGAGACTGTTGAAAAGGAAGCCAAAAAACTAAAAGATGTAGAAGGTTCCCTTTTCAGAACTTTAAAAACAGCAGAAGATACAGGTGCTGCCATCATTGAGGAAGCCAATAAAGCGGCGGAAGATATGCTCAAAGACGCCCATCAGAATGCTGATAGCATGGTAAATGCGGCCAAGGTGCAAGCACAGAAAATGTTGGAAAATGCAGAAATGAAGGCAGAAGAGACCTTGGCCGCATTGAAGAAAAACATCAAAAGTGCTGTTAGAGATTATGAAGCTTTGGTAAATAACAGGCTTCTGGTCATCAAAAATCTAAAACGCATTACAAATGAACTGGAGGAAACAGTAGGTAATGCGGAACAAGGTTTGGAATTATCCGCTCTGGACAGCATCAATGCTTTATTGGAAAACTTGGATGGCAACCCAGTCAGCAAACTTTCCTCTTTTTCCCAAGAGAGTCAAACAGAATCTGTAGAGGTGTCTTCTACCACCATTACTCCTATTGAAATGGAACAAGAAGCCGACAACACTGAAGACGTATCTGAAGAGTCAGCTGTTGAAGCTGTAGGGCCAACTGAAACGGAGCAAGCAGTAGCCCAAGCAGAAAATGAACCAACTTCTAAACCCAAAGATACCATCGAAGATGGAAATACAGAGGAGGTCGAAGGGAAGAAAGATGAAGAAGAAGATAATAATCAAAAAAATAAAAAAGAAGGGTCTTTTTTTGACCAGCTAGACTGATGGGAAAAGTATCATTAGAAGGGATTGAATTTCATGCCTATCATGGTGTATATTCCGAAGAAACAAAATTAGGCAATAGGTTTACGGTTGATATACATGTCGAAACTGATTTCAAAAAAGCCATGCTGGAAGATGTTTTGGAGGATACGGTAGATTATGTAGGCCTTTATAAAATTGCCCAATCCCATATGCAGGAACCAGTCAAGCTATTGGAACATTTAGCCCACTTAATGATCAAGGATATCCTCATTGCATATCCATCCATTAAGTCAGTAAAAATCATCATCAAAAAGCATAACCCTGCCCTTGGGGGGGTAGTCAATTATTCTGTGGTGACAGTCAAATATCCTGAAGATTATGATTAAAATATTGTATGCTTTTTTATTAAGTTCATTCATCAGTTTTTCAGCATATTCACAAACAGCTGCTTTTAAAATTTTTGATAAAGAAGGTAGAGCCGTGAGATTTGAAGCTATGGCGCAAATAGCCACTCAGCACCAACTTGTGTTCTTTGGAGAGCTGCATAACAATGGCTTGGCCCATTGGCTCCAACTTAGACTTTTGAAGGAAATGCATCTAGTAAAAGATCGCATGGTTCTGGCCAGTGAGTTTTTTGAGCGGGATGATCAATTGACAATTGACGAGTGGTTTGCCGGAAGAATTACCGATAGAAATTTTGAGGCAGAAGCCAAGCTTTGGAATAATTATCAGACAGATTATAAGCCACTTATGCTTTTTGCCAAATCTAATGGAATACCCTTTATTGCTTCAAATATCCCGAGAAAATATGCATCCATTGTCAGTAGAGAAGGACTTGAAGGACTGGAGACTTTGTCCAATGAGGCCAAAAAATTTATTGCGCCTTTGCCTGTAACGGTTGACAAAGACCTTCCTGGCTACAAAGCCATGGCTGATATGATGCATGGCTCCACTATGAATATGGATTTTATGGTAGAGGCACAGGCCATCAAAGACGCCACTATGGCCTACTCTCTTTTTGAGCCCATACAAAAAGGGCTACCTATACTGCACATCAATGGCTCCTACCATTCCAATAATTACGAAGGAATTGTTTTGTTTGGTACATCAGGCAAAAATTCCCTGAATTGCCCCTAATGACCATCAATACCGTAGAACAGGAAAATGTGCATGAATTGGAAGAAAAGTATCTTGGTACAGCAGACTACATTGTGGTTACCCCCTTGGATGGTCCTAAAAGTTATTGATTCAATTGCATGTACAGCAGGGCAGAAAAATCAAAAATAAGAAAAGATTTCTGGACGACTTTTGGACAATACATGAAGCCCGTTCCCAACGCGGAGGGCCTTAGGACCAATTGGCAGAATTACAAAACTGGTGTGAAAGATATTTATTTCAGGATGAAAGCAGAGCGGGAATGTGCCGCTATAGGTATAGAAATCACCCATGCGGATGAGGAGCTCCAGCAATTGTTTTATGAGCAGTTTGAAGAATTTAAAGTGATTTTAGAGGCCGAGTTGGGAGAAATCTGGAATTGGAAGTTGCATGGTCAAGATGAATTTGGAAAAACCATTTCCTACATAGAAAAAGTAAAAGCCGGGGTAAACGTCATGGAACCAAATGACTGGCCAGATATCATTTCCTTTCTAAAGCCAAGGATCATTGCTTTGGACGCCTTTTGGAGCAATATGAAACCGGCTTTTGAGGAGTTGTAAAACCTTTGAGGCCAGAAAAAGACCTCAAAGGTTTTCCTTTCAATAAGTAAAGTCAAAATATTTTCAAAAGTTTATTCTTATCTGAAAGACTTTCGGGGTTCTGGAAACCCCAAAGGTCAAAACACTTACACAATCACCTTAGTAGTTCCCCCTCCTTTTAAAGTGATTTCTACGGGCTTATTGGTTTTCCAGCTTCCACCTGTAAAATCAGGAATATCTATAGAATTGGACCTATGGGCCACAGACCACTCACTCAATGGTGAAACGGCAGACCAAAGGGCTGCATCATATACATCCTGATCCAAAGGTAATCCATTCCTAAGGCAATCGATCAAACGCCAATCCATCATAAAATCCATGCCACCATGGCCGCCTATCTGCTTGGCCAGCTCCCCTACTTTCTTTACAATTTCCGGCGTGTATTTTTCTTCTAAGGCTTTCATTTCTTCTTCCTTCATCCAGCTATGACCTTTTGCAACTTTTGGATTGGGGTATTTCTGGGCATATCCTTCAGTACCACTTACCGTATGCAATCTCGAATAGGGTCTTGGAGAGGTTACATCATGCTGGATCATGATAGAACGGCCATTCTTGGTCTTTACGATGGTGGTGTTCATGTTTCCCCCATACTTTTTCTCTGCATAGGGCCCAAAGAAATTATCTTTTTCTGCCAATTCTCTGGCTTTGGCTGCCATATGAAAATCATTGGAAGACAAGGAAGTCAGGTAATCCATCTGATCTCCCCGGTTGATATCCATGATCTGACATATTGGTCCCAAACCATGGGTAGCATATAAGTTTCCATCTCTAAAATTCTCTCTCAAACGCCACATGTCCTGATATCCCCCTTCCGTATCTTTCATAAAATTGAGCCATAACAAATCGTGGATATAGGCACCTTCTGTATGGATGATTTCTCCAAAGAAACCGTCACGTTTCATACTTAAGGTCATTAATTCAAAAAAGTCATAACAACAATTTTCCAGCATCATGCAATGCTTTTTGGTCCTTTCTGAAGTTTCTACCAATTGCCAGCATTCCTCCAAATTTTTGGCTGCAGGAACTTCTACGGCTGCATGCTTTCCTGCCTCCATGGCATAAACTGCCATTGGTGTGTGCCAATCCCAAGGTGTGGCAATGTATATCAAATCCAAATCATTACGGTCCACCATTTTCTTCCAAGCATAAACTGAGCCTGAATACCCTTCTGGATTATGCGAAGTCCCTGAAAGTTTGGCCTTCATTTTATCCACCCGCTCCGGTATCAGGTCACAAAGTGCCTTGATTTCCACTCCCTCAATCTTGCTCAGTCTATCCACTGCACCAGGACCACGCATGCCCAAACCTATCACTCCTACCCTGACTGTTTGCAGCTTGGGTGCTGCATAGCCGCACATATTGAATTTTTGCTGATGGTTTCTCTGGCTTAATCTCCATACTTCTTCTGGTTTTTCAGCTTGGGATAAATGAGGGATGCTTGCTCCTACCAGGCCCAGTCCTGCCAGTTTGATGAAATCTCTGCGGTTATTCTTCATGGGTAAAGTGTTTAATTTTGATTGGGTTAATCAGTACAAGAAAAGGTGAAAATATTGATTTTCCATCATTATTATTTTGTATGGGTAAAAATTTACATAAAAAAGGCAAACCTTTTTGGGTTTGCCTGCAATTCAGAAGATTAACAAAAAATTAATCCTAAAATTTTCAATACTTTACCTCAATATTTTCAAGGAGAATTTCAGAAAGCAATTCCAATTCTCCGGATTTGAAAAGTGATTCCATTTCTTCAATTGGCGTGTTTTTTTCCTTTGGTTTGTAATTCTCATAATCCAATAGAATCAAACCATTGACTTGATGTTGATGAATGGCCTTCCTGAACCTGACCCCACCTCCATCGGTATGGTAAGAGTATGCCATATAATCCAGCTGATAGGAGTCCTTATCAAACCAATACAGGAAAACATCATCATAATCCTCTCCTCCCCCTTCTTCCTTAAAAGTTACCTGTACCAAGTGATAGACTTTTCCAGCAATCTCGGTTTCACCCAAATAAGTTTTAATGACCGCAGCATCATTCAGCCCATAAGGCAAAAAGGCAAAGTAAGCCACTGAATTGACGGAATTGCTAAAAGCACTAACCCTGTCCTCTGGCAAATCCACTTCTACACCATTGACCGTCCTGACAAAGCCATCATTGTTTAGTACATCCCTGACAAAACCTGTAGAATCCGTAAACTCACGGCTGTATTCAAACCTATTGGGGTTCTTGAATATCTGATAGTGTCTTTCCCTGAAATCAAAACTTATCTGGGCTTTTTCAAATCGATCTCCTCCATGTGCAGCAATTGCGGCATCCACAATTCGCTGAGCTTCTTTATCTACCTGATTGCAAGAGATCAAAATAAAAGCCAAAACTATAAACAACGGTATTTTTTTCATGTAAAGAGATGCTTTTAGCTGTGAAAATATTTGATATAAAAGATGTTTTTACCTGACCACTTCATACTTTCCATATCCATAAATGGCCCTTTGATACAAATGGTTCCCTTCTATATCCACCCGGTAACTTTCCCTTCTAGCGGGAAGCAGCAGCCCGGTAGATTTATCCCAACCTTGATTGTAGACCAAGCTGTAATGGTCCGAGGTTTTTACTTTGTAAGCCACAATTTCGAAGGTTTTTGGATCAAAGTAATACCACCAAATATCTGTCCTGGGATCAGAAGGGTCCCCATCAATTACCTTCACCGTCTCTACAGGAATCCCTCCTGCCAACTCTTCTCTGCCTTGATATTCCAGATGTTTTCCTTTTTCCAAGAGGTCAAAAGGTTTGCTCAGCACATAAAAAGCAGCATCCAGATCTCTCTTCTTACTCTGAAGAAACCCCTCATTGAGGATCTCATTTTCACCCATAACATAGCGGGTTGTAACCCCGTCAAAATGAACGCGATGGGGTATACTGTCCCTTTCCCAGTTCATTTTTGCTTCAAAAAAGGGTTGGAGTCTAAATTCATTTTCCTGCCTTACATAAGATTCGGTATTGCCGGCTTCATCAAACATCCATATATCCCTTACCATGGCAATGGACTGTACTTCTTCCCACGCCTTCATCCCTCCATGGGCTTCGATAGACTTTTCTATAATGTTAACGGCCTGCTTGTCCCGAGTGGAGCAGGAAATTGATAAAATAAGAAATGCTAAATAAAGGGTTAATGTCCTTGGGATTTTCATTTTTGGATGATTTTGCTCACAAATATACTAAGCTTTACTTCCATTCAAATCAGTTTTTAAAGGCTAAAATTCTTTTCGCCTCCAAAATAACTGTGAAAAACAGCAAACCATATTGAACTATTAGGAGATAAATAGACTCTATTACCTCTTTATACTGGTATGCCCCATAAGACAAAAACACCAATCCACTCCAGACCAAAAACACCCGGTTTCCTGTCAGCACGCTCAAGCCAAAGGCCGGAATCAGATACCAGGGATGCACCACAGTCTGAAGCAACAAGTAAAGCAGATAAATCCAAACCATCCCCACAGCCAAATCCTTAGCATTTTCCAACCTGAAAAGAAAACTCAAGGCTAAGATCAATAAAGCAGCCAATACAGTAAGGAAAGGTCCCACATAAACAATGGGGTTATAATCCATAAAAAATCCGGATACCCAGCGGATCAGGTAATAAATGGAGGCATTGAACTCAAAACTACTGGAATATAGCCTTAAACTCTGCCAGAAATTCAGATAACTTTTATTTATCAACAATAGGCCTAAGGCCAAAAATATAAACAAAGCCGACAAAGCTATGAAAGAGATGGCAAACCTTTGTTTAAAAGCTTGTCTCAGTAAGATTGGCCCCATCATCAGCGGTGTCAATTTGATACCTACTGCCCAAGCCCATGCACCTGAGGCTTTACCAATCCTCTGTTTTTCAAAGAAATACACTGTTGCCAAAAGCCCCGTTAAAACCATTCCTTCAAAATGAAGGTTGCCAGTCAATTCCAAAATCACCAAAGGATTTAAGGCATAAAGCAGTACCCTTTGTTTTGGCAAATTCCAAAGCTGAAGCAATTGATAGATCAGGAATATATTTATTAGGTCAAAGGCTATTAACACCAGCCTTAATACAATCAAATTGGCAATCAAAGATTCTCCTGATAATGCTGCCAATCCAAAAAAAATCTGGTGCATAGGAGGATAAACTGAGAAATAATTGGGTGAATTCATCCCTTCACACAAACCGTATAAATACGCTCCTGATTCCAACCCTTGTTCTTGTACCCATGTGGCAGGAAGCTGAACATAAGGGTTAAAACCCTGGATTAACAAATGCCCATCAAAAAGAAACCGATAAAAATCATCCGAAAGTGAAGGAACAGCAAAAAGTAAGATCAACCTGGACCCAATGGCCATAGCTAAAACATTCTTAAAAGTGAAAAGCTTATTTTTCACTTTTTGATAAAGCAACCAATAGATGGTAAAACAAAGGACAATGGCTGAAAGATTGTAGAAAAAAGCCTCCCTTGGAAATAAGTAGCCAATGGTTACTATTCCCAAAAAAAACAGGAGTGCCAAGGTAAAATCGGCGAAAGGAAAGTTTTTTTTCGACAAGTGCTTAGTGAAATTGGATTTCAGCCAACAATATTAAAATAAAATGTAATCCAACCTTGAAATCCGTCAACAATCCATTTAATTTATGCCAGAATTAAATTACTATGAAGCAGAAATGGTGCGTGGGTGCTGCCCTTCTAGCAGCCTTGTCAATTAGCGTTAACACCCAAACAGTTGGACAGACATACGAAGTATACGATCAAAACCTAAAACTCAAATCACG
Source organism: Cecembia lonarensis LW9 (assembly GCF_000298295.1). Classification (GTDB taxonomy): domain Bacteria; phylum Bacteroidota; class Bacteroidia; order Cytophagales; family Cyclobacteriaceae; genus Cecembia; species Cecembia lonarensis. The sequence continues at coordinate 46,430 of NZ_AMGM01000026.1, forward strand.
CTTGGAGTTTGATCAGATTGCCATCCTAAGCGAATCTGTGAGGATAAGTACAGCCAACAATGAGGTGAAATTGCTGAGCAAGGAATATAAGCCCTTCATAGACCTAAATGGAGAAAAAGTATATTTCTACGATCAGCCCTGGATTATTGTCAAAGGGCGCGATGGACTCGGAGCATTCCATGAATATGGAGAAGAAATACTTCTGGGAGAATATGATGAAATTCAGACTTTCTTTACCCGATTACTGGGAAGAAAAGGAAATCAGTACTGGATATATGACCATTCCAACAGAGAAACAATCTTTCTTGGAACCTTTGAAAAGGCAACCCTTGCCATCAATGGCCAAGTAATCGCACAGACAGCCCAAGGCTATTTTTTACCCTTATCCGATAATCCTGACAAGCTTTATGACAAATTGGAGCAAATCAATGAGAATTTTATAATTTCCAAGGAATCGACAGGCTATGGCATGATTAATAGGGAGGGAAATTATGTACTTCAACCGGTCATTGACCACATTGTCCATCTGGAAGAGGATTACTTTTATGCCTATGATGGCAATCAATACATGCTGATCAAAGGACGGGAAGGTAAGGCCAATATCAGCTACTCTTCCTACCATAAAATTACACTTGAAGATGGGGTAATGCTGGAATACATACATGGGAAGCTCAGAAGGGTAATGAAAAATGATGGCATCCTTCTGGACCAAGTGGGCATGGAAAAGGTAAAAGGTGTGGGGGAAAAGCATTACAACGTATGGATGCGCGACAATAAATTAGGACTATTGGGTCAGCAAGGTTGGGAAGTCAACCCTGTTGCAGATGTGGAAAAGATCCTACCCGGTAATGAAGGCCTTTATCCTGCTTTGAAAGGTGGTAAATACGGTTTTATTGACAAATCTGGAAAATGGGTAGTTCCGGCCCAATTTGACGAGGTGAAGAAATTCAATGAGGGATTGGCTTCCTATCGCCTCAATGGGCAATGGGGAATATTAGACAGACAGGGGCAAATCATTTCCCCTGCTCAATTTAACTCTGTTTCTGATTTCAGAAGGGGACTTGCGGTGGTCAGACTTGGCAACAGGCAGAATATTTTGGATAGGCAAGGTTCCTTACTTTTGGAAAATGGATACGAGCGGATTTCCCTAGGGACAGATAATTATTTTATTTCAGAGGATAACGGTAAATTCGGTTTGATAGCCCCTGACGGAAAAGAAATCGTTTCCCCAAAATATGAGGAACTTAGAAGGGAGGATTTAAATCGGATACTTGTAAGAGTGGGTGATAAATATGGGCTCATGGATGAAAATGGGGACTACTTGCTCCCGATTTATTACAAGAGTATCGTTTTTGACCAAGGTGCGCGACAGATACTTGCAGAGGACGATTACCAGTTTGTACAGGTCGAACAAGAAAATACAGGCAGAAGAAAAAGGTCCGGCGGCTAAAATATCCCCATATATATCGCCTCAAACACCTTATTCCTCGACAGGAAAAAAACAGTTTTATCATTTGCTCTTTTTTTGCTTTCCTTAGCTGGGTTTCCCCAAGATACATCACTATTTGACCCTAAGTTGGCTGAAGAACTAGGCGCCGATGACTGTGGGATGAAAACCTACGTCATTGCCTTCTTGCTTGCCCGTGAACGGGTCAGTGAATATAGTCAGGAAGAAAGGCTTGAAATTCAGAAAACTGATTTTTAGTTAGGATCTCTACCTCCCGCAAATTTCTTTATAGGGACAATTTTTACATTTATCCAAATCTTCCGTCTGATCAAAAAGAAGGGAAGGGTTAAAGATTTCTGAAAGCTTTTCACTGAGATGGTATTCAAAATTTTCCTGATAATCTTTGTAATCATTTACTTCAACCCCTGTTTTACGGGCTTGTTTCTCCTGAAGGTATGGGTTAAAATCTTCCTTAAAAACTTCTTTGAAATTGAATAGTGCTGGCTTTAGGGGAAGGGTGTTTTCCGGATACATGGATTGATAGAGCAATCCATAAAACAAGGTCTGCATGGCTGCTTTGTTTCTCTTTTTCAGGTTAGCATCAAAAAGATCCTCTACCTGGGCAAAATCTTTCTTGTCTGCTCCTGACTTATAGTCTATCAGACGTATACTGCCCTGCTGCAGGTCCACACGGTCTATAAAGCCTTTCAATGCAACTTTGAAGTCACCATAAGCTGCCTTTACCTCAAAACTCGCCCGGTGTTCTTTCTCCATAGACAAGATTTGAATTGGTGCAGAGGCTTGATCAATGTCCAATAAGCGAATTATGTACCGATGTAAAACATCCCTCACGATAGCGATTTGACCGTTAAGACGGGTATCTTTATCGTCTTCCAGTTTATAAAATTTCCTTACTCCCTTTTCAATTGCTGGGTATACCCAGTTTTTCTTGAGGTCATCAAAATCCTCATGGACTAAAACCTGTCTTTTTTTCCTTTCAATACACCCTTGATAAAGAAATTCCATACTGTAATGGGCAATATTTCCAAAAACAGCTGCATCTACTTCTTCTTTCACCTCTTCTTTTTCCTCCAATCCTGCCAAGTATCTGAGGTAAAACTTCAAACGACAATCAATGAACATATTGATGGCGGAAGGGGAAAATGATGTAACCGAGCTACCATCATTCCGAACTATATACCGCTCCAATTGGGCCAAAACTTCAGGTGTTTTTTCTATATTGATTTCTCCTGTAGCTTTAAGATCGATAGGGACAAAAACCACCTCGTCCTTTTGGTCCAATCCCATTTCTATCTGCATTTGCTGAATATACCTGCTTTTTTCCCCTGCTTTGCCCTGATCTGAAGCTGTAGCATAAATCATGTGTACTTCTTCTGCACTGTGCAGCAGTCGATAAAAAGTGTAAGCGTAAATGGCATCATTTTGCTCCTGTACCGGTAGTCCAAAAGCCCTTCGGATATTGAAAGGAATCATAGAATTCAGTCCCCCTGATGGAGGAAAACTGTCCTCATTCATGTTACAGATGATCACCCTTCTGAAATCCAGGTTACGGGATTCCAAAACCCCCATCAGCTGCAGTCCCTGCAAAGGCTCTCCTTCAAAGGGAAGCTTTACTTCCCTGAAAATCTGTCTGAAAAGCCGGATCATAAACTCCATATCCAAGCGCTGAATTTCTTGTTTTTCCAAGACTTCCCTGAATCTGATCAATTGTTTGAAGCATTGAAAAAGATAGGTACGCTGTAAAGGTTCTTCTTCCAAATGTTCGGCCAATGCCCGAATAAGATCTGCCAAATAGGAAAAGAGATTTGCTGCCTCTACTTTCTGAAATACCAGTTGATACAATCCCCCACCTTCCTGTAACATGGGAAGCGGAATATGAATCATGTTTTGATCCTGAACTATCTGAAGCAGCTTCGTGGCAAATTCTGGTGCTGCAGTTTTCAGATAGATCGTGGAAAGCAGATTCTTAATTTGTTGGTGATAAAAGAGGACATTTTCCCCATCCATTTTGACAAAGCGCTGCATTTCTAAAACCGCTTCCAAAAAAGCATAAACGGGGGCATTTCGTATGGGGTAACCCATAGTTACGTTAACCTTGCTGATACGATCTGGCAGTACATGCAAAACAGGAAAAAGCAACTGCTCGTCCGGCAGGATGACAACCGTCTCCTCCCAATTTTCCTGAGGATCCACCTTTTCCAAGATCGCCCCCACAAGGTTGGCCTGATTGCTCTTCAATGGGGTGGCATAGGTCTTTATATTGGCCTGCCTGACCTCTATATGATTGGGAATAATTTCAGGAAATGTGGGTCCGAAGATTTTATCCTTTTGATACTCCCTAAAAAACATACCCGCCTCCTGATGCCTATCCTCAAGATAATAAGCGTCAATATCCCAATAAATCTCTGCACCGAATTCAGAAATAAAATATTTGACCAGTTTTTCCTCTGTGGTGGTAAAGGCATTAAACCCAACAAAAATATACTTTTTCTCTGGCACTGCTTGTAACTCTAGCCCCATGGCCACCTTGCGGTAAATTTTTCCGGGATAGGACAGCTCTGAAACGTCCAAGGCTACCTGATAATTTTTATATAATGGGCCTAGCAACTGCCAAAACCTGAGAAATTTTTCCTGATGCCTTCTGTCTTGCCTTTGAAAGGCATTCCAAAATTGCTTGATCAGTTCAATTTGGGAAGGGGAAAGAAAGCTAAGGTCTGATTCAATTTCTTTGATCTCAGACAGATGAAGGTAAAGCTTTTCGGCATTGGCCATGAACTGGTCCACGTCGTTGAAATCCTTTAAAATCATCTCCCCCCAAAAATAGAATTGATCAAAGCTTTCTGCTACGGGGTTTAGGTTTTGATAGGTTTTATACAATTCAAAAATCAAGCTAAGTTCATCTGCAGGACGCTGTGCAGCCAACTGATAAAAAACATCTTCTATAGTTTTGATCTCGGGCATCCAAATGGGCGAATCGATCAAGCTGCCCAAATGCTGTTTGAAAAATAGGCCCGCTCGGCGGTTGGGAAGCACTATGACAAGATCTTGTAATGTCTTGTGATTTTTTAAAATATCCTGGGCTGTATTTCTTAAAAAACTGTTCATCATGCATCCGGAGTTTCGAGGAATATAGATTTCAACTTACCTATGCAAGAAACTTTGCAAGACAATGAAAAACAAATCCATGGAGAAACTTTGAAGCGAATTGTCGGAAAATGAGAAATTTAAAAAGGATACCCAATCGCAAAATTCAAGACCAGATTATCCCTTCTCCAATCCCTATCCCCCAGCCTGAGCCGGTCCTGCCATGGACCTTCTTCCAAAAGCCAGGGCTTCCTGACTGGAACAGCAATATCCAACCTCAAAACAAAAAACTGAACATCTACCCTGATGCCATATCCGGCACCTACAGCCAATTCCTCTGCCCAAGAATTGGTGAATTTACCTCCGGGAAGGGCCTCATTTTCATTGTATAACCATACGTTACCGGCATCAATAAAAAGAGCACCCTTCAAATATTTATTGAAAGGGAAGCGGTACTCCAAGTTAGCCTCCAGCCTGATATCGCCTGCCTGATCAAAAAAGCCTCCTGTGCCAATGCTTTGGGGCACAAATGTTCCAGGACCTAATGACCTGATCCTAAATGCCCTGACACTCCTCGGCCCACCCGAAAAATACTGCTTAACAAACGGCAAAGAAAGGGAATTGCCAAGTGGCGCTCCGTACCCTGCAAAAACCCGGCTGACCAAAATGTTCTCTTGGCTGAATCTTCGGTAATACCTCAAATCTATATCTCCCTTAATGTATTGGGCAAATTCCAAACCGAAAATCGAATTGGGATTTTCCGATCCCAATGCGGTATTTAAACCTTTAAATAAATTTCCTGCAAAATCAACAGTGGCCCCGAAAAATATGGCATTCTTCCTATCCTGATCAACCAGTTGATTAAAGTTAAAGGTATAATTAATCCCAGAGATAAACTGTTGCTCAAAACTCCGTCTCAAAAAGGGGTTGGCATTTAATATCTCGTCAAACTGAGGTGTAGTCCTGGCCAAATTGACGATACTTAAACTGACTGGATTGAATTCATGGTAAACATACCTGTTCACATTCCAGAAGTATCCAAATGAAGCATTGTAAGAATACAGCAGATACAGATCTGTCCTATTTTGGTATTCATAACCCAAGCTAATCCTGGTTTTGGGTATGGAAAACCTGAATCGGTCCGACCATGGCCCGGGGAAAATGACACGGGGAAATACCAATGAACCAGTCAACCCAAACTCTATTGATTGCAAAGCCTCTCTGGTACCGGAAGCTACCTGGGTTTCATAACCAAACTTCCCTGTTAAATTGAAAATCTCCCCTCCCCTGAAGATATTCCTGTTTTGGTAATTCAAAATGAGTGCCGGCCCAACAAAACTGTTAGACTTAGTTACCCCCTGAAGTTCTGCCCTGACGGCCCTTTTATTGAGAGGGGAAAGTAATATTCTGGCATTTAATGGATAGGTACCATCTTCTCTTAGGACAGTATCTGCCATTTCATAGGATATATTCACATACCTGAAATTCCCGATATTGGAAAG
>NZ_AMGM01000027.1 GCF_000298295.1 Cecembia lonarensis LW9
CAGTTATTCTCCATGCTCGGCCATGAATTGGTCCAGATCCTTTAATTGTATTTTTCCTTCAAAATAGGCTCTCCCAAAAACTACGGCAGTCACACCTATATCCTTAAGTTTTTTAAAGTCTTCAATATTTCTAACACCACCGCTTGCAGCCAGATGAATGGTTGGAAATTTTTGAACAATTTTTTTTATATAACTCAAAGTTTGGCCCCTCCATCACACCATCACGAGTAACATCAGAACATTTTAGATATTTCAAGCCTCTATCATAAAAAAACTGTATGTGGTCAAACAAGTCGGTTTCTGTCTTTTTGGTCCAACCTCTGACTTTAATTTTATTGTCTATGGGATTTGTATCGGCAGCGAGGAAAATTTTTTCCCTCCCATAAGACATAATCCATTGCGAAAAACGCTCAGGATACAAAGCAGCAGCAGATGCCGCAGTAATGGAATGTGCACCAAATTCAAAGGATTTCATGACATCACCATCAGTAGAAACACCACCTGAAAAGTCTATCTTTAAATTGGTATAACCAGCTACGGCTTCCAGTATATGGTAGTTCTTTGGTTCTCCTCTTCTGGCCCCGTCTAAGTCCACTAAATGCAACCACCGTATACCATGATCCTCAAATGCTTGGGCAATCTCCAAAGGGTTATTCGAAATAACCTCTTGAGTCGTGAAATCACCCCTTTTTAACCGGACACACTTTCCGTTAATGAGCCAAATAGATGGGATTATATCAAACATACGATCGGATTTAAATATTGTAATAAAAGCCCAAAAACCTTAGGACATCATTCAATTATTAAATATAATACAAGAATGAATGGTAAATGATATCTTTCCAAAAAATTTAATCCATAATTCAAAAAGCATTAGTGGTTTAATTCAGTACAGTAATCTTGCAATTTTTCCCTCCGGTCCGGAAGCCCAAACACTACTTTGTGCTTGATCTACAAATACAGCATGCAAGGATTCGTTGGAAAATTTTTCCCAGTCCATCCCAGTATTTTTCGAGAAGTCAGAACCATTTGGCCCAACAGCAATCAACCAATGTTGCAAAGGAAAATAGGTGACCCCAGAGCGGTATCCTGAAGGAAAATTACCGGTTGCCAATGTCCAAGCATATCCTAATTGTGTAGAGATGATGGCGTTATTGTAAGCTAAATCAGGCTGCAAAAAATCCCCTCCAACGCCAAAGAGGATATTTTGGTCAACCCTCGTCAAGGAGAAAATGCCTTGGGAACTTTCTCCTTGTAATATGGGAGTGGGAATTTCCGTCCAATGCATACCCCTGTCAGCTGAATGAAACACTGAACTGATTAACCCTCCACTGGCAAACCAAATATGATCTCCATGGGCTAAAATAGTAGACCCACTGGCTGCAAAAGACCCACTCTCAGGTGCAGCCATAGGACTGCTTGCAAGTACCTCCCAGCTTTTGCCGAAATCTCTTGATAAAAGGACTTTCCATTTGCCACCTACCTCATCACCGATGACGTATCCGCGTTCTTTATAAAAGACCATGCCATCAAAGAAATCCTCTTCCTCTCCTTGGAACACTTTCTTCCAATCCTTACCCCCATTTTCGGTCCTATATATCACTGCCGGTTGACCTGCAGAAATGGCTACTGCCGACGCTGCATCAAATGCTTCAATATCTCTGAAATCCACCGAATCCAACCCATCAATTATACCATGGTCCCAACTCTTCCCTCCATCCAATGTCCTTAGCCAAGTGCCTTGAGAACCTGAAGCCCATATAATTTCAGATGTCAAGGGGGAGAGACCTCTCAAAGAAGCCTGAGTTGGAGTTTCCATCAATTCCCATCCCAATGGATACGGCTCTTCCAATGATTTCTTTTCAAATGCACAGGAAAAAACCAACAATGAAAGACAAAGGCTTATAAACGTTGGAAATTTCATCACTTAAACTGGTCAACTTTTCTGTAGGCTGCTATCAAATCGGCTTCCCCCTCCTTTCCCGGCTTCGCATTACCATGCTCCATGCCTAGTATTCCCTTATAACCCTTTGTGTCAATATGCTTAAAAACATTGAGGTAATTGATTTCACCGGTTCCGGGTTCTTTCCTACCGGGATTATCCCCAATTTGTATGTAGGCAATTTCATCCCAACAGGCATCCATTAAAGGAATGAGATTCCCTTCATTACGCTGCATATGGTAAATATCGTACAGGATCTTGCAAGCAGGACTATCAACGGCCTTGCAAATGGCATAAGTTTGATCAGAATGTCTTAGAAAAAGCTCAGGCGTATCGCTCAATGGCTCCAAAACCATCACCAAGCCATGGGGTTCAAATACCTCTGCCCCTCTTTTAAGGGCCTCAATCACATTTGCCGTTTGTATGCCTATAGGCAATCTCCTTTCAAAGAAGCCGGGAACAACAGTAGCCCAAGTGGCATTTACCCGCTTGGCAGCTTCTACTGATCTTTTGCAGGTATTAACAAAATTATCAATAAATTCCTGCTTCCCCGAAGTGAGGGAAATTTTCCAATTGTCTCCCCCATCAACCACAAAAACACCCATCCTCATACCCAATTGTTCCAAAGTCCTACCTATACGATTTTGATCTTCTACAGATCTTGAAAGCAATCCATTATCCTCCAAAGAACGAAAGCCCTGTTCAGCCATAAATTTCAATTGATCTGCCAAATCCTCACCTGCATGAGACCTAAACATGCCAAAATGGGGAGCATAATCCATATTGAATGGTGGTTCTGCTCTTTTCAAAGGTCCTGATCCTTTAGCGAATGCATTCCCACTTGCTGTAGCTGCTAATGCAGCACCTAAACCCAGGTTTTTTATAAAATTCCGTCTTTCCATGATCAAATCACTTTGGTTTTTCCTGGAATAGCAAAAGGATAATAGCCATCAGCATCTGGCAGTACTTTTGGCATGGCGTCCCAGGCTAGGGTAGCTGGCATTAGGTCTACATTTGAATTGAGCGCTTCCTCCATAGTAATTTCCTTCCCAGAATAGGTCGCATACCTGCCCAAAATAGCTGTCATAGTACTTCTTGCTGCATTTTCGGCATCAGCAAACCTATATTCACCTTTTACGATAGCATCAAAAAGTTCATCATGTTCTACCTGATATGGATTGGCATTATTATCTCTATTGTGATCGTATATCGTCCTTCCTCCCCACTCATTCAAAATTCCGTGATTACCGGCACTTAGATACACATTCCCCTTAGTACCTTGGAACCTTTCATCAACCCTGTTGGTGGCACCTGGAAAATGTCGGCACTCACTGAAAATGACCGACCCGTCATCATAGGTAAAAGTGATGGAATGGTGGTCAAAGATTTCCCCATGATCCTTACCTGTTCTTACCTGTCTTCCTCCTGTTCCATAAGCTTTAACAGGGTAACTGTTTTTCACCCAATTGGCAACATCCAGATTGTGCACATGCTGCTCTACAATATGATCTCCACAAAGCCAGTTGAAATAATACCAGTTACGCATCTGATACTCCATTTCGGTTTGACCAGGCTGACGGGCATTGACCCAGACTCCTCCATCGTTCCAGTAAACTTGCCCCCCTATGATATCCCCAACAGCACCATCATGAATTCTTTTGATGGTCTCCCTATAATTGTCTTGATAATGCCGCTGAAGGCCGACCACTACGTTTAGTTTCTTTCTTTTTGCTTCCTCTGCTGCTGCCAAAACTTTTCGGATACCGACTGCATCTGTAGCAACAGGTTTTTCCATAAAGACCTGCTTTCCCTGATTCACGGCTTCTTCAAAATGGGAAGGTCTGAAACCTGGAGGTGCTGCTAAGATGACTACATCGGCCAACTTGATGGCTTCCTTATATCCCTCAAATCCAACAAACTTTCGCTCTTCAGGTACATCTACTTTATCTTTGCCATATTTATTAAAAATGGGTTCATAACTTTTATCAATCCTGTCCCTAAAGGCATCTGCCATGGCTACAAGTCTGATATTATGACCTGTATCGAAGGCTTGGAATACAGCACCAGTGCCTCTTCCTCCACATCCAATCACTGCCAATTTAATTTCATCGGAACCAGCTGCATATGCACCGGGTATGGAAAAAGGTTGGATCATTAATCCTCCGGTTACCAATGCGGAAGCTTTAAGGAAATCCCTTCGTGGATTTTTGCTTAGGTTTTTCATAGGTTTTATGGGTTTTGTTAGTGTAACTATGTCAGTTTTGGTTTTTAATTTAAATACTTACGCTGATTATTCCGACAGTGGATTAATAATCTGCTATAGGTGACCTGTTGTAATAGGCCATGATCTCCTCCTCAGTTGGGGGGGTAAATGGCCTCACCACCCGAAGACCTAAAAACGGCGCTTCAGGAAACCACCATTGGCTTTTAGGTATTTGCGGATCAATACGCTTCCATTCTGCTTTGGACTTAAAGCGCTTGGTCATCCTCAAATCTTCTTGTTCAGACTTATAATGTCCTCCCCTGATTGCTCCGGGATAAAGGGAGGTCACAGGGACATGGGGATCTTTCAAGGATAATTTTTCTCTGCCCTTATAAGCATCTTCCAGATATTGATCTGAAGTCCATTCCATGACATTTCCCAATATATCGTATAAACCCCATGGATTGGGCTTTTTTAATCCCACCTTATGCGTACTTCCCCCACTGTTTTCAGAATACCAGGCATAATCCCCAAGCATTGAAGCATCATCGCCAAAAAAATAGGCCCCTTTTGTGCCAGCTTTAGCAGCATATTCCCATTCTGCTTCTGTAGGAAGCCGATAAAAAACCCCGGTCTTCAAGTATAACCATTTACAAAATTGAATCGCTCCATATTGAGTCATACCAATGGCAGGCTTACCTTCTTTCCCCATTCCAAAAGTCATATCTAAATAAGGAATACTGGGCCTGCTAAGGCCATCTACTTCTGCAGGTAGTGGTTTTTCTGCAATGGCTTCTTCAAAATTCTTATCTAGAAAAAGATCAAATATATCCCAAGTGATTTCATGCGTTCCCATCCAAAAGGGTGATAACTCCACTGGATGGGCAGGCTGCTCATCCTGAGCATCCCCTCCTCCCATTATAAATGTTCCCCCAAGAATGGGAACAAGATCAAATGAGAGATTTGTATCGGGAATGGCTTGTGTATAAGGTTCAAAATTTGGGTAGATAAGCTTACTTCCCCAAAAAGAATAAGCCAACAGAAGCATCACGAGATAAAACCCTACAAAATTGTAAATCCGCATATTTCCTATTTTGCTTCAAATTCTGTAAAAAATGGAATTAAAGCAAATGAAGAAAGTATAAAAGGAAATTAGAATTAACCAGGTACTTGGAGTAGCAAAAAATCATCAAAAAGCAATCTCAAAAAATCTGACCTCCTATGAGCACTTCAATTTCCTCCAAGGCAGCTTTGAGTTGATTATAGGAACGCAAATGCAGAGCATTATGAGATTTTGCCATTTCTAAACCTATACCATGAATAAAACCCAATGGTGGCGCATTAAAAAAATATTCAAAGCCAATCAGTGGCTCTCCCTTGATAGTTTCGGGCATTTCAAGAGATTTCAAGGTTTTTGAATCATCAGATGAAACGTTAATATCCTCAGAGGAAGCCCTTACCGGAAAATTCAGCAACATCAAAGTGAAGAAAAATAGCACTATCGGATTCTTCATACTAACGGGAATATCACAGCTGTTTAACAATTTCTTTTTTTGGAATCCTTATGCTCCACATCCCCCTTAGATCACCCATTTGATGCCCTCGGGCTTTATCTTCTGGATAGAGTTTATCCAGTTTTTCTAAAGTCTCCTCACTAATATCAGCGCCAGGGTTTCCATGACAATTTAAACATAGGGCATTGGGGATTTTGATGGCCTTGGCATATAATAAAACCTCCCCTCCTTCCAGTTTTTGAATATTTGCCTCAGTCGGCAGCTCATTTTCCGTGTTATACTCAAAAGCCTCAAGGATCATCTCCTCATAATCCCTAGGCTTATCTTCTGGGTTTCTATAGGCATTCGAAGCCCTTCTGATCTCAACATTGTATTTTTCCCCTACTTCACGCAGGATGGGAAGGGCCTCCACTTGACAAAATTCAATAGCTCCTGGTATTCCTTTTTCCGATATTGCATTTTGAAGTGCTGAAATCAATTGTTCTTGCGCTGACTGTGATATTTCCTCTCCCCATTCCAAGGCCTTTTTCAAAACATCTGCTTCATTGACCTTCTTGACCTCCATGCTTTTATTGACCTCATCAAAAACTTCTTTACTCACCCGCTCATTGGTACCACAGGAAACTATTATCGAAAGTAAAATCAAGAAATAAAATATTTTTTTCATGGCTTCATTTTTTCTAATACCTAAAAATAGAACATAATTGTGATTTTCAGAAACAATAAATGTTGTTTATCAAAGCTGAATCCTAATTGTTTAGCGGGAAAAAAGTTAAACCCACCTCAGGGTATTTCATTTTATCGTATTTATCCTATTTTTGTATGGTATAGTTGATTGAAAACCAATGAGGAAACATTTCTACCTTTTATTTTTATTTGTATTTTTTTTCTCTCTGACACAAGCTCAAACCTGGAGAAGACTTGGCGGATGGGGCAACCAATACACAGGAATTGTTTGGGTCAATGAAGAAGTGGGTTATATATCCGGTAATCAAATCATCTTAAAAAGTATAGATGGTGGTTTAAGTTGGGTGGAGCAGGAAACACCGCTAAAGACCAAAATGTTAGCTGTAGATTTCTTCAGTGAAAGTGTCGGCATGATGGTCGGTGAAAACGGAAATATTTTTAAAACAAATAATGGTGGAAATACCTGGACTTTATCCAATATTGGCTCAGATGTTAATTTAAATAAGGTGAAATACCTTAGCCAACAGCGAATTTATGTTGTCGCCGACAATGGTGAAATTTATCGCTCTAACAATGCAGGAGAATCCTGGACAAGACAAAACCTTGGGACCAATGCGGATTTGCGAGGTTTATTTTTTGTCAATTCAGACACAGGTTACGTGGCGGCCTCAAATGGTCAAATTTTCAGGACATTTAATGGTGGAAACAATTGGACTACAAGAAACACAGGGCAAAACAGGGCGCTGAATGATGTTCACTTCGTCAATGGTACCACTGGTTATGCAGTGGGAAACAGAGGTACTATTCTAAGAACTTCTGATACCGGCGATTCCTGGACAGCAGTAAGTTCAGGTACAGAAAGGGACTTATATGCTGTCAGTTTTAATCGTTCTAACCGAAACTTAGGAGTTGTGACCGGTGAAAATGCCACCTTGTTACGAACCGTCAATGGAGGATCAACCTTCGAGGGGAGAAATGTCAATAATCAGGAAACTTATTTAGATGCAGCATTCAGAGATAATTCCAACAATGTTTTTGCACTTGGAACAAATGGCTTTCTAATCAGCTCGGGAAATTCCGGTGCAAGCTGGGGTACAAGGTTATCAGGTAGAGAAATTGACTATACAGGCACAAGCTTTAGGACTGATAGAATTGGATACATCATTGGAGAAAATGGCAGATTCTTTTTTACAAATAACGGAGGAAGTTCATTTAACGACCGATCAAGACCTGTTTCCAATCAATTTAATCATCTTTTTTTCACCACGAACTCCTTGGGTTATATCTGTGGTGAGGAGGGTATTCTACTAAGAACGACCAACTCTGGTTCCAATTGGACTTCATTGAATCCAGGAACCACTGAAGATCTTAACGGGCTTTTCTTTTTTAACAATAATGTGGGTTATGTAGTAGGAAATAAAGGTTTTATGGCTTTCACTGCCGATGGAGGCATCACTTGGGAAAAAATTGAGCTGGGAAATACATCCGTTAATTTCAAAAGACTGGCTTTTATTAATACAGAAAGCGGTATACTCATTGGAGATAATGGTTTTGTAAGCATATATGAAAACGAGGAATGGAGGACAATTAACCTGGGAACAGGCATTCAATTCAATGATATTTCAATACTTGATGAAAACAGTGCCGTTATTGTAGGCCAATCCGGGAATGCTTATAAAACAGAAGATAAAGGCCTCAGCTGGGAGCGCTTAAACCTAAACTTTTCTGAAAACTTCAACGCCGTAACCTTTTTAGATGATGAAATAGGGTTCATTGCCGGTGAAAAAGGTTTAATGATTCAAACCAAAGATGGCGGTATGACTTGGGAAAAATTTATTACCGCCACATTCCAGGATTTCACTGGAATTAGTTTCGGCACTTTGAGCAATGGCTTTGCTGTGGGGAAAAAGGGAACCTTTTTTACCTATGACTGCCAGGTACCCGAACAGCCCACTGTGATTTTTGGAGATGATAATGTTTGTTTAGGTCAACACGTTTACAACGTACAAGAAGCTGTAGAACTGGAGCAGGAATTCGAATGGAGAGTGGATGGGGGAAGAATTATTGAAGGGCAAGGCACCAGTAGAATTGTGGTAGAATGGGATATTCCTGGAAGAAATGCAGTATTGGTAAGGGCTAAAAATTTCTGCGGTAATAGTGGCACCAGTGGCCTTGAAGTGATTGTTTCAGGAGCTGCCAGATCCATCAATGAAATTGAAGGGGAAGGTGCCGTATGCATCAATACCAGTCAAGAATACCTTGTTGAACCTACTTTAGGCACTGTATATGTATGGGAGGTTTCAGGGGGTGAAATTTTAGAAGGCCAAGGTACCAATAGAATTTTGGTAGGTTGGGCGAATACTGGCCAACAATCCATCAGCATCACACCAAGTAACCCATGTGGCCAAGGACAAACTACTAGCAAAGATATTTTGGTGACTACTCCTCCAGATAAACCTTCTGCAGTCAATGGACCGGAAAGGGTTGGATTTACAGAAGAAACATACAGCGTAAACAACGTCAACGGTGTCAACTTCCAGTGGAGTATAACCAACCAGGGTGGGCAGATCATTCAAGGTCAGGGCACGAATCAGGTGGTTGTAAGGTGGGAAAAAGAAGGAGACTTCACACTACGTGTGACTCCTATGAACGGCTGCGATGAGGGAGAGTCCAGCGAACTGGAAGTCAATGTGAATATCATTACCTCCATCGGAGAAAACAGACAGAGGAATGAGGAAATAAAAATTTATCCGAATCCATCTCAAGGGGATTTCACCCTGGAAATCAAAGATGTTGGAAGCATCATACAACTCCGCTTGATCAATGCCTATGGGCAAGAAATCAACATCCTCAAACCAGCACCTGGCCTTCACCAATATCAATTCCGGGACCTGGCAAAAGGTCTGTATACCCTCATCATAAGTACAAGCCAGAAAGAATATGTAAAAAAGGTCTTGGTCAGATAGGTCCCCTCGCCTTATTTTATATTTCGCAATTGATAGAGGCCGACCAAATTAAAATTAAATTTCGTATATAGTAAATTGAAAAATTTTTATTTTGAATACATGAAACATATACTAAGTCAATTCTAATTATTCAAAATTTTATTTTAGATCTACGCTTGATTATTATTCTCCTTTTGTGGTGATTTGTAGGAAATAAACCCAATTATAATGGAGAATAGATATTTTCACCCGGAAAGTTTGATGATGTCTTTTGGCTACAAGCCAGAACTTTCAGAAGGGGCTATCAAATGCCCCATCTTTCAAACTTCTACGTTTGTTTTTAAATCAGCTGAAGAAGGAAAAGCTTTTTTTGAGGTTGCCTATGGACAAAGAGAAAAAGCTCCCAATGAAGATCTGGGGCTGATTTATTCCAGACTTAATAATCCTGATTTACAGATTTTGGAAGAACGTCTATGCCTTTGGGATGGTGCAGACGAATGTGCGGTATTTGAAAGTGGTATGTCGGCTATCTCTACAGTAATGTTAGAGTTTTTAAGGCCTGGGGACGTACTTTTATACAGCAAGCCTGTTTATGGGGGTACCGATCATTTCATCAATAAAGTGCTTCCAGAATATGGTATCAAAGGGATTGGGTTTACCAACACAGAAGATCCGGATCAAATTATTGAAAACTTAAAATCATTAGGGCTGGATAAACAGCTTAAAATGGTATATGTTGAGACGCCTGCCAATCCTACAAATGCACTTTTTGATTTAGAGTCATGCAAGAAGATTGCCGATTATTTTACATCTGATGAAAAAGACGTCGTAGTTTGTGTAGACAATACCTACATGGGGCCACTTTGGCAGCACCCATTGAAGCATGGGGCTGATTTGGTTATATATTCAGCCACCAAGTATATCGGTGGCCATTCCGATTTGATAGCAGGAGCTGTTTTAGGCCATTCAAAGTACATGAAAAGGGTCAGAACCTTACGGACCTTCTTAGGCAACATGGCTGGACCATGGACTGGGTGGTTGCTGATGAGAAGTTTGGAAACCTTAAAAGTAAGAATGACCCAACAAGCAGAAAATGCAGTGAAAGTGGCCAAATTTCTTCAAAATCATCCAAAGGTAGAAAAAGTATATTATCTGGGACACTTGGAGCCTGGTACAGCACAGCACGCCATTTTCAAAAAGCAACTGTTCTCTGCAGGTGCCATGCTCTCTTTTGATGTCAAGGGAGGAGAAAAGGAGGCCTTTACCTTCCTAAATAGTCTAAAATTGATCAAACTGGCAGTTTCTTTAGGCAGTACGGAATCACTGGCAGAACATCCGGCCACTATGACGCATAGTGATGTTTCGGCTGAAGACAAGGCTATGATTGGCATCACGGAAAAATTAATCAGAATCTCTGTAGGTGTTGAACACTACGATGATATCATTTGGGACATGGAACAGGCACTGGAAAAAGTGTAACAAAAATGGAATAGGGGATAACTGAAAACTTGGTTATATTCCCTATTAATTTATCTAAGTATCCGTAATCTTACACCAAGTAGAATTAAATTTGATTAGAGTGCCCCTCGGTATAGTTCGGCAAGCTCACTAATCGGGCTCGGGGAACAGGATTTAGGTTTTATTCAAGTCCCGGTGGCCGAGCCTTCTGCGCCCGCCAGACATGACGAGGCCCTTAAATTAATAGGTGTAACATTCCGATAGTCAGGTTTTTTATTGTTCCTCTACACCCGTAGCCTTCATTTTTTCCACATTTTCTGCAAATCTTAGCGCTGAAATAAAATCCTCAATATTCCCTTCCATGACATCCGGTAGATTGTATACAGTTTTGTTAATCCTATGATCTGTAACTCGGCTTTGAGGATAATTGTATGTCCGTATCTTATCTGATCTATCTCCACTGGCTACCATGGATTTACGCTGGGCGCCGACAGCCTCATTATGTTTAGCCAGCTCAATTTCATAAAGTCTTGAACGCAATACCTTTAAGGCCTTTTCAAAGTTTTTTATCTGGGATTTTTCATCCTGACAAGTAACCACCAAGCCCGTTGGGTTGTGGGTCAGTCTAACAGCAGAATAAGTTGTATTGACAGATTGTCCTCCCGGTCCTGATGAACAATAGGTATCCTTTCTGATATCATTCATATTGATATCCACCTCTACTTCATCCATTTCAGGTAAAACGGCTACAGTAGCCGCTGATGTATGGACCCTTCCCTGGGTTTCTGTAGCAGGAACCCGCTGTACACGGTGTACACCGGACTCATACTTCAACATACCATATACATCTGCTCCACTTACTGTACTGATGATTTCTTTATATCCTCCAGAGGAGCCGAATGTAAGGTCTAAAACAGTGATTTTCCAGTTTTGCTTTTCGCAAAATCGCTGATACATTCGAAATAAATCTCCTGCAAAAATGGCCGCCTCATCTCCTCCGGTACCTGCTCTGATTTCCAAAATGCAGTCCTTGGAATCATTGGGGTCTTTGGGGATAAGCTGCTGCTTCAATTCTTCCTCCAAAATTTCATGCTTCCTCTTCAGTTCTTCCAATTCCATTTTCGCCATTTCCCTAAAATCAGGATCCTTTTCCTTTTCTAATAATTCTTTGGTACTGGCAAGGTTTTCAACCACCAATTTATAGGAATCATATAGGGCAACAATCTTTTCCAGATCCTTATATTCCTTGGTAAGTTTGGTATACTTACTCATGTCTGACATGGCCTCTGGCTGAATGATCAATTGACCTAATTCAATAAATCTATCTTTCAGCGCTTGTAATTTTTCAAGCATGGTAATTGGTTTTTTAGGAAGACAAAATTAGTAAAATAAATCTATTGGCCTACCCTTTCAGAATTGCTTAAAAATGGCCTAACAGCAAAAGCCTGAGCTAGGTAATTTAAATACTTAGCCTAACCTTATAAAAGTATTTTGATGGATAGGTATTATTGCAAAATCAAAAAGTCATTGTACCCCTGATCTTGACCTTGAGATATCTCAATGTTTTCCACCTCCGAATTGGGTGGACCTAACCTTAGCCAAGACTGCATAGCGAGAATGGAGTGCAGCTCACCTTCAATTTCTACGGAAACAGTACCATCTTCTTCATTTTTGACCCAGCCATAAAGACCTAATTCTAAGGCCTTCTGCTGCGTATTTTTCCTGAAAAAAATACCTTGTACTTTTCCATGCACTTTAATGCGCCTGTTCATTATCAAATAAGGGTTATAGCAGATATAAAATCAAATGTAAATTTAAAGAAGAATCCTTGAATTTCCGAGTATTCTATTTATTTGGTAAATACAATTTGCAAATAGAAAAAATGATAAAACAGGAAAATGACCTTTAACTTTACCAAGTTCGCATTAGACTATCCTTAGTTAAATTTAATAGAAAATTTCAATTCAGTACAAATGCATATATGATCAGCAATTATCTATACACAAATTGTTTTTACTGATCTTCATACCATTTTTCTTCAAAAGTGGATTCCACTTTTACATCAGCAGTTAGTACTTTATAAACCATCCAAATAATTGGTAATGGAGAGACGGAAAACATAAATAAAATAATTGCTGTATTTAGATTTGCCTGAATAGCGGTCACATAGATGATAAGAAAGGCCGTTACCAAATATACGGGAAGTAAATAGTTTTTCATGATTTTCAGGAATTTAGGTGCATATAGTAAACCACAATTGATTTGAATTTGTTATGAGACCGATATGAAAGGATTCAGATTTACAAAATACACTCCTCCACAGGACCCAGAGAAAAACACCTTTGAAAACTTATTAAATATTTTCCTGCAATTGGTAACCATGACAGGCGGAGATGTAGCAGAGGCTCTTTCCTGGTTGAGCAACCTGGACAAGAGGTACCAACTGACGAATCCTAATTATGGCATTGGAGATTTTATTGAAGACCTGAAGTCTAAAGGGTACCTTACAGAGGAAAACCAAAAAGGGGAAATAAAAATAACAGCCAAAGCAGAACAGAACATCAGGAAGAATGCCCTGGAAGAAATCTTTGGAAAATTGAAGCGGGGGAAAGGAGGAAATCATAAAACTACCCAGTCCGGGCCTGGAGATGAAAAAGGAACCGACAGGAGGCCTTACACTTTTGGAGATAGCTTGGATCAGATCGCCCTCACTGACTCAATTCGAAATGCTCAAGTAAATCATGGATTTTCTGGAGATTACCTGCTCACAGAAGATGATCTGGAGGTAGTAGAAAATGAATTCCGTACTCAGACCTCCACCGTTCTAATGATCGATATCAGCCACTCCATGATCCTGTATGGAGAAGATAGAATCACTCCTGCAAAAAAAGTGGCCATGGCATTGGCAGAACTGATCAAAACACGCTACCCCAAAGACACCTTGGATGTGATCGTTTTTGGGAATGATGCCTGGCAAATTGAAATCAAAGACCTACCCTACCTTCAAGTAGGCCCTTACCATACGAATACTGTAGCAGGGCTGGAATTGGCCATGGATCTTTTAAGAAGGAGAAAAAATCCAAACAAACAAATCTTCATGATCACGGACGGTAAACCTACTTGTTTGAAAGTGGGAATAAAGTATTACAAAAATGCTTTTGGTATTGACAGCAAAATACTCAATGAAACTTTAAAGCTCGCTGCTCAGTGTAGAAGACTGAAAATCCCCGTCACCACATTTATGATCGCCTCTGACCCTTATTTGAAAGAGTTTGTGAAAGAATTCACCAAAGTCAACAATGGAAATGCCTACTATAGTAGCCTAAAAGGTTTAGGTAACTTAATTTTTGAAGATTACAGAAAAAACAGAACCAAAAAATTCTAAATATGGAATACCACCAATTGTCCTCTAAAGACTTATTGAAAATAAAAACCCTGGGAGCCCTCAAGGCTTCCGGCTATCAGCCCATATCCATCAAAGAAGAACTAAGAAAAAATCTGATCCAAAAAATCCGACAAAAAGAACAGGTATTTGAAGGCATCTGGGGTTATGAAGATACCGTAATCCCCGACATTGAAAGGGCCATTCTTTCCCGGCATAACATCAACTTACTAGGACTTCGCGGACAGGCAAAAACCAGAATTGCCAGAATGATGACGCAACTGCTAGATGAATATGTTCCGGTTGTGGAAGGTTCTGAATTGAATGATGACCCAATGGAACCTCTGTCCAGTTATGCCAAAGAACTGATCAAAAACAAAGGAGATCAAACTCCTATTAACTGGTGGCACAAGGATGATCGATATACAGAAAAGTTGGCCACACCGGATGTGTCTGTCGCTGACCTGATTGGCGATGTGGATCCCATCAAAGCTGCAACCATGAAGTTGTCTTACAACGATGAAAGGGTGATTCACTATGGTTTGGTTCCCAGGTCAAATCGTTCAATTTTCGTCATCAACGAACTTCCCGACCTACAGGCAAGAATTCAAGTGGCACTTTTTAACATCCTTCAGGAAGGTGACATACAGATCCGTGGCTTCAAATTAAGATTACCTTTGGACATACAATTTGTATTTACAGCCAATCCTGAGGATTATACCAATAGAGGTTCTATCGTAACCCCCCTCAAAGACAGGATAGAAAGCCAAATCATCACCCACTACCCCAAATCGATAGAAATTGGGAAGCGGATTACAGCCCAGGAGGCAAATTTGCAGGGCAAACCTGTAGAAAATATCCATGTGCCTGAATTGATGCGCGATTTGATCGAGCAGATTGCAATTGAAGCTCGAAACAGCGAATATGTGGATGAAAAAAGCGGTGTTTCAGCCCGACTTACAATCTCTGCCTTTGAAAATCTAATTTCTGCAGCAGAAAGGAGATTGTACCTCAACAATGAGCAGAATACCGTAGTTAGAATTGCTGACCTGATCGGTGTAATCACTGCGATTACCGGTAAGGTGGAACTCGTCTACGAAGGTGAACAGGAAGGTGCCGGCTTGGTGGCCCACAACCTGATAGGAAAAGCAATCAGAACTTTGTTTGTCGACTACTTCCCCTCTCCAGAGCAAAAGAAAAAAGAAAAAGAAGGCAATCCTTATGTCATACCTTTAGCCTGGTTTGGAGAAGGCAACACATTAGATATACTTGCAAGCCAATCTGATAAGGAATATAAATCCAACCTTCAGAAAGTTCCGGGATTAGAAGACATGGTTACCGCCACCATCAGTCCACTTCCGGAAAAAGAAAAAGAGTTTTTTATGGAATTTTTACTTCATGGATTGTCAGAGTACAGTCAATTAAGTAAAAAAATGCTAGATACCGGGCTGCAATTCAAAGACCTCTTCAGTTCCATGTTTGATATGGGGGCATCTGATGATGATTTTGAAGAAGAAGATGATTATTAAAACAAAGAAAAATTCAATAGCCTGGTCCCCACCGAAATTTTCCGATGGGGACTTTGCCTTTTTTAGGGATAAATATTTAAATTACAAACACTTATGCCCAATCAAAAAATCAAACTCTGGACTATCTCTGGTACCGTAGCCATCATTTTATTGGGAACAGTGCTGCATTACTTTTACCCTTGGTTTGGAGAAAATAGGATTCTAGGGGCCTTTGTGCCCGTGAATGAAAGTGTATGGGAACACTTGAAGTTGGGCTATTGGGGTCTACTCCTATTTTCCATTCCGGAATTTTTCCAAATCAAATCAAAAGTCAATAATTACTTTGCAGCCAAGTTCCTAGGCATCCTTGTTTTGGAATTCAGTATCCTTGGTATATTCTTTACTTACACCTTATTTAGCCAAGGGCCTATTTTATGGATAGATATTTCATCTTTTGTGGTTGGGACTTTACTCTGTCAAGCTCTTGTTTTTAAACTATACCTTACCCAGCCTTTAAGCCCTTATTTTGAATGGATAGCATTTTTTGGTTTTTTAGGTATCGGTGTTCTGTTTGCCTGGTTTACTTATTTTCCACCTCAATGGCCCATTTTCATGGATGGCAATGACTTTACCTATGGTATAGACAAAGTGGCTCAATGAATATGTTCAACCTTTTTTTAGAGTCTTTAAAAATTTATATTGTATATCCATCTGGATGAGACAACATGACTTTTGACCTGAAAACAACTGATTATGTTAAACAACACTTTGAAGAAGTGCTAAAATTGCTGCCTGTTGTTTTGGAAAACCAAGAAGAAAATACCATCCACCAATTCCGCATTAAAATAAAAAAATTACATGCCTTGGTCAAACTTTTGGAGAAGACCGAACCAGAATCAGATATAAAAGAAAAGTTCAGACCAGTACGTAAACTTTTCAAAAAAGTGGGGGTCATTCGGGAGATCCAACTCGATCTGAAAAAATTGATTGAATTAAACAAAAGCGACATTTCAGATGCTTCTGAATGGCCAAAAAAACTCGGTAAAAAGAATGCCAAGCTTTCAAAAGACCGCGGAAAATGGAACAAAAATATCCATGATACTTTTAAGATTTTTATACAATATGATTATAAACTAAATTATACCCTATTAGAGGACTATTTCAGAAAATTGATCATTAAAGCAAATAACTTCATGCTTCAGGGGGATTTTCATGAAGCACGAAAAAACATTAAATCGGCCCTATACCTAAAGGATCTTTTAAGTGAATCTGACCAAAAATCAATAGGCATAGACTTTACTTTTTTGAATGAATTACAGGAAAAAATCGGCAACTGGAACGATTTGTTCAGTAGTTCCCTTAGAAACGAAGAAAAAGAGAAAAAACAATTATTAGAGCCCGTTTTGAAGCAGCTTACTGAGGAATTGAAAAAGGACGCACAGGCCTTTCTGCTTTCAGTTTATACAAAAGATAAGTCCTAATCCAAAGAAAAACTTACTTTTGCAAAAAAGCCAAAGATGTCCTCCAAAGAACTGCCCCAAGCATTTGAAGAACGTATGAAAGAATTTCTGGGGAAGGAAGAGTACCTCAGTTTCAAGCAAGCATTGGAAAAGGAACCTGTGACATCAATCAGGTTTAACCCCTTCAAAAAGGCTTCAAAAATACAAACAAGTAATAAAGTGCCTTGGTCTAAGTGGGGTTTCTTTTTAGCAGAAAGGCCTTCCTTTACATTAGACCCGCTTTTTCATGCAGGACACTATTATGTGCAGGAAGCATCTTCCATGTTCTTAGAGCATATCCTTCAACATATCAAAGCCCCTAAGGGTGGCCTTTTCCTAGATCTTGCGGCAGCACCTGGAGGAAAATCTACACTGTTAAGCAGTTTTTTGGGTCAGGAAGGCTTTTTAGTAGCCAACGAAGTGATCAAATCCAGAGCTGCAATCCTCAAAGAGAATATCGTTAAATGGGGATTGGGCAATTGTCTGGTAACCCAGAACGATCCAGCGCATTTTTCCGGTCTGGAAGGTTTCTTTGATTTGGTCTTGGTCGATGCACCCTGTTCCGGTGAAGGCATGTTCCGTAAGGACATCAATGCCCGATTGGAATGGTCTGAAGATCATGTTTTGCTCTGCGCCCAGCGGCAGGAAAGGATTATGGATAAAGCTGGCAGCTTGGTAAAAGGAGGAGGCTATTTGATTTACAGCACCTGCACTTTCAATGAAAAAGAAAATGAGGAAATGCTGCGCTTTATATGCTCTGAATTCTCCTATGAACCAATACGAATACCACTTGACCCTTCATGGGGTATCGTTGAAAGTACTATAGAAGTGGAAGGATCCCACTATTTTGGATACCGGTTTTATCCACATATGACAGATGGAGAGGGTTTCTTCATTACCATATTAAAAAGACCGGAGGAAGCTTTTGCCCAAGCCATACCAAGAATCAAAGACTTCAAACATCCCCATATCAATCTGGAGAGCAAACAAGTGCAAACCAACCTGATCGGTCAACTGGGACTACCCGAAAATAGCAGTATCTACAGTGTAAATGGGAGCTATTTCCGACTCAATGAAAGTTTCAAAGCCCATTTCGAATACCTGTGCAGATTTGTCAACGTCAAGTATTTTGGTGTAGAATTGGGCAAGTTTAACAAAGATCAATTCCTTCCTACCCATGAATGGGCAGTAAGTGTTTTCCCGAAAAATGATTTCCCTCAGTTTGAGCTGGATAAAAAAGATGCACTGGAGTACTTAAGAAAGGAAGATATACAACCTACGGGACTTCCTGAAGGCTGGGTCTTGCTCACTTATCAACGAAGCCCCATAGGTTGGATTAAAAACCTGGGTAACAGAACGAATAACTATTACCCCAAGGAATGGAGAATAAGGATGAAATAGTACCTTATTCTTCTCCAAATTGTGATAAATCAATCGTTTCGCGCTCCAGGTAATGTGGATATATTTTCAGATGCTGTTTTTTCACTTCCTTGGTCAAAACCGTCCTGAATTCTTCTACATTAGTACCATTTTCAGCGGCCATAAAAACTGGAGGAATCCCTGTTTTCTTTTCATAGGCCTTAGAAAGTTTCCCAAAATCCAGGTATTGCTGCTCCTCCAATTCTACCTCAGACATGTTATGCATTTCTTCTTCACTTGGCATCGCAGGCACTAAATCAATCTTATTGAATACCAAAAGCATCGGTTTATCACCTGCCCCAATTTCATTAAGCGTGCTTTTAACCACAGCGATATGATCTTCAAATCCCGGATGGGAAATGTCCACCACATGCACCAAAAGGTCAGCTTCACGTATTTCATCAAGGGTTGACTTGAAAGATTCTATCAAATGGGTGGGAAGTTTTCGGATGAACCCAACGGTATCAGAAAGTAAGAAGGGGATATTTTCCAGCACAACCTTTCTTACCGTGGAGTCCACCGTGGCAAAAAGTTTGTTCTCTGCGAGAATATTGGTCTTGGTAATCAGGTTCATGAGTGTACTTTTACCTACATTGGTATAGCCCACCAAGGCTACCCTTACAATACCCTTTCTTCCCTTCCTTTGCGTTTCCCCCTGCTTTTCGATTTCCTTCAATTTGGTTTTCAGCAAGGTGATTTTATTCCGAATATCCCTTTTATCGGTTTCAATTTCCTTTTCACCTGCACCACCTCTTGTCCCTGTCCCCCCTCTTTGTCTTTCCAAGTGAGTCCACATCCTGGTCAACCTTGGAAGTAAGTACTGAAACCTGGCTAACTCTACTTGGGTTTTTGCCTGGGCCGTTTGTGCACGATTGAGAAAAATATCCAAAATCAATAAAGAACGGTCATATACTTTCACTTTAAGTTCATTTTCCAGATTACGCATCTGAGAGGGGCTGAGGTCATCATCAAATATGATCATATCCACCTCAAAGTGTGTGACATAGGCTTGAATTTCTTCCAGTTTACCTGAACCCACAAAAGTTCTTACATCTGGCTTTTCAAGTCTTTGTGTGAATTTATACACCGTCTTGGCCCCCAAGGTTTCTGTCAAAAACGCCAATTCGTCCAGGTATTCCTGTACCTGTTGCTCTGTCTGGCCTTGATGAATCAGTGCTACCAAAACAGCTGTTTCCTGCTTGGGAGCAGTATCATATAATTTTTGAAGTTTTCTGGAGTATTTACTCATATACTTATTGAAGGTCAGCAGTAAGAAATAAGTTCCTTTTTGTTAATGCTGTAAATTTACCAACCTAGCGGGAATAACTGTTATATTTGAATTTAATATCATACATTCAGCATGAAAATTAATAAAACACCACTGGAAGGCGTTTTGGAAATTCTGCCAACAGTTTGGGAAGACAGCAGAGGATACTTTTTCGAATCATACAGGAAAGATGTACTGGAAAATGCTGGTGTTAGGGAAAATTGGGTTCAGGAGAACCAATCATTTT
Organism: Cecembia lonarensis LW9; assembly: GCF_000298295.1. Classification (GTDB taxonomy): domain Bacteria; phylum Bacteroidota; class Bacteroidia; order Cytophagales; family Cyclobacteriaceae; genus Cecembia; species Cecembia lonarensis. The sequence goes on from NZ_AMGM01000027.1 coordinate 20,072, forward strand.
CTAAAACAGGTACAGTGCGTGGACTTCACTTTCAGAAGGCTGAGTATGCCCAAGCTAAATTGGTGAGAGTCATTACGGGAAAGGTATTGGATGTAGTTTTGGATATAAGAATAAACTCTCCTACGTTTGGAAACGTTTACAGTGTAGTCCTTGATGCAAAGCTACATAATATGCTGTATATTCCCAGAGGCTTCGCTCATGGTTTTTCTGTGCTTGAGGATGCAATATTTTCCTATAAGTGTTCAAATTATTACCACAAGGAGAGCGAAGGAGGTATTTTATGGAATGACGCTGATCTTCAAATCGATTGGAAGGTTACGAATCCGACCTTGTCTGATAGAGACCGGGAATGGCCCAATTGGCAAGCTTTTCTCAAACAAAGCCGTCAAGGAGTTTAAAGTGTGAGTTAAATGGGAATTTTGGAAATATTCAAATCGCAAAAGAAGGAAAATCCTGTCGATTTCAGTCTTAAATGGCTGGAAGTGGATATGCATTCCCATCTGATTCCTGGTATTGATGATGGTGTTAAGACGCTATCTGAATCCATTATATTGATCAAAAGGATGCAGGAATATGGGCTGAGGAAAATCATAACCACTCCGCACATCATGACGGAATATTTTAGAAATACCCCTGAAATCATCCGCTTGGGACTTGAGGAAGTAAGGCTTGCCCTGCAAAAAGAAGGAATGGATATTCAGGTGGATGCCGCTGCTGAATATTACCTGGATGAAGTTTTTCTTGAAAAAGTAGAGTCCGGACAGGAATTATTAACCATCAAGGATAATTTAGTCCTGGTCGAAACCGGGTTTATGAATAAGCCTCAAATGATGTTGGAAATATTTTTTGCCATGGAAATGAATGGTTATAAGCCCATCTTAGCTCATCCAGAAAGATATCATTACCTGATCAAAGACCCCCAATTTCTTCAGGATTTGTTGGACCGTGAAATTTATTTTCAGATAAACTTGCTTTCTTTGACTGGCTTTTATTCCAAACCCATCAAGCATTTTGCAGAAATGCTTATAGATGAAAACAAGGTGAAACTATTTGGCACGGATTGTCACAACCACAGGTACTTGGACATGTTGGAAACCCTGCCACAATCAAAATACTTTGAAAAAATCCAGGACATGGATATTCTCAATCGCTACTTATGAAAATCTTAATCACAGGGGCTACGGGTCTTTTTGGAAGTCACTTGGCAAAATCATTTGCCCCAATAGGAGAATTACATGGGCTGATAAGGCCTAACTCAAGTAAATCTATGCTAGGAAGCCTTCAGGACCAGATTACTTGGCATGAAGGTGATCTCAGTGATGTGGTAGCGCTGGAAGAATGTCTCGAAGGAAAAGACTTGGTTATCCATGCTGCAGGTTTGGTTTCTTTTAATCCAGAAGATCAAGAAAAGCTGATGCAGGTGAATACCAAAGGGACAGAGAATCTCATCAACAGCATGCTGGAAACAGGAGTTTCAAAAATAATTCATATTTCTTCTGTTGCTGCTTTGGGAAGAAGCCCTGAGATAAATTTGATCGATGAAGAACATAAATGGGTAGAATCGAACTGGAATACACCTTATGCCATCTCCAAGCATCTCGCTGATCTGGAAGTCTGGCGAGGCGTTCAGGAAGGCCTAAGTGCGCTTATCGTGTATCCAAGTATACTGATGGGCAGGATTGCTGACCAGAGAAGTAGTACCCAGATTTACAATTATGTACTGGAAGAAAATAGCTACTATCCCAAAGGAAGGGTAAATTATATTGATGTCAGAGATGCTGCTGAACTAGTACTTCGCCTTTTTACGGCGGAAAAATGGAATGAAGGATTTATTCTAAATAGTGACGCTATACCCTACAAAGATTTTTTTGAGGAAATGGCCAAGGCATTTGGAAAAAAAGCCCCTAACAAAGAAGTACAAGATTGGATGCTTGAGTTTGCCCTTTTCTTTACGACTATTGGAAGAAAACTGGGATTAACCAAAAGCCCATTAAACCGTCAAACCGCAATGCTTTCACAACTTGAACTGATCATGGACAATAGTAAGGTAAACAGGATGTTGGATTTTGCATACAGGCCATTGGCTGAAACCTTAGCTTGGGCAAAATCGAACGAATCATAAATTGCTTTCGTTGTTACGTGATAACATTAAAAAAACCTGACAAGCAAGTCCCAAAATCACCTATTTAACAAAAAATAATACATCTTTAGATTTTGAGAGACCAAATATTTTGGTATCTTATCTAACAAAATTTACTGCCGATGACCGGAGATTTTGAAAATGACTGGGAAGAAGACAGAGAGTTAGTAGAAAGATTTGAAAACTCCCTGAAATCCAACTTGGATTTATACTTTGAAGAAGAAGAATTAGAGGACATAATCCGGTATTATTTTGACAAGCAGAAGTTTGTCAAAGCACTTAAGGCCGCAGAACATGCTCTTTTTAAATTTCCTTACAGTATTGAAATCAAATTATTAAAAGCCAATTGTCTGATTTTTAATGATGAATTGGATGAAGGGTTAGATATTCTTGAAGAGATAAACAATCTCTCTCCTAATAATGAAGACATTGTGCTTGCCTATGCCAACGCCATGATGATGGCCGATCGCACAAAAGAGGCTGTAGAGATGTTGGCAGATTTTCTCCCTTTGGCAGAAGACAAAGCTGAAGTGCATTACCTTTTGGGGAATCTTTTTCGATCTGAAAACAAAACGGACCAGGCCATATATCACTATAAGGAATGCGTCAAAATAAGGATCAATCATGAAGATGCACTCTTCCAATTGGCAATGATTACAGAAGAAGATGGTTCTTTTAATGAAATCCTTCAATTTTATCAGGAATTTATTGATCAAGACCCATATAGCGCAGGAGCCTGGTACAACTTAGGAGTAGTTTACAATCGGCTGGGCCGATACGAAGATGCTATCAAAGCGTACGATTATGCACTCATCATCGATGAATCTTTTGCTTCTGCCTACTTTAATTTGGGGAATGCCTACATGAATACCCAGCAATACGATCAGGCCTTGGAAGCTTATCAAAACACCATCAACTGTGAAGGTGCCAATGCTGAAAACTGCTGTTACCTCGGAGCAGCATACGAAAAGCTGGATCAGATTGATATGGCTTTTAAATATTTTAAAAAATCCGCAAAGCTTGACCCTGAATATGATGATGCCTGGTTTGGACTTGGCATGTGTATGCTCAAAAAATCCAAGTATTTTGAAGCCATTCACTATTTTAAAAAGGCAATCAAACTTACAGAAGAAAATCCAAATTACTGGGTGGGCTTGGCTGATGCAGAGTATCAACTGGGCAACTTGCAAGCCAGTGCCGAAGCTTATGAAGAAGCAATCAACCTAGAACCTGGCATTGTAGAAACCTACATCAATTTATCCATAATTTATTTTGATCAAAACAGGTTTGAAGAAACCATTGATGTAATCAAAGAGGGGATTGAAGAACTTCCTGAAGAAGCTGAATTATATTACAGAATGGTGGTCTATCTTCTGAAAACTGGGAAATACAAAGAGGCCTTTACATATTTAGAAAATGCATTAACTTTGAACTTTGATAAGCATATAATTTTGTACGAACTGATGCCTGAGATAAAACAACAAAAGGCCATATTCAAAATTATAGCACAATTTAAGGAAGATTCGAACGCTTCCTGATTGAATTGTTTACCCATCGAAATTCCAGCAAATGAATTACGTATTAAAGAATCTTCCAGTACGCACGGAAAAACCACGTGTAACTGGCTTCACCATGGTAATGGACAAAGGTTTAAGCTTAAGAGAAGTGGATAACTTTCTTAGTGCAAATAGTGATTATGTGGATATTGTCAAACTGGGTTGGGCAACATCCTACCTCACCAAAAACTTAGCAGAAAAAATTCAGCTTTATCAAGATGCCGGAGTTCCGGTCTATTTCGGCGGTACACTTTTTGAGGCTTTCGTGATCCGGGATCAATTCGATGATTATAGAAAAGTATTGGAGAAATACGATCTTAGATTTGCTGAGATTTCTGATGGATCCATCAGTTTGCCCCATGAAAAAAAATGTGAATTTATCCGAATACTTTCACAGGATGTCACCGTTTTGTCAGAGGTAGGTTCCAAAGATGCAGCTAAAATTATCCCTCCATATAAATGGATTGAACAAATGCAAAAAGAGTTGGACGCGGGGTCCTGGAAAGTGATTGGAGAAGCCCGAGAGGGAGGTACCGTAGGTTTATTCCGTGATTCAGGAGAGGTGAGGCAAGGCTTGGTAGAAGAAATCCTTACCAAAATACCAGAAGAAAAAATAATATGGGAAGCTCCACAGAAAGAACAACAGGTTTGGTTTGTTAAACTTCTAGGTGCAAATGTCAATTTGGGTAATATTGCGCCCAATGAGCTGATTCCTTTAGAAACCATTCGTCTAGGTTTGAGGGGAGATACCTTTGACCATTTCTTAGGTGATCATCGCTTATAAAACAACCCTTTGGACTTTTCTCTCACAGAGAGCAAGCTCGTTTGATAATACCAATGTATAAATTAAAAGATTACATACTCCTTTTTCTGAAAGGAATGTCCATGGGTGCTGCTGACCTAGTTCCTGGGGTATCCGGTGGTTCTATTGCCCTGATTACAGGTATTTACGAAAGGCTATTGAATAGTATCAAGTCCATAGATAAAACAGCCCTAAAGCTGTTTTTTCGATTCAGAGTCCAAGATTTTTGGAAACATATTGACGGCAGGTTTCTAGCTATTCTTTTTCTTGGCATACTGACCTCCATCTTTACTCTGTCTAAGCTTATATCTTTTCTGATCGATAATTATCCCATACCGCTATGGTCCTTTTTCAGCGGACTCATTGTAATTTCAGCGTTGATAATATTGAGGGATATCAGCCGGTGGAGCTGGGGGGTCATCATAGCTATCCTTATTGGTACTGTTATAGCTTACCTGATCACTGGTCTTCCACCTACAAGTACGCCTGATGCCCTATGGTTTGTTTTCATTGCAGGTGCCATTGCCATTTGTGCTATGATTTTACCCGGCATTTCCGGAAGCTTTCTCTTGTTAATTCTAGGCCAATATGAAAGAGTTCTTAATGCTGTCAATCAAAAAGACATTATTACTTTGGGGGTTTTTGCTATTGGCTGTATCATTGGTCTACTATCCTTCAGCCGATTGATTTCCTGGCTGCTCAAACATTATCAGGCTGTAACCATAGGATTATTATCAGGGTTTATGTTAGGTTCTATCAATAAACTCTGGCCTTGGAAAGAAGTGATATCTTATCGCTTGGATTCCAAAGGACTGCAACAACCATTTATTACTGAGAACATACTTCCCCATCGTTACCTTGAAATTACTGGTGAAGAATCCTTAATTTTATATGCTGCTCTGGCTTTTTCATTTGGAATATTTCTTGTACTTGGGATTGAAAGAACTGCATACTACATCAATAGAAAATGAGAAAATTTGGATTGATCGGATATCCACTTGGACATTCTTTTTCCAAAAAATACTTTTCGGAGAAATTTGAGAAGGAGGGAATTACTGATGCCCAATTTGATCTCTATGAAATAGAAGATATTGCTTTATTCCCAGCCTTATTGGACAAACACTTTGATTTAATTGGACTAAGTGTAACGATACCTTACAAAGAAAAAGTAATCCCATTTTTGGATGAGTTGGATGAAGCTTGTCGGCAAATCGGCGCGGTCAATTGTATACGTATCCGAAATGGAAGCTTAAAAGGATTCAATACAGATTATATAGGTTTTAAACTTTCACTTAAAAATTGGCTTGGCGCTGAAAGGCCAGCTGCCTTGGTTTTGGGTACAGGCGGGGCTTCCAAAGCCGTCAGGCAGGCCTTAGAAGATTTGGATATAGAATATAAAATGGTATCAAGATCTTCTGAAGGAATGACAAATTGCATCAATTACCAGGAATTGAATGTAGACGGATCGGTTCTTTCGCACCATCAACTTATCATCAATACCACTCCTTTAGGGACATTCCCAAATACGGAAACCATGCCGGATATCAATCCGGAATTCATTACACGAAAACATAAGGTCTATGACCTGGTTTATAACCCCGAGAAAACTTTCCTAATGCGTTCCCTGGAAGCCAGAGGGGCAATTGTAAAAAATGGACTGGAAATGTTAATCCTGCAGGCTGAAGCTGCCTGGAAAATATGGAATTAATTGCTACCCATTTATTTACAATTATGTACTGGAAAAAAAGATCACACGAACAAATCAAAGAATATATATTTAAGGCCCTCGACCAAAACCTGGATTATAGAGGAGACAGGCCTATTTTAGGTATCCCTGGAACTTATCTAGATACTACTGAATTTTACCCAGATGCACCATTTCTGAAAGATGCACCTTATATGTCTGCTATGGTCAGGAATCCTAACCATATAGGAGTCCATACCTTGAGTGAGGAATCTGTACTCGAGGTTTTTGAAGGCACACAGAAAATAGAAAAGGAACTCATCAAGCTGGTTGCAGAGGAAATCTTCAATGGAGACCCAGATGCTCAGGATGGCTATGTTGCCACAGGCGGGACTGAAGCTAATATTCAGGCCATGTGGATTTACAGAAACTATTTCCAAAAAGAATATGGTGCGAGGCTCGGTGAAATAGGGCTGGTATATTCCCAAGACTCTCACTATTCTATGCCCAAAGGCGGCAACCTGCTCAACCTACAAAGTATCATCTTAGAGGTGGAGCAAGATAGCAGAATTATCAAAAAAGAGTCTTTGGAAACCAAAATCAAAGCCGCAATGGAAGATGGCGTCAAATACTTTATCGTAATTGCCAACCTTTCTACCACAATGTTTGGATCTGTGGATGACATAGACCTAATGGGTGATTTTTTTACCAATATGAATGTCCCGTTTAAAATTCATGTGGATGCTGCATATGGAGGGTTTATTTACCCTTTTACCAATACAACAAGCAGGTTTACATTCCAAAATCCTTATTTAAACTCTATCACTGCGGATGGACACAAGATGCTACAAACGCCATATGGCACAGGTCTTTTCCTTATCCGAAAAGGTTATTTTGATTATGTCAAAACCAATGAAGCTCAGTATATCCCCGGAAAAGATTACACCGTCAGCGGAAGTCGTTCTGGAGCCAATGCCATTTCCATGTGGATGATCCTCCAGATCCATGGTTCTGAAGGATGGAAATACAAGATGGAAACGCTTTGTGATAAAACAGAAAGGATATGTAAAAAACTGGACCGAATGGGCGTGGCCTACTTTAGAAATCCTTACCTGAATATCATCGCCATCAAATCCAAATACCTTAGCAAGGAACTGGCACACAAATATTACCTCGTGGCCAACTCCTATGAGTTTGAGCCTGAATGGTATAAAATCGTCGTAATGCCTCACGTTAAACCTGGAACCATCGACAGTTTCTTAATGGAGTTAGAAGGAGAAATAAGATCACAGTAGATTAACAAATCCTAATTAGGGCGTGCTGAAAAACGCCAATTGGAGAAAAATTTCTTCCAATTTTGATGAATATCCCATTTACTAAGCGTTGTCTTTTTAAGCAGGTGCAAACTTATTAAATGATCCAGTTTGATTTGCGTGCACTTGAAAATTTCAAAATTCGAAATTTTCAGGCTAGCCTCAGGCATACCATCCCTGCCAGGCGATTTGTCTGGTTCAAATTGGGCTCATTCGAAGTATAAGCATACATCTTCATTCGCCCGCTTTGAACTTGCCTACCGAGTAGGAAGGGCTGGCATACCTGAGACTTTTTCAGCAAGCCCTAATTAAATGAATAATACGCTGTAGCTGAAACAGAAATGTTTTTCTACAGCGTATTTTTTAAACCAACTAGCAAAAAAACTGCCATACATAGCATCGCAGAAACATAAACGCGCTCCTCATTCCGGTTCATATTGAAAAGTTCAGAAAAATTTAATCATTCTGATAATCAAAAAGATAAGATTTTCCTTTTATTAATTATTCTTAAATTCCTTTAGGAAAATGGTTATGTACTTTTTATTTTTCTAACTTATTGCTAACTAATAGTAACTAAAATTTCATTGTTTATGCCTAGAGCTAAATCCGATAACGACCGCAAAATTTTTGTGCTGGATACCTCAGTCATCTTATATGCACATAATTCAATCATGAACTTTGCAGAACATGATGTGGTCATTCCAATTACTGTATTGGAAGAGCTCGACCATTTCAAAAAGGGAAACGATACCAAAAACTTTGAAGCCAGAGAATTTATACGCCTTTTGGACAATCTTGCTAAAGACAACATGATTCACAACTGGACTCCTTTGAACGGTAAAACAAAAGGAAATTTCAGGGTGCTTATGAATCCCGATAATAATATCAATGCCAATATCATTTTTGGGGAAGAGAAAAATGACCATAAAATCCTTAATGCTGCCCTGCATTTAAAACAGACAGAAAAAAACAGAAGAGTTATCCTTGTTTCCAAGGACATCAACTTAAGACTAAAGGCTAAATCTTTAGATATACATGCAGAAGATTATGAAACAGGGAAAATCAAGAACATCAATGAACTTGAAAATACCGGTAAATTTATCCTGGACAACATTGATCCCCTTGTTATCAACAAATTGTATGAAAACCATTCCATTGAATCAAAGCATGTTTTAGGTACCCGTAAAAGGAAAGCCAATGCTTATTATATCTTAAAAAGTGAGAAAAACTCTGTTTTGGCCTATTATAATGCTGAGGATAATACCATGGAAAGGGTAGACAAAAAGTTGGCCTATAATATTAAACCAAAAAATGCGGAACAAACTTTTGCCCTTCACGCCATCTTAAACCCTAGAATAAAATTGGTTTCCGTTCAGGGCGTAGCAGGAACCGGAAAAACACTATTGGCACTCGCCGGTGCTTTGGAACAAAGAAGAGATTTCAAGCAAATCTATCTGGCAAGGCCCATTGTCCCATTGAGTAACAAAGATATTGGCTATCTCCCAGGTGATATCAAATCTAAGCTCAATCCTTATATGGAACCTCTTTGGGACAATTTAAAATTTATCCAAAACCAGTTTAAAGAGTCAGACAAAGAGTATCAAAAAATCTCTGAATTGGTCAATCAGGAAAAACTGGTAATTCAGCCTCTGGCATACATTCGTGGCCGCTCTTTGTCCAATATATTCTTCATTGTGGATGAAGCACAAAACCTGACCCCTCACGAAGTCAAAACCATTATCAGCAGAGCTGGGGAAAATACAAAGATTGTTTTTACAGGAGACATCTTCCAAATAGACACCCCTTACCTTGACAGCCAAAGTAATGGCCTATCTTATCTCATCGATAGAGTCAAGGACCATCCGCTTTATGCACACATCAAACTGGAGAAAGGAGAAAGGTCCGAACTGGCCAATCTAGCAAACGATCTTCTGTAATTATAAACTATTTTTATTCATCCGATAGAAAATTTTAAATTTCTATCGGATTTTTATTTTTTATTTTTGCAACTTCTTTCAGCCGGTCCCGTATCTTCTCTAAAATTAATCTCAAAACAGGACTTAAAATTTATTTAGTAGATACTTGAAAATTTAGAAATCATGAAAACCAATGTGTTGAAAATTACGATGTTGCTTTTAGCATTTGTTCTGGTAGGAAATGCCTATGCAAACAAAAAATCTGACATGAACCCTTATGATGAGGTTTTACCTGAAATTGTACTTGAAATCCAAGAAATTGAAAAAAATCCAACTGTTACCCTCATCAATAAATATGGTGAAGTTATAGCCCAATTTTATGGTGATAAATCAATGCTTAAAACCAAATTCTCCGAAACTTTGGGAAAATCTACCTTCATACTAAAACATGAGGATCACCATTTCTATCTGGTCGATTAAAAAATAATCAACCGTTAGATAGCTTGATTTAGAATAAAATCGGTAGGATATTTTGATATTCTACCGATTTTTTATTTTTATTCTGAACCAACGCAACCTTTTTTGAGTTTAAATCATCTGATTTAGTGTGTCAAAATTAAAAACAAACTGTACGTAAACGAACAATGGAACAACAATTATATTTATTATCTATCTGTTATTCAATTACTTACAATTTTGGACTGGATTTTGGCATATCATAAGAAATGGAAGTATTGAACAAAACAAAATAAAATAAAAAAATGAAACCAACTATTATTTTAACTCAAAAAAATGTCTGTGCCTTTTTAGGCTTAATTATGGCATTGACAATCTTATGGAGCGCTAACGCTGAAGCTAAAGTTGACACCATCAACGAGGTAATTCCAATGGAATTGAAGGAAATTCATGAAGTTTCCGAAGAAGCAATACTTTTTTTTGAAATAGATATGGAGGAAGTCAAAGAACAGCCTACCATCACTTTCATCAATAAGTATGGAGTAATTGTCGCCGAATTTTATGGTGATAAATCAACATTGAAAAACAAGTTCAAAGAAAGTATCGAAAAAGGAAAATTCATCACCGCATTTGGCAAGCATGAATTCTACCTTATGTAAGAAAGTTTAGTTGATTGTTTGGTTTTAAAGTAAGAAAAAAGGTGAGTTTTACTCACCTTTTTTCTTGATCAACTTTCTGTAATGGTATTCAGTTTAGCAAGGAAGCTGTTATAATACTGCCTTCCTACCTGGACCACTGCCCCTGACATCAGGTTTATATCTTTTGTACTAAAGCTCTCTATCTGACCCAGTTGCACAATAAAGGACTTCTGCACACGAAGGAAAAGATGAGAAGGTAACTTTTCTTCCATATCCTTCATGGATTTCCTAATGGTGTAATTTCTGTTTTTGGTAAAAATGGTTACCATATTCCCATTTGCCTCCACATAATAAATGTCCGTGTAAGGAACACGCTCGTAAGCATTGTCGGCTTTGATAAAAACAGCATCAGTTACCAAGTATGGGCTATCATCTTTGGATTTCGTGGCTACAGCCTCCATAGTAGGCTTGGTTCTTTTGTTGTAAAGAACAATCTCTACTATGGCATGGATATCATTGGTATTAAATGGCTTCACAATAAATCCTGCAGGGTTGATTCTTTTGGCCCTTTCGATAATGGTCGGATCACTGTAAGAAGTAACATACACCAAAGGAACTTCAATCATCTGCTTGATGATCTCACCCAACTCGATCCCATCTTTATCCCCTTTTAGCTTGATGTCCATGAATACCAAATCAGGCTTATACTTTTTGATGACTTTGATGGCCTGATTAGCCGAATTGGCTATATCAATGTTAACATACCCTAAAAGTTCTAAAATCTCCTCAATATTCTCCGCAATGTTAACATCGTCCTCAACGATTAAAATTCTTTCCTCTTTCATAGATTCTTTTTGGAAAATAAAATCATTTAAAATCCAGCGTGTTTATTTTGTACATGCCTATTTACAAAATTTAACTTTTACAATCAAATAAATGCATTTTATTTTTTACCGCTTTTCGATCCTTTCCTTACAAACTCATCATATCCTTGAACCTCGCAGCCTGCCTACGACTTACTTCTATCCTGTCCCCCCCCTTTAGTGTCACCACCAAACCTCCATTAAACCAAGGCTCTATGGCTTCTACCCAACTCAAATTGATGATGTGTTTTCTACTTGCCCTGAAAAATGATTTTTCATCAAGCCTCTCATCCAATGCATTCAAGGATTTATGAATCATAGGCTTATTATTATCAAAATATACCTTGATATAATTACCATCGGATTCAAAAAGCCTGACATTAGACAGTTTTACAAACCAGCAACGGTCACCATCCTTGACGAAAACCTGATCATCCAGTCCTAATTTATTACCTTGTAAGGCTGATGTAGCACTTTCATGCTTGGCAGCAGATTCACTCAGCTTTTTTTGTAATCTCTCTATGGCCTCTCCCAAGCGCTTTTGCTCCACAGGCTTTAGCAGGTAATCCAATGCATTCACTTGAAAAGCCTTAAGGGCATATTCATCATAGGCAGTGGTAAATATTACATGGGGTACATTGTCCAGTTCTTCTAAAAGATCAAACCCTGTTTTTTCCGGCATTTGAATATCCAAAAAGACAACATCAGGAGAGAGTGCCTCTATTTTCTCTTTTGCATCATCTACATTATTGGCTTCACCAATCACTTCAACTTGGTCAAATTGGGAAAGAAGGTTGATCAGCTCTTTTCTGGCTAATCTTTCATCATCAATTACAAGTGCTCTCATTTTATCGTAATTTTAACCTAAGGTAAGGCTTTGTTTTGGAATTTTTATCTCAGTAATGACAAAATCACCTCCTTCATTATAGATCCTAAAGGAAGCCCTGTTGCCATAAATCAGTTTCAAACGTTGAATCGTATTGCTCACTCCATGCCCTTCACCATCTCTTTTCTTATTGAATGCATTGGGCTTTAACTGGCCACTGTTTTTTACCTGTATGACAAGGTCATCTGTGATACCTTCATAGCACTTGACCTCGATCACACCACCTTTCAACCTGTTGGAAATACCATGTTTGATTGCATTTTCTACAATGGTCTGAAGCATCATGGGAGGAACTTTAAAGTCAAAAGCAGCAGGTTCTATATCATACCTTACCGTTAGCCTTTCTTCAAATCGGATAGACTCCAAGTTCAGGTAATCCTTTACGGTATTGATTTCGTTTTCAAAATCAATGGTCCTCTTTTTATCCATCATCAGGGAAAATCTCAATATATTGGATAACTGGGTGATGGCCAGTTTTGCCTTCTTGGGATCTTCATCTACCAAGGCCCTAACAGAATTCAGAGCGTTGAAAATAAAATGTGGATTCAGCTGACTTTTTAAATGATTCAATTGAATTTCATTGATCATGGCCTGATATTTCAAACTCTGGTTATAATTATCCAAAAAATGGAAAAGGAAATACAACATTGACCAAAGCGAATAAAAAAGAAAGCTGACAAAAATATTGACAGAAATTACCAAGGGTCGGAAATCAACCTCTGGATCTAAGGTGTCAAAAATAAGGTTAATGATAATCTGCGAAATCATGTTCAACACGCTCAGCACCGTTAATGCAAGAAGGGTGTTGACCAAAAGTCTATTGAAGCTAAGGTTTAACCATCCATATTTCTTGACAATATTTCGAAAAAAATGGGTAGATATTAAATAAAATGCTGAAAGCGATGTAAAAGCACCAACCTGCACAGGTGACAGCCCCCTATCCAAGGACACGAAAAATAAGTTGATCAAGGCAAAACTCGACCAACCCAGTACCTGCAAACTCCAATATAAACGTATCCTGTTCATGGCTAACCTCAAATATAATCAACCGCTACGAACACCTCCTATATATTTTACAGCAGGGCGATATATCAGCAATGATAGGTTAATCAAGCCTACTGGCCTAATTCCATTTTAAGAAATTTGGCGGTATGGCTGCTCTTATGGTCCATGACTTTTTCCGGTGTGCCCTCCACCACAATCTGACCTCCCTGGTCTCCTCCCTCTGGACCTAAATCAATGATATGGTCCGCCACCTTGATAATATCCAAATTGTGCTCGATAATCAAGACTGTGTTCCCTTTATCTACCAACCTATTCAAGACATCAAGCAGGTGCTCAATATCCTTAAAGTGTAAGCCAGTGGAAGGCTCATCCAAAATATAGAATGTTTTACCAGTATCTTTTTTTGAAAGCTCGGTGGCCAGCTTAACCCTTTGGGCTTCCCCCCCTGATAAAGTAGTGGCATGCTGACCTAAGGTAATGTAACCCAAACCTACATCATTCAAAGTCTTTATCTTTCTTAAAATTTTGGGTTGATGCTCAAAAAAATCTACAGCCTGCTCCACTGTCATATCCAAAACATCAGATATGGATTTACCCTTGAACCTTACTTCCAAAGTCTCTCTGTTATAACGCTTCCCTTTACAGGTCTCACAAGGAATATGCACATCTGGCAAAAAATCCATCTCTATAAGCTTCATGCCTGCTCCCTCACAATCTTCACATCTGCCTCCTTTTACATTGAAACTGAATCGCCCGGCTTTATATCCTCTGATTTTTGCTTCAGGGAGTTCAGTAAATAGGGCTCTGATGTCGGTGAAAACGCCTGTGTAGGTAGCTGGGTTTGATCTAGGTGTTCTGCCAATAGGAGATTGGTCTACCTCGATCACTTTGTCTAAATACTCCAACCCATTTATTTCCTTATAAGCAAGGGGCTCCTTCTTGGAGCGATAAAAATGTTGGTTGAGCAGTGGAAACAAAGTCTCATGAATCAGTGAGCTTTTCCCTGAACCAGAAACTCCTGTAACACAAATCATTTTTCCCAAGGGTAGCTCAAGGTCAATATTTTTTAGATTGTGACCAGCAGCTCCCCACAAAGCCAAGATATTACCGGAACCATTTCTCCTCTTCTCAGGAACCTTGATTTTCAATCTTCCAGAAAGGTATTGCGCCGTGGTGCTGCCCTTTTTGAGAATTTCCTTAGGTGTTCCTGCAGCCACAATTTGGCCGCCATGCCGTCCGGCTCCAGGCCCAATATCAACCACATAATCGGCTTCCATCATCATGTCCTTATCATGCTCCACTACCAAGACAGAATTTCCCAAATCCCTTAAATCCTGTAAAGCCTTGATTAATTTAACATTGTCTCTTTGATGTAACCCAATACTTGGCTCATCCAAAATATAAAGTACACCTACCAATTGGGTGCCTATCTGAGTAGCCAAACGAATGCGCTGGGCTTCTCCCCCTGACAGCGTTCTCAAAGGTCTGTTGAGTGACAGATAATCCAACCCTATATCCAGCAAAAAACCAATACGCTTGCGGATTTCCTTTAACACCTCACGGGCGATAACTTGTTGTCTATCGGATAACCTTTCTTCAAGATCCTTAAACCACACCCCTAGGGTATTGATATCCATCATGGCCAAATGCCCAATGTGTTTTTCATCAATTTTGAAGTGAAGTGCTTCTTTTTTTAACCGGAAACCCTCACAATCCGGACAAGTTTTGGTGGTCGTAAATTCGCTGATCCAATCCTGGATTTTATCTGAACTTCCCTCCTGCTGTTTTTGAAGAAAGTTGATGATGCCCTCAAAAGTAGTATGCCACTGTGTTCCCGGATATTTTACAGAATCCACAGCCACTTCTACTTTGTCCCCATATAACAACACATTGACCACTTCTTCCGGTAATTTGGCAATAGGGGTACTGATGCTACATTTATAATGCTTTAGAATTGCCTCAATTTTTTTGAATATCCAAATATCCCTGTACTCTCCCAATGGGGCAATTCCACCTCTCGTGATACTCAGGTTCGGATCTGGAATGATGTTTTCTTTGGTAATTTCTTCTATCACACCCAATCCATTACAACTGGGGCATGCCCCATAGGGACTATTAAAGGAAAAAGTGTTCGGTGCTGGTTCATCGTAAGAAAGTCCAGTGCTGGGATCCATGAGGTATTTCGAAAAATGGTGAATATTTCCTTCTTCATCTCTCAACATGATTATTCCCTTACCGTGATGAAGAGCTGTTTTCAAAGATTGACTTATCCTGTACCGGTCTTCTTCATCCGCAATAATTCTGTCTACTACAATCTCGATATCGTGGATTTTATACCGGTCCACCTGCATTTTGGGAACTACTTCCATAACTACTCCGTCTACCCTGATTTTGGAAAACCCCATTTTCCGGACCTGCTCAAACAGCTCTCGGTAATGTCCTTTCCTTCCTTTAACTACTGGGGCGAGGATGTACAACTTTTCTCCTTTGAATTTATCGAAAAGCTGCTCAATGATCTGATCTTCCGTTTGCCTTATCATTTTGTGGCCGCTCAGGTAAGAATATGCTTCTCCTGCCCTGGCAAAAAGCAAACGCATGAAATCATAAATTTCAGTCACAGTACCGACGGTGGACCTAGGATTTTTTGAGGTCGTCTTTTGTTCTATAGAAATTACCGGAGACAGCCCGTTGATTTTATCCACATCAGGCCTTTCCATCCCGCCTAAAAAAGAACGGGCATAAGCCGAAAAACTCTCCATATACCGGCGCTGGCCTTCCGCATAAATGGTATCAAAAGCCAGCGAACTCTTCCCACTACCACTGAGACCTGTAATTACTACAAGTTTATTCCTAGGTATTACGAGATCAATATTTTTCAGGTTATGTTCTCTGGCCCCAAAAATTTCAATCAACTCTTCTTTTTTCTCAACTGACAGCTCTGACATGGAGGAGGTTTGCATTTCTTAAGCCTGCAAAAATATGAATTTAACTGAGGGAATCCTAAGTGGTTTCCAGCTTTAAAACCACAAAAGAGGGGCAAAGTTTTGAAATAAAAGTTTATTCCTGGTTTTTACTTTGCCTTCTCTCTTCCCTTCTTTCTTTTCTGCTTAATTGTTCCTCTTGCTTGGGTTGATCGGACTTTATACCCCCAATAAGCGATATAGCCCCTGACTTTTGTCCAGTGCTTAACCCATGTCGCTCTTGTTCTTTAACCTTCAGCTTTTCCAGGTCCTCTCCAGTCAGTGTGGACTTTAAACCAGAAAAAATAAGTTGCCACCAATAGGCAAACATGGACTTATTCGTGTCCCGAATGTAATAAACAGATCCATCTACCACTTCCCCATTTTTTTTAGGGTTATTGGACTTAATGATCAGCTTATTTGCTAAAAATGAACCTATTCTTCTAAAAAAATTATTATCCACGTCAAGGTCAGCATTTAACAAAACCACCTCCAGATCCTCATACAACACTGTTAACTTGCCAGTCCCATCAAAATCATTACCCAAAATATCAAATTTAACACTGTTTACCTTTCCTGACTCGATACTGACATGGGCCTGTGGCTTAATCATAGGGTCCAAAAGCCTCAAATCCATTTTTTCTAGAGAGCCTTTGAGTGTGAAGTCACCCTTTTCACTTTCCAAGTCATATTGTGCTAATAAATTGATCAGACCTTGACCCATCAACAAGCCTTCACCCTCTAGTCGCAACAGTTTATTTTCTCCCCTTCTTTCCACATAATTTGAAATATTGATGACATGGGCATTCAAATCAGAAATGTACAACATCCCTGACCTGGGAGATTGGTTATTGGGCCTTTCTTCGATCAGAATATACCCATTTCTGATAAAGCTATGGTCCACATGAATGACCTGTCTTAGGTTGGAAAAAAGCGCTTGGATCATTTGCGGCCTTTTATCCTTATTCTCAGGCTTTCTTTTATCCACAAATATTTCCACCCTAGGATCAAAGGTAAAAATAGTATCTATCTCGATGATGCCCCTTCCCAAAAAGTCCCCAAAATGAAAGCCTCTTATCTCCATCTGGGCACTGTCTATCTTTGTCCAAGATTGCCTTTCGGGGAATTGTGATGTATAGGTATATTTTCCCTGTTTATTGAGCAATGCGATATAGCCAAAGTTCATCTTCCTTAACTCTGTATCCATTACAATTTCTTTGACCAGGGCATATTGCCTAAACCTGTCAAAATGGAAGGCCGCTTCTCCAATACTTCCTGAAACATTATCCACATGAAACAAGGCCTGGGGATTTTCAATATCCTCCTTAGTTAGTTTAAATCCTTGGACCTGTAAATACATGTCTTTCAGCTGAACCCTCACCGAATCATGAAGATTATTGTATAATTCAATAGAAAGATTCTCCAAATCAAAATTATTGACAGCAATCAATTCATAATCCTTGCCTTTGGTTTGGGAGGGAGGCCGACGGGAAGAGGAGCGAGCCTGTAATGAATCCAGTGGCGGACTGAATGAAACCAGTTTGATTTGGTCGATTTTAGCAGAATCTACCAAAATGGAGTTTTTCAAGAGATAATTAGTCCACTTGAATCCTGTAATGTCTAATTCGTCTATCGAAAGATCCACCTTTACAAACTCATCACCTAATCCCACAGAAGGGCTTACTTTGATATCCCGGATTTTAAGATAAGTGCCCGAATAATTATAATTCAAATGGATATCCCCAAAACTCACTTGATGATCACCAAAAAGATTTGTTCTTGTGATTAAGCTGGAAACAATCCTGTCTGCATTCGCACTGAGATAAAGATTCATCAAATAGGGAACACCCTTCAAAAGAAGCAGGAAAAATAAAATCGCTCCGACTAACCAAAATAAAAGTTTTTTCATACCCCTCGGTTTAGAGGGAATTAATATCTAAAAAAATAAGGACTTTTTAATCTGATAATCAGGTATTTTTAATCAAATAGGAAGTTTGATGAAATATTCCTTGTTCTTGCCCACAGAAAGCTTCGTAGACCGTAGCCAAGGATTATGGGTTTTCACTTCCTTATAACTGCTATTGTGACGTAAGGCCCATTGTGCCAAACTTGGAATAGATTGCATTACTTTAAGCTCCCTGAACATAGGTTCCTGGTAGTAATCTTTCTTTTCTAGTTCAAAACCATACTTCTCCGGATTCTCAAAAATCACCTTGAATGCCAAAATCCGGAAAATATACCTGCTGGTCTCATCATTCAGAAAAAGGTCATAATATTGCTGAAACTTCTGCTCATCTTTCCTTCTTTTCAGACCAGCAACTCCCATGTTATAACTCGCTGCAACAGAAGTCCAATTACCAAAATTGGCATAGGCTGACTTAATGTATTTACATGCAGCTATGGTAGACTTTTCCAGATGGTAGCGTTCGTCCACATCATTGTTTACCTCAAGTCCGTACTCTTTAGCAGTAGCCGGCATTAATTGCCAAAAACCCCTTGCCCCAGCAGGAGAAACTACATTCATAAAGCCTGACTCAGCTGCTACCAAATATTTGAAATCATCTGGTATATTTTGCTCCCTAAGAATTTTCTCTATCGTAGGAAGGTATTTGGCAGACCTTTTCATCATAAGAATCATATTGGACTGCCAATAGGCATTGACATATATCTCACGTTCGAATCGTTCGAACACGTCTGATTTCTGTAAAGGCACCTGCTCTCCGGCAAATGTAATTTTATCAGGAATTTCAAAAATCCTTACTTTGGGATCAGGCAACATCAACTGCACCCGATCGCCTTCAGCGGAGGCAACAAACACTTGGTCAGTTAATGTCACTTTATGATGATTCCATAAAAAAGTCACCGCACCAAAAAGTACGACGATTAAGCCATAGAGGATAAATAGGTGGTATCTTCTCAATTTTAATAATTTGGTGTCAATAAATATTTACTGTAGAACTCATCGATGACCTTCACTGCCTCTGTGGCATCATCCACCACATAGAAAAGATCCAAGTCTTCTTCATTGATATAAGCATGCTGTTCTAGTAAGGTGCTTTTGATCCAATCCAAAAGACCTCCCCAAAACTCTTTGCCAACAAGAACAATAGGAAATCTCCCTATTTTGATGGTTTGTATCAGTGTCAAAGCCTCAAAAAGCTCATCCAAAGTCCCAAAACCTCCCGGTAAAACCACGAAGCCCTGAGAGTATTTGGTAAACATTACTTTTCTAACGAAAAAATAGTCAAAACTTATCAATTTATCAGGATCAATGTAAATGTTTCCTTTTGCCTCAAATGGCAATTTGATACATAGGCCCACAGATTTTCCATTCTCAGAATTAGCTCCTTTGTTAGCTGCTTCCATAATGCCAGGACCTCCTCCTGTAATGACACCATAACCATGCCTGACAAGTTTGGCCGAAATTTCTTCTGCCATTATATAATGCGGGTGATTTTCTGGTGTCCTGGCCGAACCAAATAAAGAAACACAGGGGCCTATTTTGCCCAGTTTCTCAAATCCTTCTACAAACTCTGATATTACTTTAAAGATTACCCAAGAATCGGTGCTTTTGATTTCATTCCAATCTCTCTCCTTGAAAGCCTTCCTGATTTTCTCTTCTCTCTTGTGTTCAAAATTGTCAAACCTACTGCTCATAGCTAAAATGGATTAAATGAAAAGATTTTCTGCCTAAAAATACTTTTTAAGCGCGCAAAGATAAAACAATAACGAGCCAAATGGAAAAGTGGTTGGGAATAAATCCTAAGCGGAATTTTTAAAGACAATCGGACTTTACCTATTGTTTTGATTATGAACTCTTTTTACCTTCGCAGGCTTTTATTTCAGGAGTATGAATCTTCAAGAAAAATACCAAGAGGTCAGAAGGGTTTTTGATGACTTGGATGTGGAAATTAAGGCCTTTATCGAGGCCAGTAAGTTATCCTGTATTCCAGGATGTGGTTTTTGTTGTTCCAATCCAAAAGTGAGTGCTTCTGTATTGGAATTTCTACCCTTGGCATTTGACTTGTACGAAAAAGGAAAAGCTGAAAAGGCTTTAGAACTCCTTGAAGAAAAAGGAGACGGTGGTTACTGTATCCTTTACAAATCCATGTCCCATGACAATGCTTTAGGGTTTTGTTCGGATTATAACAATAGGGGAATGATCTGTAGGCTTTTTGGATCTGCTTCCAGAAAGAATAAGGAAGGCAAAAAGGAAATCATTACCTGCAAAAAAATCAAAGAGGGTAAAAAAGGTTTATATGATGAAGCATCCAAAGCCGTCAACGTGGATATGACCATCCCCTCCAGCAGCGGAGCTTATACCCAATTGTACAATATTGATTTTCAGTTAACCGCTGATCAAATGCCCATCAATCAGGCCATAAAAAAAGCCATAGAGGCTGTTTTAAGCTTTAAATATTACAGCGAAAACCAAGAACCTGAGATTCCTGAAAGTTTTTGATGCCAGCTTTTTAACGTATATTAGGCTTATTATTCACCAAAACTTAGGTTTTTTATGTTCAATGTCTCAGAAATTATCCAAACCATCAAGCAACTGATTGATGTGAGGGTTCAAATGATCAAGGAGGAAATCAACGAGCAGATAGCTGGTGTCATGGCCAGAATTTTTTTGTTGCTGTTGATGGCCACTGTCTCTGTGATGATTATCCTATTTTTTAGCTTTTCTCTTGCCTTTTATCTGGGTGAATTGATGTATTCACCCTACAAGGGGTTCTTGTATGTCGGACTGCTTTATCTTTTGGTTTTTATATTGATGTATTTCCTAAAGGATGCTAAAGGGATTGTCAATTCCTTTCAGCAGTTCCTGAAAATGTTTGTTTTTGGAAGAAAAAAAGAAGATTGAAACCATGAGCGATACTTTGAAAAAGAAAGCAGAAGAGCTGGAGCAAACCCTGGAAATGCAATTATCTTTGGTCAAAAAAGAATCTGAAGATTGGGTAAAAGTAGGTGGGGCAGTACTTGCTGGAGGTGCTTTGGCTTTTTTAGCTGTAAGACTTCTTGGGGGTAAAAAAAACAAAAAAACTGAAAAAGTACTTCAGGTCTTAGAAAGGGAAGGACTTTTGGATGAAGAGATAACGGAAAAACTAACCAAGAAATCTGAACCTGGCTTTTTGGGAAGGTTGGCGGCAGTCGTTCTTCCAATCGCGATACAATATGGCCAAGAACAGTTCATGAAAAAATTAAAAGAGGAAGATTCCAATTCGGGTGAAAATGAAGGGTGAAGTTGCTTCTGGAATTCAAACCATTTACAAGTCCGGACAAAAGGGACTGGCTTGGTTGATTGATCCAGATGATTGGGATGAATTACTTCCTGAAAAACTAAAAGAAATTCAAGACTTAAAAGTTGATTTTATTTTTATAGGCGGGAGCCTCATTCAACAAGATAATGTCACTGAACTGATAAAAATGATAAGGGAAAATGTACCACATCTTCCAATTGTCATTTTCCCTGGCAATGCACTACAATTCTCCCCCAATGCAGACGCTTTACTCTTTCTTTCCTTAATATCAGGCAGAAACCCTGATCTGTTGATTGGTCAACACGTAGCCGTAGCCCCCCTTATTGAAAAAAGCAATATTGAAGTGTTACCGACGGGGTACCTATTAATCGATGGGGGAAAAAGAACCAGTGTTCATTACATGAGTCAGACCATTCCCCTACCCAACCACAGTCCGGAACTTACTGTAGCCACCGCCTTGGCAGGTTATTATCTAGGACTTAAATATTTTTATTTGGATGCAGGCTCAGGAGCTGCAGAACCAGTAAATCCCAAAATCATAAAAGCCATGAAAAAGCGAATTGCTGCACCACTTTTGGTAGGGGGAGGCTTGAATAATATAGAAAAAATTCGACAAGCCTATTTGGCCGGAGCAGACATTGTAGTTATTGGAAATGGAGCAGAAAAATCAATCAAACTGTTAAAAGAAGTTTCAGACTTTTTAGAGTCCATTAGGGTATTATCCAATTAAAATGGCTAAAACTTCAGGTTTTAGCCATTTTGATCTATCATTTTTCAAATGATCAACATTAAAATTCCCCGCCAAAGGTTCCTTTCTATTATTTTTTTATCTATAAAAGCGGCCTAAACTGCTTCAAAAACCTGACATCGTTCTCCGTGAAGAGCCGCAGGTCTTTGATTTGGTATTTCAACATGGCAATTCTCTCAATACCCATTCCAAAAGCAAAACCTGTAAATTTCTTGGAATCAATACCACAGTTTTCCAATACGTTTGGATCTACCATTCCAGAGCCTCCAATTTCTACCCAGCCTGTTCCCTTACAAACATTACAGCCCTTACCTCCGCAAAGTTGACAACTGATATCGATTTCTGCACTAGGCTCTGTAAATGGGAAAAATGAAGGTCTGAACCTTACTTTAGTCTCTTTGCCAAACATCTCCTTAGCAAAGTGATAGAGCGTATTCTTAAGATCAGCAAATCCTACGTTCTCATCCACGTACAATCCTTCCACTTGATGGAAAATACAATGAGCACGGGCCGAAATGGCCTCATTTCTATAAACTCTTCCAGGAGAAAGGGTACGAATAGGTGGCTTTTGTGTTTCCATAACCCTCACCTGTACAGAGGAAGTATGCGTCCTTAGGGCGATATCCGGATTTTTTTCAATGAAAAAAGTATCCTGCATCTCTCTAGCGGGATGGTTTTCAGGGAAATTCAAAGCGGTAAAGTTATGCCAGTCATCCTCAATTTCCGGACCTTCTGAAAGATTGAAACCTATTCTTTCGAATATTTCAATGATACGCTGACGGGCTGCCGTTAAGGGATGTATCCCCCCTACTGCAATATTGCTGGGAGGAAGCGTCAAATCCAAATCCATGGATTTCTCCTTTTTGGAAGAGGCATTGACCTTCTCAATTAAATTTTGGAATTTGGCTTCTGCCAATTGTTTGACGTCATTTACCAGTTGCCCATAAGCCTTTTTTTCTTCATTGGGAATATTTCTCATTTCGGCAAAAAGCTCCCCTACAACACTTTTTTTACTGATAAATTTCATCCTGTAGGCCTCAAGTTCATCCTGATTGCCTGCATCGGCTGCGGCTATGGCGGACTTGATCGCTTCTATTTTTTCCTGATGCATGTGCTTTTTAATTTTTCAGAAGCACAAATCTAAAACAATTGACGGTAAATCTCCTTTTTTCAGGCACCCAAAAATCAAAGATAAGACCCCTAAAGTCATGAATAAATGAAAACCACCAAGTTTAATCATCTTGGTGGTCAATTATACTTTCTTATTTTTAATTCCTTTTTTTTCAATTCTACCAGGTTCTTCCTCCCCCGCCCCAAGGTCTTCCCATTTGAGGTCCACCCTGATTGGACTGCTGCTGCTTGAAGTTTCCGATGATATAGGTGAAAGAGACCAACCCATATCTAGTCAGCACTCTTGTAAAGGTATCTTCTATGGTTACATCATTCACAGTCCTTCCAATGGCATTGTTCTGATTGAGCAAATCAAAAACAATAAATTTCAATTCTCCCTTATTTTCTTTCAAGAACCTGTATCCAGCTTCAATATTCCATAACCATACGGATTGGTCTAAATCAGCAGAAAGTCCCCGATATAGCATATTGTTTACTGTATTCGAAACAAATAGCTTTCCATTATTGGGAGAATAATAAAACCGGATATTAGAATTTTGGATGTAGAAGTTATTACTCAGATTAGTCTGTAAACTGGAGTTTACAATCGTATAAGTTCCGGTGGTAGAAAGGGTGAAATCTACATCCTTACTGATATTACTGGTCAGGGTAAGTCCTTGGCTCAAGTCAATATTGTCATTGAAATTTTTCTGGTCATTGATCAGGCCAGGTGTTCTGTTAAAAGCTACACTTGAATTCATATTGAATTGGGATTTCAGCTTTTTAATAGGGCTACCATAGGTCATGAACAACCTTGACCTAAATTGGCCTGATAAATTTTCCGGCCTGCTGATCTGAGCACCTGGCCTCAAAAGCACCTCTCCATTGATCAGTGAATCGGTCTGTGTTAAAAAGGTGCTATTTCCAATGAAATTTTCTGTCACAGACAAAAACAGGAAGGAAAAGAATGTCTTGTTTTTCTCTAAATTGATCTTTGAAAAATTGGTGAAAACTGAGTGGGAAAATGCCTGCTTCAAATCTGGATTACCCACTACTAACTGTAGTGGATTTTGGTTATTGATCACATTTTGCAATTGATTAACAGATGGCTCTTGCGTATTTGTTCTATACCTTAACCTGAAAGAGGTACCTTTTTCCCTATTTCGGTATGAGGCATTCATGCCGGGAAGAAAGTTGCTAAAAGTTTGGTTAAAAGTCCGCTCCAAAGGAAACAGCGCTTCATTGTTCTGCACAGCATATTGATAATCTAAATTGGTATTGATATTCCAATTTTTCAAGTTATAACTGTAACCAACACTCGGCCTTTGAATGGTAAAAGTATTATCAAACACGTTACTCAGGGCCGTATCCAAAACCATAATGCCTAATTCAGGTATCTTACTAAAGGTTTGCTGGTCAGCTGAGGTCTTATTGTTTCCCACCTGATATGAAGCCGTCAATAATGATTTTTCTGTAACAGGCTCTGTAAACTGAACAGTAGCCCTATAATTAAATCCATCTGAAAGACCAAAAGTCTCTTGATTGATTGTATCTCTAATATCTCTTATAAAATCCCTGTTCGCAGCAATCAATTCAGACAATTGATCCCTTTTATTCCAGGAGGTAAAGACTGTAGTGGATATGGTCCTGCCTTGTTTGCCTAATTTATACCTGTATACCAAATTATTCGAGATGTTGTAACCTTCTGTATTGGCATCAGAAATCGTTCTTGTACTACTTAAGGGATTCAGCACCCCCGACAAGTTGAGACCATCTCTGTCATTAAAGGTGGTATTGTTCTGGAAATTGATAGAAGGAGTAATGATCAATGCATTTTTCTCATCAATATCATATTCTATCCTACCATTGATCCTGTGGTTGTTGTTTTTAATATTGTTCAGTAAACTTTCTTCATAAAATTGTCTATTAGTCTCAGAAAGAATAATTTCTCTGTTGGTCAACCTGAAAAGGTTATTGTTGGTGGAATTAAAGAAATAGCTGGCTGTAAAATTCATTTTTTCACCAAACTTATCACTGTAGTTCAAGCCCACACTATTGGTGGTGATGATACCTTGGTCTTGCCCAACCAGGAAGTTATTATTGCCGCCGCCCCCGGGTCTACCTCCACCGCCAAAACCACCTCTTCCTCCTCCTTGTCCACCAGTTACGCCAACAAGGTCTTGTGAGGAGAAATTTTGCTGATTGATGTTATTGAATAATCCAATAATGGATATCCTTTTATTCCCTTTAAAATAATTGAAATTTCCTCCGGCAGCATACCTATCCTGTGTACCACCGCCTGCGTATATCCTACCAAACTGACCGCTTCTCCTATCTGGACGTGTCACAATATTGATGGTCCTGGAATAATTACCATCATCAAAGCCTGTCAACCTAGACTGATCAGACCTTTGATCCAAAATTTCTACTCGATCAACCACATCTGCGGGTAAGTTTCTTAAGGCCAGAAAAGGATCATTCCCAAAGAATTCTCTTCCGTCTACCAATACGCGCTGTACCTGTTCCCCTTTAGCTTGTATTTCGCCGTTTTGTATGGTAACCCCAGGTATTTTTCTTACCAAATCTTCCGCATCTGCATTTTCCCTTGTCTTAAATGCGTTGGCATTAAAAGAAGTGGTATCACCCTTAACCTCACCAACGGGAATCTGGCCTTCTATGATCACCTCACCAAGTAGCTTGCTGTCTTCAATTAAAACCAAAGTCCCTAGATCCAAAGCATCACCTCGGTTATGGGTTATCGTTATTTTTTGATATCCCAAAAAAATGATTTCCAATTTGACACTGGGAATCAAAGGCCTGCGGATTTCAAAACTTCCATCCACCCCTGTTACAGTTGATACCAACAAAGAATCTGTTACCGTCTTCAATAAGACATTGGCCCCAATCATGCCCTCTTTGGCTTCACCTTCTATCACCCGGCCTTTCAGGAAAATATCCTGGTTTCTCCAATCACCCCTTTGTGCTTGTAAGTCAGAGGTGTAGGCAAATAAAAATGTAAATAAAAGTAAATTTAAAGCTACTGCTTTCATGGTTTTAAGTTTAATAATCTCTCTTTAGACAGCGCGATTTACTAAAAAGTTTAATCTCAGTGGGGTGAAAGTTTTGAATGGGTGTTTTCAAATATGAATGGTAAAAATTCAGGGTAAACCTAAAAAAATATTTTTAAAGGAATTGAAAGCAAAAACTGCTTTATTAATCCATCAAATTGCTGTCCTTAAATGCATTTTTTTAACGGAATAATAAAGCAGTCAAAATTGGCAGTTTATACCTTTGGTACAATATCCACTTTGATGGAAAGTTCCTTCAATTGCTCTTCTGCAATGGTGCTTGGAGAATCAATCATCACATCCCTGCCGGAGTTATTTTTCGGGAATGCGATATAATCTCTGATTGAATCAGACCCACCAAAAATGGCACAAAGCCTGTCAAACCCAAATGCAATTCCACCATGAGGAGGTGCACCATATTCAAAGGCCTCCATCAAGAATCCAAATTGTTTTTGTGCTTCCTCGTCGGTAAAGCCCAAATGCTTGAACATCAATTGTTGAGTTAATCGATCGTGAATCCTAATAGATCCTCCTCCGAGCTCAACACCATTAACGACCAAATCATAAGCATTTGCTCTGACCGCACCTGGGTCTGTTTCCAATAATGGGATATCCTCTTTTTTAGGTGAGGTAAAAGGGTGATGCATGGCATGGAATCGCTGTGTTTCCTCGTCCCATTCCAATAATGGGAAGTCTACCACCCAAAGAGGTTTGAAAACAGACCTGTCTCTTAAACCAAGTTCTTCTCCCATTTTTAAACGGAGTTCGGACATCTGCTTCCTGGTAGATTTTTCTTCCCCACTCAAAACAAGTAAAAGGTCTCCAGGAACTGCACCCAATTTTTCAGCCCATTCCTTGAGATCCTCATTGGAATAAAACTTATCTACAGAAGACTTGAACGTGCCGTCTGCATTGCATTTTACATAAACAAGTCCTTTTGCACCAATTTGAGGTCGCTTTACCCAATTGGTCAACTCATCCAGCTGTTTCCTTGTGTATTCGCCAGCCCCTTTGGCACAAATCCCAACTATTAGCTCTGCTTGGTCAAAAATCGCAAAACCCTTGCCTTGGGCCAGGTCATTGAGTTCTGCAAAACGCATATCAAATCTTAGGTCAGGCTTGTCATTGCCATAAAGACGCATGGCATCCGCATAAGTCATTCTTTTTACTTCCTCTAATTCAATTCCTTTAACTTCTCTGAATAAATGCTTGACCAAACCTTCAAAAGTATGTAAAATATCCTCCTGACTCACAAAAGACATTTCACAGTCAATCTGGGTAAACTCAGGTTGACGGTCAGCTCTTAAATCTTCATCCCGGAAGCATTTTACAATTTGGAAATAACGGTCAAAACCGCTCACCATCAACAACTGCTTGAAAGTTTGAGGGGATTGGGGAAGCGCATAAAACTCTCCGGGATTGACCCTACTTGGCACCACAAAATCCCTGGCCCCTTCTGGAGTGGATTTGATCAAAACAGGTGTCTCTACTTCAATAAAGTCTTGGGCATCCATATACTTACGGGTCTCCTGCATCATCCTGTGCCTGAGCTGAAGCTTCTGCCTGACGTTGTTTCTTCTTAGGTCAAGATACCTGTATTTCATGCGGAGGTCATCACCTCCATCAGTTTCATCTTCTATAATGAATGGAGGAACTTTAGCTGGATTCAAGACTTCCAAACTCTCCACCTTTATCTCTATGTCTCCAGTTGGAATTTTATCATTTTTGGAAGTTCGTTCCAAAACTTTCCCTTGAGCCTGAACAACAAACTCTCTGCCTAAGGAGGCTGCTTTTTCCAACAAGCTGTTATCAGTAGAACCTTCCTCAAAAATCAACTGGGTCACGCCATACCTGTCTCTTAAATCTACCCAAATCAACCCTCCTTTATTCCTGACCCTTTGGACCCAACCCGCCAGACTTACCTCCTGGCCAGTATTTTCGATTCTTAATTCTCCGCAAGTATGTGTTCTTAGCATGATCTAATAAGCTTGTATTTTTTTGAGTGGACAAAGATAAACAAAGCTTTGGGAGTATGCTATTTCCATGAATGGGAATCCGCAAAAACTTCAACAATTGGTAAAAACTATCAACAATAGCTATGATGTTAACAAAAAAAGATGGCAATAACTTTAAAATTCCAAATCAGTAAGTACCTTTTTGCATCCAATTCTTTTCGATGAATCCTTTTTAAAATGTTAAAATTCCTAGATTAACTGGGAAAAATTTGGAATTTGACCGGAATTTAAATTTCTTTGGTCATTCGCTTGCCAACCCAAAAAGCAGACCGGAAAATGAATAAAAAATGGATCAGTGCCAGTGCCATAATTTTTGCATTGGCTGGCGGGTTTTATTTGCTGGGAAATAACCTTGCTGTTAGCTCTGAAGTAGAAGAAGAAATCGTCCTGGAAGAAGAAGAGTTTGAAGAAAATCTGTTGTATGGAATAAACATCGACGAATTGGATGTAATTGAAGGTATAGTGGGCAAAAACCAGACGCTTTCGACTATCCTGGCCCCTTTCAATGTCCCTTATCAAATCATCGATGAGATTGCCAGAAAATCCAAGGAGGTTTTTGATGTCAGAAGGATAGCCTTCAATAAGAAGTTTATTGTCATGACACCTAAGGATTCTTCTCAGGCGCAGTTTTTTATTTATGAACCCAATCCTGCAGAATATGTGGTCTTTAACCTTGAGGAGGTCCAGATTTACAAAGAAGAGAAACCAGTAGAAATTCAAAGAGTTGAATTTGGGGGGCTGATTACAAAAAGCCTTTATCAAGACATGATGGAGTTAGGAGCTTCTCATGAATTGATCAATAAGTTTGCTGATTTGTATGGCTGGAATGTTGATTTCCAGAGAATCCCAAAAGGAGATAAATTCAAGGTGATTTACAGGGAAAAAGTGATAGATGGAGTGACTGTTGGATTTGATGGAATTGAGACAGCCTTCTACGAGCATAAAGGTCAAGCATATCATGCCATCCCTTTTGAACAAAATGGAGAGGTTAGTTTCTTTGACCAGGAAGGAAACAGCTTTAAGAAAGAGTTTCTCCGTGATCCAGTGGAATTTACAAGAATTAGTAGCCGGTACAGCCTCAACAGGTTTCACCCAGTTCAAAAAAGATACAAACCACATTTAGGCACAGATTATGCAGCTCCGACGGGCACAGAAATCAGAACCATTGGAGATGGAACGGTAGTTGAAGCCAGATTTACCAGCGCTAATGGAAATTATGTAAAAATCAAGCACAACGGTACCTATACCACCCAATACCTACACATGTCTAAAATTGCCAGTGGGATTAAACCTGGAGAGCGGGTAAAACAAGGACAAGTGATTGGTTATGTGGGAAGCACAGGTTTGGCAACTGGTCCACACTTATGTTTCAGGTTCTGGAAAAATGGCAAACAAGTGGATTGGTTACAAGAAGAAATTCCACCTTCTGACCCAATTCTCACTGAAAATTTGCTTGCTTTTGAAAAAGTAAAGATCGAAAAAATGCAGCAAATTTCTGCTATTCCTTACACTAAGAATAGAGGTAAATTACTGGCTGATAAATAAAAAATGCCACTCAAAGGGCTTAAGGGTACAAAACTTTTAATTTGAATTGCTTAGAAATAATTTCTCCTTAAAAGGTATTTTCTTGAATCAAAAGAGGCTGTTTCATAAATAGGGACAGCCTCTTTTTTATTTGGGCAGTTATCTGAATCAAATTTCATATAGCCATATCTCAGGGCCTCCATTTGACTTATGATACAACCTCTTTTTAATTAATGTTTACCTGTCATCAATGGCGGGGAAAATAATTTGCTGTTGTTTTTTGAGACTCCAATTAACTTGATCGCTCATCTTTAGGTTATGTAAAGGACCTTGATTTTGGATGTAAATAAAAAAGCTAGCTGGAAACCAGCTAGCCTTTAACAGTAAATCAAATAGACCGAATATTAAAAAATAAAGTTGTTGATGTAATGAA
>NZ_AMGM01000028.1 GCF_000298295.1 Cecembia lonarensis LW9
ATAACCTCCGCTTATTGGGATTTAAATTATGATACCCTATCAATTCATCATACCTCGAACCCATATCCCTGTAGTAGACCAAAACTTCATATTCGTTTTCTGTTTCAAAAAAACTTCCCTCTAAAGGCATGGGGTTCCAAGCATCAGGGCCTTTATACGCATATTGGTAATCATACCATCCTTGCTTTAGAATCAATGTGGCTTCATAGGCGTTGGTTTTCTTATTTAGCGTCATTTTGGCATCAGGGCTGAATCCCCACTCTGTAAGGGCACCAATAATGTATGGTGTTTCGGTTACCCCATCAGCATCAAGATTAAAAGTCATGATCATGTATTCACTTTCCAGTTCATGGTTCAGTCTTTCCATATTCATGATAGCATATTGTCCGTTAAGATCCAGGTACTCTGAATATACCGTATTGGTCCTGCTTTTATCCAGTCCACCTTCTGCATAGACCACATCTTCCTCCATACGAATTGCCCTGACATTGACTCCTCTTGCCCTGACCAAGCGCAAATCAACAAACCTGAATTCATTGCCTGCAAAAAAGGCATTGCTGCCATCAAAGAGATTATATTCAATCATCCTGATGTCCTCCCTAAGCATGGTAGGATTTCCTAATACTTTGATATTGTCCCATCTCTGATTTTGCCTTATCATCACACGGAGGTTGTTCCGCGGATCAAATAAATCCCTGCTTTTATAATTGACATTCACATTTATCTGTTGGACTTGTCGGCGCATCTCAGTTTGACTGGGAGGAACCACCCTTGCAGCCAGATTAACCATATTTTGGAAAACCATAAAGCGACGCGTCAAAATCACCTGATTCTGATCCCTGTTTCTGTAAACCACTACAGCATAGTTGCCCGACTTTGTCACCCTAGGGAGCACAATATTATAATGTATATAAGGAATTCGGGTATCTATGGAATAATTATAATCATTGATGTTAAATTCATTAAAAGCTTCCAAATACTCAGGTTCCTTGAGATCGGATGGTGTCCAATCCATATTACAGTGGATGATTTTAAGGGAATACATATCAGGGTCGTAAGCCAGATCATCAAAAGTAAGGTTAAGCGCGACACCACTGTTGAGGCCAATTGCCGGGGAATTGAGTTGAGCTGCAAAATCTCCACTGTTGGGAAAAATCCTTACTGACTGTATGTTTTCTTCAAAAATACGGTCATAATACGTCTTATTACCTTGGGACCAGCTTGCTTGAATCACCATAAAAAATAAAGAGACAATAAGTAAACTGCGCATAGACATCAAATTTATAAGGTTAATGATAAGGGTTACATTCCAAATGCTGTACCAAGCCTGACAATCAAATGGCATGTTGAAGCTCCTCAATCTCTTCTACCAATATCTCCCATTTCTTGTTCAGGTTTTCCTCCTCTGTCCGAACCTGGGCATATCGTTGATTGACTCCTTCCAGCTTTTGCATATCGGAAAAGACCTCCGGCAAGGCCATTTCTTCCTCTAATTCCTTTTTCAAGGTTTCTTTTTCCATGATCAAGGCTTCTACATGTTCGAGCTCCGCCTCTTTCTTTTTGAGTTCTTTTTTGGCCTGTTGGATTTCCGGATCAGTCAATTGTTTTTTCTTGGGTACCTTCTTTTTCTGCAGTGGTTCCTGTCTTAAAGACTCTTCTTGCTGGGATTTCCATAAACTAAATTCATCATAGGTACCCGGATATTCTTTGATTTCCTGATTTTCTATGTACCAGATTTTATTGGCTACTCCCCTTATGAAATGTCTGTCATGGGAAACGGTGACAAAGGTGCCCTCATACTGCTGCATTGCCTGAATAAGAATATTAACGGACTGCATGTCCAAGTGGTTGGTTGGCTCATCCAACAAAAGGAAATTCGCTTCAGAAATCAAGGTTTTGGCTAAAGCCACCCTGGATTTTTCACCACCGGACAATACTTTAATTTTTTTGAAAACATCTTCATTAGTAAACAAAAAGCAGCCGAGCACATTCCTGAGTTCAGTATCTGTTTTCCCAGACCCGGCTTGCTGAAGTTCTTGCAGGATTTCATTGTCTACGCCTAATGCTTCCAATTGGTGCTGTGCGTAGAAGGATTTGATCACATTATGACCTTGAAGTCTTTCTCCCTGTATAGGTTCAGTCCCATCGATAATTCTCAATAAGGTAGACTTTCCTTTTCCATTGGCTCCGATCAGGGCGATTTTGTCCCCTCTTTCGATCCGGGCAGAGGTGTTTTTCAATATGACCAGCTCTCCATAGGATTTGGATACATGATCCAAAACCACCACATCCCTACCTGACTTCTGGGAAAATTTGAATTTAAAATTGACAGCGATATTATCATCCACCACTTCAGACACCCTGTCCATCCGGTCTAAGGCTTTGATCCTAGATTGTACCTGATTGGATTTAGAAGCTTTGGCACGAAAGCGCTCAATAAAGCGTTCGGTCTGTTTGATCATTTGTTGTTGGTTTTCAAAGGCATTTTGTTGGATTTCCATCCTTTCCTTTTTCTCGTGCTGATAAAAGGAGTAATTGCCCTGATACGCTGTCAAGGTACCATTGGAGACCTCCACAGTGGTTTCAATACAATTGTCCAGAAATTCCTTATCGTGAGAAACCACGATCACTGCCCCCTCGTAAGTCCTGAGGTAATTTTCAACCCATTGGATGGATGGCAGATCAAGATGGTTCGTAGGTTCATCCAGCATCAGCAATGAAGGCTTCTCCAATAGCAATTTGGCCAGCATCACACGCATTCTCCATCCCCCTGAAAAGGTTTTCAAAGGTCTTTTAAGGTCTGCTGTTGAAAAGCCTATGCCTTCCAGCACTTCTTCTGCTTTTGCCTTGATCGTGTAGCCTTCATTGGCCTCAAATTGATCCTGAAGCCTTGCCAGCTTATTGATGGTGGCTTCAGAATAATCCGTTTCCATCATTTTTAGCACTTCGTCTATTTCTTCCTGCAGCTTGAGGGTTTCTTGAAAAGCTTCCAATGCTACATCCAGAATACAATCTTCTGATTGATAAGAGAGCAGGTCCTGATTAAGAAAACCGATGGTACAATCTTTGGCTTTTTGCACCTCACCGGCACTGGGCTGATAGTCTCCATGGATAATTTTGAGCAAGGTAGATTTCCCTGTGCCGTTCAATCCCACAAGCCCTATTTTATCTTTGGGTCTGATGTGAAGGGAAGCATTTTCATAAAGCGCCCTGCCTCCTATGAAGTACGAAAGATTATTAATGGATAACATAGGCGCAAAAATAGGCAAAGTCTAGCTCTAAAGGGAACAATAAACCAATGAATTGGTTAAATTGGCATTATAAAAAAACACCCAATGGCATGATTAGATATTTCACGTTACTATCCTTTTTATTTATTTCTGCTGCCTGTTCCGGTCAAAACAAAAATTCAGGTTTCATCCAGTTGGAAACCCTGAAACTTCCTGCCGGCTTTGAAATAGAAGTATGGGCAGAAGACATCCCTGATGCAAGGTCTTTGGCCATGAATAGCGATGGAAGTGTCATTTTTGTAGGCAACAGACAAGGCAAAAATGTTTATGCCCTTCAAGACAGCAATGGAGACGGCAAACCAGATAAAAAATTTACCTTAGCTTCCGGTCTGCGTATGCCAAATGGTGTAGCCTTCAAAGATGGCGATCTTTACGTGGCAGAAGTCAGCCGGATTCTGAGGTTTAAAAATATAGAAGCAAACCTTTCAGATCCCAGTTTTGAGGTCGTGTTTGACCAATACCCTGACAAAGCACATCATGGCTGGAAGTTCATTGCCTTTGGCCCAGACGGGAAGTTGTATGTACCGGTTGGCGCTCCCTGTAATATTTGTGAGTCGGAAGAAATTTTTGCTTCTATCACAAGAATAGATGTGAATGCCAACATTATCCAACCTGAAATATTTGCCCATGGTGTACGGAATACCGTTGGATTTCACTGGCACCCCGAGAGTGGCGACCTATGGTTTACGGACAATGGCAGAGACATGATGGGTGATGATATTCCTGATTGTGAGCTCAACCATGCTCCGGAAAAAGGGCTGCATTTTGGCTATCCATACTGGCATGCCGGAGATGTCAAAGATCCTGAGTTTGGGAATAAGGGCAAATCTAAGGAGGCCTATGTAGCTCCTGCTGCAAAGTTAGGGCCCCATACTGCTCCCTTGGGTATGCGCTTTTACACAGGCAATCAATTTCCTGAGAAGTATAATCACAATATTTTTATTGCCAAACACGGTTCATGGAACCGTAGCAAGAAGATCGGTTATGAGGTGACCAATGTCATCTTAGATGAAAATCAAAAAGTGATCAGGGAAGAAGTGTTTGCAGAAGGTTGGCTCAATCATGATACCCAAGAAGTATGGGGGAGACCTGTAGATGTGCTTCAACTGCCAGACGGAAGCCTACTTGTATCAGACGACATGGCCAATTGCATTTACAGGATAAGCTATAAAAATTAGGGAAAAGGGAAAAGGAGAAAGGGAATAGTGGCTCGATCCTTTTGCCTTTTACCTCGTCCCTTTCACCTCTTACTTATTCATCAAATCTTCTATTTCCTCGGCCTCAATCGGAATGTTACGCATCAGATCATAGTAACCATTATCCTGGATCAAAATGTCATTTTCGAGGCGAATACCTAAGCCTTCTTCTCTGATATAAATGCCGGGCTCAACGGTAAAAACCATCCCTGCAACAATTGGCTCATGCATGGTCCCTACATCATGCACATCCAAACCTAAATGATGGGAGGTTCCATGCATAAAATATTTTTTGTACGCAGGCCATTTGGGATCCTGATTTTTGATATCCGTTTGATCTAACAAACCCAAGTTCAATAACTCGGACTGCATCATCAAGCCAACCTCTTTGTGGTAGTCCTGTATGTTGATACCAGGCCTCAATATATCCATGGCACCACGTTGTACCCGAAGTACCGCATCATAAACTTTCCTTTGTCTATCGGTAAATTTACCATTGACAGGAATGGTCCTAGTCATATCAGCATTATAATTGCCATATTCAGCTCCTACATCAAACAAAATCAACTCCCCATCCTTACAAGTAGCTTTATTTTCAATATAATGCAGTACACAGGCATTCGCCCCGGTTGCAATGATAGGTTCATAGGCAAACCCCTTGCTTCGGTTTCTGGTGAATTCATGGATGAATTCAGCTTCAATTTCATATTCCGTGACTCCGGGACGTACAAAAGAGAGTATGCGGCGAAAACCTTTTTCTGTGATATCGCAGGCGAGCTGTAACTGATCTATTTCCTCTTTTTCTTTGATGGCCCTCAATTCATGCATTATCGGGGCAACCCTATGGTAATGATGCAGTGGATAACGTTCTTTGCACTTTCTGATGAAGCGGGCATCTCTGCTTTCTACCTGTACATCAGCGCGAAGGTGCTCATTGGTGTTTAGGTAAACATGATCGCTTAGCGCAATTAAAGTGTTTAGCGTATTTTCGAATTTGTCCAACCATTGGATATTTCCAATTCCGGATGCTTCTATGGCCTCTTCCTTGGTATACTTGTGCCCTTCCCAAATGGCAATATGCTCATTGGTTTCCCTTAGAAACAAAATCTCACGCATATTCGGATCCGGAAAATCCGGACACATCAATAAAATGCTTTCTTCCTGGTCAATTCCACTGAGGTAAAAAAGATCATTGTTTTGACGGAAGCGCATGGTACCATCAGCATTGGTAGGCATAATGTCATTGGCATGAAAAACGGCAAGCGATTTTGGCAATAACTTCTGAACCAATTTAGTACGGTTTTTCACATATAGACTTGAAGGCAGGGGTTGATACTTCATACGGATATTTTCGGATTTTTAATATCCAAATTGAACATGGATAGCGTTATACATAAAGATTGTTCTAAATTATCAATTCAAACCGTCTTAAAAAAACATTGTTATTTAATTTAGTGATAAGCCTTGAGCACAAATGATTTACAATTCTTATAATTTTGTACCTTGATGGCAGATTTAATTTTACATGCAGTATAATTTAAAAACTTTGTCCAATGGCATTCGGATTGTTCATCAGGAAGTCAACCATACCCGGATTGTTCATTGCGGCTTCATATTGAACATTGGAAGTAGGGATGAGTCCAAAGAAGAAGAGGGAATTGCCCATTTTTGGGAACATATGGCCTTCAAGGGGACAAAAAAGCGAAAGGCTTACCATATCATTAACCGGCTCGAATCCTTGGGTGGAGAGCTGAATGCCTACACTACGAAAGAAAAAATATGCTTTTATTCCAGCACTTTAAAGGAGCATTATCCCAAAGCAGCAGAATTATTGTTTGATATTACCTTCAATTCCACTTTTCCGAAAAAGCAGATAGAAAAAGAAAGGCAGGTCATTCTGGAAGAAATGGCCATGTACAGGGATTCACCCGACGATTCCATTCAAGATGACTTTGATGCCATGGTTTTTGAAGGACATGCATTAGGCAGGAATATATTGGGGACTGAAGATACGGTAGGACAATTTTCACAAGAGGATTTTTTTGAATTTATATCCAGTAGACTTGACACTACTCAGATCGTATTTTCTGTAATCGGAAATATTTCTTTCCAAAAGGTCCTACAAAAAATCGAAGGCCTACTTTCCGAAGTACCTATAAAAAGAAGTCTGTATGTTCGCTGTGGTTTTTCCAATTACCATGCAAAGACAAAAGTGGTAATGAAAGAGATAACCCAGGCACATTGTGCTATTGGGAAACCTGCTTATTCCTTATATGACCCAAGGAGGTTCAAACTTTACCTGCTTAACAATATTTTGGGAGGTCCAAGCATGAATTCCCGTCTCAACTTAGCCCTTCGTGAAAAACATGGCTATGTATACAGTGTAGAATCCCATTATCAAGCTTATTCGGATACGGGTTTTGTTGGGGTGTTTTTTGGCACCGAACAAAAAACAGCTAACCGGGCCCGCAAGTTGGTGTTGAAAGAAATTGAAAAACTCCGTACACAGCAGTTAGGCAGCTTACAACTGCACATGGCCAAAGAGCAGGCCATAGGACAAATGGCGATGGCAGAGGAGAATTATGCTGCATTGATGCTAGTCTTTGGAAAAAATCTTCTTGATAAAGGGAAAATAGACTCCCTTGACAGTATATTTGAGGTGATAAGAAGTACAACTGCAGAGGAATTGTTAGAGATTGCCAATGAAGTATTTGATCCACATCAAATGAGTTATTTAACCTATTTACCCGCATAACATGGAGTTTATTTCGCAGGATTTGCTTGCCTATTGTGAGTTACACAGTTCGGTAGAAGACCCACTTTTGCAACATATTACCCGGGAGACCCATGCTAAAGTTTTGATGCCCAGGATGCTTTCAGGGCCACTTCAAGGTAAATTTTTGGAATTTCTGGTCAAAATTCATCAGCCCTCAGTTATATTGGAAATTGGAACTTATACAGGTTATTCAGGGATCTGTATGGCCAGAGGTTTAGGCCCACAAGGCAAGCTTATCACTTTGGATGTCAATGATGAATTGGAAATAATGGTGCGGAATTTTTTTGAAAAATCAGGATTAAACCATAAAATTGATTACAGAATAGGAGATGCAATGGAAACTATCCCTACTTTGGAAGGGGATTTCGATATGGTTTTTATTGATGCGGATAAGCGTAATTATATCAATTACTACAACCTGGTAATAGACCGTGTAAGCCCTGGAGGTCTCATCATAGCAGACAACGTACTTTGGTCCGGAAAAGTAATTTTAAAAGATGGCCAAAAAATTGACAAAGACACAAAAGTATTATTAGATTACAACCAAATGGTACAGGAAGACCCAAGGGTGGAAAATGTACTTTTACCGATTAGAGATGGTTTAATGATGGCGAGAAAAATATGAAGAACTTAAAGATTTTATTGTTTTGTAAATTACTGATTACCATCATATTACTTGACTTTTCGCATCAAGTAATGGCTCAGGGGCCAGAAGTACCTAGGGAAATGCGGTTTGCTGACCTTACGGTGAAGATCAATGAACAAGCCAGGCGTGAAATCCAATTGGATGTGGACGCTCTGCACCGCAACAAAATTTATTTCAACAATAAAGCGGAAAGAGCCCACCTTTACTTCCCCTTTGTAGAAAGAGAGTTGAGAGAAGCGGGGGTACCCGAGGATTTCAAATACCTGGTTTTACAAGAATCCAGTCTTATCCCTGATGCTGTTTCTTCTTCCAATGCTGTAGGGTTTTGGCAGTTCAAACAAGGGACGGCAGAAGAAGTTTTTTTACGAATCGACAATCAGGTTGATGAACGAAAAAATATTGTAGCCTCTTCCAGAGGTGCAGCCCTTTACCTGAAAAAAAACAACAACCAATTTGATAATTGGATGTGCGCTTTGGTTTCTTATCAAATGGGTTTAGGGGGTGCAAAAGCCTATTTTGGCAGCCAATTTAACGGAAAAAAGGTAATCGAAGTAGATAGAAATTCACATTGGTATTTTAAAAAATTCCTGGCTCATAAAATCGCCTTTGAAAACCATACCGGCGTTTCTTTCGTGAGCAGCGCAGGCTATTTGGAAGAAACAAAGGTTCAGGGTCCAACCTCCTTCAGAGAATTATCTAACAGGCTGGGCGTGAATGAAGAGCAATTAAAAGAATTTAATAAATGGGCAACCAGAGGAGAAATTCCGGGAGATAAAACCTATTCTGTACTATTCCTGAAACAAGGAACACCTCCAAGCAGGGCTATTGTGGCACAAAGAAATGAACCTTTATCTGCACAACAAAGCCAGTTATCAGCTTATAGTTTCCCTAAAATCAGTGGCAATCAACAAAATGCCAACACACCTAATCAAATACGAGTCAATAATATTGATGGTATAAAAGCGGCTACCACCACAACACAGGCTGGCTTTGCTGAAAAAATCGGATTAAAGACCAATAAGTTTCGTAAACTGAACGACCTCAACAGGAACGATCCTGTAATAGCCGGTCAATATTATTACCTGGATAAAAAAGGGGCTAAAGCTGAGGTAGCCAATCATGTGGTGATGCCCGGGGAAACACTTTGGTCCATTTCCCAGAAATATGGGATTCGATTAGCGGCACTCAAAGCGAAAAACAGAATCAGGACCGATGAAGACCTTTCACCTGGCATGGTCTTGAACCTTCAGGATCCAAGAAAAAGAGGTGAGGATTTCGTCATGGTTTCTGGCCAAGAATACAGAAAAATGCTTGAAGCATTGACGGGGGACAGCAAAGAAGAAGTTAGGGAAACCACAGCGGAACCGGTAAGGGCGCAAGAAACCCAGGCACAGCCCCAACCGGCTCCAACACCGACGACTACCCCAGTAACACCACCAGTTACCCAGCCTACTCCTGCACCCAACAGGACAGAAAGCAATCCGCCGGTCAGAACACCTGAGCCGGTCAGAGAGCAGCCTAGTACTAGGTCT
The DNA here is from genome assembly GCF_000298295.1 of Cecembia lonarensis LW9. Classification (GTDB taxonomy): domain Bacteria; phylum Bacteroidota; class Bacteroidia; order Cytophagales; family Cyclobacteriaceae; genus Cecembia; species Cecembia lonarensis. The sequence continues at coordinate 9,441 of NZ_AMGM01000028.1, forward strand.
GAAAGACCAGAACCTGTCAGCGCTCCATCAACTACTGAACCCTTAGTACATCGTGTTGCGCCTGGAGAAACACTTTTCCGCCTGAGTCAAAATTACGGTGTAAGTGTCGAAAACCTTAGAAAATGGAATAACTTGCCGGACAATACCATTAAGGTAGGACAAGAAATCCAAATCCGACCAAGTGCCTCAGCTCCTGCTGCTGCACCTGCTGCTGCTACAGGCACAAGTGCAAGAGAAGCTGATGGAACTATTATTCATACCGTTGCCGCAGGAGAAACCCTGTTCAGGTTAAGTCAAAACTATGGCGTAAGTGTGGATGATATTAAAAGATGGAATAATTTGCCGGATAATACCATACAGGTGGGTCAAAAAATAAGGATCAACAAACCCTAAAAGTCACTATTCTGGCGAAATTACATGTTTAAAAAGCTGGTATTAGCAGTATTTCTACTTTTGGGATCCATGAGTCTGACGAAGGCTCAGGATCCTTTAATTTTGGCAGATACCCTGTTGATTGCAGGAGATACCATCATTATGATCGGTGATTCCATTGTCATGAAGCAAAGAATCAAGCCCATTTATTGGGAAAAAGGTGGAAATTTTAACCTCAGTATCCAACAAGTCAGTCTATCTAACTGGAATGCAGGTGGTGCCAGTAACCTCGCCATCAATACCGGCTTGGTGATGTTTGCCAATTATAAAAAAGACAAGATCATTTGGGACAGTAAGCTAACGGTGAATGCCGGTTTCAACCGGCAGGCAGATCGGAGGTTTAAAACAAGAAAAACAAATGACAATTTCATATTCATTACCAAATACGGTAGGGAATTAACTGAATCCTGGTACTTATCGACTCAGATAGATGCAAGGACGCAGTTATTGGCAGGTTATCGCTACTTTCGCCCTTCTGGAGCAGAACTGGATTCCCGTAATAGAATTTCGGATCTACTCGCTCCAGCATATATACAATCGTCTACGGGTTTGAATTACAGGAAGGAATACGATAATAAAGACAGGATTTCCTTGATCGCTTCTCCCTTTACAGGCCGTTTTACGGTAGTTCTAGATGATTCACTGAGTAATGCCGGGGCATTTGGGGTAATTCCGGGAGAACGGATTAGGCCTGAAGCAGGTATATCCTTTGGTTCGACCACTGACATTGGCCTCATGGAAGACATCCGTTGGCGGGCTGACCTCAACCTCTTTACCAATTTTGAAAAGCTAGGCAACTTTGTGGTCAACTTCAACTCCATCATCAGTATGAAAGTCAATAAGTATATCACAACACGTGTTGAGACCATCCTGATTTATGATGAACGTGTTTTTATTCAGCAGGATAGTGGTCCCCCCCGGCAGGCCATTCAATTTCAAAACATGATCAATTTTGGTTTGGCACTGGAATTTTAGAAGTCCGTTTCCAAACCAAAACGTCTTTGAAGTTCTGCTAAAGCAGGTGACTTTTCTCTCAGAAATTGTAACTTATCCGAACTGGTGTAGAGTTTTTTCTTCCCATCCACTGCTTCTTCCACTATTATTGCCTCAAGACTCACACTGTAATTATTCAGTTTCCTTCTCAAAACCTGAAGTACTTCCGGTTTTATTTTATGGAAAATATCCTGCTGGATCTCGCCGTTCAATTGAAAGGTGATGGTTTCCTTTTCCAAGAGTAGGGGCTGTTTGAGCACGGTGACTTCCAAATTTTTATGTTGGTCTTTGTATTGCCCTATCACTTCCTGCATGACATAATTGAGCTTTTCCAAATCAAAAACCTCGGCCAATTGTGGTGCTTTGGCTTGAACAATTTCCGGTTCTACCGCTTTAGATACCTCTTTAACTGCTGTGGGTTGATCGTTTATTGCTTTTTTTGCCGCAGATAGACTCCCTGGAATGGCAATGGTTTTTTGAACAGGAGACTTTTTTTGAAGCAAATGGGTTGGCTTCATTCTTAAAAAGTGATGGGGCTATGGAACCCTTGGACTCAGTACCGTTTTCGGTATTACTCAGGCTTTTTTTTTTGATTCCTCCTGTGCGACGGTTGCCAAATGAATGGCTTGGGGAATTTTAGCCATTTTCATCAAAGCCAGTTCCACGTGCAGTCTTTGGTTTTTACTGGCCTTATATTGTATATCGCATTGGTTACAGATATGAAGGGCGGAGAGTAAAAATGATATGCCGCAAAGCTTGGATTGTTCTAAATACCTTTCTTTAGTACCATCAGATACCTGTATCAATTCCACAGTTGCCGGGTCTTTACAGACCATTAAGTCCCTCAAGTGCTCGGATAAACCCACAATAAAGTTATGACCATCAAATCCATTTTTCAGAATTTCATCAAAAATCAACAGGAGATTGGAAATATTACCCGCAAGTAATCCCTCTACGACCTTGAAATAATAATCATAATCAAGGATATGCAGGTTACTGATGGTTTCCTGATAAGTCAATTTAACCCCTGCTGAGTAGGTCACGATCAGATCAAAAATGGATAGGGCGTCCCTCAAGGCCCCATCTGCTTTTGTAGCAATCAACCTTAAAGCTTCCTCTTCTGCCTCAATTTTCTCTTCTCCCGCAATATACCTAAGGTGTTCAGCAATGTCATTGATCTGAATTCTATTGAAATCAAATATCTGACAACGTGAAAGGATAGTTGGAATAATTTTGTGCTTCTCTGTAGTGGCCAAAATAAAAATCGCATACTTGGGAGGTTCTTCCAAGGTTTTCAGAAAAGCATTGAAAGCCTGGTTGGACAGCATATGAACCTCATCAATGATATATACTTTGTATTGGCCCTGTTGAGGTGCATAACGCACCTGATCTACAAGGTTCCTAATATCGTCCACAGAATTATTGGATGCAGCATCCAATTCGTGTACGTTAAAAGATGCGTTGTTATTAAAAGCCTTGCAGGAGTCACATTCATTGCAGGCTTCAAAATCAGCCGTTAGATTTTGACAATTGATGGTTTTAGCTAAAATTCTGGCACAGGTCGTCTTACCTACTCCCCGAGGACCACAAAAAAGAAAGGCCTGGGCCAAATGATTATTTTTTATGGCATTTTTGAGGGTAGTGGTGATATGACCTTGCCCTACGACACTTTTGAAATTGGAAGGCCTATACTTTCTGGCAGAAACAACAAAATTTTCCATCACCGCAAGATATAAAATTATTGGAATTTAGTACTCAGGCTGACAAGCTTAATGGCGTTCTTTTTTTACAGGAGGCTGATTATTAATCACTTTAAAAATCAAAAGAGATGCCTGAACGGATAGCAAAAATAAATGGGGTGATTGGTACGATTGGTCTATCCTCATAAGAATATTCAAATGAATTGTTGAAAGAAAACCTATCTGTAATTTTCGTATTAAGATTGGCCGTCCCACTGATTCTGTTTCGGAAAGCAGCGATTTCTCTGTCATATCCCACTTGATAATAATTCACCAGGTTCAAGTCCACAAAATCGTTGATAGACCAGCGGAGAGAGGCATAGTTGGCACTCTTAATGAATGAAACCTGTACAAACCCTTCTCCATAAGGGTCTTCCCAGGTTTCATTTTCGTAAAGTGCGCCGATTCCCAAGACAAGGGTTATTTTTTCACTCTTTACCAGTTTATTTCTAAATGTACCCCCAACAATCCAGCGGGGGGCCAAACCCCTAAAATTATCAAAGCTGTATTGAACATAAGTTTCAAAGTTCTTCCTTCTTTCCCTGTTATATACGGCTCGGCCATGCATCAAACCAAAATTAAGGAAGTCATTATCATTGATCCGGAGGTAATCAAAATTGGTGACGAAAATCAGGGCATGCTTGCCTGTGTGGTACATGGAATTGATGTCCCACTTGTAACCGAAGAGGTTGACAGGGGCATCGATGGCAGCACTTCTATTAAAGATATTTAGTCCCCCGGTAGCCTTGATCATCAGGCTTTTGGTGGTATCTGTTTCAAGTCTGTACCTTTCGATGTTGAGAATTTGCGCATGCGAAGAAAAAGAGGTTAAAAACAAAGCAATTAATAAGATACGATTCAAAACGTTGGCTTTTTTGATTCATACAAAGTTTTTAAAATATCATTACTAATCCAAAAAAATAGGCAAATGAACTATTTTGAACATATATTTGTCATAGATTTGAATTCTTATATAAAGGGGCTGACCGGTTTTGACAGTAGGTGTGAAGATCGGGCTCGCATGCAGGCTGGAGTATGTACGGCCTTAAATAATTCATGCAAAGATAATTGGCGAAACTCGTTACGCCATGGCTGCCTAATCTAACCCTAAGGGGATAGATACTGCTTAAAGGGTTGAGTCTCTATAGAGATTCCCCAGCCACATCTCACCTTCTGTTGTTTTGTCCGGAAGGATTTGGGGTGTCGACAAGACAGAGCTGCTTTCCGTGAGGCTACTAAGCGGAACTAAGACCAGTGGCTAAGCCAAACATCGGTGTGTCATCCAGCAGTGTTTGGTCGAAAATCCAACAGGTGACTAAGCATGTAGACGGTACGGTGTTTCCCTATCTGGACGCGAGTTCGAATCTCGCCAGCTCCACTAAAAATCCCTCCCTCCCCGAACGCGGAACGTTTTGGAAAAGAGAGGGATTTTTTAATTTATTGACTGTATGCTATAGCAAATTATCGATTTTATGCTCTCATTTAAAACTAACAAAATCAAAGATACGGAAAAACCCTCCTACTCCAAGTCATACCATTCCACCTGCAAAGCCTTCCTTCTCCCCCTCGCCTCTGGGGCATAATACTTGGCTAGATAAGCAACAATCACTTCTTCATTATTCCCCAAGTCCCATAACCCCTGCGTTTCCTGCATCCAGCGGATGACATTGGTCCAGCCTTCCTTGGTAAAGCGGTTTTGCGTCACCAACTTGGCAGAATGACAATTGGTGCAATTCGCTATTACAAGTTGAAGCCCTTCGCCTTCAACAAAACCTGTTTCGACATGAAAACCATTTTGGATTTCATCAGATAGAATCTCAAACTTTTCGATGCTTTCTGAATTTTCCAAGGAGCGACCTACCGGTGGGAAATACAAAAAGACCACAGAAAAAATGGCTGCCATAACCAACAAAAGGAGCAGGGTAGAAAGACCAGCCAAAGCAACGAGTATTTTTTTTAGGTCTGCATCCTTCATATCAGGTAAGTTTGACTGCAATCCGATGACAGGCGTTATTTAAATACCCCTTTGGATTCCAAGCGGGTACAACCATAGGTTGGCTGACACCTTTCATATCTATCGCTTTGACCCAAACCTCATAATAACCTTTTATGGGAAATTCAATTGTTGCGGAGAAATGCTGCCAGGCCAGTCTATTGATGGGTTTTTCAAGGTTACAAAGCTGCCAGGTACTTCCAAAATCTATGGAATACTCTACTTGTTTGACCGCTTCCTCCCCCGCCCAAGCATGTCCCCTGATGTTCAGTTTTCTACCAAAGGGCAGCTGTGCACCTGATTTAGGATAGGTGATGATGGATCTGACAGGCATTGACTCAATGATCCGCATATTATCCTCATCCACGGAACTGCCAGGTTCAATGGGAGAAATAGGAATCCTGTAAGAAGGAGACTCCATTTTTGATCCATCGTGAACTTTATTCCGTACAGAAAGTGCTTTTAGCCATTTTCCCGAAGCAGATGCAGGGAAGCCTCCGGCTACTAACCTAAGGGGAAAGCCATGAGCCAAGGGCAATTCCTCATCATTTAAGGCAAAAGCCAGCAAAGTTTCTTCCTGTAGCGCCTTCCACAAGGGAATCCCCCTGGAAATAGCCTCTTTGTTGGGATCTCCACTTAGATGACTGTCCAACCCATGATAGCCAATATATACAGCATCGTTATTGATGCCCACATCCTGCAATAGGTCTTTTAATCGAATTCCCGTCCATTTGGCACAAGAGACAGCCCCCACTCCCCATTGATTGCCTTCAGTCGGAGGATAAAACTCTCCCCTCCCATTTCCCCCACATTCCAGTACCAAATGATAAGAATAATGTCTGAATTTATCCTTGATATCACTCATGGAATAGGTCTTGGTAGATTTTACAGACTCCCCCTGTAGGGTCAGGGTCCAATCTTCCAATTTAATCCGATCTGGTAGCAAACCATTATTCCTAATAAACATTTTGGAGGCAGGTGTCACTTGATCATCTAAAAGGTGAACTGGAGTTTCCACATTCCAAGGTTTATCATTCAATACAGTCAGTGAAGCTTCTTTCCCCAATGATTTCAAAGATTCTTTTTCCTGGAAAATGATGGGCTCATAACCAACTGGCATTTTATTTGCAAAAACAATTTCCATTCCTACCAAAGATGCCAAAATGGAATAAGCCGAATTTTTGATAAAGGCTCTTCTTTGTTTTCCCTTCCCCTTCTTCATTTTTAATTTTATTCAAAGCCTAATTTAAGGCTTAATCATACTAATGACAATCTGCCCATCAAAAAAGGGAGCGTCAACAGCGCTCCCTTCAGTTTTTCCTTATTCATTTAATAAACTCAAGTGCCAAAATAGGTATTTAACTCCTCCACCATTTCAGACTTCTCCTTCAGGTCCTTGATGATTTTTCCCTTTTCCAATAGGACAATCCTATCGCAAATTTCTGTGACATGGTTAAGGTCATGACTGGAAATTAAAAAAGTGACCTTGGACAATTCTTTTTCCTGTATGACGAGCTTTTTTAATCTGACCTGAGAACTAGGATCTAAATTTTCAAAAGGTTCATCCAACATTACCACTTCAGGATTGCCCAACATGGCAGCAGCAATTCCCACTTTTTTAATGTTTCCTTTAGATAAGTCTCTGATATATTTCTTTTTCCCTATAATCTCGCCATTAAAGAGTTCATCAAACTTTTCGAGGTGCAAGCGTAAATCCTCTTCGGAGAGTTGGTAAATTTTTCTTAAAGTTTCAAAATATTCATCCGGTGTAAGGTAACTGAGCAGCATATGTTCATCCAAAAAAGCCCCCATTTTGGATTTCCAGTCCTCGCTTTTGGCTACATCCACTTCCTCAAGCATCACATGCCCTTCAGTGGCCCTGACCAAATCCAACATGATCCTAAAAAGAGTGGTTTTTCCGGCACCATTGTTACCCACTAACCCAAAGCATTCCCCTTTAGGGATAAATAATTCTTCCACATCCAACACCACGGCATCTTTATACTGTTTCTTAAGATTTTGTACGAGGATCATAGTTCTTGTCTAAAAGATGATGAAATCTGATATCTATTGGAAAGCACCCTTTGAACGGATAGTTGTGACAGGTAAGGAAAAGCAATGACCCCTACGCCACCCAAAATAGCCATTGCAGCCAATCCCGCATATTGGTTGATCAAAAGGGCAAAAGGTAGGTAAATGACATAAGGAGCAACAAGCATGGGAATAATCATCAAGAACTGGGCTATCCCAACACCCTCATAATTGAACATGGCCCCTTTGTTCAGGTCCATAGGTTTCGGTTTCCAAAGGGCCAAATACACTACAAAATGCATGACTACACCAATGTTGAAAAGAAACGCAGCACTATGGATAAGTAAAATATCCCAACCGAAATAAACATAGGGAACAGACAACAAATAACACAATACGGACGTGGCAATAAATAAGAGGTATTTCCCTTTTACCAAGGCCTGTACCCCATCTCTCCTACTCAGGAAGAAATCAAAATTGGCAGAATTCCAACTGAGGAAAAGTTGGCCATACTGAAGCATAAAAATTCCGGTGATAAATGAACCCACAAAAACAAAGAGGTGATTAAAGCCTTCTTCAGTCTTATATTGGGGATTGGTATAAAAAATCAATCCATACAAAAGGAAAAATCCTGCAAGCATAAGATAAGTCCTGCTTTTTTTATGCCTGATGATCAGTTTCCATTCCAGATTAGCTAGTTCACCGGCCAGTCCAAATCGGTTAAATATGCCCAGGTTTTGATTGAGGAATCTTGCTTCCTCCTCTTCTACCAAATCCTCTAAATAGGCATTTTTAAAATAAAAATTATAGGCCAAAACATAGAGTGCCAGAAATAATACAGTCATTAACACTGGAGGAAAAACAGAGATCAGAGACCAGTCAAATATGGGTTTCATGATAGCCCCCAAATTGAACCATCCGTAATAATTGGACCCTGCTCCCAGCATAAGCACTACGAATACAATTCCTATACCTACCAAGCTATCTTCAAACTTTTGCTTAAACCATAGCATCAACCAATGCAGGGACCAGCTGCTCATCAACACTGCTCCCAACCATGACCAAGCCGCCATATCTCCAAACCTCGGCGCAATTTCTTTGAATGCAAAGGGGGAAAAGAGCAGTACTGCAATAAGGGTTAAGGGTGAAACAAAACTTTTGGCCAGCAGAAAATGGATTATCCAGCTTTTCTTAATCGGAAGGTGAAGAAAATGCTGCAAATCCAATACAGGAAGTTTTTGTACAAAGTATCTGTAAATAAATTCGAACAAATAAAAATAAATCAAAACCCCACTCAGGGTTGCATAGGCATCGGGACTTTCAAACCCTTTCTCTATAATTTCTTTCAGGAAAAGCCCCAATAATAGCACATAAGAAAGCAGAACGATGGCTAAAAAACCTAAAAAAGCAGCTACCAAAATGCTCTTTGCAAATGAAGTGGACCGCATGGTCTTCAACAGTTCCAACTTCAATAAAGTTAATATCATAGGCTGGCAAGCAAGGTGGTTTAGGGAATAACATTTATTTTTGACATTTGAAGATAAGAAAAAGAAAATACAGCACATTAAAGGGCTCCAAAAAAATTGACCAAATGGAAGAAAAAGCAATAAAAACAAGATTTTTTGAGGTTATTAATGAACGCAGGTCAGTTAGAATTTTTGACCAGGAGTCCCCTTTTGATCATGAAGTGGTTCAAAAATGCTTAGAAGCTGCAGTCCTCGCCCCAAACAGCAGCAATTTACAGCTTTGGGAATTCTACAGGGTTCCTGAATCTTCCCCTTTAAAAGAGAACCTAGCCAAACTCTGCATGAAGCAAAAGGCAGCCACCACAGCAAGGGAATTGGTGGTCGTGGTGGCCAGAAGAGATCTTTGGAAAAGCAGGGCAAAGGCCAATTATGATCATATTCAAGAAAGATTTAAAAATGCGCCTGCCCATAAGCAAAAACAGGCATTATCTTATTTTGGGAGTTTGATTCCCAAGCTCTACTCCAAATACCCACTCTGGTCTTTTGTAAAAAAAACGATCGCATTTTTTGTTGGATTACAGAGACCCATGGTCAGGGAGGTAAGTGAAACTGATGTACGGATTTCTGTGCATAAAAGTGTGGCATTGGCAGCCATGACCTTTATGTATGCCATGAAAGCCGAAGGCTATGACTCTTGCCCCATGGAAGGATTTGACTCTTTGAGGGTTAAAAAACTATTACAATTGCCATCCAGCGCTGAAATCAGCATGATCATTGGGTGCGGCAAAGGACTTCCTGAGGGGGTTTATGGGGAGAGGTTCAGGGTGGGTTGTGAGGAGGTTATCTTCGAAAAGTAGGTGAAACCATTAAGTAGTTAAGGCTTTTAAGGATTTCATTAAGAGTAATTCTTTAAATCTCTTTAATGAAAAATATAGTGTAAACCGGCCTTAGAAGTAAGTAAGGCTATTGCCCCCTCAGGTGTTCTAAGTACTACTTATAAACTTATCCGATTATATCCGATTAGAATTTGAAAGATACTTGAAACAAGAGTAAATTCATTCCAAAGTAGTTTCATGTATGAATAAAAAGGAAATCACTCAGTTGTCATATGATGTGCTTGGTTGCGCAATTAATGTACATAGAGAGGTCGGACCAGGCCTTTTGGAAAGCGTTTATCAAAAATGTCTAATCTATGAATTGAAATCAAAAGGTTTTAAAGTTATGCAGCAAGTTAAAGCACCTTTGTATTACAAAGAGCTTAGTCTTGAGGTGGAATTAAAAGCGGACCTAATAGTTAATGAATCATTGATAATTGAGCTAAAAACTGTTGATTGTCTATTACCTGTTCATGAGGCCCAATTATTAACCTACATGAGGCTTTTGAAAATCCCACAAGGTTTATTGATGAATTTTTTTTCAGATAACCTTTCAAAAAACACTATCCCAATGGTAAATGAATATTTCAAATCATTACCTGATTAAAAACTAAATGAAAACCTTTCTGCCTTAACTTCTTAATGGTGGAAAACCTCCTTAGTAACCGTACTTTCCTTTCCATCTTTCCCCCAAAAACCGCTTCAGTTCATTTTCCCTCGCATTATTGCCTGGCTCATAAAGCTTGGTGTTTTTGATAGCATCTGGAAAAAACTCCTGCATCACAAAATTCTGGTCGTAATCATGGGCATACTTGTACTCCTTTCCGTAATTCAGGTCCTTCATCAGCTTGGTGGGGGCATTGCGTAAATGAAGGGGAACAGGAAGATCCCCCGTTTCCTTGACCAAAGCCTGGGCCCGGTTGATGGCCATATATGACGCATTGCTCTTGGGAGATGAAGCCAAATAGGTCACACACTGGGAAAGAATTATCCTGGATTCGGGATAGCCGATCATTTTCACCGCTTCAAAGCAATTGGTGGCCAGCAAAAGGGCATTGGGATTGGCATTGCCTATATCTTCGGAAGCCAAGATCACCAATCTTCTGGCAATGAATTTCACGTCCTCCCCTCCTTCTATCATCCTGGCTAACCAATACACCGCAGCATTGGGATCAGAACCCCGGATGGATTTGATAAATGCAGAGATGATGTCATAATGCTGCTCTCCGGATTTGTCATAAAGGGCAATTTTCTGCTGGGCGATCTGGATCACTTTTTCATTGGAGATGACACATGGATCCTCATTGATGCCATTGATGACGATTTCAAACAAATTGAGCAGCTTCCTACCATCCCCTCCAGACATTCTGAGCAGTGCTTCGGTTTCCTCTAGCACGATGCGCTTTTTCTTCAGCTCTACATCCTTTTCCATGGCCTGCTGCAATATGGACTCAAGTTCATGCTTGCCCAAGGAATTCAGGGTATAGACCTGGCACCTGGAAAGCAGGGCGGCATTGACCTCAAAGGACGGGTTCTCCGTGGTGGCACCGATCAGGCGGATGACACCTTTTTCCACAGCCCCCAAAAGCGCATCCTGCTGGGATTTATTGAAGCGGTGGATCTCGTCGATAAAGAGAACGGCTCCCCTTTGAAATTTAGCCTTTTCGATAACCTCCCGGATGTCCTTTACCCCTGAGCTTATCGCAGAAAGGGTATAGAAAGGGACTTTGATCTCATTGGCAATAATATTGGCGATGGTGGTTTTCCCTACCCCTGGAGGTCCCCAAAAGATCAGAGAAGGTACATTCCCAGACTTGATGGCTTTGTACAAAAATGCCGTTGGGGCCGTCAGGTGTTCCTGTCCTATTAGCTCTTCCAATCGGGAAGGGCGCATACGTTCTGCCAAGGGGGTACTGTCGATCATTTGTCCCGGAAATTTTGAAGATGCAAATTAATAATAAGGAGGGAATTGAAAGTACTATCCCTCAAATAAGGAAATGTCAGACAAAGGTCTAGAACTGGTATGACCAGCTAATACACTAATATTCGCTTCATCAAAAATAACGTAAATGATCCTATAATTTCTGAAAATAAGCTCCCTGACAAATCGGTTGTTTAATTCCGGAACAATTCTCCCGATTTCTGGAAATTGAGACAATAAAATCTCTTTGGAAAAAATTAAATCTACAAGTTCTTCAGCAAATGCAGTTGAAGTTTCACTGTAAAACTTTCGGATTTCAAAAATATCCTCAACTGCTTGTTTGGACCATTTTACTTTGACCATTCTTTAATCAGTTTTTTCGCCTGATCTGATGTATAAGAATCCCCCTTTTTTGCCTGCTCCATGCCAACTTGAACTTTGTTAAGCAAGATCAATTTATCCATTAAATCATCAATGGAAAATTCATTTGGCATGGTTTTCAACGTTTCTAATACTTTCTCTTTTGTAATCATTTGGCAACTTTTTATCTAATATACTGCATTAAGGTTGAAAAATCGATGAGTTGATCAAAGAATCCATGAGAACACCATTTGAGGGGACAGGAAAACCAGAACCCCTTAAACATGACCTTTCAGGTTGGTGGTCTCGAAGGATCAATCTAGAACACAGACTGGTTTACAGAGTAGAAGATGATTCACTATACATTCTTCAATGCAGGTACCACTATTAACCAGACATAAAAAGAAAGAGTTAATTTCATAGGCCAAAAAATGATCTTACATCTTGAATCACGATTGATTTTTCATTTAAAACTAACCGATCATTTTGTTCTAAAGTTAGTATAAAGCCCTTATCGATTTCAAAAAAGTTCATCGCTTCTATTAACCCTTCCAATTCCCTATCCCTATTATCGGGATGCAGACTCTCTGTAACTTGTATCAGCCATTTACAGACATTACCCTCAAAAACCACAAAATCACATTCCTTTCGCTCTTTGAAATAAAAGATTTTTTGATTCTGTTTCTTGAAATTCAAATAAACAAGATTCTCTAAAAGCCTACCCTTATCCTTTGTAAAACTCAAAGAATTAGATTTGGCAAATCCATTGTCGATACAATATACTTTTTTAGGATTCTTGGATATACTTTTAGACGACCAGCTGAAACGTGGAAGGAAAAACAACAAGTAGGAATCTTCCATCCATGATAAATAATCTGATACCGTGCTCGGAGAACCTACATTGAAAGTTTTTCGAAGACCATTGAAACTCACCTCTTTTCCAATGTTTGAAACTAGGAACAGCGCAATATCCATCAGGACATGGGTATTTTTTATACCAAATCTAACCGCTATATCCCTATACAAGATATCTTTCAATAACATTTGAAGGATTTCAGGATTCTGGTCTCTTAAGAATTCAGGAAATCCGCCTTTGACGAGATAGTCATTGAAGTTTTCCTGACTATCATCTAGATCTAAAAAGGCAAGGTATTCTTGATATGAAAATGGAAAGACTTCATGACTGAGATATCGGCCAGTCAATCTTGTACCCATTTCCCTACTCAATAGTGAAGCGTTCGACCCTGTTACAAATACTTTCTCCCCTCTATCATGTAGCTGTCTGACAAAAATCTCCCAACCTTCCACATTCTGTATTTCATCAAAAAAATAAGCTTCTATTTCATCTCCCATAACCTCATCTAACTTTGAAAAATCCCCTACCCCAAAACCAAAAACTCTTGAATCCTCAAAATTAAAGTAGGCGACTTTTCCAAAATACTTTTTGACAATCTGTCTCATCAAAGTACTCTTTCCAGACCTTCTTACTCCGGAAATCACTTCAATATGAGAGGAGGAGGGTTTGAATGTCTCTAACAAATTACGATTGATCAAACCAACGTCTCTAGCTAAAATTCGTTTTTGACCATTATAAGCTGTCGCTATATCTTCTTTAAACAACATGTTTATCAATGATTTACAACACAAAAATAATATTTATTCTGTAAAAATAAACTATCTTACGTTTGTAAAGTAAATTAATTTATGCCTATAACATAAACTACTCGTGGAATTTGTAATTGAAACATATTTCAAATTATTTCACAAATCATATTTAGGGCTTGCTGAAAAAGTCTCAGGTATGTCAGCTTCGAAGCGGGCGATTGAAGATGTATGCTTATACTTCGAATGAGCCCAATGAAGAAGATGGTATGCCTGAGACTAGCCTGAAAATTTCAAATTTTGAAATTTTCACGTGCACGCAAATCAAACAGGATCATTTAATAAGTTTGCACCTGCTTAAAAAGATAACGCTTAATAAATGGGGTATTCATCAAAATTTAAAGAAATTATTCTCCAATTGGCGTTTTTCAGCACGCCCTATTTAGCCAAGGCAGATCTAATATCATGAAATAAATATCAACCAATATCAACTATACATTACTCTGCACCTTTTTCCATATTTTTCGCGAAGCATATTTCCACAATATTTCTACTATATCTCCTTTATCCTTTCCCCAAATAACATCAGCATTTCATCATTAAAATCCAGATGGGTCACAAAACGGACCTGGTCTTTGCCGAACTTCACAGCTTTGATACCATTTTCAGATAATTTGGACAGGAAATCTTCCGGACTGATGTCCTGCAATCTCGCGATCACGATATTGGTCACCACCGGGAAAACCTCTGACACAAGGGGATGTTTTTCCAGCAGCTGTCCTATAGCCTTTGCCCTGTCATGGTCTTCGGCCAAACGATCCACATGATGGTCAAGGGCATAAATGGCAGCTGCAGCCAAATAACCGGCCTGTCGCATGCCTCCGCCAAAAGACTTTCTGATTTTTCTTGCCCGTTTTATGTCAGCTTTGGTTCCCAATAACACTGATCCAATCGGGCAACCCAAACCTTTGCTCAGACAGATAGAGATGGTGTCAAACCGAGCTCCCCAATCTTTGGCACTTTCACCACTTGCCACCAAGGCATTAAAAAGTCGGGCACCGTCCAGGTGGAGTTTGATGCCATGTTTTTCACAAAGGATTTTAATCGGCTTTACCTCATCCAAAGTATAAATACTGCCTCCACCCTTGTTCATGGTGTTTTCCAAAGATACCAGCGTGGTCTCACAAGCATGTACATCATCAGGGCTGATATTTTCCGCGATGGATTCAGCGGTGATTTTACCGTATGCTCCGTCCAACAGTTTAACCGAAGCACGGGCATTGGCCATAATGCCACCGGCTTCATAGAGGTAGATATGGGAATATTTGTGGCAGATAACTTCCTGATGTGGTCCAGTATGGAGTTTGATGGCAATCTGATTGGTCATGGTGCCTGAAGGACAGAAAATCCCCGCTTCCATGCCGAACATTTCCGCCAGTTTTTGCTCTAAAGCATTGACGGTTGGGTCTTCTCCAAAGACATCATCGCCCACTTGGGCAGACCACATCGCCTCCAACATTCCATTGGTAGGCTTGGTCACGGTATCTGATCGTAAATCGATTATCATATTTTTTAAGAGATTAGATGCGAGAAGCGAGATGCTAGACTTTTCCGCAAATGGTAAATATAAAGACTAAAAATCTTAGACGTAAGACATAAGATGCAAGATTTGAGATCTAGAACTTCCCGTCGACCGCCATTCGAAACCACACTTAAACCTGATCTCTCGCTTTCCATCTTCCTTTATCCTTAATTATTTCCGAAATCACACTTTCGAAATCCGAAATCTCCCACAAGATCGGTCTTTCAGACCTCTGGATGATTTTGTTTTCTTTACCCAGGACTGCATCCTGGGCTGTTACAGAGCGGCCCTTCAGGCCTATTTCCGAAATCCGCCTTTTCCCCGCGCTGCAACCTGGCCCCTCGCTAAAAAGCTTTACTACAGCTTTTATTTACGCTCAGTCCTCTTTTACCTTAGCTCTTAATGAATCCCTAAACTCCTTAATTGTTCAAAATCTTATGTCTTAAGTCTTGCATCTAAAGTCTAAGTTCTCGCTTCTTACCTAAAATACTTCAACTTGGAACTATTTTCCGGACTCAAGCCCACAATCGCCATTGCTGCTTCTATCGGTCTGTCTGTAGCCAAAATATCTGCTCCCTTTTCAACAAACTCTGCATAGATTTGGTCCCCACGGGCAATGGCACTTCGGTCTAAGTTGCCCAAAACCCCAAGAATGGTAAAAACGCCCCTTTCATGAAGCATGGCATTAAAGGCTTCCGGCCTCTCTGATGTCCCTGTAAATGCAATCCAACGGTCAACGGGAATTCCGGAATTTTCGAAGCGCTCCAGCTCTTCCTCATTGCGGATGGTCACAGAAAGCATCAACTCAGGATGCAACCTGTGTATCTTTCTGGCCGCATCTACGCTGTATGTAATTACCGCTGCATAGGGCTCGGATTGATGCCTTTTGATGGCATCCACAACCATATCAAAAGGTACCTCTCTTTTGATATCCACGGTAAATAAAGTTTTTCCTTTTCCCCAGGCCAATGCCTCATCCAAGGTAGGTACACGAAAATCTGTCTGTAAACCTTCTTTATCTACCAAATACAATTCTCTGATTTCTTCAAAAGTATGATCAATTACCCTTCCCTTACCCGTCGTGGTACGGTCCAAAGTATTGTCATGCATCAAAACCAAGACCGAATCTTTGGTGAGCGCCACATCAAATTCAATGATGGAATGCGTATGTTTTAAAGTGTTTTCAAATGCCTCTATGGAATTTTCGGGATAACCCGGATAAGGTCCTCCCCTGTGTGCAGATACCATCGGGATCCTATCAGAAGTCCAAGCGTAGAAGTCCCTGGCCTCTTCTACCGTAGATAGTACTATCCTATGCAGCTCATTTGAAGCAAGTGCTGTTGTTTGACTGTCTGAGGCCTCTTTTCTACAGGAAAAAAGAAGCAACAATATTAAAAATCCGTAAATCTTACTCTTCATTTTTATCTTTTTTAAACCAAAATCCGGAAGAGCGTTTTTGAAACAATTCTTCCATGTCCTGAATCTCCAAATTCAACGCTTGGTTTGAAACCAATATTTCAATCATTGAAATCCCCAATGAAACCAAGAGTGCCAGCATACTGCCTATAAATACGTAATTGGCCGCTTCCTGGGCTTCAATGAAAATCAAGTACATACAAATCACACAGAGCAGGAAGCTCAAGACCCCACAAAGCTGCATGTACTTGATCATGCTCAATCGCCTTTTCAAGTTGTGAATTTGTCCAATGATGATCTCTTCTTCAGGATTTTCGAGGTATTTTTTATGAAGTCCCCTGATCAGATTGGCAATGGCCAAAAACCTGTTGGTAAAGGCCAACATCATCAAAGTGATGGCTGAAAAAAGCAAAGCAGGTGTGGAGAGTTGGAGTTCCATAAATAAGGTCAATGTAAAGCTATGAAATATATACAACTAGCACTAATCTCTACAATTCTGAATTGAATCTAGAAAATTTTTACTAATTAAGAATGGTGAAGAATCACTTTCGAATGATTAGTTTGAGCATGAATTGCCTATTCAGCAGCAACAATTATACAACTTAAAATGTGTAAGACTAAACCTGAGATTGATATCCGTATTATCAACTTTGTATTGATGTGGGTTGTTATACTTTTGGGAGCCTGCAATCATAAATCAGGTCATACTGCCATCAGCAATACTAAAGAAGGAATCAAAACGATCACTGATATGCGGAATGTTTCAGTGGATGTTCCCATTTCACCTGAACGGATCATTACCGTAAGTGATGGGATGCTAGAATCCGTATTGTGGGCCTTTGGAAAGTTAGATAAAGTAATTGCCCTAGGTTCAAGATGCGTGCAACATAATTTTTCCTACGATATTCCCGGTAAGAACAAAACTTACAGTTATACAGATGGAATGAATCCTGTCCGCGTGCTTTATCCGGAAACTGCACAATTACCTTTAATCGCCAGTTCTGGATTACCACTGCAGTTAGAGCAGATGGTAGCCTTACAACCAGACCTTGTAATTCTCAGAGAAGGAAGTTGCACCCTCAACAATTTGGATGACCCTAAAAGCCAACAGGCCTTATCAATGTTGAAATCAATGGGTATTCCAGTAGTGGTTTTAAAGGGCACCACCTCCTACGACCCGCCAAATTTGGATATGTTGAACCAGGAAATCCTGTTACTAGGGATGTTGTTTGATAAAACAGAAGAAGCGCAGCAATTGGTGACTTATTTAAATGAAACCATTCAATTTATCAAAAACCGAACCTTTGATCTCCAAGAACATGAAAAGCCTAAAGTCCTTATGCTGGGACTATCTCCAGTAGCAAGGGAAGGTGGGAGTGCAGGTGTCACTAGAGGAACTGATACTATCGAAGGATATTTTATAGAAACAGTTATAAATGCCAATAATGCCATTCAGGGTAGAGGTGGAAGATCATCCTCCTTGATGCTTAGCGAAGAGCAGATCTTGGCTCTTGACCCTGATGTAATAATTTTACATACGGCTTCAGGCTATCATCCACCTGAGGAAATCTATGAAGCATCCTACTATTCCCGATTACAAAACCTTCGGGCCGTTAAAGAAAAAAAAGTCATCGCATTACCTTGGACACCTTGCAATTGCTCCAAAAGACTGGAATACCCCATAGAGGTAATGATGATTGCCAAAAGTGCTTATCCGGAAGCTTTTGCAGACATTCAAATTCATGAATGGGTTTTAGACTTTTATCAAAAAACTTACCATATAGATCGGGAAATGGCTATCAAGCTAAGAAGCGCTCAATGGTTAGATTGGACAATTGATTATTTTTAAAACCATGCATAAGGTATTTGTTTCCAAAAAACATTACACTAGAAAGAAGGCACTTCTGCTAATTCTGGGGATTTTCGTGATCTTGACAGGCTTGATTTCTCTGAGTATTGGCCCATATGACTTATCAATAAAGGAGGTGTTAAATGGGATCTTTCAGACCAAAAGTCTTCCGCTTCCTGCCACGGAAAGAGGGGGTTTGGCAAGGTTAATCATCTGGGAAATTCGAATGCCAAGAATCATATTGGCAGTTTTGGTTGGCAGTGCCTTATCCATTTCCGGAAACATCTTCCAATCTTGTTTTAGGAATCCTTTGGTGGAGCCTTATATCCTTGGAGTGTCCAGTGGTGCGGCTTTCGGGGCTTCGATGGCCATCGTTTTTCCTGCCATGTTTTTTTCTATTCCATTATCCGCCTTTCTTTTTGCCGGATTGACGGTCTTACTGACCTTGTCCCTGGGAGTTGTCAGGGGACAGATTCAAACATTATCCTTAATCTTAGCAGGGGTGGTCATAGGTTCTTTCTTTTCATCCCTAGTTTCTATTTTAAAATATTTATCCAATGATGCTGCTCTAAGAGAAATAGTATTTTGGCTTTTAGGAGGATTCTACCACAGCGGTTGGAATGAAATCTATCTTTTAGCTCCAATAATCATTCCTGTATCCGGACTCGTTTGGTTGTTAGGATGGAAGTTGAATGTGATTTCGATTGGAGATGAAGAAGCCAAGAGCTTAGGTGTGGACCCGAAAAAAAATAAGATTATCCTGATCCTGTGTGCTACAGTTTTAACATCCCTTTCGGTGGCCTACGTAGGCATTATAGCCTGGGTAGGATTGATGGTTCCCCATGCAGCAAGAATGATCATTGGGCCTGATAACCGTTATGTAATTCCATTATCCGCTTTAATTGGAACCTTGTTCTTACTTTTTTGTGATACCCTTGCCAGAAATATGGCCACTGGAGAAATCCCGATTGGTATTCTTACTTCAATCTTAGGTGCTCCTTATCTGATTTATTTACTAAGAACCAAAACCGTATAACATGTTGCTGGAGGTAGATCAATTAAGTTTTCAGTATGATACCAAACCTATTTTTCAGGATGTCAGTTTTGCTTTGAAAGCCGGGGAACTATGTGCTATTTTGGGTATTAATGGAAGTGGAAAGTCCACACTCTTTAAGTGTATTATGGGCTTTATACATGCAAAAAGGGGGAGCATTTCTTTTGATGGAATCAATGTCAAACGACATAAAATCATCGAAATCGCAAAAAAAGTAGCTTATGTCCCTCAAGATCATCCCATTACTTTCCCTTACTTGGTCAGAGAAATGGTTCTCATGGGAAGAACTTCACACATTGCTAATTTTTTAAAAATATCAGATGAGCAATACTTCAAAGTAGAAGAGGCATTACAAGCACTTTCTTTAGGGGATTTAGCGGATAAACCCTTTAATCAGCTTAGTGGTGGACAGCGGCAAATGGTATTAATCGCACGGGCACTGGCCCAGGAGACCAAATTGATGTTATTGGATGAACCCACTTCCTCTTTGGATTTTAAAAATCAATTGCTGATTTGGCGTACATTGTTACAATTGAAGAAGGAGGGAAAGTCAGTCTTGGTCTGCACCCATGACCCCAATCATGTACTTTGGTTTTGTGACCGCGTACTCATTTTGGACAATAAGAAGTTGATCGCTGACGGTCCACCAAAAGAAGTGATGACAGAGCAGTTACTACAGCAGGTTTATGGTACCATGTGTACCTTGGAAGCTGTTGCAAACAAAAAGATAGTCCTTCCTCGAATGAGTTAGTTGGATTGATTTTGTCATACCATAAATAAATGCTTGAATTCCACTAACTCTTACCTTCTTCTGCAATAATATTTTTAAGTTGGTTCAATTTTTCTTGATGTTGCTGGGCCTCACGCATAAATTCTTCACCTGCGTGGATGTCCATCAATTCATCGATCCGCATTTGCATCTCATGAAGCCTACCAGGATTGTTTTCATCAGAAGAATTATCGGCATACCAAGACGCTTCTAAGTAATTCAATATAGTAATACTTCTTTCAATCGGAAAATTTTCTGCATCCCTGACAGCCAAAGCCTCTTGAAAATAGCTAAGTGCTTTTACAAAGTTATCTGACCTTACAGCTTGTGGGTATTTCATCAAAGCGTTCCCATAATGGGTACAGACTCTGGCATAATCGTAAGGGAATTCTTCTTTGGTAAAAATGGTCAAGGCCTCTGCAAAGCACGAAGCTGAAACTGCCGCCCAAACACTTTTCTTTTTCGCTTCATCAGGGATTTCTGAATAAATGATCCCTAAGCTTTCTTGAATCTCTGCATAGGCCAAGGGGAAATATTCCTTCGTAAAAAACCTACTGGCCTGCTGATAGGCTTCCATAGCCGGTTTAAAAAACTGAGGATTGCCTTTTTGAGCCCAGGTGGTTAGCAGTCTGGCCTTTTGCAACAAGGTTTGATGGGCAAATTCTTCCATTCCCTCTTCCTGAAAAAGCTTGACGGCTCTGGTATAATAGCCCAATGCTTCTGAAAAGCTTTCAGAAAAGCTGGCTATCATCCCAGCGTCCAAAAGACATTGCGCTTCTTCTACTTTAAACCCGTGAATATCATAGTAGGTGACGCATTGCCACAACTTATCTTTCAATACTGTCAAACCTTCCTCATCATAAGGAGGGCTTAACAACTGCGTGGATAGATGGGCCAATGTAGCCTGGATTTTCATTTTTCCTTCCTGGGAAATTTCTGCTGTATGGATTCTTCTCAATTGTCCCTCCGCTTCAGCAAATCTCCCTTCATCAAACAGATAATTGAAATAATGAAAGGCTGAAAATGCAGCGTATTCCTCAGTTGGGGCAGACATCGTAGCTTCCTGGTAATAATAGTCAACTTTGGCGGGATCTGTCACATGTCCATAATGTCTTACCACTGCATGATTATGCATCAGCCTATAGTCATCAAACTCCTCATAGCTCTCTACAGAAATTAGCCGAGGATCTATTTCGCCACCTTCCATCAAACCGATAATGATTTGAAATTCTGATTTTAGTGTCGGGGAAAATGAAATGAGTTGCAAGGATTTTTCAAACTCCCCCAATCTTATCATGACTAAGGCCAAAAGTGCCTTTTCACTGAATAAAATTTTTTCCGGAAGGAGATAGGGAGGCATTGCATTTTGCCAATCTACAGGCAGGGTAATATACCCTTTATCCACGATAAGGTGGTTAGCAGAAGCTGAAGGCTTCATGGTCTCAATATCTGCAAATTCAATCCACTCTTGAATTTTAAAATCGAAATAAACAGCATCTTTTATTTCTTCCCATAAACTTTTGTGGCAGAATAACTTAATCATAAGATATGTATTTCTAAAATAGCTTCTTTATCTGCAAAACTATATTTCAGTGCATGATTTTCTTGAGATAAATCAGGGTGATCAGCAAAAAACTCCTGTAAGGAAATTGATTTATCCCCCTGAATATTTTTTTGTTTGACAAATAGCATGATGGGTTTATACTTTGCCTTAAATGCCTTATTACTGGCCTTTGTCAAAAGAATTTTCTTTTCTTCTGGCATCATCGCCGCATAGGTTTGTCTTTCCTCACCAATCACCTGGTTTGCCAAATCATTTTGGATAATCAGGTGTTGATTATGGAGTTGAACAGGAGTATCCAGTATTTTGCTTTGCTGTGGAATATTTTGATTGAAATCAAAGGCCCTTTCCATTTTTCTCAAATAGTTCTAAATCTTCAATAATTTTATTGGCCAAGTTGTGCGCAGATCGTTGGATGACTTCTGACATACCAACGCTTAACTTAGTATCTGTGATTGCTATCAAATAAACGGTGATATTGTCTTCAGGAAATTCATCCCTAAAGATTTTTTTGGCGTAGGAGAGCGCTTGGTCCCACTTGAGACTGTGCAGAAAAACCATGGGATCATCTTGTATGGCTGATTGGATCTCCTCAGCAGGCAATTTAAATAAACTTCCGTCTTCGTGGCCAGAATGTATGACACCGTCTATGAGTAAAATCCTGTCATGATTTTTAAGCGAAAACAAGACCTCGAAGGCTGAAGTCCCCATATCAATAATGGTTAATTTTTCATGAACAGGATCCAACTTTTCTTTTAATAAGCGAATTACCTCACAACCTACAGCATCATCACTTCTCACAGGGTTACCAAATCCAAGTATGGCAGTTTTTATCATGATTTCTAAAAGAGTAAATAACAGTGGAAATCCCTTAAACTTGACAAATGCCAAGTTATGAAAATAAAAAAGTGGAAGCCTTTCCAGGATTCCACTTTTTAGCTGGGGAAGGCATTATAATTTAAACTTGGTCAATTCTTTTCCACTCTTTCCATCATGGGCATGAACTGTACATACAAGGCAGCTATCAAAGGACCTCGCCACCATCCCCACTTCTACGGGATCATGCGGATCTTCGATTTCAGTTCCCTCGAGTGCCGCTTCGATAGGGCCAGGGTTTCCTTTACCATCATTTGGGCCTACATTCCATGTGGTTGGGGCCATCACTTGATAATTTTCAATCACACCATTTTTTATCTCAACCCAATGTGCCAAAGCACCACGGGCCGCTTCTGTTGCTCCCCATCCTTTTCCATCTCTTTCTTCTGGCTTGATATAGAATTCACCGTCCAGATCTATCTGACTGAGCCATTCATTCAAATATTCATAGATTCTTGGGGCCTCATGAAGCCGGGCCAAAGTTCTTGTAAATACAGAAGGTCCTAATTTATCCATGATATCCAAAAACAAAGGGTCTCTGTTTTGGTGATCCAAATTATCAGGATTTCCTGCCATAATCACCCTGGATAATGGACCTGCTTCAGCAGCAAAACCCATATATCTTGGAGATTTGGACCAGCTATACTTACCTGAAAAGTCAGTATTCTCTAAATTTTGGGAAGGTACAGGTGTCGGAATTGGCTCATCCCAAGGGTGAGCAGGTGGCACTTGTTTATACCAAGCATGATCCACATGTTCCTGAATATCGAGGTGATTTAGGCTATGAAATTTTGCCCCATCATAAAATCCTCCAGCTGAAATAACAGCATCATTCCTGCCCTCGATGGTTGGATTATTATATTTATCCTTGTGCAGATAAGTACCATAGGCGATAAATTTGCCTACTCCCTGACCAAACTTATCTATTCCAAATTCAAGGCCTGCTCTGATAAACAGTCCCAAATCACTGTTTCTCTGGCTTTCATTTTCCTCCACCCAGGCCAACATATCATCCCAGGATTTTATTTGCAAATACCTTTCTATAGAGCAGCCAAGAAAATTCGTCTCCAACCATCTGTTTCTAAAATGATTAAGGATTGCATGTGCTCTCGTGATATCTTTCAAGGTTGGGGCACACATTACCCCACCAGGAATCATATAGGAAGAATGTGGCCATTGTCCTCCAAAAATTGCATACACTTCAACTGGTAAAGCAGAAGCTGTTAAGCCAGTTTGGAAGGAAGTGCCCACATAGGCTGCAAACCTTTTGGTCACTTCTTCATAGAGCGGCTTATTAGCAAACTTTTTATTGGCCATATCTGTAGCAAATATGGCATAGAACCACCTAGGAATACTCTGTAGAGTTTCAGTCGCTTGTCCAATTGCTCTAAGCAGTAAGGCATTTGGAGTAAGCTGGGTCTTCCAAATGGTATCCAAAGCGGAAGAAGCACAATAAAGGTGTGAGCCACCACATATTCCACAAATTCTTGGGGTGACAATAAGTCCAGATTGAGGATCTTTTCCCGCCATGATTTGTTCAAAACCACGGAACATAGCAGCTTGGGTATGTGCTCTGGTCACTACCCCATTTTCCATATATACTTTTACGTCCAGGTCTCCTTCAACGCGTCCGACTGGAGATATATTTAATTCTTTATATGTTGACATTACTTTGGTTATTTTGAGCTTTCAAATTGAGGTCTTGTTCCTACAACCACTTTATCCAGGGTACCCATTGCTTTTTCAAATCCGGCTCTCGCATAGTACCCTGCTTTGGTATTACCTGCCGGGACTGACTTTGGCAAAAAACCCAGATATTTCATGGTTTTGAATACGGATCCTTTAACGAGATCATTGTGAGGAAACCCTGGTTCTGTACAGCCTAAGCAAGGGTGATTTGCCCTGGTCTTACTGGATTGGCGGTTCCATAATATCCGGTTACAACTAGCACGGGTCATAGGACCTCTACAGCCTACTTCGTAAAATAAGCATCCGCCCCGCTTACCGAACTGACCATCCACTTTTTGGGCAAATGAAATGGCATTTGGACAACCTGTCTGAACAAAATCGGTGAAGAAGGTTTTAGGCCGATGAAACTCATCCAATAAAACATCCCCAATTCTCCCTGTGGAAATAGCTACTAAAATTTGGGTAATCCAATCAGGGTGCGCAGGGCAACCAGGAATATTAATCACAGGCAAACCTCCTTTAGAAACATAATCTGCACCCAAGAAACCACCTTTCTCTTTTTTGAGAAATTGCATCCCGGTACTTTCAGAAGGATTTGGTGGCACTGCTGGAATACCTCCCCACGTTGCGCAGTCACCTATAGCGACCACATATCCTGAAACTTTGGACAAGTCTTTAATCCAGTCCATCATGGGTCTTTCAGCAAAATAATTCATCGTACCGGTTCCATTTGGCCCTTGCACGATGGAACCTTCATAAACCAGAATATCCAATTGGGTTTTACCAGCAACAATGCTTTCCAAAAGATCAGATACCTGGTGACCTATTTCAAGGCCTATAGATGGATGCCAGAGAATATTGACACCAAAATCGGTTACCAATTCCACTACAGTTGGCTCCTCTGCATTTAAAAAAGACATGGTGTTACCACTACATGCCCCTCCTTGCAACCAAAGAACGTTTGCCATTTGAGTTGTTGTTTTGGGTTAAATTGTTAAATGAAATTAACTTGAATACAAAACAAAATTTTGAAATCAAGCATCGAAATCAAATTTAAAAATTCTCAACCAAATTAGAAAGTGTTTCCTAATTTTATTTGAATATTTTTTCTAAAAATTAGAAAAAATATTCTAAAAATGCGAAATATGATAAATAAGAGGTTTTTTTTGAAACCATCAATCTTAAATACTAAGGTTCAATAAATAAATGAGCTAAAAATGATCTTTATATAAGAACAGGATAAATATAGGCTACAAACTCTTCTTCTCCCCTGTCTGTAAGGTAAGGCGTCATTTGGCTCCAAACTGCCTCTTTGAAAAGTTTCTCCTCTGCTGGAAGACCTCTTAATATTCTCTGCGGTAACCAAAAAATTATAGACATCCAGATATTGCTGGAAAGCAACTCATTCATTTCATCAGATTGCGGAACAAGGACACCGCGCTGAACATCAAATTCAATTCTGGATTTGACCTGTAATAACATCCGGTTGGAATACTTGTGCCATTTCTCCAAGATATCGGGATAATTACGCTCTATCTCAAACATGTCCGTAAAGAAAAATCGGTACTTCATGAAAAAAGCATAGTATTGCTCGAGATTTCTGTCCAGTCCTTGAAAGTTCTCTATAAAAAGATAATCAGACAATATTTCAGAGAACTCACTAAAAATGAAGTCATAGACATGAGAAACTATTGCCTCTTTGTTTTTAAAGTGATAAGCTAAGTTTCCTACGCTTATATCAGCAGCATCCGCTATCTGTTGCAACCTTACATTGGCTACCCCATGTTCATTAAAAGTGCTTATCGCTGCTTCTAAAATTCTGTCTTTCGTTTTAGACATTTTTCCAGTTGTTAATTATAATCTAAATTTAATAACCCCTCTTTGATCATCAATGTTCCCCGTTGATCTTTTGCTGCTTGTCGCCTAAACAACTGGGACATAATTTCCGCCTTTTTTCTATCTGATTGGACTGTAATGTTTCGGACCAAGAACTTTAAGGGTTGTTTATGATGTGCAAAAACAAGATCTATTCTAAAAGCTCCTCTTCTGTAAATTAACCTGTCTATTACAGCAGTATCTACAAGCCATTCGTTGGATCGCAAAAAATTGAATTCCGACTCATTTCCCAATCTATCCTCATACAATGATAATTGATTGATGGAGCGAAGTAACCATTTATACATTTGAAAATCTAAAACCGGATTTTTTTTCATAGTTCATGTATTATAACCCTATTTTCAAATTCTTCTATTCCTGTATCCGTAAAGTATGGTTTCAACAAAAACCAAACCATTTCCAGATAGCTACTTTTATCCAATTCTTCTGCACCTGTTACTGCCTGCCTACTGATCCAACTTTCACTGGCCCAAACCAAAAGCGAGGACATTTTTTGTACGAAATCCTGATTCCCTTTTGAGTCTAAAGCCCCCCTTGCTTCATTGAAAACCAACATTCCTTGTAATTGTAGCTCTTGCCAGGTCAAATGTTCCCTGTATTGCTTCGATATATTTTCATATAACCTTGTCAAATCCAAAGCATCTTTATAAAAGAACACATACCGTTTTTGTAATTCAAAATTAGAATTGAGAAAACGGTTAAAATCTTCAAAAAGTGGCAAAACACGAAATTCTGACAGTAAAAGCTTTTGTTCTTCTACAAAGTCACTGAATAAGGCATAAAGAATATCATTTTTTGTTCTGAAATGGTAACCAATGTTACCCAAACTTAGCCCACAGACATCTGAAATATGTTGTAATCGAACATTGACGAAACCATCCCTGTTAAAAAGTTTCAACGCTACCTCCTTAATTTTTATTTTGGTATCTTTTCTAGGCATCTTTCTAAGAAATTTTTGTAAAAAAAATCACTCCAGGAATTCAACCCCTGAAATCAACAACTCATTTCCTTGAGTTACCTTATTGGTAGGTTTATTACAAGAACAAACAAACTTATAATTCACCACCTCCGATTCTTTATTGCATTCATCGCAATGCACTAAAATAGGCAATACTTCAATACAAAGCTCGCAATCCATGTACTCTTTTCTCTCAGTAGCCACTACCGCTTCAAATGCATTTTGCATCAAAATGGGCTCAACATTGGAAAGTAGCCCAACTTTCATATGGATCTTTTTAATTCTTTTTCTTTCCTTTTCCGGATAGACTGAGTCAAGGGATCCGAAAATATTTTTGACCAATGATATTTCGTGCATGATTAGTTATTAATATTTTTTCTCTTTGCAATTACCTCTCTTATCCTGACAGCGCTTTGATAATCTTCCTTTTCCAGTACCTTTTGTAAGAGGTTCTCCAATTCTTCCATGGTATACGAAGAAAAGGCAGTTCGCTTGCTTTCCCCTACATAAATGTCCATATCTATGCGTTGTTCCTCCAAAAGTTGCTTAGGAATTAAGATCGGGCTATCAAACCTCAAGGCTAAGGCAATAGCATCTGATGTCCTGCTGTCCACGCACAGCTCCTTGCGCTCAGTCGTTTTGAAAACAATTTCGCTCTTAAAAATATTATCCTTGATCTCTTTAATCCAAACATATTCCACTTTGGCGTGAAACAAACTCACCACATCGAAAAAAAGGTCATGGGTAAGTGGCCGCTGGGTTTTAATCTGCTCCAAAGCAACCCCAATGGATAAAGCTTCAGCCTCGCCAATAAGCAAAGGAAACCTGTTTTTTTTATCCAAATCCTCCAAAATCAATGCAAATTTACCCGGGAAATTCGTGCTTGGGGACATGGCAACAATAAAAACTTCCACCAGTTTTAAAGTATCCTTCATTCAGCTGTAAGTTTTAATAAATCCACATAGTTCCTCAAGATCATCAAACGGAGCTATGACATCACCCAAATGGATGAGCTTATAAAGATCAGGCCCTTCTACCTCAATCACATAGCCATTCTGTGTCTCGATATGCTTCCCATGCTGAGATAAAACCGGCAGGTTAAATTGCTTCATCATTTCTAACAAGCTCTCTGTCCCATTCATATGTTAACCTTTTTAAGACATTTGTAAATCACACAATACGATTCGATGATTACCTGTATCAGCAATTACTATTTGATTTTTTCCAGGAAACACACTAAAACTAAAAGGCCAGTATAAAGACTTTTCAGTTCCAAATACTGTATCTCCAAATTCACTGCCCGTATAAAAATCCGGCTTACCTATCAAAGCATCAGCTGATACGCCATGCTCTTTAGGGACTTTTTCAAACCAAAGAATTCTCGAATTCCCTGTATCATTGACAAAAATTCCCTCTTTGTAAAAACCTGCAAAATAACACCAATTCAATGTATTTGGACCTGGTGATAAGCCAAATTGGTTTTGTCCATTGGATTCAAAATTGGGTTGGCCAACAAGACAGGTAGCTTGCTGATTTAACGAATCTTTCCAATGATCCCAGAGAAGGACCCGGTAGTACTGTGTATCTGTAATCGCCAACTCTCCTTTTGGCCCAAGGGCAACTCCATAGGGCCAAATGGCATTGTCTGGGTCATAGCTTTTACTTCCAAAATTTTCTTGGCCGATAACTGCATCTGCGGCTTGGCCTGAGCATTCAGGAATTTTATTAAAAACCAGTACCCTTCTATTACCGGTATCCGCTACAAATAATTTTTCATCAGACACAGCTATCCCGTATGGCCAATAAAGAGAGTGAGCGGAAGGGTCTGAGTTTACTCCTTCCCTATTGGGTAGGTTACCTCGAAAATCCTCCTGACCCAACACAACATCCGCAGGTTGATGATTTTGCTGAGGAAACTCCTTCCATATCAAAACCCTATGGTTCCATGCGTCTGCTACAATTAACTTTTTCCCATCAGTCCATACCGCCGAAGGATATTGAAGGGATTGGGCAGAAGCATCTCCTCCTTCATTTCTACCGGTATTCTTTCGATCAGATTGACCGATGA
Source organism: Cecembia lonarensis LW9 (assembly GCF_000298295.1). Taxonomy (GTDB): domain Bacteria; phylum Bacteroidota; class Bacteroidia; order Cytophagales; family Cyclobacteriaceae; genus Cecembia; species Cecembia lonarensis. The sequence goes on from NZ_AMGM01000028.1 coordinate 38,571, forward strand.
CTAAATCTGGTTTTTGCTGCTCACTTTCAGGAATCTGATGCCAAATGAAAACCCTATTTTGTCCTGTATCAGAAACAAGAAGTTTAGTTCCATTAACCCAAACACCTCTGGGGGCAAGAAATGGACTTTCAGGATCACCTAAAAAGAACCTGCTTGGACCTTCAATTTTTGGAACTTCCTTAGCAGGATTCAGGGAAGGTGCTGCAGCTCTTTTCAAGGTTATATTCAGCGCTATATTTGGTTTCTTATCATCCATATCAACAAATTCTCGGCAATTGCTCTCCTACCAACATATTGACAACCCTTCTCCCTCCAATTTGACTATGCAGCACCACCTGACCGGGATGTTGGTCGGCAACTTCTCCAATCACTGCTGCATGCAACCCATTTTCCCAACTTTTTAATTTTTGGACCACCTGATCCGCAATAGAAGCCTCTACAAAAGCCACAAAAACTCCTTCATTGGCTACATATAGTGGGTCCAAACCCAATAATTCACAAGCTCCTGCGACTGATTCATCTACGGTGATGTCTTTTTGGTGAATGGCAATTCCTTTGGATAAAGACTGGGAGACCTCATTCAAAATGGTGGACAATCCGCCTCTAGTGGCATCCCTTAAAAAGTGAATTCCATTTCCAAAACCTTCCAAAAGCTGCTCTACTATATGATTGAAATGACAGGTATCACTTTCTATATCGGATTCGAATTCCAAGCCCTCCCTCACGCTCATGATGGCAATACCATGCCTTGCAATATCATTGGATATAATCACTTTATCCCCTGTTTTGATTCGGTCAACCGATATAGCTGCTTCTGGATGTACCTTCCCAACACCACTTGTGTTGATGAAAATCTTATCCCCTTTTCCACGCTCTACCACCTTGGTGTCCCCTGTTACTATTTTGACTCCGGCATGATCTGCTGCCTGTTTGATATGCAATAATATTTCCCAAAAATCACTTACCCGTAAACCTTCCTCAATGATAAAAGACAATGAAATAAACGCCGCTTTGGCACCACACATACAAAGGTCATTCACCGTCCCATTGATCGCCAGTTCCCCAATATTTCCTCCCGGAAAAAATATGGGAGAAACCACATAGCTATCTGTGGTAAATGCCATTTTTCCAGGAGTTACGTCAAAGACAGCCCCGTCATGTTGCTTGTCGAGGTATTCATTGGAAAGGACATCAAAAACCCCTGCATCCAGAAGTTTGTGGGTAAGCAAGCCCCCACTGCCATGTCCCATAGTGATGATCTCAAAATCTAGCTTGGGCATTGGACAAGAAGCCGATAAAATACTTTTATAATCCGACATAAATTAAGTTTAATCTGGTTTTACGTATCAGGCTTCAGTTAACTGACCGCTGATTTTGGAAAAATGGTAATAAGCAGCACAGGCGCCTTCACTGCTTACCATAGGCGCACCAAGTGGTCTTTCCGGTGTACAACCTTTTCCAAACTGTGGGCATTCATGTGGTTTCTTTATCCCTTTCAGGACCTGACCTGCAATACATTCCGGGTTTTCCTCCACTTTGGGCATTTTGATAGAGAATTTTTTATTGGCATCAAATGCTGCATACTGTTCTTTTACTTGATATCCACTTAATGGGATATTCCCCACTCCTCTCCATTCCCTATCCGTAATTTCAAAAACCTCCTCAATCACTTTTCTTGCCTCCGGATTGCCCTCAGGCCTGACTACTCTGGCATACTGGTTTTCAAGTTTATGTTCACTTTTTTCTAATTGCTTGACTACCATTAATATCCCATGCAAAATATCTACAGGCTCAAACCCTGTAACGACAATAGGCACTTGGTATTTCTCTACCAGAGGGCCATATTCCCCAATTCCCATAATTGTACATACGTGTCCTGCTGCAAGAAAACCCTGTATTTTTACCAAATCATCATTCATCACTGCATCTATGGCAGGAGGCACAAGTACATGAGAAGCCAGAATGGAGTAATTTTCCAATCCCTCCCTGTGGGCATGAAGCACAGAAAGGGCATTGGCAGGCGCAGTGGTCTCAAAACCCACCGCAAAGAAAACCACCTGTTTATCAGGATTATCCTTGGCCAATTTCACAGCTTCCAAAGGAGAATACAATATCCTTACATCCGCTCCCTTGGACTTGGCTTCCAATAAACTATCTGTAGACCCCGGTACCCTTAACATATCTCCAAAGGAACACAAAATCACCTTTTCTTTAAGCGCCAGATAAACTGCTTTATCTATCAGGTGCATGGGCGTCACACAAACCGGACAACCTGGTCCATGAACCATGGTAATTTCTTTGGGAAGCAATTGGAGCAATCCATTTTTCACAATACTGTGGGTCTGTCCTCCACACACTTCCATGATCATCCAAGGTTTTGTACAGGATTGGTGTATTTCATCTAAATATTTCTTTACCAATTCAGGATTTCTGTATTCCGATAGGTATTTCATTTCGATCAGATTTTGTGGTTAAGTGAGTTTATTGTTTTTAGAGCAAGAAATTTAAAAATCAAGCCTTGCTTATAATATAACCTTAAGCACCATCCGCCGATTGGCTTTTACTTGAATTGATGGAGGGCAGGTCGTTTCTATCGGTTTGGGTATGTTCGATCAATTCATCAATTTCACCAATCTGCTCTAGGTATTCAAATGATTTCTTGGCTTCCTCCTCGTCCACAATACTGATGGCAACGCCTACATGGACAAGCACATAATCCCCAACTTTTGCTTGGGGAACCATTTCAAGGCTGGCCTGCTTCATGATGCCTCCAAATTGGATTTTAGCCATTCTGACCAGACCATCATACATGGTCTCTATACTTTTTATTTTACCGGGAATCGCCAAGCACATAAGATTTTATTTTAAGGTTTTGTGATCTATTTTTTATATGATACCAGGCCATTTGGCCAAGGGATATATTCTCGTCATTGGGTGACAACTGTTCATGGAATAAAAGTTGATAATCATCCCCCAAGTATTGCTGAAGCAAATCAACCAAAAGGGCATTTTGGAAAACTCCTCCTGAAAATCCAATTTTCCTACAAGATGTATTTTGGATGACTTGAGAAATGATGTGAACCAAGGTCAGATGAAATTTGGCAGCAATAAGGCCTGAATCCAAGCCGTTTGACTTATCCTTTATTATTTGAGAAATTAAATCAGCACCCGAAATCTTATCTTTTACAATGGAATCCATAAAATAAGATTGGGTGGCAGCATGACCATTTGCGTCAAAGTAGTTCCTGGCCAATTGTTCCAATAGCATGGCGGCCTCCCCTTCATAGGTATTGAAATCACAAAGCTCCAATATGGAAGAGACTGCATCAAAAATCCTCCCCATGCTGTTGGTTTGGGCATGGCCACCTTTATCAAGCATTTTGGTATAAAGTACCCATTCGGTAGTAGAATACTTTTCTTTGAGGAAGTCAAGCGGTTCTCCTGTATGATAATAAAGCACCAAAGCCGAAAGTCGTGGTTCAATGGACATTTTGTCCCCCAGGATATAATCAAAATAGTCAAAAGAACAAACCCGCTCAAATTCTCCTGAATTGAAAACAAAAAACTCTGAGCCCCATAAAGCTGCATCATTTCCAAATCCCAGCCCATCCCAAATCACTCCCAAGATGGGTTCATCAGCATCAAGAGCGGCATATTCCCAAAGCAAGGCGGCAAAGTGTGCTTCATGATGGGGAACTTCTGTAACATTCACATGAGGGAAATTGCCTGCAAACCTTCTGCTATGGTACAAGGGATGCTTATCCATCAATATTTGCTGAGGTTGGATACCAGTAAGGTCTAAAAACTTGGTCAAAGTGTCCAGGTATCTCTCCTGTGTATCAAAACTGTCCAGGTTTCCTAAGTACTGACTCACATAAACATTATACACATCCCAAAGGGCAAAAGTAGCTTTTAAATCAGCCCCTAATGCTAAAATCGGAAGCTCAGTTTTTATCCTGACCTTATTCCAAAAAGTCGGGGCCAAGCCCCTGCTCCTTCTCAGAATTATTTTTTGTTGGGAATTTTCAGCAATGCGCAAAACGCTATCATCTTGAGGGAAATGGATTTCCCTATTGTGATAAATGACGGCATCGGCAATTCCGAGAAGATTTTGTATGGCTTCTTGATCTTTAAATTGCAAGGGGCTTAGGTGAAGGTTACCACTAGTGGCAATAATTGGTTTGCCAACTTTTCTGGAAATAAGGAACATCAATGGGTCTGCAGGCAAGCAAACACCTAAAAGAGAAAGACCTGGAGCAACCCAAGCTTGAGTGCCATGAAGAGAAGTATATTCCTTCGGTTTGCAAAGCACAATTGGCCGGGCAGCTGATCTTAACAACTCTATTTCTTCATGTGAAACTGTGAAAAAATCTGAAAGCATATTTTCATCATGAACCATCAAGGCTAAGGGTTTTCTGGGCCTCTGCTTTCTTTTTCTGAGTAATTTTACAGCATCCGAATTGGTAGCATCTGTTAGCAATAAAAAGCCTCCTGTTCCCTTTACTGCAAGAATTCCACCTGATTGGATAATAGTTACGGCATGGTCTACAAAATCAATAGGCTTAGAAATAGTAGGATCCGTTTCGGGAAAAATCCTCAAATTTATTGGACAATCAGGACATGAATTGGTTTGGGAGTGAAAGCGCCTGTCATGTTCGTCGTGATATTCATCCATACAAGAAGAACACATCCCAAAATTCCCCATGGATGAGCGATGCCTATCATAAGGAATGCCTCTTAGAATAGAATACCTGGGACCGCATTGTGTACAGGAAATAAAAGGATATTGATAGCGCCTGCTTTTTGGATTTAACAACTCCGATTGACAGGACATACAAATTCCAAAATCTGGACTGACGTTGGCACTCTTACTCTCACCTTCTTGAGAGGGTAGAATCTGAAAATCCTTGGTAATGTCTCCTATGTTGGAAATTTGCTCAATCTGTAAATTGGAAATTACTGCCAGTGGCGAAAGCTTGGATTGTAATTCTTCCAAAAACTCATCGAGATCAAGTTTTGAACAATAGACTTCTACGGTTACTCCTTTGCTTGTATTGAATACCTTACCGCCCAAGCCCTTTGCTTGAGCAATGCGCGAAACGTGTGGCCTAAACCCCACTCCCTGCACCTGTCCTTCAATATGAACGCTCCAAAATGGCACTAGACAGCAACTGAATCTGATGATTTTTTCTCTTTGATTTTTGCTTTTAGCCAATCACACCAAGCTTCAATGCCCGTTCCGTTCACAGATGAAATTTCAATGACTTCAATATTTGGATTAATAGCCCTTGCGTCATTGGTGACCGCCTCAACGCTAAAAGGGAGATAAGGCAAAAGATCTGCCTTTGAAACCAACATCAACTCGCTGGTCAGGAACATTTTGGGATACTTTTGAGGCTTATCATCACCTTCTGTGGTGGCAATAAGTGTAACCCTATAATCTTCCCCAAGATCAAAAGAGGCTGGACAAACTAAATTGCCTACATTTTCGACGAAGAGCACATCCAAACCGGAAATATCAAAACTCTTTAGAGCCTGCCACACCATCTGGGCCTCCAAATGGCAAATACCTCCTGTCACAATCTGTAAAGCTTTCCCGCCTACTTCCTTGATGCGGTCGGCATCTCTCTCCGTTTCAAGGTCACCAACAAGAATCCCTATATTTATCTCATCATTCAATCGCTTTACTGTTTCCTGCATAAGAGTGGTTTTTCCACTTCCAGCAGATGAGGTGATGTTGATCATCAGTACTTTTTTTTCTGACATTTGGTTTCGGATACTTTCTGCAACAAAATCATTGGCTTGCAGCAAATGGATAGTGGTATTGTCGCAGGTAATTGTACCTCTTACATTCTTACTTGACTTTGGGGCTTTCGTATTGGACATAATCTAATCTCGTTTTTCCCCAATATACCATTAAAAAACCCTTAAATTAAACTTTAGTAAATTTTTTCTAAAAACAACTCAATCCTACTTACATACCAAAAAACAAAAAAATAAGCCTGACTTCGAAGTCAGGCTTATTTCTATTTTACTGATAATCAAATAAAAATCACTTCATTTTTAAATATGAATCACCTCATCATAGGCAGCCGCAGCAGCTTCCATCACCGCCTCGGACATGGTTGGGTGTGGGTGAACTGTTTTGATGAGCTCATGACCAGTAGTCTCCAGCTTGCGGATGGCTACAATCTCAGCAATCATCTCAGTTACATTAGCACCGATCATATGGGCTCCTAAAAGCTCTCCGTATTTGGCATCAAACACCAATTTCACAAATCCATCCTTGGCACCAGCAGCTGATGCTTTACCGGAAGCTGAGAATGGGAACTTACCCACTTTCACTTCATAACCCGCTTCTTTGGCCTGGGCTTCGGTATAACCTACAGAAGCAATTTCAGGCACACAATAAGTACAACCTGGGATGTTATTGTAATCCATAGGCTCAGGATGATGGCCTGCAATTTTCTCTACGCAAATGATCCCCTCTGCAGAGGCCACGTGGGCCAAAGCCTGACCAGGCGTTACATCACCAATGGCATAGTATCCTGGCATGTTGGTTCTGTAGTACTCGTCTACTTTGATCTTTCCTTTTTCCACCAAGACCCCTACATCCTCCAAACCGATATTTTCCACGTTGGATACTACACCAACTGCAGAAAGCACCACATCACATTCGATGACGGATTCTTTGCCTTTTTTGTCCTTAACGGTCACTTTACAACCCTTACCTTTGGTATCCACACCAGTAACTTCCGTAGAAGTCATGATGTTGATTCCTTTTTTCTTGTAGATGCGCTCCAAAGCTTTAGACACCTCTTCGTCTTCATTGGGTACAATCCTGTCCATAAATTCGACAATGGTCACTTCCGTACCAATAGCACTGTAGACATAGGCAAATTCCACACCGATGGCTCCTGAACCCACTACCACCATTTTCTCAGGTTTTTTGTCCAATACCATTGCCTTACGGTAACCGACTATTTTTTCATTGTCAATTTTCAATGCCGGAAGTTCTCTCGCCCTTCCCCCGGTAGCGATGATGATGTGATCAGCAGTATAAACTGTTTTCTTACCATCTTTATCTTCAACTTCGACTTTTTTGCCCGGCTGCACTTTACCCCAACCCAACAATTGGTCAATTTTATTCTTCTTAAACAGGAACTGTATCCCTTTGGACATGCCTCCAGCCACATCACGGCTTCTTTTGATCATGCCACCAAAATCCATTTCGGCACCTTTGACTTTAATGCCGTAGTCCTCGGAATGGTTGATATATTCAAAAACCTGGGCACTTTTGATCAAGGCCTTGGTAGGGATACAACCCCAGTTCAAACAGATACCACCCAATTCAGCGGCTTCCACTACTGCAGTTTTCAAACCCAGCTGTGAAGCACGAATAGCGGCTACATACCCACCTGGACCCGACCCTACAACAATCAAATCATATTTCGTCGAAGACATATTTTTAAAGTTTAATTTTCAAATAAGCTACGCAAAAATAAAGCTTTTGGGCAGAGAAAAAAATGGAAATGAGATGTAAAACCTCATTCCAAATTTAAATGAAGCATAGTTTGTATCTTAAAACTCAAGCTTCACTTGCTCTCCTACTTTTTCCTTCTGCTCCATTTCCAATAGCTTTGATTTCCGCCAAAGTCCTCCGGCATAGCCGGTGAGTTGCCCTTTCTTCCCCACAATTCGGTGACAAGGCAGCATAATCAAAATGGGGTTTGCACCAATGGCTGTACCCACTGCCCTAATGGCAGAAGGTTTTCCCATATTATTGGCGATCTTTTCATAGGTACTAGTTTCACCAAAGGGGATCTTATTGACTTCCATCCAGACCTGATGCTGGAAATCTGTGCCTCCAAAAGCCACCGGTATATCAAATGTCTCTAGTTTGCCCTGAAAGTAGAGCCCAAGTTGTATTCTAACGTCCATCAGAACGCCATCCAAAAAGGTGTCAGTTACAGGTTCGTCTGTAAATTGAAGCCTGACCAGGTATCCATCCCAAGCCTCTGCCCGGACATTACCCAAAGGAGTTTCCATCACTGCAAATTCTTTCATTCCATTACTCTTTAAAGGGTGAGGATAATTCAACATGTCAATTAAACCCTGATTATGCATTATAACTCGTAATTATTGGTGCACCGTGGCGTAGAAATTAAAATGCTATTCCGGGTGAATACACAAACGTGTTACAAGGTATAACGGATTTAAATAGATTTTGTCTTGGAAATAGGATTTTTATTTCTTCCGTAGAAAAAATACCACCTCTTCCGATCGAGTTTTCACAAACCCAAAAAGTGATAGACAACAATAAAAGAATCAACTTTTTCGATTAAAAAACCTAAGCGGATCTCTTTTACTATGCACAATAGCGGTAATCACCACCGTTAAATTGGGCTCATCTATGTAAAAATGAATATTATAAGGGAATCTCTTTGGATGGGCAATCCGAACATTTCTATATCGAACCGCATGAGCGAATGGCTCTTTTAATAATTGTTGGATAGCAAGTTCCACAGCCAGGGCAAATTCTTCTTCCAAGCCTTGGCGTTGAGTTTTATACCACTCTTTTGCCTGCTCTACATCATTAAGTAGGGCTTGCTGAAAAAGTCTCAGGTATGCCAGCTTCGAAGCGGGCGATTGAAGATGTATGCTTATACTTCGAATGAGCCCAATGAAGAAGATGGTATGCCTGAGACTAGCCTGAAAATTTCAAATTTTGAAATTTTCAGGTGCACGCAAATCAAACTGGATCATTTAATAAGTTTGCACCTGCTTAAAAAGATAACGCTTAATAAATGGGGTATTCATCAAAATTTAAAGAAATTATTCTCCAATTGGCGTTTTTCAGCACGCCCTAAGTACTTCATCAAAAAATAGCAGACTATAAGGTATTATAATTTTCTCTTCAGCTCTTCAAAGATTTTTTTTCCCTCTATCAACCTTTCTGGATTTTGAGAAATCTCTTCAAGTCTCCGATCAATCAAATCTTTCTCCCATTTTGGAAGATCTTTACTTATTTCTTCAATATCCGGATATAGATTTTTTATGGCAAGCCAGTCCTTAATTGGAATAAAAACCCCCATATCCTCACCATTACTGTCTTGTATCATTTGTAATTTCATTAGTCCAGTAAATTTTGAATGTGAACAACAACATGTTATGCTTAGCTTACCGATTTTCCTTGAAATTAGTTGCATTTCATTATCGCTAAGGCTTTAATATTCTGGTTATATGCAAATTAGTCAATTAGATTGGCTAAGCCAAACTCAAACCATCATCAACCTGTACCTCCACACTTCCCTCACATCTGAGATATTGACATAGAAAGGCTTGTAAATAGGATTGCTGGAGCAAAGCAAGAGGCGCTCCTTTTCCCTGATCTGATTGTAGGCAATTTTAAACGTCACCCCATCCTGTTCGGTGACCACCACATATTTTTCCCCATCCTTGATGGAAAACCAGTCATCCACATATTCACATACCAACCAGGCGCCTTCGGGAATGGGCAACATGGAATCCCCATCCACCTGAAAAACCCGGTGCTTCTTATCCTGGGGCAAAAAGGGCAGGGAAAATCTGGGCAACTCTTCTATAAAATCCGGATCAGAAAAGCCTGCCAGATAGGAAGCCTTGGCTTTTTGTGAGACCACTTCGATCAACTCCTTTCCCTCAGCATCTACCGTGGTACTGAGAATACGGAGGTTGCGACCCCGGAGAAACTGATCTGTCTCCAAAAGCTGCCGGAGTTTGTATTCAGAAAGTGCGCCCAGATCCTTCCTCAAAAGGATATCCACCGAAACCCCGAAATAATCCGCCATCTCCAAAATGGTCTCCAAAGGAGGATTGATGTTCAGCTCATAGCCTGCCAGTTTGGACCTACTAATACCTAAAGCATTGGCCAAAGTTTCCTGCGTGAGGCCTTTCTGCTTGCGTAGAAATTTAATATTGGCGTTGAGATGCATTTTTTATGTCAGCTACTGTCATACATTCTGATTTCACTTTCCAAATATACAAAATATGTCTAAATTATAAACAGTAAAATGTTAAAATATTTGACAAAATGAGCAGTGGGCGAAGTATAGTGCATATGGATTTGGATTCGTTTTTTGTGTCGGTGGAGCGACTGTACGACAGCAGGTTGAATGGTAAACCCATCCTGATCGGGGGATCGGGAGACCGGGGAGTGGTGGCTTCCTGCAGCTATGAAGCGAGAAAATTTGGGGTACACTCGGCCATGCCGATGCGGACTGCAAGACAGCTCTGCCCGGAAGCCTTGATCATCCGGGGGGATTTTGAGAAATACAGCCAAAAATCCCATGAAATCACGGAAATCATCCGGGAGGATGTACCCCTATTTGAAAAATCCTCCATCGATGAATTCTACATAGATTATACTGGTATGGACAGGTTTTTTGGTTGCTTCAAGATGGCCAAAGAACTGCGGGAAAAGATCCTGAAGGAAAGCGGCCTACCCATTTCTCTGGGCCTTTCCGAAAACAAGACCGTGTCCAAAGTGGCCACAGGAGAAGCCAAACCCAACAATTACAAAGAGGTAATCCGGGGCACAGAGAAACCGTTCCTTGCTCCCCTCTCTGTGCGGAAAATCCCCATGATCGGGGAAAAGACTTCCCTTACCCTCTACAATATGGGCGTAAAGACCGTCAAGACCCTGCAGGTCATGCCCTCAGAATTACTGGAAGCTACTTTTGGCAAAAACGGATTGAGCATCTGGGAAAAAGCCAATGGGATCGACCGCTCCCCTGTGGTGCCCTACTCAGAAGCCAAGTCCATCTCTTCGGAAAACACCTTCGAACAGGACACCATAGATGTGAAGATGCTAGAGGCCAACCTCATTGCGATGACAGAGCAATTGGCGGGTAAATTGCGGCAAAAGCAGCAGCTCACAGCCTCTGTCACTGTGAAGATCCGCTATTCGGACTTTGATACGCATACGGTACAGCAACGCATACCCTATACCTCTGCAGACCATACGCTCATCAAAACGGTGAAAGAGCTGTTCAAAAAGCTGTACACGCGCCGGCTGCTTATCCGCTTGATCGGCGTGCGCTTCAGTAATCTCGTGCATGGAAATTATCAAATCAACCTCTTTGAGGACACCGAAGAGCAGATCCGTCTGTATCAGGCCCTGGACAAAATCAACGTGAAATACGGAGACAAAACTGTCTGCCGGGCCATTGGCATGCAGGTAGGAAGAAGACGTTTCAACCCTTTTAATGGAGTGGCGCTATAGAAGAAAAGAATGAGGCATTTAAGATAGAATAATGGGCCACAAAGACTGAAAGACACAAAGGAGATCGGTTTTTCGGTTCCTGCATTCGGAATTTCAGGGATCATTGGTCCCGCGTTCGGAAACGCGTGACAACGTAGAACCTCTTTTCCTTGTTTCCTTTGCGAAAACCCTTGCGCCCTTAGCGGTTAAAAAAATGAGCTGAAAGCTCCATATTCAATTGTCCCGCGGTGCAACCGCGTGACAGCAGGTTACGGGACTGGTAGTGATCTACTGTGAATATGTGGTAAAAAAACCGATTCTAAAATACATGGTATCAGGGTTCGGGATTACAAATCCCGAACA
>NZ_AMGM01000029.1 GCF_000298295.1 Cecembia lonarensis LW9
CCCCCTTTTTTATTTAATTAGGGCATGCTTTTTATCTATCAATTTCTACAGCCCTTTGCTGAACTCTTTCAGGAAATTAAGATTCTTTTTAAATCCAAAAAGTTAACGCCTGAGGATATCAGCATACTGAACCGGTTTTTTCCGTACTATAAAAATCTCAGGCCTAAGCATCAACGGGAGTTCAGGGAAAGGCTGGTTCGTTTTATAGCCACTAAAGCATTTATTCCAAGAGGGGGGTTGAAAAGCATCAGCAGAGAAATGGAACTGCTCATAGGAGCTACAGCGGTAATGGTAATTTTCGGTTTTAGAAATGTGGAATTGAAGCATTTTTCAAGGATTTTGGTTTATCCAGATAATTACTATTCCACGATCAACCGTACCTATCATCAGGGCGAGGTGAATCCCAAATTGGGAATCATAGTGCTTTCATGGAAAAACTTTGTAGAAGGACAAAAGAATGCTGATGGCATTAACCTTGGTGTACATGAAATGGCACATGCCCTAAAGCTGGAAAATCAGATCCATTATAACCAAGAGAGCAATTTCTTTAATGTACCTGCTTGGAGGAAGTTTAACCAATTAGCTGAGTCAGCAAGAAACGCCATCAAAGAGGGTAGCAATACCTTTTTTAGAAAGTCGGCGGCAGCAAATCCCCATGAATTTTTTGCAGTGGCTTTGGAGGCTTTTTTTGAGACCCCTGAAGCATTCAAAAATCAGCATGAGGAGCTTTATAAAAGCCTTGTTTTTTTGCTCAAACAGGACCCTGTTGTACTAAAGAATTAGCTCATCTGACTGATTTTTATCCAAAAACATGATTTTAATCATGTTGCCTACTACCCTATGTCACCTTTAAAAAAAGTTGCTTGGTATAGTTTTGTAATAAATAATAGAAGCTATGGAGGGTAAAGTCGATAATTTGGTCAAGTTTGCAGTGCCGGATGAGATTGTTCATTCGCATTACTGCAAAGTACTGCCCAGCGGGTTTCCGCAACATTTAACTGAGGGCGGTGAAGGTTTATTGTGTAAGCCTGATGATGAACCCAGTTTGTTTTCTGCCCATCTCCCGGATGTATTGAATTGGCTGCATGGACTTGAAAAGCCGAAAGGCTTGGAAGATGAGCCCTGTCAGATTCCGGTTCTTCTTTTTGACCAGGAAATGTCTACCGAAAGGCTACTTTTTCATTACGACGGTACGCCAGCATCAGCACGTTTGATAAGGAATTTTGTAGCCCTATTCCAGGAAAATATCAAAGACAGTAAGGCAACCATTATTTCTCCCTCATTTATCCCCAAATCAAAACTGAGAGAAGAACAGGAAATCGTTCAACTCTTGGCCCAATCCACCGCAGAAACTTCCTTTATTAAATTCAATTTTTCACGCATAGGAGATTTTTGGTCTTATGCCGTAAAGCACAAGTGCACCCTATTGGTCACCACAAAGTATTATCAGTCCGATTTGGCAAAAGTCCTTTTTCACTTTTACAAAGGAGGCATGTGGTATGACCGATTGTCTTTTTATCTCTCGTATTAAGTCATATAATTTTATGATTTACGTCATGTTTTTTGGTCTTGATGCTCAGTAACTTGTGTGAAATGTCCGATCCATCTAAAATAGTACCCCAAAAAGAAATATCTACCTGCTTCCATTGTGGAGAGGATTGTAAGGATGAGATTCTTCATTTCGATGGAAAGGAATTTTGCTGTACGGGTTGTCAACTGGTCTATGAGGTCCTCAATGAAAATGACCTTTGCAATTACTACGATATTGCGGAAAACCCCGGATTGAGCCAAAAGGATCTGTCCAAAAGGGACAATCGTTTTGATTATTTGGATGATGCTGATGTCATCAAAAAACTGGTTGATTTCCAAAATGGAGCAGAAACCCATATTACCTTTAATATTCCTTTGATCCACTGTGCCTCTTGCATCTGGCTTTTGGAAAATCTACACAAGTTGCATGAGGGAGTAGTTTCCGGCAGGGTGGATTTTATCAAAAAGAAGGTTCAGGTTAAATTTTTACAGGATAAGATTTCTTTGAAAGACTTGGTGAAGTTACTCTCCAGAATTGGATATGAACCCACCATTAATCTGGCAGATACAGATAAAAAGCAAGTCCAAAGCATGGATAAAAAGCTCATCACCAAGTTGGCGGTGGCAGGTTTTTGCTTTGGAAATATGATGTTGTTCAGTTTGCCTGAATATTTTTCAGAAGCTGAATTGTTAGGCCAAGGTTTCAAAAAGACCTTCAATTACCTGAATGTATTGCTGGCTTTGCCGGTGTTTTTCTATTCTGCGACTGATTATTACCGTTCAGCTTGGCTTTCCGTTCGCAACAAAGCCGTTAATATGGATGTGCCTATCGCCATTGGCATCGTTACCTTATTTACATACAGTTTGTATGACATTTTCATACTGGGCAATGAGGGGTATATGGATACCTTAGGCGGGCTTTTGTTTTTCTTATTGATAGGCAAGTACTACCAGCAAAAAACCTACGATACACTTTCATTTGATAGGGATTATAAGTCCTATTTCCCAATTGCAGTCACCCGTTTGGTTAAAGATGAGGAAGAAGTAATCCCATTGATCAAACTGAATGTGGGTGATATCATCCGGGTAAGAAATTCGGAATTGATTCCTTCAGATAGCATTTTATTAGATGGTGAGGCCTTTATTGATTATTCCTTCGTGACAGGAGAAGAGGTGCCTGTTTCCAAGAAAAAGGGTGAGCTCATCTATGCTGGAGGAAGACAAAAAGGTAAGGCCATCACTTTGGCAGTTCAAAAATCACCATCGCAGGGTTATCTTACTGACTTGTGGAACAACGAATCCTTTGATAAGGACAAAAATCATGGTCTGGAATCCTTGGCCAATAAAATTTCCGGTAAATTCACCTTTACTGTCCTAATGATAGCCCTGCTATCCCTACTTTTTTGGATTTGGGCCGGCAATACTTCTTTGGGCGTTCTGGCCTTTACTTCCGTATTAATTATCACCTGCCCCTGTGCTTTGGCTATGTCTACACCATTCACTTTGGGCAATACCCTTAGGGTCTTTGGTCAGGGTAAACTTTACCTCAAAAATGCACAGGTAATTGAAAAATTGGCCAAAATCGATACAGTTGTTTTTGATAAAACGGGTACACTCACTGCCCCATCTGAAGCCAAGGTGCAATACTTTGGTGAGCCCCTTTCTGCTGAATCCAAATCCCTGATCAAGGCCATTGTCAATCAATCTACCCATGCTTTAAGTAATAGGATCAACACTTGGTTAGAAGGAATAAGGGCAGTCAGCCTAACGGGGGAAGTGGAAGAATTTACAGGAAAAGGACTAAGGACGAATTATAAATCCCAAGAAATCAAACTGGGTTCAGCGGACTTTGTCGGAGCAGACTCAAGTGGATTACCTAATGGTGGAAATCTGGTATTCTTTGCTGTGGAAGATTTTGTTCTGGGTTATTTCTTTATTCAGAGTGGTTTAAGAAAAGGAGTTGATCAATTGGTGGACGCTGTACAAAAGGAAAAAGAAGTCCACTTTCTTTCCGGTGATCAGGATCATGAGCGGCAAAACCTGAAAAGGGTCTTCGGAGACAATATACAAATGTCTTTTAACCAAGGTCCAAGCGATAAGCTTCAATACATCAAGTCATTAAATGCATCAGGTAAAAATACTTTGATGATAGGGGATGGTTTAAATGATGCCGGTGCCTTGAGAGAAAGTAGTATCGGAATTGCCGTAACTGATAAAGTAACCAACTTTTCTCCAGCCTCAGACGCCATCATGGACGCAGGTATGCTCTATAAACTACCAAAGTTCTTGGATTTCACCAAGACCAGCAGAAGTATCATCAAAGCAAGTTTTGGGCTTAGTTTCACCTACAATACTGTTGGTGTATTCTTCGCTGTTCAGGGACTGGTAAGTCCGGTTTTCTGTGCGATACTGATGCCGATCAGCAGTATTTCCGTGGTATTGTTCACCACGTTGACAACGAATTATATCGCCCATAAAAGAGGGCTCAAAGAAAAAATCTGGTAGATATGGAGGTAATATTTATTTTGATAGCAATTAGTTTAATCCTGGCGGGGACATTTCTTTTTCTCTTTTTCAGGGCAATGAAGGGGGGACAGTTTGAAGACAACCATACCCCTGCTATTCGGATCCTATTTGATAATGAACCAAAAACTAAAGATAAAAAAGTACCATCAACTAAATTGAAGTAAGTATGTCAGGAACAACACTGGAACAGTTCAATTACGATAATAAAATCGTAAAGTACTTCGGGGTCGCCACCATAGCCTGGGGCCTCGTCGGTATGTTGGTAGGTGTGATTGCAGCCACTCAGCTCTTTCTACCTGAAGCCAACTTAGGAAATCCGTATACCACATTTGGAAGAATCAGGCCGCTCCATACCAATGCGGTGATCTTCGCTTTTGTAGGTAACGCGATTTTTGCAGGGATTTATTATTCCATGCCAAGGTTATTAAAGGCGCCCATGTGGAGCAAGGCGTTAAGCTGGATCAACTTTTGGGGCTGGCAGTTAATTATCCTTTTGGCAGCGATAACACTTCCTCTAGGTCTCACTACGTCCAAGGAATATGCTGAATTGGAATGGCCAATTGATATTCTGATTGCAGTCGTCTGGGTAGCCTTTGGAGCCAACATGATCGGCACCATGATCAAAAGAAGGGAAAAGCACATGTATGTAGCCATTTGGTTTTATTTGGCCTCATTCGTGACCGTAGCGGTTTTACATATTTTCAATTCTTTGGCACTTCCTGTTTCTTTCTTCAAGAGTTACTCCGCTTATGCGGGAGTTCAGGATGCATTGGTTCAATGGTGGTATGGTCACAATGCGGTGGCATTCTTTCTGACTACGCCGTTTTTGGGATTGATGTATTATTACCTTCCCAAGGCTGCTAATAGACCTGTATATTCTTATAAACTTTCCATTATCCACTTCTGGTCTTTGATCTTCCTGTACATATGGGCTGGGCCACACCATCTACTTTATACTGCCCTTCCCGAATGGGCACAGGTCTTAGGTGTTGTCTTTTCTGTGATGTTGATTGCACCCTCTTGGGGTGGTATGGTAAATGGTCTTTTGACCTTAAGAGGAGCTTGGGATAAAGTAAGGGTTGACCCTGTTTTGAAGTTCATGGTGGTGGCAGTTACCGCCTATGGTATGGCAACATTTGAAGGGCCTATGTTATCCTTGAAAAATGTAAACGCGATTGCACATTACACTGATTGGATTGTAGCCCACGTTCACATTGGCGGTTTGGGCTGGAATGGTTTCTTCACCTTCGCGATGTTGTATTGGTTATGGCCAAAAATGTGGAAAACCACCTTGTACTCTACCAAGCTTGCCACCACACACTTTTGGATGGGTACACTTGGTATCATATTCTATGCATTACCAATGTATGTGGCAGCGCTGACTCAGTCTTTGATGTGGAAAGAATTCAGTGAAGCAGGTAGACTGGCTTATCCAAACTTCTTGGAGACAGTCATTCAAATTGTTCCGATGTATATGTTAAGAGCATTTGGTGGGCTTCTCTATTTATCAGGAGCTTTCCTGATGGTATATAACATGATAAAAACTGCCAAACAAGGCACTTTCCAAGAAGAGGAGGCAGACGAAGCCCCTGCTTTGAAGCCACATGTGGCAGAGCCAAATGAATTCTGGCACAGGGCATGGGAAAGAAAGCCTGTTTTCTTTACCATTATGGCTACTGTGGCTATCCTTATTGGTGGTGCGGTGGAAATCATCCCAACAATATTGGTAAAATCCAATGTACCTACCATTGCCAGTGTAGAGCCTTACACGCCTTTAGAGTTGCAAGGTAGAGATTTGTATATCTCACATGGCTGTGTGGGGTGTCATTCACAAATGATCCGGCCTTTCCGATCTGAAACTGAGCGATATGGAGAATATTCCAAAGCAGGGGAGTTTGTTTATGACAGGCCATTCTTGTGGGGATCGAAAAGAACAGGTCCGGATTTGCACCGTGTAGGTGGAAAGTATCCGGACAGCTGGCACTATCATCACATGGTTGATCCCAGATCTATGTCTCCAGGATCTTTGATGCCTCCTTATCCCTGGATGGCAACCAATATGATGAATCATAGTGACCTGCCTGCAAAAATCAGAACTTTACAGAAGTTGGGAGTGCCTTATCCAGAAGGATATGATGAGCAGGCCAATGCTGACCTCATGGTTCAAGCAGAGCAGATTGTAGCCAATCTCAAATCAGCTGGTGTTGAAGCCATGCCTGAATCAGAGATCGTAGCACTGATTGCGTATTTGCAGCGCTTGGGTACAGATATCAAAAAAACGACAGCTTCTAACCCTTAATCAGCAGCGTTATGAAAAAAGATATATTAAGTTCCATAGAGAACATCGAAATATACCCAATCATCTCCCTCTTGATCTTTGTGATTTTCTTTATCGGGATGTTTATATGGGTAATCAGGGTTGACAAAAAATATGTCGATCATATGAAGGAGATGCCTTTGAATGATGAATTAAAAAAGACCAGCGGCTATGAAAAAATTTAAATCCATAACTATGCTTTTGGCGGGGATGTTGGCATCCCTGCCAACCTTCGCTCAGACGAGCGATATGAACTGGGTGAATAACTTAAAGGAAATGGACAGTAGTCAGCTGACGCTGCTGGTCATTTTGGCAGTCATCTTAGGTGTGATCATCTTATTGTTGATTTTGATGATTTACCTGATGTCTTTCATGGTTACTGTTTTCAAAAGGGAAAATCCAGCTTTAGCAGCAGAGCCTTCATGGTGGGATGAGTTCAAGTTGAAGTATATCACCGGAAAAATGAAACCAGTAGGGGGTAAGGAAGAAAAAGACCTTATGCTTGACCATTCCTATGATGGGATTGTCGAACTGGATAATCACATGCCACCTTGGTTGGCCAATATCTTCTATATCACAATTGCATTTGCAGTAGTATATTTCACTTATTTCTCGGTACTGGGTTTAGGGAAAACCCAGATAGAGGAGTATGAAGAGGAGTTGCGAATTGCGGCTATAGAGGCCGAGCAAAGGTCTGCTTTGGCTTTGAGCACTATTGATGAAAATACGGTGGTTTTCGATAATACTACCGCGGCCATCAACTCAGGGAAAAGCATTTATGATGCCAATTGTGCTGCCTGTCATGCTTCTGACGGTGGAGGCGGTATCGGTCCTAACTTCACTGATGAATATTGGATACATGGTGGAAGTATCAACGATATTTTCCGGGTGGTAAAATATGGTGTCATTGAAAAAGGTATGATTCCTTGGCAGGACCAGTTGAGTCCCGAAGAAATGCAAAATGTTTCCAGTTACATCTTGACCTTGGTGGGTACCACACCTGCGAATCCTAAAGCACCTGAGGGAGAAAGGTATGAACCAGCTATCGAAGAGCCTATCGACGCATTAACTGAAGATGAGTTGGGGCTTGAAGAAGCAGAAGATTAATCAATTGATTATAGAGAGGGGAAAAAATGCCCCTCTCCTTAATAACAACAACCATGAGTACCAAGAATTCACAATTAGATCCTGATAAATTCCGGGATTCCTTAGGGACCGTCAAAGAAGATGGTAAAAGGAACTGGATTTATCCTAAAAAAGTAAGTGGTAAATTTTACAAATGGAGAACTTACCTGTCTTGGGTGCTTTTGGCCATACTGTTTATAGGTCCATTCATTAAGGTCGGAGGAAGACCCTATATGCTTTTCAATATTTTTGAACGAAAGTTTATTATTTTCGGAGCAGCTTTTTGGCCTCAGGATACCCACCTCCTGATCTTCTTATTGCTGATTTTCTTTGTTTTCATAATTCTTTTTACGGCGGTATTTGGTAGGGTTTTCTGTGGGTGGGCATGTCCTCAGACACTGTTCATGGAAATGGTGTTTAGGAAAATAGAATATTGGATTGAAGGAGATGCCAATCAGCAAAGGAAATTGGATGCCATGCCTTGGAATGGAGAAAAAGTCAGAAAGAAGGGCTTGAAAATGTTCATTTTCGTTTTGATCTCTTTATTGATATCTCATACGGTGATGGCTTACCTTATTGGTGTAGATCAGGTTGTTGAGATTGTTAGTCAGCCTCCTACAGAGCATATGGCCGGGTTTATTGGCCTGATGGCATTTACTGGAATTTTCCTCTTTATCTTCTCATGGTTCCGAGAGCAGGCCTGTATTGTGGTCTGTCCCTATGGCAGACTCCAAGGGGTGTTATTAGATGCCAATTCCATCAATGTGACCTATGACCATGTAAGAGGAGAACCAAGGACACCCATCAGAAAAAATAAAGTCGAAGAAAGCCCAAAGGGAGACTGTATCGATTGTGGCCTTTGCGTACAGGTTTGTCCTACAGGAATAGATATCCGGAATGGCGTACAAATGGAATGTGTGAATTGTACGGCCTGTATTGATGCCTGCGATGAGGTGATGGAAAAAGTAGATAGGCCCTTGGGTCTGATCAGGTATGCCTCTGATACCAGTATCATACAAAAAACACAAAAATTGCTTACAGGGAGGGTAAAATTATATTCCTTTCTGCTTTTGGTATTGGTAGGGGCTTTTGTAGCCTTATTGGCAACAAGAGAAGATTTAGGGGCCACAGTCACCAGATTTAGGGGGATGACTTACCAGCCCAGAGAGAATGGAGAGATCAGTAATCT
The DNA here is from genome assembly GCF_000298295.1 of Cecembia lonarensis LW9. GTDB lineage: Bacteria > Bacteroidota > Bacteroidia > Cytophagales > Cyclobacteriaceae > Cecembia > Cecembia lonarensis. The sequence goes on from NZ_AMGM01000029.1 coordinate 8,688, forward strand.
TTATGAGGTGACCTTTATCAATAAGACATTTGAACCACAGGCCATTGCTTTAGAGCCAGAGGATAAGAAGTACCGCTTAGAAGTAGTGGGAGATCAGAATTGGACTTTGGAAGGTCAATCTAAGTTCGAAGGTAGGTTTTTTGTAGTTATCGATGGAGAAAGTATAAAGACCAACCAAGAGAATGTAGTGCTGTTACTTTCCCAAAATGGGAAAGTGATTGATAAATTAAAAACAAGCTTTGTAGGCCCTGTTGCCTCTAAGGAGTAAGGATCAAGTATAAAACATCAATAAAAAAACTTAAATTATGGATTGGGGAAAAGGAATCACAATGACATTGGCCGCTTTTGCAGTGCTTATGTTGTCCATGGTAGCCATCTGTGTAAAACAGGATGACATTCACCTGGTGACACAAAATTATTATGAAGAAGAAATCAAATATCAGGATCAAATTGATAAAATGATCAATACCAGTCAGTTGAATTATGAGGTGTTGGCTTATGATAATCAATTGAAAATTATTGATCTGCAGCTTCCGACAGGTGCTAAAGGAACACTTCATCTTTTCAGACCCTCCGATGCTCGTCTGGATAAAAAAATTGATTTTGACATTATTGATCCAAATGTGAATTCAGTTGATGTTAAAAACCTAAAACCAGGATATTGGAGGGTGAAATTGAGTTGGACTGAAAATGGTATCTCCTATTATCAGGAAAAGAAAATCAACATTTAAATGATTTGGACGGCATTTCTTTTAGGTTTTTTAGGTTCTTTTCATTGCTTAGGCATGTGTGGCCCTATTGCTTTGGCGGTATCTGCCAAGGACAGGAGCCCTTTTTTGAAAAACAAAATCATATATAACCTTGGCCGTACGCTAACCTATTCTCTTTTAGGGGGATTGATTGGTTTGGTCGGATTTTCCTTTTCCTTGGCAGGCATCCAACAATGGATTTCTATCCTGATGGGGGCGCTGATTCTGCTAATGGCATTTTTTTACAAGCAGTCTGAGCGATGGATTACCCAATCCGGGCTGTTTGGCTCCTTGCATCAACTCAAATCTTCCTTGGGAAGCCATTTGAAACGGGGAGGAAGTCAAGCCTTTTTTGTTTCTGGATTTTTAAACGGTTTGCTTCCCTGTGGCATGGTGTATATAGCGCTGATCGCCTCTTTGGCCCTCCAAAGTCCGATTCAGGGTGCATTGTATATGCTGTTTTTTGGGTTAGGGACCATCCCTATGCTGATAGGGGTCATGCTGACCGGAAAAATCATGTCCATTTCCCTAAGAAACAGATTGACCAAGGCAATGCCTTATGTGGCCATGTTTATAGGTATACTTTTTATAGTCAGGGGCTTGGGTTTGGGAATCCATTATGTCAGTCCTAAACTGCCTACTTTTGGTGATGGGAAAGAAACCACTGAGATGACCATTTGTGATTGATTTTTAGGTCATCTTGTATGGAATCCTATTCCCAAAAATTAAAAAATGCTGCCTCTTGTAACAAGAAGCAGCAATAGAAAAATGGGTTATCCGGGTTAAATGGCGTTACTGAATTGAAATTGCTTTTCTTCTTTTTGCTGCATTCGTTTGTCAAAAACCATACATACATTCCGAATGAAGGGCATTCCGGCATCTAATATCTGAATCCCGTTTTTATCAAATGCAATCAAACCTTCTTCTTCAAATATGAGAAGCCGATTGAAATTGGCGATTTCGATATCTTCAAAGAAGTCAATCTCCCAGCTTGCCTGTTGGTTGCAAATCAATTGAAGGATCAGATTTCTGGCTTTGATATCAGCATCTGTCAAGACATGCCCTCTATTTATGGCAAAATGACCATTTTCAATTTGTTCTTTATAAGCCTCAATTGTCTTGATGTTTTGGGCATAGGCGTAATAAATGTCAGATATAGAACTATTTCCCAACCCTATCAAAATCTTGGAAGGAGAAGTCGTATAGCCCATGAAATTTCTGTGCAGTGTTTTTTCCTCTTTGGCTATGTATAGGGGATCTTTTGGCAGAGCAAAATGGTCCATTCCTACTTCCAGGTAACCCATGCTTTTTAGAATTTCCTTGCCTTTTTCATACAGGGACCGCTTCTCCGACTCCTTGGGAAGAAATGCTTCGAAGCTTTTCTGTGCGGGAAAGGCTGAGGGCAAATGAGCATAAGAATAATAAGCGATACGGTCAGGCTGTAAAAGGGATACCTTTTCAAAGGTATCTTTGATGGTATCCATTGTCTGATGAGGCAAACCATAAATCAGGTCAAAGTTGACCGATTCGTAACCAATCTCCCTGGCCACTTCCGTGGCTTCTTTTACTCTTTCAAAGGGCTGAATGCGGTGAATGGCTTTCTGAACCTCCAAGTTGAAATCCTGAATTCCATAACTTACTCTTCTAAAACCAAGATCAAATAAGGTTTGTAAGTGTTCCCGCGTAGTATTGTTGGGATGTCCCTCAAAACTAAACTCAGCATGTTCCATGACAACAGCACGGTCAAGGATAAAAGAAAGTAATTCCCTCAGTGATGCCGGGGAGAAAAAAGTCGGAGTTCCGCCACCCAAATGAATACCGGCCAATTTTGGTTTGGCATCAAGCAATTTCAGATAAGCAGACCACTCTTTGATGATACTTTCAATATATGGTGTTTCTACAGCATGGTTTTTTGTAATCCGCTTGTTACAACCACAATAAGTGCAGAGGCTTTCACAATAGGGAAGATGGATATAGAGGGTGATGCCCTCAGTATCTCCAAAATCATGGTATGCATTTTTCACCAATTTGATCCAAGTACTTTCAGTTAAGTCATCCGCCCACAAAGGTACAGTGGGGTAGGAGGTGTATCTTGGTGCTGGTACATTGTATTTTTTAATTAAATCTGCCGCTGTAGTTGTCATATACGCCAAGTTTGGCACAAATATCCCCAGCATTCCATGGATTTTTAATGATGGGTATCTTGCTAAATCCTGATAAAAGTCATGGTTTTGATTTAGGTCAGTTTTTTACCCACGATATGAGGTTGGATTTTGATCGAAAAAATATTTACTTTTAAACAAACCTATTAACCCAATAACCATGGAAAACAATAAGATGATTGCATCAAGAAGAGAATTTTTGGCCAAGTCAGCAGGTTTTGCGGTCGGCTCCATTTTTTTGAACGGTATAGCCGAGGCCTTACAGTTACACCCCTACCCTAATCAAAAGATGAAGTTGGCTTTGGTAGGCTTAGGGATTCGGGGAGTCAATATGTTTGGTAGGGAAGTGCAAAGGATTTATCAGGAACAGGTGGAGTTTGTAGGTTTATGTGACAATAACGAGGGTAGGCTAAATTTTGGGAAAACCTATATTGGGGTGGACTGTCCCCTCTACACTGATTTTGATAAAATGTTGGCGGAACAAAGACCGGATGTAGTGATTGTTACTACTGTAGATAATACCCATCATACCTTCATCATTAAAGCGTTGGAGTTTGGGGCGCATGTCATTACTGAAAAGCCTATGACCACTGATGAAGTCAAGTGTCAGGCCATCCTGGATGCAGAAAGAAAGACTGGTAAAAAGGTAATTGTCACCTTTAATTACCGCTATTCTCCCCATAGGCAGCGCATGTATGAAATCCTTAGAAATGGAGAGATAGGAGAGGTGACATCTGTGGATTTCCATTGGTATTTGGATACTTCTCATGGAGCGGATTATTTTAGAAGATGGCATGCCTACAGAGAGAAGGGAGGGACCCTACTGGTCCATAAATCTACCCATCATTTTGATCTGTTGAATTGGTGGTTAGACTCAGATCCGGAAGAAGTTTTTGCCTATGGGGACTTAGAATTTTATGGTAAAAATGGAGCTTTTAGGCATACGCATTGCCGACCTTGTCCACACAAGAGCAACTGTGATTTTCATTGGGACATCACAAAGAACAAACACCTGGTAGACCTTTATGTGAACAATGAACAATATGATGGTTACCTGAGGGATGGTTGTGTTTATAGGGAGGATATTGATATTTTTGATAAAATGGCTGTACAGATCCGGTACATGAATGGGGTACAGGTAAGTTATTCCTTGACTTCTTACTCTCCCTATGAAGGTTACAGAATTGCTTTCAACGGTACTAAAGGGCGATTGGATGCCTGGATCAAAGAAAGTCAACCTTGGGAAGAACCTGCGCAGGATGAATTGAGGCTGACCAAGAACTTTGGTGCTTCTGAAATCATTGTGATCCCACATGGGGGTGGAGGCCATGGAGGAGGGGACACCCGCTTGAAGGATAAGTTGTTTAAAGATCCTGAAATGGCAGATCCTTACAGGCAATCCGCGGGAACAAGGGATGGGGCCATGTCCATTTTGGTGGGAATTGCGGCGAGAAATAGCATTGATACAGGCAAGCCGGTTAAAATCGCTGATCTGACTGATATACAGTTGATGAAATCAGGTAGGGGAAGTTGATTTAAAGGATTTTTAATCTTAGTTCTCTTTAAACTCGACTTTGCTGATGACATCCATGCTCACATGAAGCATGACAGCAGTGACGATGAACATACCTATGGCCAAACCGAGCAGCGCATATACAAACTGCTGACTGACCAAATAGCCAAAGCCTGCTGCAGCTAGGGAGGGACCTATACCAAAAAGAAAGACACCACCGATGATCAGTGGCCGGATGAGTTTTCTGTCCCAACCTTCTTCAAAGCCCACGACGGTAATCAGTGAAATGCCTACGCCGGTAAGGTACAAAAGCGTGATGCATATGGGGAAGAGTAAAATAAGTCCGAAGCTGAGTTTGGCAATGAGGACAGTTGGTATGATCAATATCAGAGCAAAAACCATGGTCTGATACAGATCTAATTTGATCAGGTTCCAGAATTTAGCGGTCCAAGAAGCCGGGATCAAAATAAAATAGGGCTTTTTAAGATCGCCTATGTTGCTTTTTCCCATTCCTCCAAAGAAATACATCAGCAGAAGGACCATGAGATAGCCGTAGATTATCTGATGGGCAAACCAGTCAAATAAAGAGAGGATAGCAAGAACATAAGCGACAACAGCCAATCCTAATCCAATCAGTCCTATCAAGGGGTGAAAGTCCTGTCGGGAGCTGTTGACATAATTGCGCCAATACAAAGCGACAGCTCCAGTACCAAAATCTTTTATAGCCAGTTTTTTCTTTGCGTTTAAGCTAATACTTCCTTCAGAAGCGGTTTGCTTTCCTTGTACCTTTTCTTTGGTCTCCTCATTGGATTTGGTGGCTTCGAGGACATCTTCATAATAATAACCTGCATTGTAGATGACCAGCTGTACTATAAGAATGAAGGTCAACAAATAGACGGCCATGAAGCCTCCTGAAATCCATAAGCTTTCATGACTTAAATAGGTCAGAATTCCCCGGCTCCAGCCAACCAAGGGGAAGAAATCAAACCAAGGGGAACTAATCCATGCAAACATTCCCATCCAGAATTTTTCGGCCATCAGACCAGGAATCAGAATCATTAAAGCCAGAAATAGTCCCAAGCCGAAAACAGCCACTTTCATCTGGTTTAACAAATTATACTTGGTGTTTAAGGTGTAAATCAAAAAACGGATAGGCGATAAAATGAAAAAGAAAAGGGTAAAACCCATGGTCAAAATGGATAGATTCATCAGGTTGAGGTCATAAATTTCGTTCAGCTGCGCAGTACCATACAGGGTAAATAGAAATGCCCCTCCAGTAGCCGGGAATATGGCTCGGATCATGTAATACAATAGAATTTTGGAAGGGGCTGCGGGGGATGTGAACAAGAGGTTCACATCAGCCATGCTGAAAAAGCTCACATTTTTTTTAGTGGCTTGGTACATTTTGAACATGAAAAATGCGAGTGCAAGCAAAGTAAGCCCTCCATTGATGTTTTGGAGGACATAATTTACCTGCTCTATTCCTTCAGCTGCATCTTCCAAATCCTGAAATTGACTGGTGTCAACTTCCATGTCAGACCGGCGACTGCCTCTTTGAAAGTAAAAGAAACTGAAATAGCCCACTATAAAGGCATAGGGCAATAACCTTAATGGATTTCGAAGAATAAGTTTGATATTGTTGATGAGGATAAAAATATCTTTCCTCAACAGCAGTTTAAATTCATTCATCCTTGGTCAATTCTAAAAACAGGTCTTCTAAACTGGAATCACCTCCTTGATCAAAACTGGCTTTAAGATTGGCCAAAGTATCATTGCCGATAATATTGCCATTTTTCATGATCATGATTCGATCGGCGATGGTTTCCACACTGTCAATCAAATGGGTACTGACCAAAATGGTCTTGCCCCGCTGCTTGAGTTCATTGAAAATCCTTTTGGTGTTTTTTATGGCTTTCGGATCCAGGCCGATCATCGGTTCATCGAAGAACAGGAGCTCAGGATCCGGCAAAAGTGCGCAGCAAATAGAAACTTTCTGTCGCATTCCTTTGGATAGGTCCCTGCCCAACTTATCTCTTTTATCGCTAAGTTCATAGATCTCTATCCACTGTTCTGCTTTTTCTTTCCAATCGCTGACATGATAGGCCTGGGCGATAAACTGCAGGTGTTCCCATACCGTAAGCAGGTCATACACATGGGGTGTTTCCGGGATGTAGGAAAAGAGTTTTTTGGCGGCTACAGAAAGGTGGTCATGTCCACCAATTTCAATTTTCCCGGCGGTTTTTCTAAGAAGCCCTACGATACATTTCATGGTGGTGCTTTTTCCTGCACCGTTTGGACCGAGAAGACCTACTACCTCTCCTCCCTGCAACGAAAAACTGATATCATTAACGGCGTTTTGTTTGCCGTATTTTTTCACTAAGCCTTCTACTGCTAACATATTATTAAAAACTTCTACCTTTCAATATTAAACTTTTATCTTGAGATTTTCCTTAAGCCTGGTCATTTTGGATAGGTTGATGGCATAAAAATTTAGTAAGACGACATAAAAACTTTTTACAATACGTATTACAGTTTTAACAGGTTTATGCAGTCATTCATGGGTAAAAGTGAGGGAGTAGAAAGTAAGTGATTGGATGTTGTTTTAGAAAACCAGCCCTAATTTGAGAGAAAGACTGTTTAGATAATAAGTCTCCTGTGTTAAGCTGCTAAATCCACGTGGAAGCAATGGAGAGCTGATGCTGTTCTCTCCGGAAGCATCCAGAAATCCAGAAAAATAGTGTGCAATTTGTCTCTTGAAGCCAAGGCTTAAGGTATAATAAGAGGGGCTTTTGCCAGCACTAAAGGTAAGCCCGATATTGGGATGGAAAAAGAATCCTCCCTCATACCAGGTTTCAAATAACCCTTCACGCTGTCTTTTTTCCAAAAATGCAGAGCCATATCCTAAATCAAAAGCTCCCAAAATCCCCAGTTTTTTATCCAGGTGGCGGAAACCCCTCCATCCAAACCCTAGGGGAACTAAGTCCATTTGCTCATACCGGTCATACCCTAAAGTTATCCCGACCGACTGGTTTTCGGTAATTCTTGCACCATGAAAACTTTGAATGCTCAAGTTGGTCCGGCTCATGGTCGAACCATCCCAATTTCCCGCATTACCCCTAAGTATTCCCAATTCAAATTGGTGCATAAACTGGCCACTTTGTGCCATCAGTACAGTAGAGCAAAAACAAATCAGGAATATGGATAAAAAGTATTTTTTCATAAGGGAACTATTCTATTATACAATTACGGTTTTTTTCACTTTAATGCAGCTTAAAGGTTTAAGTGCATCTGGGGTAGAATAATCAAATTGGCAAACGCCATCAGCGCCGATGACAATGAGGGATTTTGGTCCTGGAATCATGTCTACAGAAGGCATGCTTTTCAGAAATTCCAATTGGTTTTGATCTATGGCCAACACGTCAGCTACTAGAAAACTTTTCATGCCGTGTTTCCCTTCTGCTACATAGAGGTAATCTCCACTGAGCGCCAGGCCATGTGGATTGAGCATCGGATAGGCTTTCAAAAGTTTAGGACTATATGGATTTTGGATATCGATCACCTGAAGCTCATCTACGCCCATAGGACACATTCTTCCGGTTCGTAAGGTCACAAAAGCATATTTTTCATTGACTACTACGGGGTCGCAGGCTGTGACATGCTGGTAAACAGCCATTTCTTTTGGTTCGGATGCCACACTTGCATCATAAATGTACATTCCTGTATTTGAGCCTATAAATAGTTTGTCCTGAAAAGGGAATATGGTTTCAATGCCCCAGCCCAGGTTGATATTTCGAAGGTGTTGTGGATCATCTGTTTTTATCACATCAAATACCCGGAGGCTGGATTCATCCACCGCATATAGATGGGCATTCAATAGGGTGAACCTCGCCATTGAGCCACCTTGACCATAACTTTGCGAAGCCGCAGCACCACGGTTTCCGGAAGAGGCATCGGAAAAAGCCAAAACCCAAGACCATCCCCTTCCCCAAGGTGCCACCTCTGATTCGGTAGTAATTACAGTGTCTTTGTAAGTGATAATGGTAGCGGTGGACCTATCTATATACATTTGTTCAAATACGTCCTCTACTCTTTTGACCAGGGAAATATTGAAAATGTCACTGATATCAAAAACCAATAAATCTACGTAGCTATCAGCATAAAGCATTTCAGAGTTGATGGCCAAGTCCACATTACCGGGAATTGGAATAAAACTTATCGGACTGGGGTTAGAGGGATTGGCATTGTCCCAAATATGGATTCCCTTTTGAGGTTCATTAATAAACAGAAAGTCTCCGTACAAATAGATTTTTCCAGGATCGTCCAGTCCAGGGGATGGTTGAATGATAATATCTGCTTCCCTGATGCTGTGCATTTCAAGAAAAACAGGTATAGAAGCCCTGTAAGTGAAAGTACTCTTGACTTCATCTTGACAGGAAGGTAAAGTGATGAAGAGGATAGTAGCCAAAATAAAAAATACAGGCCAACTGACGATTAATTGTAGACGTTTTTTCATAATGCGCGGGTATGGTCAACATGGTATAACCTTAAGACGAAAGTTTTAAATAAAACGCTACACGCTGCACGAATTTTTTTGATTATTCCATCAAACCTTTCATTTTCCGTTCGAAATTGAGGAAAAGGCGAATGTATTTTTGTGTTACATTTTGAGCCAGATTTTTTTGCGGATTTTCCGGATAAAGTGGCCCGTATTTTATTCTTTCGATGATCATATCCAGCCAAGTTTTTCCATCATCAATCAAATCTTCATTGAAAGCTTCGACTGTGGTGTCTCTTGGGCCATCGGGAAGTTTCCTTCCCATTTTCCGAAAATATTCGCCCATGGTTTTTAGCGCCAACTCATGTGTGATTTCAAAAGACCTGATGATTCTTTTTTGGTTTCTTTCATCAATTTCAGTCCCTTTGACAGAAATAACCATTTCATGTAACTCTTCCAAAGCTTCCTGAAAGTCTAAAAAGCATTTTTCGCAGGTTATCGGTATATTTTTCATGGCGTTAATTTTTTGTACTATCGGATGCTGTAGGATTGCATAAATGGCTGACCACTAGGACTGACACCCTCTAATCGTAATCTTCCACTGAAATTTTCCAAATATTTACCAACAGTTTCGGGGTTTTTAGCCGGTTCTCCATTGATCTGTGTCAGGACAAAACCGTTGTTCAGTCCCAGGTCCCTCAAGAACCCCCTGGTCATCCCCGAAATTTTAATCCCATAATCTATGCCCAAGCGGTCTCTTTCTATGGCATTTACGGCTTCTAATCTGGCTCCCAATAAATTAGAGGAGAAGAATTCTCTTTGGATGACACCAGTCCCACCTTCCAGGTTTTGGAGGATCAATTGGGCAGATTTTTTATCGTTTTTCCTCATGAATTCCACCCGGATCCGATCTCCTGGATAGTAATAGGAAAGAATTTCTTCGAAACTCCCTTTTCCTGTGATACTCACTCCATCTATTTTGGTGATTACGTCATTTCTTTGAAGCCCTGCTTTATCTGCGGCTCCATTTCTGAGCACATGGGTAACGATCACGCCATCTAAGCTGCCAATTTTCATTTCTTCAGCCAATTCAGGGGTGATCTCTACCACATCCACTCCTGGGATGGCTTTCTGAACCTCACCATATTTGATCAGGTCATTGGAAACTTTCATGGCGATATCTATAGGAACAGCAAAACCATAACCGGTGTAAGAACCTGTTCTGGATAAAATCGCTGTGTTGATACCCACGAGTTCCCCTTTAATATTTACCAAAGCCCCGCCGGAATTACCCGGATTAATGGGGGCATCTGTCTGGATAAAAGACTCTAATGGAAATTCACCAGCCAAAATGTTGATCTGTCGCTCTTTGGCGGATACAATTCCGGCAGTTACCGTGGAAGTAAGGTTGAAAGGATTTCCTACAGCGATCACCCATTCTCCAATTCTAAGGTCCCTGCTACTGCCAAGTTGTATGGCAGGTAAATTATCCACTTCTACCTTGAGCACAGCAATGTCTGTATTTTTGTCAGTTCCGATGAGTCGGGCAGGATAAGTCCTTCGCTGATGAACCACCTCTATCGTTTCGGCACGGTCAATGACGTGGTTGTTGGTAATGATGTAGCCATCTTTGCTGATGATTACCCCGGAACCAGTGCTTACCCTTTGTGTAGGACCTGTACCAAAGAAGTAATCAAAAATACTATACCTTCTTTGGTCTGTTCCAGAAAAATTTTTGATGAAAACTACCGATGGAGTGCTTTTCTCTGAGGCTTCTACAAATGAGAAAGACATGTTGTTGACAGCCGGTCTTTCCCCTTCTGTTTCAAAATTCACCTGATATCTGGGTTTTTCGGATTCTTGAGAAAAAACATATTGTTCGTTTTCATTTTTTTCAGAAAACTGCTGATACGTCCATGCACCCGCTAAGCCTGCACAAAAGGCCACCAAGATAAATTTTAGATTTTTCACCATATCCTGCATAACGAAATTTCAGTTTTTAGGTTAAATCTTATAGAAGTATTTACGAACAGACAATATACCCAATTGCATACCAAAAATACCACCTTTTCAAAAAGACAGAAAAATTGCAAGGAAGAAAGACAAATCGGTGTAATTTTGTCAGACTTTGAGTAGTGGTATGACGTTTATACCCATTAACCAGTAGCTTATTTCATGTCAGATAAAAAACATGTTGCCATTTTAGGCTCCACAGGCAGTATAGGAACACAGACATTGGATGTGATTAAATCTCATCCGGATAAATTTGAAGTAGAAGTGCTTACTGCACAGAATAATGCGGATTTATTGATCCAACAGGCTTTGGAGTTTAAGCCAAATTGTGTGGTGATTGCCAATGAGTCCCTCTATGAAAAAGTAAAGTCTGCTTTGCTCCCTGCTGATATTAAGGTTTATGCAGGTGAAACTGCCATTGGCCAGGTAGTGGAAATGGACAGTATAGATATCGTTTTGACCGCTTTGGTTGGTTACGCGGGGCTATTGCCTACCATTAAGGCGATAGAAACAGGTAAGCATATCGCTTTGGCCAACAAAGAAACCTTGGTGGTTGCAGGTGAACTGATTACCACATTGGCCAAAGAAAAAGGTGTGAATATTTATCCGGTCGATTCAGAACATTCTGCGATTTTTCAATGTTTGGTGGGAGAGTTTCATAATCCTATAGAGAAATTGATTCTCACCGCTTCCGGTGGACCTTTCAGGGGGAAAACGCGGGAATTTCTACAACATGTGACCAAGGAGCAGGCCTTGAAGCATCCTAATTGGGATATGGGGGCCAAAATAACCATAGACTCTGCCTCTTTGATGAATAAAGGTCTGGAAGTGATAGAGGCCAAATGGCTGTTTGCTGTAAAGCAGGATCAGATTGAGGTGGTGGTTCATCCACAATCGATAATTCACTCACTGATTCAATTTGAAGATGGCTCCATTAAGGCTCAATTGGGCTTGCCTGATATGCGCATTCCCATTCAGTTTGCATTAAGTTATCCTGAAAGGTTCAAGTCCGGTTTCCCAAGGTTTGATTTTATGAATTATCCAAACCTTACTTTCGAGCAACCTGACATGGAAACATTTCGTAACTTAAAGTTGGCCTTTCAAGCGCTTCAGCAGGGTGGAAACGCGCCATGTATATTAAATGCTGCCAATGAGATCGCTGTGGCCGCATTTTTGCGGGATGAAGTTGGATTTCTGGAAATGTCAGATTTAATTGAAGAAACTTTACAGAAATCGACCTTTATTAGTCATCCTACTTTAAATGACTACATAGATACGGACAAAATGTCCAGAATAATAACGACACAATTAATTAAGAGTAAGGTATAATGGATACATTGATTATGGCAGCCCAACTCTTGTTGGGATTGTCAATTCTGGTTGGTTTGCATGAACTCGGCCACCTACTCACAGCCAAGATGTTTGACATGAGGGTAGAAAAATTCTCCATAGGCTTTCCGCCTAAGATCGCGGGCTTTAAGTGGGGAGAAACAGAATATTCCATAGGGGCAATTCCTTTGGGAGGTTTTGTGAAAATTTCAGGCATGGTGGATGAATCCATGGACACAGAACAAATGGCCTCTGAGCCTCAGCCTTGGGAATTCCGTTCCAAGCCTGCTTGGCAACGTCTGATAGTGATGTTGGGTGGGATTATAGTTAACGTCATTACAGGTATTGTGATCTTTGTAGTATTGGTTTATCAAAAAGGGGAAACCTTCTATTCCAGAGACCAGGTAGTTGAACACGGAATTGTGGCTTATGACATTGGAAGGATGATTGGTTTCCAGGATGGGGACAGAATATTGGATATCAATGGTCAGCCTTACAGAAGTATCAATGATTTGAGTTCTGGGGAAGCGTTACTTAGCAGTGATGGATTTTATACAGTAGAAAGAGATGGTGAAATCATCAGGATTGAGATCCCTAGAGGTTTTATCAACTCCTTCTCGAATGAAGAGAGCATGATGCGGTTTATCAATATCCGTTCTCCATTTGAAGTCGGAGAAATCATGCCCAACAGTCCGGCATCAAGGATAGGGCTTCAACCTAAAGATAAAATCATCGGAGTCAATGATCATTCAATTTACTATTTCAATGAATTGCAAGCGGCATTGGCAGATAACAAAGGGCAGGAAGCACTGATTATAGTAGAGCGGGCAGGGCAGAAAATCGAAAAACCGGTAAACGTTAGTGAGGAAGGGACTATTGGTATCGCCATAAATCCCTTGATTGAACCGGTAGTGCAAAGATATGGAATTGGGGAATCTGTTGTAAAGGGAACTGAAAGGGCTTTTGGTGTGGTGATTATCAATGCCAAAGCGCTTGGGAAGATGTTTACAGGAGAAGTATCTGCCAAAAATGTCTCAGGCCCCATAGGCATGGCCAAGATTTATGGCAATAGGTGGGATTGGGTTAAATTCTGGAGTATTACAGGCTTGATTTCTATGATTTTGGCCTTTATGAACTTGTTGCCCATTCCAGCCCTGGATGGTGGGCATGTGATGTTTTTACTATACGAAATGGTGTCTGGTCAGGCACCCTCTGACAGATTCCTGGAGAATGCCCAAAAAGTAGGGATGGTAGTGTTGCTGGCTCTGATGGTTTTTGCCATTGGGAATGATATTTTGAAAATATTTACTACCTAGGAAAAGAAAGGCGGAAAAATTATTGAGGGTGGAACATAAACTTTCCACCCTCATGTTTTTGTGGTGTATAATTAATCACCTGCCATTTTGTACATTTTCAAACATTGGCATAAGCATTGAATTTATTAGAAGAACCTTCTTAAATTGAAGGTTCTTCTCTATTTTGATATAAACATGACAAGACGACTGTCATAATGTCCTTTATGAATAAATTTGAAAACCAATTATTTCAATCTTTGATGACGGGAGATTACGCTGCTGAAGGAGACCTGATACAGCTGATCACAGATGATGAAGAGGAAAGTCTCTCCCAATCCGAAAATTATTCCGAAGAAATCCCAATTCTTTCTGTTCGTAATACAGTATTATTCCCAGGTGTGGTCATACCGATCACCGTAGGAAGACAGAGGTCTATCAAATTGGTGAAAAAGGCCCAAAAGGGAGATAAGATGATCGGTGTATGTGCACAGGTCAATCCCCAGAATGACGACCCTTCGTGGGAGGATATTTACCATGTAGGTACCTTGGCAAAGATCATTAAAATGATTGTGTTGCCTGATGGCAATACAACAATCATCATACAAGGGAAAAAAAGATTTGAAATTACCGAGCCCCTGACAGAGGATCCTTATTTCACAGCCAAAGTGAAGTACTTGGAGGAGAACTTTCCGAAAAACTCCAAGAAAATCCAAGCTTTGGAAGAGTCCCTAAAAGAAGCGGCATTAAAGATTTTGCACCTTAATCCTGAAATACCAAGAGAAGCTCAGGTTGCCTTGGATAATATTGATAATACGCCGTTTCTAACCCATTTTCTGTCATCCAATATCAATGCTCCAGTAGATGCAAAGCAACGTTTGTTGGAAATCAATGATGGGGTAGAGCGCGCTACTTTGCTTTTGGAGTTTATGATGAAGGATATTCAAATGCTAGAGCTCAAGAGCGAGATCCAAAAAAAGGTGCATACGGATATTGACCAGCAGCAAAGGGACTATTTCCTGAGGCAGCAGATGAAAGTACTGCAGACTGAATTAGGTGAAGAAGGGCCTGAAAAGGAAGTAGAGGAGTTAAGGGTCAAAGGAGCAAAGAAAAAATGGCCAGAGACAGTGGCCAGGCATTTTCAAAAGGAATTAGATAAAATCCTGCGGATTAATCCATCAGCAGCAGAATACCCCATAGCGCTGAATTATGCAGAGACTTTAGTGGAGTTGCCATGGAATGACTTTACCAAAGATAACTTTGACCTAAAGAGGGCTAAAGACATTCTGGATAAGGATCACCATGGTTTGGAGAAGGTCAAAGAAAGAATCATCGAATACTTGGCGGTATTGAAATTGAAAAATGACCTCAAAGGGCCAATTTTATGTTTGTATGGTCCTCCCGGGGTTGGTAAAACATCTCTTGGAAAATCCATTGCCACTGCTTTGGGCAGGAAATACGTCAGGATGTCTCTCGGTGGGGTACATGATGAGGCAGAGATCAGAGGCCATCGTAAGACCTACGTGGGGGCCATGCCAGGCAAGATCATCCAAAATATGAAGAAGGTTAAAACATCTAACCCCGTATATGTTCTGGATGAGATAGACAAACTGAGTTCAGATTTTAGGGGAGACCCCTCTTCAGCATTCCTCGAAGTGCTTGACCCTGAACAGAACAGTACTTTTGTAGATAATTACCTTGAAGTAGAATATGACCTTTCTAAGGTATTGTTCATTGCAACGGCCAATTCATTGGATACCATTCAGCCTGCCTTAAGAGATAGGATGGAAATCATCGAAGTAACAGGGTATACTTTGGAAGAGAAAGTTGAAATAGCCAAAAAACACCTTATTCCCAAGCAGCGTAAAGAACATGGTGTAAAAGGAAATCAAGCAAGTTTTGACAAGGCAGCCATTGTAAAAATAATTGAGGACTATACCCGAGAATCAGGTGTAAGAAGTTTGGAGAGGGCTATTGGTAAAGTGATTAGAAATATAGCCAAATCCATTGCCATGGAGGAGGAGTATGAAAAGAAAATTACGCCAAAAGTGGTCCGTAAATTTCTAGGGGGAGAAATTTTTGATAAGGAAATATACCAGGATAATAGCATTGCGGGAGTAGTTACAGGTCTTGCATGGACTTCAGTTGGTGGAGAAATCCTTTTCGTAGAAGCATCTTTAAGTAAGGGGAAGGGCAAACTCACCCTGTCCGGTCAATTGGGAGAAGTAATGAAAGAGTCTGCTGTCACCGCACTTTCTTACCTAAAGTCAAAAGCTGATAAACTAGGAATAGATTACCGCATATTTGACCACTATGATCTGCATGTCCATGTACCTGCTGGAGCAGTGCCCAAAGATGGCCCTTCAGCAGGTATTACCATGTTGACTGCCATGGCCTCTATCTTTACGCAAAGGAAGGTCAAATCCAAGATAGCTATGACAGGTGAAATTACCCTCAGGGGTAAGGTGATGCCGGTAGGTGGCATAAAGGAAAAAATCCTTGCTGCCAAGCGGGCCGGAATTAAGGATATCATCCTTTGTGAAAAAAATAAAAGGGATATAGAAGAAATAGATGAAGAGTACATCAAAGGGGTGAATTTCCACTTTGTGGATAAAGTAGAGGAAGTTTTAGAAATAGCCTTATTGAAAGCCAAAGTGGAGGATCCGATGAACTTTACCTTTCCAAAAGAAAGTAAATAAGAGCTCTGGAATTAATGGATGAAAGTTCTGGACAACTGTGACGCTGTCCAGAACTTTTTATGAAATGATAACCTTACTTCTTTCCCTTAGTTAATCTATATGAGCATTCCTTTAATGGGAGTGTTATAGCCAATCAAAAAATAATGAGAAATAATATTCAACATTTAACACCTAGGCAGATTGTTGCTGAACTGGATAAATATATTATTGGGCAGCACGATGCTAAAAGAAATGTAGCGATTGCACTTCGAAACCGTATCCGAAGGATGAATGTGAAGAGCGATATTCAAAAGGATATCGTACCCAATAATATCCTTATGATAGGTTCAACAGGTGTGGGTAAAACTGAAATAGCCAGGAGATTGGCAAAGATAGCAAATGCACCTTTTACCAAAGTGGAGGCCTCTAAGTTTACTGAAGTGGGATATGTTGGCCGTGATGTGGAAAGCATGGTTCGGGACTTAGTCGAACAGTCGGTACATTTGGTCAGAGAACAGAAGAACGATGCGGTAAAAGAAAAAGCAGCAGAGGCAGTAGAGGAGGTGATTTTGGACATTTTGATTCCTCCTGTTAAATCGGCAGGTTTTGTAAGACCTGGAACTTCTGTTTCTTCTGATTTTAACCCGGAACAGGCGTCTGAAGAGGAACTTAACGAAAGGACCAGAGATCGGTTTAGGGAAAAATTGAAAAATGGTGAACTCGAGGATAGAAAGATTGAAATCAATGTGAAGCAAAGTCCTCCTGTTGGAATTGGTATGATCGGAAACGGCATGATGGACGATGCCAGCATGGCGGGTATTCAAGATATGATTTCCGGCATGATGCCCAAGCGTACCAAGAAAAGGAAAGTCAGTATAGCTGAGGCCAGAAAGATTTTGATGGAGGAAGAAACCAGTAAGCTGATTGATTTCGATGAAGTGAAAGAAGAAGCCATTCGTTTGGCTGAAAACAATGGGATTATTTTTATTGATGAGATTGATAAAATTGCATCTAAAAGCGGCAAAGGAAGCGGTGGCCCTGATGTTAGTCGGGAGGGCGTACAAAGGGATCTCTTACCCATTGTGGAAGGGAGCAGTGTTAATACCAAATATGGAATTATTAATACCGACCATGTGCTGTTCATTGCAGCAGGAGCTTTCCATGTGAGCAAACCATCTGACTTGATTCCTGAGCTCCAAGGTCGGTTCCCAATTAGAGTGGAGTTGAGTTCTTTAACAGAAGAGGATTTTTACAGGATATTGAAAGAACCCAAAAATGCATTGACGAAGCAATATCAGGCATTATTTGAGGCGGAAGAAGTCTATTTGGATTTCAATGATGAGGCCATACGGGAAATAGCAAGATTGGCTTTCAAAATCAATGAGGAGGTGGAGAATATTGGCGCTAGGAGATTGCATACAGTGGTCAGTCACTTGTTAAATGATTTTCTGTTTGATGTGCCTGATACCATTGAAGCCAATTCCAAAATCATGATTACCAAAGAGATGGTCGCTGATCGATTGAGCAGTTTGGTACAAAACAGGGATTTGTCGCAGTATATTCTTTAAAAGCGATAGACGAGAGATAAGAGGCAAGAATAAAGAATCAAGAAGGGAGAAATCTAAGTAAAGTGGGATTTCTGAAGTTAAAAAAGGAGATTATTAAAAATTCCCTGTGTTTGCAAAGAAGTGCAAATACAGGGAATTTTTATTTCAAAGGAGAGAAGGGAAGTGGTGTAAGGTATTTGGATACCACCTTTTGAACTATTGGACCTGTTTCTTCAGATCTGTCCCTTACCATTGTCCAAACTGGGTCTTCACGGAACTTATCAAAAGATTTTTTAGCGGCTTTTTCGTTTTTATGCGCCAGTAAATACACCAATTTGGCTTGCCCTCCATCCTTTTCCACAGTGTACCAATACATTACATTGGTCATCCCATGTTTTTGAAAAAGCTCTCTGGTATAATCTCTAAATCTGGCATTGATGTTTTCCACTTTACCGGGGTGCATATAGTAGGTCCGAAGTTCAAATATTCTTTTTCCTTGATTTTGCCAGCGTATGATTTCCGGATTCAATTCAGGGGCAATTTCCATAAAAACCTGATCCACATTTGCTACCAGAGGACCATTGGCTTCTGAGGCTTTATAGGCAGCTCGCCATTCAGGATCATTGACAAATTTATTCCACAATATATCTCTAGAAGCTTGGTCTGGGTAAGCCAGGATAAAGGTCAGCGTATAGTTGTTGTCGTCTGTTGGAATAAAGTATGCTATATTTTCGATTCCGTTTTTTTCAAATAGTTTTAAAGTGTGATCCTGAAAACGTTGGATTAAATCCCCCCTTTTTCCATCATGGGCTGTATAAGTTCGCATTTCGAAATACCGGCTATCTTGGGCTGATGATACTTTTATACCGATCAGGGAGACAAAGAAAATTAAGATTAAGTTTTTCATAGGTACTATTGGTTGGTTTGAGTTTGTTTTTTTTTCCATCCGGTAAATGCAGATACTGAGAGGACTGCAGCAATAATCAAAAGGCCAAAAGTTTCTCTGGCTTCCTCCGATTCTTGGGTTTTCATACTAAGATCCTTTTGCTCCAATTCATAAGAGACCCAGTCTTCTACAGATTCAGGGAAAAAATAGATGGCACCAATAAGGCAGGCAATAATGACGATGCTCAAAGGAATAAGAGGATGCTTTCCTCTTGCTCCCATTGCTGAGAAAATTGCTGCAGCCAGGTAAATAGGTACCCAAATTTCAGGGTCAGGATCATTGAGTTGCCAGTAGGCAAATAAAAGGAATGCGAAGAACCAAAGGATAAAGAAGTATTTTAAGAAATTTTTCATAAAGTGCTGAGGTTGTCGTTCGGAAATTAGTCAATAATTAGTCTTTTGGCAAGCATCTATTTACCAAGCCCCAGCAGTTTAAGGTTAAGCCTGTCATATTCATGGATAATCTGTAAATTTGAAGAAGAAATAGCTATGAATTTAGATGTGACTGTGGTAAATCATCAACCTGAAATCATCACACTTCCCGATGTAAAAATAGATAAAGAAGTGATTGCAAAGGCCAAAGAGTGCATAGAGGTCGAAAAGCAGGTCATTGTTCATGTGAGCATTAGAACCTCCTTCACCTGGTGGCAGATTCGGATATGGCCCAGTACCTTCCTTGTTCCTCGTGGGGCTGGTTCTGAGTCCAAACTATTGAATGCCGATAATATTCCATTTTATCCCCAATGGCTATATGTTTTTGGAAGTAACCACCGGTTTACCCTGATTTTTGAGGGTCTTCCGGAAGAGTGTGAGGTTTTTGATCTGATAGAGAGAATTCCCCAAAAAGGAGGATTTGAGTATTTTGGCATTAGGAGGAACCGTTCTGATGTGTATCATATAGAATTGGACTGACCTGCATTTCCCCCTGAGAATGAAGAATCATGGTTTTCTGTAGTGTTTTACAGCTTAAAAACTTCCTTAAATTCCTTGACTGCTCAATGTTTCAAAATTCCCCTAAATCCGCCTTCCGGCTTCTCACTTAATCTACCCTCTCGTCTCTACCTCAACACCACCCTCAAACTCTTCGCCCCATGAGCTCCGATCACCAAAGACTGCTCGATGTCAGCAGTTTTGGATGGTCCGGCAATAAAGAGGCCGAAACCTGAATGCTGGGCCCCAATTCTTTGATAAGCTTCATGCATGTTGGAAACCAAGGATTTTTCCTCTAATACAATCACCAAATGCTCGGTGATAAAGGGCAAGGCCCGTAAGCCCAAGTTTTCATCTGTCAACCAAATAGCCCCGTTTTCTGCTACCCCAAATTGACCTTGAATGATGGCTACTTCCAACTCATTTAATTCATGGGCGTCAGAAGGTAAAGGCTGAGTCGAAAGGCTCTCCATTCCCTTGGCCAGGTTGAGAATCTTTTCAAAACGGTTGATGGCTATAAAATCCTTCAATTCGGACTCAGCGATTACTTCCCCCTTATTGGCCTGAATGGATAGTATAAAGGCTGCTTTATGATCCATTGGAAATTCAAATGCTGATATTTCAGGAAGCAGGCTGTTCTCTCTAGGAATGGCCTTGATTGTGGTCAAAATGTTTTCTCTGCTGCTCATGTCCTGTTCTTTTTGTACCAATCTTTGAAAGTTTCTTTGGGTGTTTCAGGCAGGTCTCTTTGCTTACCCCAGGTGTTCAGGCCTGAATAAGTAATGCTGTCAGGCAGGATTTTCAAGGCGCCCCGCATCATGACACCGGTTACTTTATAAGCAAAAGGAACTGCAAAAATTCCATTGGCAATTTTCATGGAAATGCTTTTCGCATTGGTCCCTTGGGCTTTGGTGATTTCCTGCCTCCATTCGTAGAGTTGCTCATGGATATTGATCTTTACCGGACAAACATCCGTGCAGGAACCACAAAGGGTAGAGGCAAAAGGAAGGGTGCTGTATTTTTTCACATCCAAGCCTGGTGACAGGATAGAGCCGATGGGTCCGGGAACTACCGAGCCATAACTGTAGCCACCACTTCTTCTATAAATGGGACAGGTATTCATGCAGGCGCCGCAACGGATACATTTCAAAGAGTTTTTGAATTTCTCCCTTGCTAATTGATCCGTACGGCCATTATCTACCAAAACAATATGTATTTCCTTACCTGCAGCCGGGGAGCGAAAGTGCGAATTGTAATTGGTAATGGGTTGCCCGGTAGCAGAGCGGGCCAACAGCCTGAGGAATACCCCCAAATCCTTTCTTCGGGGAATGATTTTCTCAATGCCCATACAGGCGATGTGGACATCGGCCAAATGCACGCCCATATCGGCATTGCCTTCATTGGTACATACCACAAATTCACCTGTTTCTGCCACTCCAAAATTTACCCCGGTAATGGCTACTTTGGCGCCTAAAAACTTTTCCCTCAAATGCAAACGGGCTGCATGGGTGAGGTAAGCCGGATCTTCATTACCTTTTTCGGTATGCAGTTTTTCATGGAAAAGCTCAGAGATATCCCTTTTCTTCAAATGGATGGCAGGTAGCACGATATGGCTAGGGGGTTGATTTAAGAACTGCACAATCCGCTCTCCCAAATCCGTATCCACCACTTCCACTCCGTTATTTTCCAAGAAGGGGTTAAGATGACATTCCTCTGTAAGTATAGATTTGCTTTTGACAATGGCTTTACATTGATGCCTTTGGAGGATGCTTAGTACAATTTGGTTGTGTTCTTCTGCATCCTTGGCCCAGTGCACTTTTATACCATTGGCAGTCGCTTTTTCTTCAAATTGCACAAGGTATTTGTCCAGATTGGCCAGCACATTGTCTTTGATCTGAGAAGCCAATTCCCTCAATTTTTCCCATTCCGGAATGGTCTTGCTGATGGTGTCCCGCTTGTCCCGGACAAACCAAAGTGTTTCATCATGCCATTTGGCTTTGGCAGCGTCCTGTAAAAATTCCGAGGCTTTGGCTGGATGGCTCATGAGATGACTTGGTTTAGGATTTCTGCGATATGCATAAATTTCAAGGGCTGTTGATTCCTCTTGGCAATGCCCTCTAGGTGCATGATACAGGACATATCTCCCCCGGTGAGGATTTCCACACCGTGTGTCAAATGATCCTGCAAGCGGTCTTTGCCCATCTGAACCGACAAGGCTTCTTCTGTAACAGCAAAAGTTCCCCCAAATCCGCAGCATTCATCTGTCCTTGTCAATTCCACCCATTCCAGACCGGCTATTTGATCTAGCAGCTGCTTGGCTTTGCTGAAAAAGGGTTCGTTTCGCTCTGAACTAGAGCCCAGCCTCAAACCCCTTTGCCCATGGCAGGAGGCATGGTAGCCCACTTTATGGGGGAAAGACCCTTTGAGATTTTCCACTTTTAACACATCTGTAAGAAATTCAGTCAATTCGAAGATCTTATAATGGAGGCTTTCTTGCTCCTTTTCCATTCCGGCGATCGCCGGTGCATGGTCTTTGATATGCAATACACAACTCCCGGAAGGGGCGACGATGTAGTCATAATCCCCGAATATTTCTACAAAGTGCTTGGTAGTCCCAACAGTATCCCTTTCGTATCCAGCATTGGCCATGGGTTGCCCACAACAGGTCTGACCTAGGGGATAGCTGACCTCGCAACCCAGTTTCTCCAATAATTCCAAAGTCGCAATAGCTACATTCGGATAGAATTGATCTACATAACAGGGGATGAAAAGACCGATCTTTTTATTTTGAGTCATAATTTGTTGCTATTGCAAGACGGATATTTGTGGATATTAAGATATGGGTTGATATTGATTTGCCCAATTCAATATCTATTAAATATCCAAAAAAGTAATGATTGAAATATCCTGTGGTGTGGGGTTTTTAAGGGTTAAGGTTAAACTTTCATTAAAATAGGTTTGCTGAAGAATGTTTACCATTACTTCTGGATGGATATTCTCCAACCACTATTCATTCATAAACACACATACATTTTTTCAAAGGAAAAAATGTGTATGGCTACATTTTTCCAAAGGAAAATGACCCTAAATCAATCTGATAAAAGGGGTTAATGACCTTAACAGAGCTCTTTATTCCATCTTGTAGGGGAATTCACTAAGAATTTCTTGAATTAAAACTATAAACTTGGTACATTGTCTAAACATTCGTCAGAAGGTAAAACTATGATACATTCGCTCTTTTGTCTTATACCCCTTTTTTGGTTTTTGCAAACTGAGCATCCCTTGGAAGGGAAATGGAAAATGTATAGAAGCGAATCATTTGAAAATATCCTGACTTCAAAAAGCCGGTGGATGTTCAAAAAGGAATAAACAATTAAAGCATGAAGGATTTATTTTGGAGATTTATTTTATTTTCTTCCATAGTTTCAGTTTTTTTTGCTTGTGCCGAAAAGCCCAAGTCGGAGCTGATTGAAATTAATGTGCCTAACAAGGTAAATACAGAAGTTACATTAAATGACATTACCGAATCCATACAATATATCCAACTCGAAACCCGACCTGATGCTTTTATTTCAAGAATCAATGAAGTGTTCCTTCATGAAAACAAATTGTATATCTGGTATTACTTTCAAAAGATATTGGTCTTCGATCTGGATGGGAAATTTTTGGGTGCGCTCGGAAAACAAGGTGATGGTCCCGGGGAATACAGGTCTGTTTCTGCCATGTGTATAGACGATAGTTCTGGAGAGATTTATCTGTTTGCTTACAATAAATTCATGAGGTACTCTCCTGAACATGAATTATTAGGGGAAAAGAGGATAGATTCCTCCTTGGATTCCGGCTTTGACTTCTTTAGAATTCTCGGAAGGGAAAGGTTCGGCATTTCTCAGGAATATGGAAATGTAGTTAAAGGAGGTTTTGCCAATGAGACCAATTTGTATCGATTTGATGCTGATATGGCAGTCGTAGACACCTTGCCCTTACGGAAGGTGATTATGGAGAAGAAAATAGCCACAGCTTTGGGGTATACCGATTACATCAGCAGTTTTAATGGCAAGCATTTTATTTATACACCTGTAACTACTAATGAAAACTACCTAAGAGACACACTGTACCAGTTTAAGGACATGCAGTTGAGGCCTTTTGCTAAGTTGAATTTTCCTAAACCTCATTTAGATGAAAGGGGATTTAAAAAGTATCATATCGCAAATGTGGTACATACTGCCAATTACATCAGTTCGCATTTTTATGATTTTGATAATAGTTTGCACCAATTTGTTCATCATATCGAGAGTGGACAGGGTTATCTTGTAAAAGATGGTTTTTTGGATGAGGACGGGGTTAGGTTGAGTTTAAGAGTTTTGTCAGCAGAGGAGGATTTATTCTATTTTGTCAAACCCGCAGCCTATGAATCAGGTGCACAGGAGGAAGCCAACCCTGTGATTGGTTTGGTAAAGTTGAAGTAAGTGCAATCAAGCTCCCAAAAACCCTTCAAAGTTTTGTCTGGTGACCACTGCTGTTTGGTGCTCAGGATAGCTTTGGAGAAAAGATGCAGGAAATCTGACTTTCTGATCTTTCCATTTGAATTCATAGGCATATAATATCCCATCAGTTTCCTCCAGGTAATCTATTTCAGCTTTGTCATGCGTTCTCCAAAAGTAGGTGTTCACAAAACGGGATTGATAAGCATTGAACTTTAACCTCTCAGAAATAAGGAAATTTTCCCATAATGCCCCTTTGTCCTGTCGCATTTCGGGAAATGTAAAATTGTTGATAAGCACATTGCGTATGCCATTGTCATAAAAATAATACTTTTTCCCCTTCTTGATTTCGTTCCTCAGGTTGCGGTTGAAGGCGGGAAGTTTGAAGATAACAAAAGCCTTTTCCAATAAATCCAGATACTTCTCAACAGTGGCTGTATCGATATTACCAATGGTTTGAGCTAACTCATGGTAACTGACTTCGCTACCGACCTGAAATGCCAATGCTTTTAATAATTTTTCGATATGACTGGGTTTACGGATACTATCCAATTGTAAAACATCTTTGTAGAGATAGCTTTGTGCTATTTCAATGAGGATTTCTTTCTCCTGACCAGGATTATTGAGCACCTCTGGATATAGTCCATAGATAAGTCTGGAATCCAAAAGTCTTTTTGCTTCTAATCGTGAAGTATCTTTGACTGTCTCTCCAAAAGAAATAGGGTACAGTTGAAAAGTTTTCTTTCTCCCCGTCAAGGGCTCTGCCGTTTGACTCTGAAGATCAAACGCAGAAGATCCTGTAGCAATTACTTGTATATCAGGTCTATTATCATAAATCAATTTAAGCTTTTTCCCAATATCGGGTATCTGCTGAGCTTCGTCTATGATGACCAATTGACTGCTTGGGCCAATCAATTGGATCAATTGGGTGCTGGTTACTGCTGATGAAAATGCCTCTAAAATATCAGCTTCATCTGCATTGAACCACACAGTTGGTTTGTTGGCCTGTTTTACCACTTCTTTAAGCAATGTAGTTTTCCCTACCTGTCTTGCTCCAAGAAGGATAATTACCTTTTTTTGTAAAATGCCTGAAGTAGCTTTTCAGCAATTATTCTGGGGACCATTACTTGTGGATTTTAGCTTCAAATATAATAGGATTCTACATTCAAATCTAAAATATATGCCTAATTTTTAGAATACAATCGAAAAATTAGGCCTAAAATTTAGAATACAATCTAAAAATTAGGCCTAAAATTTTGATTTATATCGTGATTTTGATTTGGACTCAAGTCAATTAGTCGGTTTTTTAATCCATGTCCGAACCAATGCTTGTTAATTTCTATGTTTTATTTTTTTTAGAAGTTTGAATTTGTTGCCTATGCCTCAAACTAATGTTTCTGTATTTCGTTTTTTGTGATTAAATTAAACTTCTCTTAGGTTAAAAAATCTCAATTGGTTCAATGATACAGAGGCAAAAGAATCAACTTGATTAAACTTTGTGCCTTTGAGTCTTTGTGGCAGTCTAAATCAAATTTATTATGGTTAGCGTTTTTATAGGAGTATTATTTATTGCGATAGGTATTTTGGTGAAGAAATTCCCCAATTTAATGGCCGGGTACAATCAACTGTCCCAAAAAGAAAAGGAAAATGCCATTGCCAATGGTTTGCCCACTTTCGGATGTGCAGTTTTTGTAGTGATGGGATTGTTCTCTATATCAGGGTATTTTCTGGGGATATGGTTGGGTCAACCTGGAATAGGTGACGGACTAGGTCTATTGGTAACCTTGATAGGGGTGGTAGTATTGATTGTATTTGGCAATAGGTTTACCAGAGAGCGGGTAAGGTAAGATTGTCTTGGCTTTTAGTTAACATAAATAGAACACATAATGGGGAGCATATTTGAAAAACCAAGAATATTGATTTTGATGCTGATTGCATGTTTCTGCTTAGGGAGTTGTGCGACAGAGGAGCCCGTTGATGAACAGTTTTCTGCTTGTGGAACTTCCGATGCCTTAAGGGAGCTTCCCTGGTTAAAAGAACAATTTGAGCTGATCAAAAGCGCACCTAGCGGGATCATTTTGTACCAATACAATTCCAGGGAAGTAATCGAGATACAGTCTTCCTTGATGAGTTCTACCAATCAATCGCAGTATTACTGTGATGGAACTAAACTGAATTTTGATGGTCCGGAAGTATATCAGGATTTTTTGACGAACCGGGTTGAGGTAAAAATTCTTCATGGCATCAATTTGTGGGGAAAATAGCCTAGCAGGTTGGGATTTACTGGATTAAGATATTTTTTAGGGGGATAGCTACTCCTAATCGCAATTTTTATATAAAATCAGCGATCATAATCGCAGAATTCATATGATTTCTGCGATTATATGCCTTTGCCCGACATTTTTAAAGTTTAACTCACCAACATCCCCGCCCCCAGCGCCGTCCCCAGAGCAAAATCCGTGGTTTCAATACTGATTCCGGGCAGTTTATCCTTGAGTATCTCCACAAAAATGGGATTAGCAGTGAAACCTCCGTAGATATAGTTTTCCTTTGGGTAGTGAAATTTAGGTTTCAAGGAAGGAGGCAAGGAGAAATACCTCCTAAGCTTAGTTTTCTGATCCATCAGGATAACTGCTAATTTGAAAATAGGGAAGAAATCCTTTTGGATACGGCATCCTTTACCCTGAAATATAAAAATAGAAATTTTAATTTTCAGGGTAAATAATTAATTTTACTTCATGATTAAACGAATGATAACTGAGGAGTTGCTCGGGCTTATTTCATTTTTCCCGGCAGTGGGACTCCTAGGCCCTCGGCAGGTTGGAAAAACCACTTTGTCAAAATTGCTGGCAGATAAAATCAAGAAAGAAATACTGTATCTGGATTTAGAGCTTCCGTCTGATTTAGCAAAGCTAGAGGAACCGGAGTTATTTCTTCAACAATTCAAGAATCATTGTATTGTTATTGATGAGGTGCAGCGCAAACCCGATTTGTTTCCGGTCCTAAGGGCATTGATAGACCAGCATCGCTTGCCGGGAAGGTTTATGTTACTCGGGTCGGCTTCGCCTGAACTTATCCGTGACAGTTCTGAATCTTTAGCCGGTAGAATTTCTTATAAGGAGTTAAGTCCTTTCAATCTTACTGAGGTTTTGGACTTGTTCCAAATGGACCAACACTGGTTCAGAGGTGGTTTTCCAGATGCTTTGCTTGCACCTACTGATACTTTAAGTAAAAACTGGGTCAGGAGTTTTATACAAAGTTATGTGGAACGGGAACTTCCCATGCTTGGCCTACAAGTATCACCTGTACAGATCCGGCGGTTTTGGTCTATGCTGGCACATCTTCAAGGCGCATTGTGGAATGCAAGTACCCTCGCAAACTCCTTGGGCGTAACCGCTCCTACCGTAAAACGATACCTTGATTTTATGGAGCAGGCATACCTTGTGAGAAAGTTGCCTGCCTTTCACAATAATGCCAAAAAGCGACTGGTCAAAGCCCCTAAAGTATATATTCGCGACAGTGGGATTTTGCATCACCTTGCCGGTATTTTTGATATGGAACAACTGCTGGGACACCCACTGCTGGGAGCATCTTGGGAAGGTTATGTCATAGAACAGATCAGTCAGGTAATCAGTCCGGACATTGAAATGCTTTTTTACAGGACTCATGAAGGAACGGAGTGTGATCTGGTGCTTAGAAGGGGAGCGAGAACTTTGGCTTGTATTGAAATAAAATTTACTTCTGCCCCCAAAGTAAGTAAAGGCTACCGCATCGCAGTAGAAGATTTAGGTTCTTTGAAAAACTTCATCATTACCCCTGCATCTTCCGATTACCTTGCTGATGGCCAAATTCGTGTTTGCAACCTCAAGATTTTTTTAGCAAAGTACTTGCCGATTATAGAAACTTGAAAGGGCCTTTTATATTTTAGTCTGCCTCTCAAAATTTACCATTTCGAGTACAGATCACAGAAATTTTTAACTCATTCTTTTACCGAAGAAAACTAGAATTGGAAATTCTTTTTTCTGAGCTCGGTACCGAAAGACAGGAAAAGAAAGACTACTCGATTTCCTTTAATCATTCACCAACATCCCCGCCCCAAGTGCCGTCCCCAAAGCAAAATCTGTGGTTTCTATACTGATTCCGGGCAATTTGTCCCTGAGCATTTCCACAAAAATCGGATTGGCATTAAAGCCTCCGTCGATATAGAGTTTTTTGACCTGAGTGCTGCTATTCAGGACCAGGGAAAGGGATGCCACTTGCAGGTCAGTGAGTTCATGGATAAAGCTGTAATAGGCATCTTCGAAATCTGCAAAACCTTTCCAATCGGTTGCTGCTGCCTGCGTCAAGCCATAAACTTCCGGCTTGAGGTATTCAAACCTAAACCGTTTACAGGTTTTGGATTTGGCTTTATCGTAGCGCTCCTTTTCAAAAGATAATGCTTTGTAGTATCCTTTTTCCAGTTGGAAATGCACATAGAGTTTTTCGATCTGTACTTTGTGTTCCTCCCCTATAAACAGACGGCTGATTTTGATGGGCCGGCCTTCCTTGCTGAGAAAGTGCAGGCAATCCTTGCGGAGCTCGTCCAAAGTCAATGGGGCATCATTAAAGGGATTGATACTAATGGCCCAAGTACCTGTGGACAATAGGGCAAATGGTTCGGAATTGCTGGTCAGATAAGGCAATAGAGCAGAGGAAGAATCATGTACTCCCACACCTACACTCATGCTGTGCCTGTCAAAGGTCTTGGCAAAACTAGTCGTAGTATCCACCACCTCTGGTAATATTTTGTCGATCCCCTCGGCTTTGACCCAATGGTGATAATCTCCTTTGGCAAAATCCCATAAGCCTGTATGACAGCCTATGCTGGTATATTCAGAAACTATCTTTCCTGTAAAAAGAAATGAAAGGTACTGGGGAAGGTGAAGGCTGCGGTGGATTTTCTTAAAGATGTCAGGTTTGGCATATTTTAGCCAGTATAGCTGGAGGCCGGAATTCAACATGCCTAAAGCTGGGGACGAGGTTTCCTGGCTGAACTTTTCAGCGGGGCCGTATTTTGCATAAAACTGCGCTAAAATATCCTCCGGATACTTTTTTAGGTAATTGTACAGGGGTGCGACCGGATTTCCCATTTGGTCAATATGTACAAATGAAGCCCCATAGGTGGTGAAATTGAGTTTGATGATAAGAAATTGAGGCAGGGATAATGCTTCTTTTAAGGTTTGTCTGACCCATTGGGTCAATGCCTGAATGGATTCACAATCTTCACCGTCTTCATCCTGTATATAATCCAGGCGATGATACACCTTATAGACTTCCTTCAATTCCTGGTCAAAGAGAAAGAACTTCTTATTGGTCTTTCCAATATCAAATATGGCAGTTACTTTGATGGGTTCCATGTTACAATCCGCTGGCTTTACTGTCTTTGCCTCTTTCTTTGATCAGCGTTTCCCTGACTTTCAGTTCCCGATAGCTATGAATGGGGGTAATGGCCCCTCCGCTTTGGCGGATAGATTCTCTTACCAAAGGTCTGAGGTCAGTTCTAAATGCATCCTGTAAGATTTCCTGAGCGAAGGTCACATCATGTGAAGCTTGTGCAGCATGCAGGGCAATTTGATCCACGATCAAAGCCTGGGCATAAGCCAGTTTGATGGCTTCTACGGATTGTAACAAGTCCTCCAAAGGATCTTTCAAGTTGTGACTGGCATCAATCATCCAAGCAGGAGAAGGATTTGCCGTTTCTTCAAAACCCGAAACCAGTTCATTGAAAATCAGGAAGAGTTGGTAAGGTTTGATGCTGCCCACGGTCAGGTCATCATCCCCGTATTTGGAATCGTTGAAGTGAAAACCACCTAATTTCCCTTCTGTCATTAAAGTAGCCACAATCTGCTCAATATTGGTGTTGGGCAGGTGATGGCCCAGATCCACTAAAGTAAAAGCTTTGTCCCCAAGTTTATTGGCCAACAAAAAGGAGGTGCCCCAGTCTTGGATCACTGTGCTATAAAAATAAGGCTCATAAGGTTTGTACTCTACCAGCATTTTCCAATCTGAAGGGAGTTCTTTGTAAATTTCCTGTAAAGACTCATAGGTACTTTGCAGGGCTTTACGGAAACTGTGTTGGCCGGGAAAAGAGGAACCATCTGCTAACCAAACTGTCAGGGCCTTTGAACCCAATTTTTCTCCGATTCGGATCACTTCTTTATTGTGTTCAATGGCCAGTTCCCGAATGGTCTGGTCATTATTGGAAAGGGAACCGAATTTGTAGGATAGGCTTTGGTCAGTCCGATCCTGAAAAGTATTGGAATTGACCGCATCAAAACCGATTTCTGCTTCTGCAGCTGCTTGAAGGATTGCATCATAGTCCTGGGGGATGTCCCAGGGAATATGCAGGGAAACTGAATTGCTTGATCTATTCAGCGCATGGAGGATACCTATATCCTGAATTTTTTGGATCAGGGTTGCGGGTTCTCCACCTCCTGAGAAACGGCCAAAGCGGGTTCCTCCGGTGCCCAAAGCCCAGGAAGGGATGGCGATCTGGAAGGCTTGCAGTTTTTGGATAAGCTGTTCAACATTAATTCCTTTTTTCTCCAGGTTTTCAGCGAGGAAATTGAATTCCCTGGCATGGGAAACTTCTCTGGGTTTATTGGTGAATTGGATTTGGTCGGTGGTTATTCTCATAATTTCTTTACCACAAAGGCACGAAGTGGAGTTGGGTTGTTGTTTTTTATGGCCACAAAGGCACGAAGGCACGAAGTGGATAACGGTTATTGTTTATTGCCACAAACCTACCTCCTCGTAGGCAGGGGTACGAAGTGGGTTCTGTTTTAATTTGAATTTAAGGAATAATTTGGAAGAAAGCCTTTCCTTGTCATTTCGAACGAAGAGAGAAATCTAATTCTTCTTCAAAGGTGAATAGACCTCTCCTTTGTCCCCGCCTGCTGCGGGCAGGCCCGCCTGAACGGAACGGGCAGGGAGGTGACAAGGCAAACTACTTAGCATTTGCTAGCCTATTATTGATGGATAGCTATTTGTTTTTACTTCTCCTTGTCATTTCGAAGGAGGAACGACTGAGAAATCTAAATTTTTAGCCTATTACTATGGAATTAATGGACTTCTCACTGCGTTCGAAGTGACAAGGACAACAGTATGGATATAGCTAACCTAAATCTGATAGTTTGGCAATTACCTTTACCTGCCTTAGCGTCTTAGCGCCTTTGCGAGTACCTTAATTACCTCACAAAAGCCGCAGCAACACCCCCATCTACATTCAATATATTCCCTGTGGACTTGGGCAATAGACCTCCGACAAAGGCAAACACCCCATTGGCCAGATCCTTGGTGCTGATGATCTCATTCATCAAAGTTCGCTTGGCGTAGTAAGCCGGCAATTCCTCCACGGTTACGCCATAGGCTTTTGCCCGGCCTTCAGCCCATTTGCCTTCCCATATTTTAGAACCTTCAATCACCGCATCAGGATTGACCACATTGACCCGGATTTTATCAGGACCGAGTTCTGCTGCGAGTAACCTTGACATGTGGATTTGGGCAGCTTTGGCGGTGCCATAGCCCACATTGTTTGGTCCGGAAACCAATGCATTTTTAGAAGCAATATTGATGATGTCACCACCCATTCCCTGAACCCTCATGACGGCCACTCCCACTTGGGAAACTTTGAACTGACCCTTGACCAGGACATCATTGAGCAAATCCCAGTCGGCCTCTGTTGTGTCTGCCAAAGATTTGCTGATGGCCAATCCAGCACAGTTGACGATGATGTCAACTCCGCCGAATGCCAGGCAGGCTTCCTTATAGGCTTGAGCAATCGTATCATTATCCAACACATCGAGTTTGACGGCGATGGCGATATCTTTTCCAAAATCTTTTCTGGCATTGGCAATGTTCTCTTCATCAATGTCAGAAATCACCACACAGGCACCCTCTGCCGCGAATTTATCCGCGATGGCCTTACCAATTCCTCCGGCACTTCCGGTGATCAGGGCCACTTTTCTGGAAAGTGCTTTTTCTTTGGGCATGCGTTGGAGTTTGGCCTCTTCGAGCAACCAATACTCAATATCAAAAGCTTCCTGAAGTGGTAATGAGACATATTCCGATACAGCCTCTGCTCCCCGCATCACGTTGATGGCGTTGATATAAAATTCTGAAGCTACCCTTGAAGTCTGTTTATCCTTGGCATAGGAAAACATTCCCACTCCCGGCCAAAGGATGATCACCGGATTAGGGTCACGTATAGCAGGGCTGTTGGAGCGTTTGTGTTTTTCGTAATAGCCTTTGTATCCTTCCCTGTATCGGGCAAAAAGCTTTTCTATATGGCCTTTCAAAGTAGTCAGGTCAGAAAGATCCTGATCAGCAGGGATATCCAATACCAACGGGGCAATTTTCGTCCTTAGAAAGTGGTCTGGGCAAGAGGTCCCCAGAGGTGCCAGTTTATCCAGGTCGTGGGAGTTGATAAACTGCAGTACTGTCTCAGAATCATTGAAAGTGCCCACCATGCGGTTATAGCTGGAAGCCAAGCCTCGCAATAAGGGAGCGATTTTGGCTGCCTGATCTTTCCTTTGAGCGGGCTCCAGTGCTTTCACTTTCTCTCCTCCAAAAACTGGTCTCTTTTTACCGTAATTGGCTTCGAGGTAAGCGGAAGCTTTCTCGATCACCTCCAAACTATTGATGTAACATTCGTAAGCAGTATCTCCCCAGGTGAACAGGCCATGTCCGCCCAGCATGATGCCTCGGATACCCGGATTGGCCTCCAATGCATCTCTCAATTGCAATCCCAGATCAAAGCCTGGTCTTTGCCAAGGCACCCAGGCAATCTGCCCCTCAAAAAGTTCTTGTGTGATTTTCTCTCCATCTTTGGATGCCGCGATGGCAATGGCTGCATCGGGATGCAGGTGATCGATATGTTTGAAGGGTAAAAAGGCATGTAAAGGCGTATCAATAGAAGGGGCCTTGGAGTCCAGGTCGTAGATGCAGTGGTTGAAAAGTCCTACCATCTCATCTTCATGCTCAATCCCTCCGTAAATCCCTTCAAGCGAGCGCAACTTGTCCACATAAAGCCCGGCTAGACCTGCTTTGGTAAGGGTTCCTATATCTCCGCCGGAACCTTTTACCCACATGACTTCCACCTCTTTTCCGGTCAGGGGGTCTTTTTCTATAGTTTTACAGGATGTATTTCCTCCTCCGTAATTGGTAATTCTTAAGTCAGCGCCCAAAATATTGGAACGGTATATCAATAAAGCAACTTCGTCATTGCCCAAGGCCGCGGCTTTTTCATCGTCCCATAGATAGGATACGTGGTTAAAGGTTTGAATAGTAAGTTTCATCATAAGCTTGTTTTAGTTTTAACCAAAATTATTTGAAAGATAAGGACTTTCTGTCCTGTACTTTACTGATTTAATCTTCTCATTTTAATAAAATTCATCATTTGATAGGATTTATTGAAAATACTTAATCAAAACTTAAAAAGTTTTATAAAAATCAAACATTTCTATAATTATGTAAATGTAGATTTCAATTCTTTCATTTGCTAGTGAAATATTATTCTATACCTCAAATTATTAGAATTTAATTTTTTTTTAGTTACAAAAACAAAATAATTCTCAGCACAGTACAGGATACTTTAATTTTTCTGACTTATTAATTTTAGAAGGTGCTCCTAATAATATTGGGGATAAGCTAATAAAGTCAACATAAAATCCAATTTAACTATGAGAAAAGAATACGGAAAATTTCGAAAGAAATTAAGCCAATGGAAAGTGTTCTCAATACTTTCCTGCTTATTGGTTTTAATTAGTGTACATTCTTATGCACTTCAAGATAGGATTGTTACTGGTAAAGTACAATCTTTGGAAGAAAACGAAGCACTTCCTGGAGTATCAATCATTATTAAGGGTACTAATATTGGAACAGTAACAGACATAGATGGTAACTTTAGTTTGTCGGTTCCTTCAGGAAATAACACTTTGGTATTTTCATTTATTGGCTATCTAACCAAAGAAATTTCAATTGGAATAGAGTCAAATTATAATATTTTTTTAGAATCAGATACAAAAGCCTTAGGAGAGGTCATTGTGACAGGATATGCTATACAAAGGGCTGAGGAAATCACAGGCGCGATTGAGACTTTAAATGTTAAAGATTTACCAAACGCCCCAGTTGCAACTGTTGGCCAAAAACTTCAAGGTAAACTAGCAGGCGTAAGAGTTACACAAACTTCAGGAAGGCCTGGACAAGGTTTGAACTTTCAAATTAGGGGAGCTTTTTCTTTTACGGGTGGTTCACAACCTTTGTATGTGGTTGATGGAATGCCTATAGAAGGTGATATAAGCTTTATTAGTCCAAATGAAATAGAAAATATAACAGTTCTTAAAGATCCAGCGGCAGCATCTTTATATGGGTCCAGGGCTGCTAATGGGGTAGTCTTGATTCAAACTAATAAAACTGAGTTTAATAGGGAAACACAAATTTCCTTTGATTCATACTATGGTTTTGAGAATATTCCTCAAGGAAGAAGACTTGAAATGATGAATGCAAGGGAATATGCTCAATTTCAAAAAGAAATAGCAGAATTAAACGGACGTCCAGTTAACCCCGCTTTTCAAAACCCAGATCAATTAGGGACGGGAACAGATTGGTTTGATGCTATTACCAGAACTGGAGCTATCCAGAGCTATAATTTTGGAATCAGCCAGGGAAGTGAAAAGTTTGCTACATCTGCTAGTTTGGGTTATTTCAATCAAGAAGGAGTGGTTGTTGGAACGAGTTTTGAACGTTTTTCTTTTAGAATAAACTCTAGGTTTAAACCTAATGAAAAGCTTAATATTGGATTAAATTTTGCGCCGACTTTAACAAAAAACACTAATTTTAATACAGATGGTTGGCCTTATGTTACAGAAAACATAGTTTCTTCTGCTTTAATTACAACACCCCTTGCCAATCCTTTTAATCCAGATGGAAGTTTAAGTCTTATTGCTACTGATCCTGCTACCTTTGGAAATCCTAATTGGTTGAGGGTAGCAAAAGAAAAGGTATTTGAAGATGATGATTTTCAGTTGTTATCCAATTTATCGATAGATTATGAAATAGCTAAAGGCCTAACGGCAAAGACAACAGGTAATTTTCAGATTGGGAATAGGAATATTTTTGAATTTAACCCATCTACTATTGGAGTTCTTTTTATCCCTCCTCCTAGAATTCCATTTGGTTCAAATAATAATGTTAGGTTCACAAACTGGTTAAACGAGAATACCCTTAATTATGCTAGGGAGATAAATGAACACAAGTTTGATGCATTGGTAGGTTTTACTGCACAAAAAGCCAGAGCTGATGGATTAACAGTATTTGGGAATAACTTCCCAGATGATAAAGTGAGAACTTTGAATGCTGCTGGGATACTTCTTGTTGATAGTAGTGTTGAGGAATGGACGTTATTGTCCTACTTAGCAAGAGTAAACTATCAATTCAAGGATAAATATCTATTTACAGCTTCTATTAGAAGAGATGGTTCCTCTCGCTTTGGTGAAAATAACAGATGGGGGAATTTTCCAGCCGTTTCTGCAGGTTGGATTATCTCGAAAGAAGATTTTTGGAATGAAAATGTAATAAACTTTTTTAAAATTCGAGCGAGCTATGGTCTTACAGGTAATTTTCAAATAGGTAACTATACCCATAGATCCACAATTGGAGAAGTTTTTTATCCATTTGCGAATGTTCCTACAGCAGGAAGAATTCCCAATAATTTAGGTGATCAAAGATTGGGCTGGGAAAATAACAGACAATTTAACTTAGGTGC
This sequence comes from Cecembia lonarensis LW9, assembly GCF_000298295.1. GTDB lineage: Bacteria > Bacteroidota > Bacteroidia > Cytophagales > Cyclobacteriaceae > Cecembia > Cecembia lonarensis. The sequence goes on from NZ_AMGM01000029.1 coordinate 44,625, forward strand.
CGATATTAACTTATGGAATGATAGAATTCAGCTTGCTTACAATTATTACGTTAGAAATACAGATAATTTGCTTTTTGATGTGGAAGTACCCGTCTCTTCTGGATTTAATTCCATCCAAACTAATATCGGTGAACTTAAATTCTGGGGACATGAGATTGCAGCGCAGGCAGCTGTCATAAATAAATCAAACTTTAAGTGGAATACCAATTTTAATGTTTCTTTTGATAGGAATAAAGTCGTCTCTTTAGGTAATCAAACTAACATGCTCCCCAGCGGAATCCTTTTATATCAATTTAGAAGTCATATGTCAATAGTAGGACAACCTATTACCCAGTTTTATGGAGCAATTCAAGATGGGGTTTATGTTGACCAGCAAGATTTCGATAACTCTCCAAAACATCCATCTTCACAAGTGGGAACTGTTAAGTTTAGAGATCTAAATGGAGACGGAATTATTTCTTTTCCTGAGGATATGACGATAATTGGTAATCCATGGCCTGATTTTGTATATGGGTTTACAAATCAATTTAGCTATCGGAATTTTACCCTTTCAATGGCAATTCTAGGATCATTTGGGAATGATATACTTGCTTTTTATGAAAACTGGGCAGCGAATTTGGACGGAGTATTTAATGTCCTTAGAGATGTAAATGACAGATGGAAATCCCCGGAAAATCCAGGAGCTGGAAAATTTGGGAGCGTTCAACAAGGCACGACATTTCTTGAGAGGGATAGATGGAATAGTCGATTTATTAAAGATGGAAGCTATTTGTCTTTGAATAATTTAACGATTGGTTATAATCTTCCAATGTCGGGCAACTCAACTATTAAAAGGCTTTATTTATACAGCAGTATTCAAAATGCTTTATTTATTACAAATTACCCTGGTACTAATCCAGAGGTAAATACGCAAAGATTTGGTTCAACTGCTGCAAACCAATCAAGCATTGGAAATGTACCAGGGGTAGATGAAAACTCCTACCCAATTCCCAGAACTGTTAGCTTTGGAATAAGTGTTGGTTTCTAAAAAAAATATAATATGAGAACGAAAATTAGAATAATAATCATAATGCTTGTATTAACATCATGTAGTGATTTTCTAGAAATATTACCTGAAACAAACATTACCCAGGAAAATTTCTATCAAACTGAAAGTGATTTTTTACAAGCTATTACTGGTGCTTATGCACCTTTACAGACATTGTATAATCAAGATTGGCAAATGACAGAGTTCAGGTCAGATAATGCCCATTTTGTTTTGAACCTTGGGAACAGAGGAAATCAACCTAGAGAAGACCTCGGGACATTTACTGTAGAAACTAATAATGAAATAGTACTTAATAAGTGGTTAAACAATTACCTTATTATTTCCAGGTCAAACTTTATTATTCAGAGTATTGATAATGCTGATTTTAATGGCCAATCAAAAACCTCTATCAAAGGCGAAGCATATTTTTTGAGAGCATTTGCTTATTTTGATTTATTGAAAAATTTTGGAGGTGTTCCTTTGTTTATCGAACCACCTACATCATTCTCTGAAACATTTAAAAACAGGTCAGGTTCATCTGAGATTTTAGATTTAATCTTATCAGATATAAACACTAGTATTCCTTTATTACCAGGGAAAAATAACCAAGTTCCAGGTAGGGCAACAGTCAGTGCGGCATACATGTTATTGGCTGATGTCTTAATGAGCCAAAAAAGATGGTCAGAAGCAGAGTCGGCTTTAAGAAACGTGTTAAATGCTGGATATAACCTTTTACCGGTATATGATGAAATCTTTAAACCTTCCAATGAAGGTAATTCAGAAATCATTTTCGAAATTTACTTTGTTGAAGGGACTTCTCAACCATTATTTAGCACTTTTCCATATCAATTCCTACCTGAGTTAGACGATCCAGCAATAATTACAGGAGTCTCACCTGCAGCTAGAAATGGAGGGGGATCCTTCAATATTCCTGTCCCAGAGCTTTTGGATCTTTATGAAGATAATGATTCAAGATATGAAGCAACAATAGCGTTTTTTTCAGGTCCCTCTCCACTACCAGGGGTGATTTATGATAATCTACCTTATATTAAGAAATATCAACACCCACATGCTATCCCTAATCAAACAGGTCAAAATTGGATAGTTTACAGATATGCTGAGACCTTACTAAATTTGGCTGAATGTCTTTTTGAGCAAGGGAATAGCAATGAAGCACTTTCCTTAGTTAATCAAATTAGAACAAGGGCAGGATTACAAGAATTAAACTCTTTAGATAAAAATACTCTTTTGAATGAGCGAAGAATAGAATTGGCATTCGAAAATAAAAGGTGGCAAGATCTTGTCCGTTCAGGTATAGCTGTAGAAGTGATGAATCAGTTTGGTGAAAGGATTAAAGCTAACCCTCAAGACTATTTTTATCCAGAAGGTTCTGGACCTTTGCCAAACATGTTCAATGTTTCTCAAGATTATTTACTATATCCCATTCCTGCTTCAGAAATAATTTTGAACCCTAATCTTACTCAGAATCCTGGATATTAAGATTAATTAATATTTAAAAGGGGTAGTGAACTTTTTTTATAAAGTTCCCCCCTTTTTTTAATGCCAAATTGGTTGAAAATGAAGAAGAAGGAATATTATTTTAAAATCAGTTGTTTAGGATTTTTTATTTTTTGTTTAACTCAATTACCGCTATATGGTCAAAATGAGGAAAATGTTTTGTTTGCAGGAAAGACTGAAGTTGATGTTTTTATTGATGGTTATTTAAATGAAGACTTTTATAATGAATTATTTTTTTATAGTGATTTTGACCAGTACTTTCCTTTTGATACTTCTAAGTCAGTAACTAAAACCGAGGTTGTTATTTTTTATGATGACAAAAATTTATATGTAGCAGCAAAAATTTATGATAAGGACCCTGGAAAACATGTTTCTATGTCAATGAGAAGGGATTTTCCTACCAATAATGTTGATGCATTTAATGTTATTTTAGATCCTTTCAATGATCAAACAATTGGGTTTTTGTTTGGTGTAAATCCTTTTAATGTTCAACGAGAAGGATTAATTTCCAATGGAGGAGGTCTTCCAGAAGATGTAGACTTTTCTTGGGACAATATTTGGTATTCGGCTACTTCAGTTCATACTGATCATTGGCAGGTTGAAATATCAATACCTTTCAAAACATTAAGATATAGAGAAAATATTATGGATTGGGGAGTGAATTTTTTCACTTCTGACACCTACCGAAATGAGCTATCAGTATGGAATAGAGTTCCAAGGCAATTCGAGTTAATCAATTTAGCATTTACTGGGAGATTAACTTTTGAAGGCCAATTAGGAACGCCTGGGAAAAATATTTCATTGATCCCATTTGCTTTAGCAAGTGACACTAATGATAATTTAGCCCAAAAAACTAGAAAGAACTTTTCAGTTGGAGGAGACATCAAAGTAGCATTAAGTTCATCCACAAATTTGGATTTGACAATAAATCCAGATTTTTCCCAAGTAGAAGTAGATCAACAACAAACGAATCTTGACAGGTTTGAGCTTTTTTTTCCTGAAAGGAGACAGTTTTTTTTAGAAAATGCAGATTTATTTTCAAATTTCGGACTTAACAATGCGAGACCTTTTTTTTCGAGAAGAATTGGAGTAACTATAGATTCGGCAACAGGTCAAAATGTTCAAGAAAAAATCATTGGAGGTGCCAGATTGACTGGGAAATTTGGAAAGAACTGGAGACTTGGTATTCTTAATATGCAAAGTGCTTCTGATGATTTATTAAGCTTACCTTCATTAAATTATTCAGTTTTTTCCCTGCAAAAAAAGACTTTCCATAGATCAAATATTAATTTCTTCTACGTAGGTAGACACCAGTTTAATTTTCTTGAAAGCGATCAACTTAATAGTCGAGAAGGCCAGAATTTGGCGGGGGTTGATTATAACCTAGCTTCCAGAGACGGAAAATGGTCGGGAAAGTTTTATTGGCATCAATCAATGAAAGAAGGCGGTTCCACTGGTTATTCCCATGGAAGTACCCTTACATATAATACGCTGAAATTTTTCGCAACATGGACACACCAATTAATAGATAATGATTTTGAGGCTGTTGTTGGGTTTGTTCCTCGAAAAGATTTTTTCAGAATTAACCCTATCTTCGGTTTCAATTTTTTTCCAAGATCAAAAATAGTAAACAGGCACCAAATTTTATTCTCAAATAATTGGATCTGGAATCAAACTTGGGGGTTAACTGATTATAATTTATCTTCTTCATGGATAGTAACATTTCAAAATACATCAATTTTTAATTTTTCTATTTTAAACAACTATGTGAAGCTATTTTTCCCATTTAACCCTACAGGAAGAACTGATCAGCAATTCCAGCCGGGAGATGAATTTGTACAAACCGGTTTTTTAACTTCATATCAGTCAGATCTTAGAAAGCCATTTTTTTTCAATATTCAATTAATTAATGGAGGTTTTTTCAACGGAAATTTAAGTCAGGTTTCAGGTAATTTGAATTTTAGATATAAGCAATTTGGGAGCTTAGGGTTAAATTATAATTTTAATAAAATTACTCTCACCGAAGGGTTTTCAGGATCTGATTTAATTCTCTTTGGTCCTCGAATCGACCTTACTGTTACAAATTATTTATTTTGGACTACTTTTATTCAATATAATAATCAATTTGACAATTTAAACATCAATAGTAGAATTCAATGGAGATTTAGACCAGCTTCTGATGCTTTTTTGGTATATACCAACAATTATTTTCCTGAGAGTTTAATATCTAAAAACAGATCGCTAGTATTTAAATTTATTTATTGGTTTAA